>JAPLCJ010000044.1 GCA_026392255.1 Solirubrobacterales bacterium
TCCAGCGTGTCGTTGACTAGGGCGATCAGCCCGCTCAGGCTTGGTGCTTGCTTTCTAGCCACGCTGGTTGGCTGTGGGACCCAGCAGTCAGCCGATCTCTTTCAGGTGACGCGAACGGGGACTATTGCGGGCGCGAACTTGAAGCTCTTAGTCAATGACTCGGGCACTGTGGTTTGTAATGGGGCCAAGCCGAAGATCCTCCCGGGGCCGCTGCTGCTTGATGCGCGGGCATTGGCGGAGGATTTGGCAGCTGATGCAGGCAAACCGGTAGCCGGCGATCCTCCCCTGAACTCGGTCTACCGGTTCCATGTCAAGTCGGGCGCGGGAACACTTGACTGGATTGACGGGAGTTTGGGCCTGCCCAACTCCTACTTGCGACTTTCGCAGTTCACCCGTACGGTCGCCAAGACCGTCTGCGGCCTCGCGCGCTAGGACTCAGGAGGGGAGGCTTCGTGCGGTTCGTCGTCAGTGCCGAAGCGAACCCGACCGTTGCTACCACCCAGCGCCTCAGCCTTGCCAAGCATCGTCACGCGTTTAAGCGCTGCTTTGAAGAGGCGCTCCAGAAAGCCAAGTCGGGCTGATTCGTCTCGCAGCTCAAGCAGTGTCTGCTTGGCCTCAAGCCCAAAGTCAACTGTGGACGCCATGTCGTAGGCGTTCATCTGCTCAAGGTCTTCCCCTGAAATCGACCGCTCGGTTGCCTGGGTGTAAAGGTCGGAGTAGATCGTCCGCGTTGTTGTGGCAGAGGCATCACCTGCGGCCGGCGTGTCCTCGAGGAACTCCACTGAACCAGCCGGGTAGGGGAGGTTGTCGTTGCGGTCAAGCAGACGGAATGGCCGTGTCCCGCGGCAGAGAATGTTCAAACGACCGTCCTCGCTCTGCTCAACGATCTTCTCTACAACCACGGCACAGCCGACTTCACGAGTTTCATCCTCGGACGCCCAGACAATCCCGAACTCTCTGTCCTCGGCGACGCAGAGTCCGATCATCGTTTTGTAGCGCTCTTCGAAGATGTGCAGCGGGATCGGCTCCTCGGGCAGCGCTACCAGTCCCAGTGGGAAGAGCGGGAAGTCTGTTTCTACCGTGTCGGCCATCGCCACGATTGTAAGCAGGTTGTGCCTGTGGTTGGAGCGGATGAGCGCCAACGGGGCCGTAACCGTAAGAATTAGCGTATGGCAACAACGACGATTCTTTGGCTCCGCCGCGACCTTCGCATCCACGACCACCCTGCGCTGGCAGCAGCGTCGGGGGGCGCGGACCAAGTGCTGGCAGTGTTTGTTCTCGATCCCGGGGTTTACACCGGGCGGTGGGCGTCAGCTGACAGGACGGAGGCGCTGCTAGGAACACTTCGCGAACTGCGCGAGGCATATGAGGCACGCGGCGGCACGCTGGCAATCCGGATGGGTGAGCCCTCGGAGGTTCTGGTGGCGCTGGCCAAGGAGGTCGGGGCAACTGAGGTGCACGCAACGACCGATGCCTCGCCGTTTGCACTTGACCGCGACAAGCGGGTTGCCGCCGCTTTAGAGACGGAGGGAGTCGAGTTGACCCGTCACCCGGGGATGTTCTGTGCGGATATCTCCAAAATCAAGACGCAGGACGGGCGGCCATACGCTGTGTTCTCGCCCTTCTGGCGCAAGTGGGAGACAGTTCCTCGGCGCGATGTCCTGGGCGCTCCAAAGACGATCAGCTCCCCCGTGGTTGATCAGGGGGAGATTCCTACGGTTGAGGAGCTGGGGCTCCAGCCTGTGCTCACCCAGCCTTTGCCCGCCGGGGAGACCGCAGCGCGAACCCGGATGGAGGAATGGCTAGGTGATGGCGTCCACCGCTACAAGGATCTGCACAACGACCTTACGCTCGGCACTTCGCTCCTTTCGCCTTACCTGCACCTAGGCAGCCTGTCGGCTCGCGAGCTGGAGCAGCGGGTAATGGAACTCGAGGGCCCGAACCCGGCCGCGTATCGCCGTCAGGTGGCCTGGAGGGACTTCTACGGCCATGTTCTGCTGTATTCGCCCACGAACACCAGAACGGCTTTTCAGCCCAGATTCGACGCTCTGGAGTGGTTTGACGACCCGGAAGGCTGGAAGGCGTGGTGTGAGGGGACAACGGGCTATCCGCTCGTTGATGCCGGCATGCGTGAACTTGCGGCCACTGGCTTCATGCACAACCGTACGCGGATGGTTGTCGCATCCTTCCTGACCAAGAATCTGCACATCGATTACCGCGAGGGTGAGGCTTGGTTTATGAAGTTGCTGCTGGACGGCGATACCTCGCAGAATAACGGCAACTGGCAATGGACGGCCTCCCTAGGTGTTGACCCCGCGCCTTACTTCAAGCGAATCTTCAACCCCGTCCTTCAGCAGCAGAAGTTTGATCCGGACGGGATCTACGTCCGCCGCTGGGTTCCTGAGCTAAAGGATGTTCCCCTCAAGCGCCTCTTTGAGCCGTGGACGATGAGTGAGGAAGAGCAGGAGGCGGCTGGGTGTGTGATCGACCGCGACTACCCGGGGCCGATTGTGGATCACAAGCTGGAGCGTCTGCGTGCCATCGAGTTGTATCGGGCCACTGCGCCCGCGACCGACAGTGACCCGCTGACTTAGTCACGATTAGCGAATGCGAGTAATCAACTGGGCAGATCTAGATGGAGAAGCACGCACGGCCCTCGTGGCTCGTGAGGCCACTGCGCGGGCGATGTTCGACCCGGCTCTTGGCGACCAGATCAGGGCACTTGTTGACGATGTTGCTGCTCGCGGAGACCAAGCTGTGATTGACGCCACCAAGAGGTTTGATGGCGTCACCTTGGAGCCGGGCAGTTTGCTGCTCGGCCCAGCTGAGATTGCCGCCGGGGCAGATCAAACTTCGACAGAGGTTCGGGAGGCGATTGCTGTTGCCATCCAGTCTTCGCGTGAGTTCAATCAGGCTGCCGCCCCCGAGCAGCAGTGGCGCAAGACGATGTCGGAGGGCTATGAGGTGGGGGAGAAGATCACGCCGATCACCTCAGTGGGTCTCTTCGTCCCGGCCGGCAAAGGCTCTTTTCCCTCCGTGCTAGTTCAGATTGGAACCCCGGCTGCTGTTGCTGGAGTGGCCCAGCAGCTTGTGATCGTCCCGCCGGATCCTGCGACAGGTTCACCAGATCCTGCGGTTCTTGAGGTTGCCCGCCAACTTGACATAACCCAAGTGCTTTGCGCAAACGGCCCGGCCGGTGTGGCCGCCGCGGCGCTGGGGACCGAGTCGATTCCACAGGTGGTCAAGGTAGTTGGGCCAGGCAGCCCACCTGTCTCAGCCGCGATGTTGGAATGCCAGCGTCGGGGCTGCGTGACCCAGATGGTTCTTGGGCCAACCGAGAGCGTGATTGTCGCCGACCGATCAGCTGACGTGGATCGACTCGCGGCCGACTTTCTCAACGAGGCAGAACACGGCCCTGACTCCTCGGCTTTCCTAATCACCGCAGACGCTGATCTGGTCCAGGCCCTCGGCGATCGGGTGGAGACTCGACTTGCCAAACTCCCAGCTCAGCGCGCCGAGTGGGCGAGAATTGCGATCACCGACAATGGCGGAGTAGTTGTCGTTGCGGACCTAGCTGAGGCTGCCGGGTTGGTTGACGAGATTGCGCCCGAGCACGTTCAGCTCGCAGTAGCTGACCCTGAGGCCCTGCTGGGGTCGATCAGTCACGCAGGCGAGGTCCTGCTGGGCCAGGGAGCATCTTTCAGCCTTGCCAACTACACGGTTGGAGTGCCAGCGTCGCTCCCCACTGGGCGGTTTGCACGGGTGTCGTCTGGCATTACCGTCGAGACATTCCTGAAGCGGACCTCGGTGGCAAAACTCACTGATGCTGCTGCAGAGACGGTTACCGATGCAGCCCTCAAGCTGGCTGAGCACGAAGACTTTCCCGCGCACGCAGCCGCACTCCGTGCCCGTCGTCCTTAAGGCTTCTGAGCGCCGATCATCAGGTTGTAGAAGATCGAAGCTGGAAGCCTGCCCTCAAGGAGAGCTCGGTCAACCGTCTGCAGGGCGAGATAACCGCGGTAGGCGTATTTACGCCAAGCCATAGGGACATCGGCCGGATCGGCAGTCGCCTCGAGCGTCCGGTTAGTCCAGCCAAACCAGTTAGCCAGCAGTTCTTCGCCGACAACCTCTACCTGCTCAAAGCCTGCCGCGAGTGCTGGGTCGCTAATGGCCTTGGGCTCAAAGGCGTGTACATCGACAAACTGCTCAAGACTGTGGTCGTGGGCGGAGCCTGAGCCGTCCTCATGGGCAGCTGGGGCTGGCTTGGCGCGCATCATGGCTCGCCACGCGGGTGCGGCGCGACCAGCGGCACCCTTAGGCACGCGGGCAATGCGGTCACCAAGCTTTGATGGCTCGCCACCAAAGAAGAGCCGTCCGCCGGGCTTGAGTACTCGGAAGAACTCTGCAAACGAGGCCTCGAGGTCTGGGAGGTGGTGCAAGACGGCGTGACCAATGACGGTGTCCACGGAGGCATCAGGCAATGGAAGCGCACCGGCCTCGCAGCAGTGGGTTTCCACTTTCAGGTCCAGGCGCTTGGCGTTGGCCTCAAGGGCGACGATCATGCCGGGGGAGATGTCAGTCGCTACGACCGAGTCGCAGGCGCCGCCCAGCAGCAGGTTGAGCGAGAAGTACCCGGTGCCACAGCCGATCTCAACAATGCGGCCAAGGTCCGGCAGTGGGCTCCCTAGGACCTTCTCCATCTTGCCGCTGACCTGGCTTAACCCGACGGGTCCAAAGTCAATTCCCCACTTGGAGTCATAGGTGACTGCGGCCACATCGTGGTAGCGCTCGTTGACGTCACGGATCTCATCGGGTGTCGAGGGGGCGGTCATTGCGTCGGGAACTCTACCCTTCACAGACGTGACCAAGTTCTTCCAAGAAAATCAACCTGAGGGAGTACCCCCGCTTGAGCTGACCGGCGAGCGCACGCTTCCTGACGTGCCCGAGGAGAACTACTGGTACCGCCGCCACCTCGCTGTCTATGAATGGATCACCGATCGGGTCGAAGGTAAGCGCGTTGTTGACCTTGCCTGCGGTGAGGGTTACGGCACTGGGCTGATGGCCACAAAGGCTAAATCGGTTGTTGGGGTTGAGGCCAACCCGGAGACATTCGAGCACGCCCGCCTCCGTTACAAGGGTGACAACATCCGCTTCGAGCGGACGCTCGTTGAGATGTTCGACGAGGAGGTTGATGTTGCAGTCTTCCTCCAGACCATCGAACATGTTGAGGACGCAGGAGCAATCCTCGAGAAGATCAAGAGCAACCTTGCCCCGGGCGGCGTGGCCTACATCAGCACCCCGAACGTCCTGACTCTTGCCCCTCCCGGCAAGGACCGGTCAGACAACCCATTTCACATTTACGAGTACAGGCCTGACGAGTACCTAGAGCTTTGCCTTGACCACTTCCCAAATGTAGAGATGTACGGACTGTTCCACGCCCGCGTCCTGCGAGCCCATGAAGTTGCCATCAAGTACGGCTGGGACACGGTCCACGCCAAGCTGCGCATCACGAAGCCGTTCTACGACAGGTTCACCCCGGCGATCAAGAGCAAAGACTTCGCGCTCAAGACGACGGACCTGAACGGCTCGCTGGACCTGCTCGCCGTCTGCCGGGTATGACCGGGCGGCCACCGGGGCGTGGGGGGTCGCTTGCGATTGTCCTCCACACACACATGCCCTTTGTGCTCGGTCATGGAACTTGGCCGTTTGGTGATGAGTGGCTTTGGGAGGCAATAGCAACCTCATATCTGCCACTGCTTGATCTACTCGATGCAGGTGCTCCACTGACTCTCTCTGTCACGCCAGTGTTGGCCGATCAGCTCGAAAGCCCCGACGTTTACGAGCAGTGCCGCACCTTCCTGCGTGAGCTGCGGCCAATGACTCACGCGCACGACATTGAGGAGGCCCGCAAGCAAGGTCGGGAGGACGTAGTCAAGGCCTTGCTGGTGTCCGCCTCTGACTACGACAACGCTGCCGACCGCTGGGATGAGATCGGCGGGGACCTAGTCACCGCATGGGGGCAACACGCTGTCTGGACATCAAGCGCAACGCATGAGGTCCTTCCGCTGGCTGCAGTTGACGGAGCCGTCAGGCTGCAACTGCAATCAGGGATCGCATCGCACCGCCGCAGGTTCTCCCCATGGCGTGGCGGCTTCTGGATGCCGGAGTGCGCGCACGCCCCATGGATGGACCGACTGTTGGCTGAGGCTGGGATCCACACGACGGTCGTTGACTGGACCGACGTACTCGGCAGGGGCGGCCCTCGCAACCTTGTTCCCCACAAGTCCCCTGAGGGCCCGACCTTTGTCCCGATGGACCGTGAGCTAGTTGACCTAGTTTGGGCTGACGGTGGCTACCCCGGTGGCCCGGCGTACCGAAATCATCATGGGCTGACGACTCATCACCACCGCGCGTGGGCCAACGATGGGCAGGCCTACGACCCAGCCCGCGCGCTGGAAGCTGCTCGCCTTGATGCTCAGGATTTTGTAGACAACGTTGAGCGACGGCTGACCGAGGCAGTGGGTGCTGGGCCTAGTCCGCTGGCAGTTCTCGCAGTAGACACGGAGCTATTTGGTCACTGGTGGCATGAGGGTGTGATCTGGCTGGAAGCAGTAATTGCGGAGGCAGAGCACCGGGGCTTGATGATCGAAAAACTCGACGACGCCGTTGAGCGCCGCCGACCTGTGCAAATCCGCGAGGACTTCCCCGAGACAACCTGGGGCCGCAACCGAACACTTGAGACTTGGTCTGGCCCGAAGTCGGCAGAGTTTGCGTGGCGGATCCGCTCGACCGAGTTGGCAATCAGAGCCGCAGGCCCAGATGTTGCGTCAGACGAAACCCTGAGGGCGTTGGTGGCGCTGGAGGCCTCGGACTGGGCATTCCTGCACGATGGCGGGGCAACGGGCGACTATCCAGCCGAGCGCGCAGCCGGACATCTAGCCGCTCTGCGGGGCGGGGTAGACTCAGCAGTGCACGACCAACTGGCCCTACTCGCACCGGACCTTCGGTCAAACGCACTATTCGCACCATGAGCAAGCCACGCGTACTGATTCTGTCTTGGGAATACCCGCCGATTGTTGAGGGCGGCTTGGCACGCCATGTGCGCAAAATCTCTGAGCAACTAGTCGCCACCGACGGAGCTGAGGTTCACGTGCTCACCCGTGGCGACGACACCTCACCGGCCGAGGAGGAGATGGACGGGGTTCATGTCCACCGCGTTGTCGAACCGAGTAGGCCAAACGACCTGGGCGAGTTCATCGCGTGGATCGAGCACATGAATGCTGACCTGCTTGCCGCCGGCGTTGAGCTTGGCGACCGTTATGACTTCGACATTGTCCACGGTCACGACTGGCTTGTGGCCGGGGCGGGCGATCACCTCGCCAAGCGGTTCCGCTGTCCACTGGTCATGACCGTTCACGCAACTGAGTTCGGCAGGCACCAAGGCTGGATCGGGGATCATCCTCAGTCGCACATCCACGGTGTCGAACGGTGGATGACCAACAGGGCTGACCGTGTGATCGCCTGCTCGGCCTACATGCGCGACCACATCACAGACATTTACGCGCTGGATGAGGGGTCAGTCGAAGTGATCCCCAACGGCATTGACCCAATGGACCTTGTCCCCGTGGATGACCTTGACACGCTGCGTGGAAAGTTTGCCAAGCCTGACGAGAGGCTCATCCTGCTGGTTGGGCGCCTCGTCTATGAGAAGGGCTTCCACCTCGCGCTGGAGGCTCTCCCTGGAATCATCGAGACGCTCGGCAATGTCCGTTTCCTTGTTGCCGGGTCAGGAACGGCAGAGGCCGACCTGAAGGCTCAGGCCACAAAGCTTGGCCTTGACGACCACGGCACATTCCTTGGTTGGATTGGCGACGACGCACTCCACTCGCTCTACCGAATTGCTGACCTGACAGTGGTCCCAAGCCTTTATGAACCGTTCGGGCTTGTGGCCCTCGAGGCAATGGCCTCCGGCTGCCCATGCATCGTCGCTGACACCGGCGGCCTGCGTGAGGTTGTACCTGAGGGCGACAAGGTAGGCCTCAGATTCAACGGTGGTGACGCAGAGCACTTGGCGATCATGATTGAGCGTCTGCTTAGCGATGACATCCTGCGCGACCGTCTGGTCGCCGAGGCGTCCGAACATGTACTGAGCTTTGACTGGGCTGATGTAGCCCGCTCGACAGCAGTGGTTTACCGCGACCTGCTCGCGGTCAGCGCCTAGCCCCAGCGCATTGACTGCGGGGTCTCGCGCATTCGCAAGACCTTCGCGGGGGCACCGCCCATGATGGCGTTCTCAGGCACGGTCTTAGTCACTACTGAGTTGGTGCCAATAATCGTGTTGTCGCCGACAGTCACGCCGCGCAGAATGCAGGCGCCGTAGCCAATCCAGCAGTTGTGTCCAACCCGGACATCCCGCTTGTAAATCCCCTGAGCTCGGATGGGGCGGTCCACTTCAGCAGCGCCGTGGTCAAAGTCGATCAGCATCACTCGGTCAGCGAGGATGCACTCACGGCCGATCGAGATGTGTTGGAAGGCGCTGATCGTGCACTCCTGCCCAAAGACGGTCTTGGCGCCGATGATCACCTCGCCCTCGTGAGCGCGGATCTTGCACCCGTTGCCGATCCATGACCAACGGCCGAGGTGGACCTCGGCGTCCTTGCCGATCTCGAAGGTGACATCAGGGCAGATGAAGCAGAGCCCATCCGTAACGAGTCGCCCACGCCAGCGTGCCTTCAGCCACAGCCACCGCGCCACCATCCGGAAGTACTGGAAGTTGAGCATGTGGTTGCGAGACATGAATCGCAACAGCGCGAGCGGTCCGCCGTGCGGTGGGCCCGGCGGTAGCCGGAGGGCATCGGACTGAGTTTCACCGTGCTCAATGGTCTGGACGTGTTCCACACTGGGCATGGTAAATCGCCGGGCCTGTTGGAGGAGCTCAGGCAGGACAGGCACCGGGATCGGAACACGGGGCTGGACTGGCATGATCCGTACCAATGGCCGAGAAGGGAACAACCGAAGACCTCACGACACGCCTCCTCGCGGGCGACCGTCGAGCGCTCGCTCGGGCGATCAGCCTTGTTGAGGACAACGACCCTGCCGGCTGGGAGCTGGTCAAGGCGATCTATCCCAAGACGGGCAACGCGCGCGTCGTTGGCTTGACCGGAGCACCCGGGGCCGGCAAGAGCACTCTGATCAATTCAATGACAACGGCTGAGCGCGCCCGTGGGAACACCATTGGCGTCCTGTCCATCGATCCTTCATCCCCATTCACGCATGGTGCTCTGCTCGGTGACCGCATCCGCTTGACCGAGCACTTCCTTGACCCTGGCGTGTTTATCCGCTCGATGGCTAACCGTGGCGCGCTTGGCGGATTGGCCGAAGCTGCCCTGCAGGCCGCTCTGCTGATTGATGCTGCCGGCCGTGACATCGTGCTGCTCGAGACCGTCGGAGTGGGGCAGGCTGAGGTTGATGTCATCAACCACGCCGACACCGTCGTACTCGTTCTGATCCCGGGTTCAGGTGACTCAATTCAGGCCCTCAAGGCTGGGATCATGGAGATTCCCGATGTGATCGTTGTCAACAAGGCGGACCATCCGCTGACGGAGACCCTGGTCCGTGAGGTCCGAGCGGTTTTGGCACTTGGACCACGGGAGGGTTGGGTGCCGCCGATCGTCAAGACCGAGGCAGTCCACGACAAGGGCATTGATGAGCTGATTGAGAAGCTCGACGAGCACCGCGCCTACATCGAGGCCGAGGGCACATTGGTGGAACGCCGCAAGCGCAACCTTCGGTCTGAGGTCCTGGCAATCGCGACCGGCCGCCTGCGACGTGATCTCGAGGGCCGCATCGAGGCCACGCCTGAGTTCGCCGACCTACTTGAGCAGGTCTCCCAGCGAAAGATTGACCCTGCCTCAGCAGCGAGTCAGATCCTGGAGGATCTCTAGCCGCAGGAAGTTGCCGTGGGCGTTCCTACGCCCACGCTGACCGGCTAGCAGCCGAGCTTGCGCGCGATGACCATTTGCTGCACCTCATCGGTGCCTTCGCCAATGGTCAAGATCTTCGCGTCGCGGTACAGCCGGGAGATTGCGTACTCGTCAATCCAGCCGTAACCGCCGTGGATCTGCACGGCTTCCTCAGCGGCCCAGACGGCAAGTCGGCCGGTCTTCAGCTTGGCTTGAGCGGCGGTGAGGCTGAAGTCAAGGCCGGCGTCCTTCTCAAGTGCTGCCTTGTAGGTCAACAGGCGAGCGCCTTCAAGCTCAGATGAGATGTTGGCGATCTTGGCCTGGATGGCTTGGAACTTGCCGATCTTCTGGCCAAAGGCAACGCGCTCGTTGGCGTAAGCAATCGCAAGGTCAAGTGCGCCTTGCGCAAGGCCAACGCCCATCGCAGCCACGCCGATGCGGCCAATGTCGAGGATCTTGAGGAACTGCTTGAAGCCATCGCCGCGTGGGCCGAGGAGGTTCTCTTCTGGGACCTTGCAGTCGGTGAAGGTGAGGGGGCGAGTATCGGAGGCGTGCCAGCCGATCTTGCCGTACTGCTTGCCCTGCTCATAGCCGGGCGTTCCATTGGGAACGAGCAGGTTGCTGATCTCCTTGCGACCGCGCTCGTCGGTGCCTGTGACCGCAGTGATCGAAACAAGTCCGCTGATGTCAGTTCCAGCGTTGGTGATGAACTGCTTTGCGCCGTTGATGTTCCAATTGCCGCCGTCAAGGTCGGCTCGAGTCTGCGTGTTGCCAGCGTCCGACCCGGCCTCCGGTTCGGTCAGACCAAAGGCGCCCAGTAGCTCACCAGAACAAAGCTTTGGCAGCCATTCGGCCTTCTGCTCGTCACTGCCGAAAAGGTAAATGGGCTGGGTGCCCAGGGAGGTATGCGCGCAGAGTGTGATTGCCACGCTTGAGTCAATGCGGGTCAGTTCCTCAACCGCGAGCGCATAGGCAAGTGAATCGCCGCCGCCACCACCTACCTCTTCGGGGAAGGGGATGCCCATCCAACCGAGCTTGCCCATCTTCTCGATGATCTCGGTGGGGAATCGCTTGTTGTGGTCGATCTCCTCTGCGATCGGGGCGACTTCGCCCTCGGCAAATTCGCGTACTGAGTCACGTAGGAGGCGGTGTTCGTCTGAGAGGTCAAAGTTCATGCTGGAGATCTTCTCAGGCTGCGAGGGATTCGGCCAGTGTGACAAGCAGACGGACGCCGAAACCAGCGCCGCCCTTCTTGGCATACGGGAGGTCTACATCGTCGGCAACGCCTGCGATATCGAGGTGGGCCCAGGGAATGTCATCGCCGACAAAGTGGTGGAGGAACTCCGCTGCCGTTGATGCTCCGGCCACACGCTTGCTGGCCGTGTTGCGGATGTCAGCGTAGACGCCGTCAATCATCTTCCGGTACGACGGGTGCAGAGGCATGCGCCAGAGGGGCTCGCCGCTGCTGTCGGACGCGGCCATCATGGTGGCCGCCCATTCGTCGTTATTGGAGAACAGGCCTGCGTAGGCCGGCCCAAGAGCAATGTCCATCGCGCCGGTAAGGGTCGCCAGATCGACAATCCGCTTGGCGCCTTCAGCCTTGGCCTTGACCAAACAGTCGGCAAGTACCAGGCGGCCCTCTGCGTCGGTGTTGTCAATCTCAATCGTCGTCCCGTCTGAGGCAGTGACAATGTCGCTCGGCCGCATCGCGGAACCTGACAGGAGGTTCTCTGTTGCTCCAACCACGCTGATCACAGGGACTTGGACGTTGAGTTCGATGATTGCGGCAGTGGCTTCCAAGACTGTTGCGCCACCTGACATGTCGAACTTCATGCCCTCCATGCCAGCGCTTGGCTTGATTGAAATACCACCACTGTCAAAGGTCACGGCCTTGCCGACGAGTGCGAGGGGCTCCGCGCTGACACCGGGCGGATTCCATTTGAGGACGATCATGCGGGGCTCGCGGTCGCTGCCCTGAGCAACTGCGGCAAAGGCGCCACATCCGGCGGCGATCAGCTGGGCGCGGTCGAGAGTCTCAAGAGTGGCGTGCTCGCTCGTCGCGGCGATCTCAGCTGCCCGCGCTGCAAGCGCGTCGGGTGTCATTTCGTTGGGCGGTGAGTTCTGCAGATCACGAGCGCGGTTCTGGGCTGCCGCGAGCAGAATGCCGCGTGCGACTGGAACGGCGCGGTCATCGTGGTCGCTGAACAGGACCTCGGCGGCAGAGTCACGGCGGTCAGGGTCATCGCCCTTGCGCGTATCCCAACGGTGGGCTGAGAGCGCCATTCCCTCGACAAGGCCTTCGACAGTTGCGTCGTCGGCATGGTGGGGGATCTCAATGCAGAGAGTCGCGCAGCCAAGCGAACGCGCCTTGGTCTCGATCGCGGCAGCAGCGCGGCGGGCCTTCTCCGGCGTCAGGTCATCGCGCTTGCCGAGCCCGTAAATGATGAAACGCAGATCACCACCGTGGGTGACGGCAACGGAGCCGATCGATGTCTTCGCCTCTCCGCGTTCGACGAGCGAACCGAGGAATCCATCCTCAAAGTCATGGGCAACACCTTCCCCGTCAAAGACGGGAACTGCAACGGTGTCGGCACCTGTATCGGTGGGGGCTTGGGTCGTGGCTTCGATGTGCATGGTTGATCAGCCTATCGCCGGGGCGACATTCCGGCGCGTGACCGTTACCATCCGCGGCCCGACCTTCGAGACCGGAGACACAATGCCCAAGACAGTCATTCTTTCCGCAGCACGCACACCGATCGGCCGTATGTCCGGCGGACTTGCCTCGCTCAGCGCAGTTGAGCTTGGTGGTATTGCCATCGCAGGCGCACTTGACCGTGCCGGCGTCACAGGTGAGCAAGTTGACCATGTAGTGATGGGCACAGTGCTCCAGGCCGGACAGGGCCAGATCCCTTCCCGCCAGGCACAGATCAACGGTGGTATCCCTAAGGAAGTCACCTCTGAGACTGTCAACAAGGTTTGCGCTTCAGGTGTTCGCGCCGTTGCGATCCTTGATTCCTACATCCGCTGTGGTGATGTCAACGTTGGTGTTGGCGGCGGCATGGAGTCAATGACCAACGCTCCTTACCTGCTCCCGGGTGCTCGTCAGGGCTTCCGGATGGGTGACGTGAAGGCCCTTGACGCAATGATCAAGGACGGCCTGACCAACCCATTCAGCGGCAAGCACATGGCTCACGAGGCCAGCGAGGTTTCAGCTGAGCTCGGAATGGATCGCGCCGAGATGGACCGCTGGTCACTGCGTAGCCACGAGCTTGCGATCGCAGCAATCGAAGCTGGCCGTATGGCAGAGGAGATTGTTCCGGTCACGATCAGCAGCAAGAAGGGCGACACCATCGTTGACACCGACGAGGGCCCACGCGCTGACACAACCCTTGAACGGCTCGCAGGTCTTGCGCCGATCTTCATGAAGGACGGCAGCCACACCGCCGGCAATGCACCTGGAGTCAACGACGGCGGTGGCGCTCTCGTGCTCGCGTCAGACGAGTGGGCTGAGGCAAACGGTAGGACTCCGCTGGCCGAGATTGTCGGACATGCTCAGGTTGCCGGCGACTTCGCGTATCTGGCGACCACGCCCGGACATGCTTCGCAGAAGGCACTTGAAGCTGCTGGCCTGACTGCCGGAGACATTGATGTGTGGGAGATCAACGAGGCGTTCGCTTCGGTCACCCTGAACACAATCAAGATGCTTGACCTCGACGAGGCCAAGGTCAATCCCAACGGTGGCGCTGTTGCTCTTGGCCATCCAATTGGGGCATCTGGTGCTCGGATCATCGGCACGCTCGCGCTTGAACTTAAGCGTCGCGGTGGCGGACTTGGCGTTGCTGCCATTTGCTCCGGTGGCGGTCAGGGTGACGCGATCATCATTCGCGTCTCCTAGGCTGGGCACATGACTGGCCGCGCTGCGGCGTTTTTCGACCTTGACCGAACCCTGATTGCGGGGTCTGCTGCCTTTGAATTTGGCAGGGCTTCCTATCGGGCCGGTCTCGTACGCCGCCGTGACCTAGTCAAGTTTGGGGTGGAGAACCTCCGCTTCCGGCTAGTCGGGTCAACTGATGAGCGCACTGACGCGCTGCGCGACAGCATCTCCAAACAGATTGAGGGCGCTGATGCCAAGGCCATGCAGCGCCTTGCTCCGGATGTGATGGCGGGAATCCTGCCCCGGCTCTACCCGCAGATGCTTGCGGAGGCTTGGGCCCATCAGGATGCTGGTCGGCCGATTTACATCTGCACGGCTGCCTCGCAGGAGATCGCCTCAGCGCTGGCCCGCATCCTTAGCTTTGACGGGGCGATCGGGACAACCTCGGAGATTGTTGACGGGCGCTACACGGGCCGCAGCACAGGTCACTTCACTTATCGGGAGGGCAAGGCCGACGCGATGCGCGAGTTTGCTGCTAAGGAGGACATCGACCTTTCAACGTCCTATGGCTATTCGGACTCTGAGTCCGACCTGCCAATGCTGCGCGCCGTCGGCCATCCAGTTGCTGTCAACCCTGACCGTGAACTTGCCCGTATCGCTAAAGAAGAGGGCTGGCAGGTACTGACCTTTGAGACGATCGGCAGGCGCATCGCGCTGGGTGGTGCCATCGGCACGACCGCGTTTGTTGGTGGTATGGCAGCCATGCTGAACCGACGAAGGGACCTGAGGTGAGCAACATTCTTGGTTTGACCGATGAGGAACGAGAGATCCAAGCCCTCGCTCGCCGCTTTGCCGACGAGAAGGTCGCGCCTGGTGCAGCCGAGCGCGACCGGGAGAAGAAGTTCCCCAAAGCGCTTGTCACCGAACTGGGCGAGCTGGGTCTGCTTGGTGTACCCGTACCGGTTGAGCATGGGGGTGCTGGCTCGTCGTTCACGGCGGCTGTGCTGGTCATCAGTGAGCTAGCCCGTGTCGATTCAAGCCTTGCCGTAACGGTCTCCGTGCACCTCTCCGTTGGGACACAGCCGATTCTGCTGTTTGGCACTGACGAGCAGATCCAGCGTCTAGTGCCACCGCTGGCTCAAGGCCACAGGCTGGCGGCGATCGCCTTGACTGAGACCCACGCGGGGAGCGACCTCGGCGCGGTTAAGACCGAGTACCGCGACGGCAAGCTCCACGGGACCAAGCAGTGGGTTACCAACGGCACCTATGCGGGCGAGATTGTTGTCATCGCCAAAGACAGTGAGGCCGACGGCAAACTGAGCGCCTTTATCGTAAGCCGCCCGGCCGAGGGAATGTCCGTAATCGGAGAGCAGAAGAAGATGGGGCTCCATGCCTCAAACACCGCTGATCTAGCTTTTGATGGTGTTGTCTGCGAACGGCTCGGCGAGCCAGGGGCAGGCATGCGCGTGGCCCTTGGGGTCATGGACGGCGGCAGGATTGGGATCGCTGCTCAGGCAACTGGCTTGGCTCAGGGAGCTATGGACCTTGCGATCGAGTGGGCAAAAGAGCGCGAGGCTTTTGGTGGACCGATCGCACGGCTCGGGCAGATCCAAGCCAAGATCGCGGAGATGAGCACTGACATTGAGGCAGCTCGGGCACTGATGCTGAGGGCAGCAAGACTCAAGGACGCTGGCGAGCCGCACACAATTGAAGGCGCCCAAGCAAAGCTGTTTGCCAGCCGTGTCGCCCGATTCCAGACCGGCGAGGCAATCCAGATCCTTGGCGGGGCCGGCTACATGGAAGACCTGCCAGCCGAGCGCTACTACCGCGACGCCAAGATCACCGAGATTTACGAAGGAACCAGTGAGGTCCAGCGCATCGTGATTGCCCGCGGTTTGCTGGGCGACGCAGCCCGCTGAAGGCTCTATCTCTTAAAACCGGCCGCTCTTAGCCGCCGCCGTGCTGCGTGCGGCCGTAGACTCAAGGTCAATGGCAGTAACACCTTTCACTGAAGATCTTGAGCGTTGGCGCAAGGAGACCTTTGAGGCCTCCAAGGAGCGCGACGTTTCCTTCACCACGCTCTCAGCCGAGCCGGTGAAGGCTCTCTACACCGAGGCCGACCTATCCGAGGATCGTTCAGCTTCGATCGGCCTGCCAGGTGAGTACCCATTCACCCGCGGCGTTTATGGCTCGATGTACCGCGGCCGCCTTTGGACGATGCGCCAGTTCGCCGGCTTTGGCACGGCTGAGGAGACCAACCAGCGCTTCCACTACCTGCTCGAGCATGGACAGACCGGTCTCTCCACAGCCTTTGACATGCCCTCGCTGATGGGACATGACTCCGACCACCGGCTCTCGCTCGGTGAGGTTGGGCGTGAGGGAGTGGCAGTCGACTCACTGGCCGACATGGAGCGACTGTTTGAGGGCATTCCGCTTGGCGAGGTCTCGGTCTCGATGACGATCAACGCTCCCGCGGCAATGATGCTCGCTTTCTATGTCGCCGCTGCTGAGAAGCAGGGTGTTCCGGCAGCGCAGCTGGCGGGCACTATTCAGACCGACATTCTTAAGGAGTACATCGCCCAGAAGGAGTGGTGCTTTCCCGTTGACCCCGCGATGCGCCTGGTGGGGGACATGATCGAATGGTGCTCGAAGGAGATGCCGCGCTGGCACCCGGTTTCGATCAGCGGTTACCACATTCGTGAGGCCGGTTCGACCGCAGCTCAAGAACTCGCGTTCACACTCAAGAACGGCCTTACCTACGTTGAGCAGGCGGTTGAGCGGGGGCTGGACGTTGACGACTTCGCACCGCGACTCTCGTTCTTCTTCAACGCGCAGATTGACTTCTTTGAGGAGATCGCCAAGTACCGCGCAGCCCGCCGCATTTGGGCCCGTGAGTTGAAGGAGACCTTTGGCGCCAAAGACCCCAAGTCATGGCTCATGCGCTTCCACACCCAGACCGCTGGCGTATCGCTGACCGCTCAGCAGCCGCTCAACAACATTGTCCGTACTGCCATTGAGGCATTGGCAGGGGTGCTTGGTGGCACGCAGTCACTCCACACCAACTCCTACGACGAGGCGCTCGCATTGCCAACTGAGGAAGCCGTCCGGGTGGCCCTCCGCACCCAGCAGATCATTGCGACTGAGACCGGTGTGACAAACACGATTGACCCACTCGGTGGGTCGTACGCGGTCGAGGCAATGACCGACGCAATCGAAGCTCAGGCTTACGACTACTTCCGCCGGATTGACGAGCTTGGCGGCATGGTCGCGGCAGTCAAGGAAGGGTTCCCACAGCGTGAGATCGCCGATGCGTCCTTTGAACTGCAACAGGAGATCGAGGCTGGACGCAGGATTGTCGTTGGCGTCAACGCTTACACCGAGGGCGATGAGGTCCAGACCGACATTCTCAAAGTGCATCCATCGCTGGAGACCAAACAGGTGGAGAGCCTCAAGGCCCGCAAGGCCAATCGTGATGCAGCCAAGGTTGACGCAACCCTCGCTGCGCTCACGGCCGCTGCCGCAACGGATGCCAATCTGATGCCGTTCCTGCTCGACTGCGCCAGGGTTGAAGTGACCGAAGGTGAGATGGTCGCTGCGATGCAGACAGTCTTTGGGTCGTACACCGAAACGCCGGTCTACTAAGCATCAAGGGGGAGAGCACATGGCAATTCACGGAAGCGCAACGGAGGTCATCAACGCGCCAATAGCGGAGGTCTACAAGGTCGCTGCCGATGTTGAGAACTCACCCAAGTGGCAGCCTGAGATCAAGGACGTTGAGGTCCTCGAGCGCGACAGCGATGGCAATCAGACACGCGTGCTGACTGAGAGCGACGCGAAGGTCAAGACTGTCAAGAGCGAGCTTGTGTTCAGCTACGACGAGCCAAACGGCCTGTCGTGGAAGCAGAAGAAGGGCGACATGAAGTCCGTTGAAGGCTCGTGGACCCTTAAGGATCTTGGTGATGGAACCACCGAAGCAACCTATGAGATGACTGTGGATATGGGCCGGACGCTCGGTCTGGTCATCCGCGGGCCGCTCGTTGACCTCCTGCGCGGTCAGATGGTTGACACCATGCCGGGCAAGTTGAAGGCGTTCATTGAGCAGGGCTGACCGCCCCCGCGGGCGCAAGGGCGATACGATCCGCCGCGCCCTACTGTCCGTAACCAGAGGGGCACAAACACATGACTGAAACAGCCACATCACGCAAGATCCGAGTAGTTGTCGCCAAGCCTGGCCTTGATGGTCACGACCGTGGCGCCAAGATCATCGCCCGCGCCCTGCGCGACGCTGGCATGGAAGTCATCTACACCGGCCTTCATCAGACTCCAGAGCAGATAGTGGAGACCGCAATTCAGGAGGACGCCGACGCTGTTGGCCTCTCAATCCTCTCTGGTGCACACATGACCTTGGTCCCGAGGATCGTCGAACTTTTGCGCGAGCAGGACTCAGGCGACATCCTTGTGACAGTCGGAGGCACAATTCCTGCCGACGACATCCCCGAACTGAAGGCTCTCGGCGTTGCCGAAGTTTTCACGCCGGGCGCCTCCACGCAGGCGATTATCGACTTCATCCGCGGCGCAGTACCGGCCTAGGAGAAGACTGGAAAGATCCAACCGGGGGACTGGTCCGTAAACTCATTGACTCGTCAGTCAGTTTTAGAAACTATTCATCCCGCCCCATCCCGACAAGCAACAGGAGGACGAACACGCCATGAAGATTTGCGTCCTGGTTAAAGAGGTACCAGACGCCGCAGTGGACAAGAGAATCGACCCAGCAACGGGCCGTCTTGACCGCAGCGGTGAGGCCAACCTCAACCCATACGACACACACGCGATCGAAGCAGCAATGCAGATCCGCGAAGACGAAGGTAACGGCATTGAAGTAGGCGAGATTGTCGCCGTAACGATGGGCCCATCGGGTGCAGAACGTGCGCTCCACAAGGCCGTATCACTTGGTGCTGACCGTTCGATCCACCTTTCAGACGACGCGCTTGCAGGCAGCGACGTGGCCGCAACCGGTTACGCCCTTGCCAAGGTTCTCGAGACCGAGAACCCTGACCTGGTCCTTCTGGGCCAGCAGTCAGATGACGGCGAGTGCTACACGATCGGCGCAGTTGTAGCCGACCACCTGAAGATGCCATCCGTGACACAGGTAGTGAAGATGGTCGTCACGGCAGGAAACGCCAAGTGCGAGCGTCAGGCCGAGTACGGCTACGACACCGTGCAGGTTGACTTCCCGGCTGTCATCTCAGTTGGCGACGCCATCAACGAGCCACGCTACCCATCGCTTAAGGCGATCATGGGCGCCAAGAAGAAGCAGCTGGACGTCAAGTCCGCAGGCGACGTTGGAATCGACGCAGGCCGTGTTGGAACCGATGGTTCCAAGGTTTCCTGTGGCGACTTCAAGGCTCCACCCGCCAAGGCATCAGGTCAAATCATTGAAGACGAAGACACCAACGACACCGTCGCCCAAATTGTGGCGTGGCTTGAGGAAAGGAAGCTGATCGCATGAGCAGCGTTCTCGTATACGCACTCCACAACAATGGAGTCATCAACAAGAACTCACTCGGGGCAATCTCCGAGGGTTCCCGTGTTGCCGGCGAGCTCGGCGGTCAGTGTGACGTCGTTGTTGTTGGCGGCGCAGACCTGACCAGTGACGTACTTGCCGCACTTGGTAACTACGGCGCCAAGAAGGTCTACAAGGTTGACGGCGCAGAAGGCCTTTCTCAGCCAGTAATCGACGCAATGGCACAGCTTGTTGGAGCCAATGGCTACAACTACGCACTCTTCGGAGGCGGACTGCTGGGCTTCGAGATCGGCGCAGGACTGGCCGCACGTCTCGATGCCGGTGTGACCATGGAGGTCACAGCCATCAACGTTGACGGTGGTAAGGCAGTCGCAGAGCGTCCGATTATCGGTGACTCTCAGATTTCGATCTCCAAGTACCGGAGCGACCTGGGCATCATCATCGGCCGAATCAATGCGTTTGAGGTCAAGGAGAGTGGCGGTACCGCTGAGGTCGAAGATCTCGCAGTGACGTTCTCCGAATGGACCAGCCGCGCGACGATGATCACCCGTGGCGAGCAGCGCGGTGCTGACATCAACATCGAGGATGCGAAGGTGCTTATCGCTGGTGGACGCGGACTTGGTGCTGCAGAGGGCTTCCAGCTCTGCGAGGACCTTGCCGAGTCACTCGGTGGCGCTGTTGCCGCAACCCGCGCGGTTGTGGATGCGGGCTGGTTCCCGTATGCAGGCCAGATTGGCCAGACTGGCAAGACCGTTGCTCCGAAGCTCTACCTCGCTGCTGGCATCTCAGGTGCCATCCAGCACAAGGTAGGCATGCAGGGCTCGGAGAACATCATCGCCATCAACAAGGACGCAAACGCTCCGATTTTCGAGTTCTCGGACCTCGGCATCGTTGGCGACCTGAATGCGATTCTGCCCAAGCTGACTGAGGCCATTAAGGCCAAGAAGGGAAGCTGATCGCATGTCGGGCAATGGCAAAGTAGCTCCAATTGGATTTCCACCGCCGGTCGACTCGCCAGCCGAGTTCATCAAACGCGGAGTAGATGGGGAAGACGAACGGATTGAGGTAGGCGTAGCGATTGTCGGCGGGGGAACCGCCGGCCTCGCATGCGCCAATCGTCTGCTGCAGCTGTTGGCCGACGATCCAGAGATGATGGAGAAACTGGGTGAGGTCCCGGTTGCCGTCGTTGAGAAGTCGAAGACCTGTGGCGGTCATAACCTCTCGGGCGCTGTCATGCGTCCGGAGACGCTGGAGGAACTCTTCCCGGACATGAGCCGGGAAGATTGGCGCAAGGAAGGCTTCGCCTACGGCGAGGTCAAGAAGGAAGCTATTTACCTTCTTCCAAACGGGAAGACCAAGGTCCGCATCCCGCCGCCACCACCGCTTAAGAACCACGGCAATGAGGTCATCTCAGTCGCCGAAATGTGCCGCTTCATGCAGCAGAAGGCCGAGGAGGGTGGTGCGTACATACTCACCGAGACCGCTGCTTCACAGCTGCTTGTTGAGGACGGCGTCGTCAAGGGCGTTCGCTCTGGTGACAAGGGTCGTGGCAAGGAAGGCGAGCAGCTCGGCAACTTTGAGCCGGGCGTTGACGTTGTCGCCAAGGCAACTGTCCTTGCTGACGGTTGCTGGGGCAGCCTTACCGGTGCTGCAATCCGTGAGTTTGGCCTCGGTGATGACCGTGAGCCACAGACCTGGGAGCTCGGCGTCAAGGAAGTTTGGAAGGTTGCCAAGCCACTTGACAAGGTCGTTCACACAGTTGCCGGCTGGCCGCTGAAGATCAGCGCTAAGCACCATCAGATTGGTGGATCTTGGATCTACCCAATGAAGGACGAGAAGACCGGCGACGACATGGTCTCCATCGGCTTCGTCGTGGACTTGGATTATGCAGACGCCACAACATCACCTCATGACCTGCTTCAGCAGTTCAAGACGCATCCAATGGTCAGGAAGATCCTTGAAGGTGGCGAGCGCGTCGCATGGGGTGCCAAGGCACTGCCTGCCGGCGGCTACTGGGCGGTTCCGAAGCTCTCGATGCCTGGTGCTGTGATTGTCGGCGACTCGGGCGGACTGGTTAACACCGCTGCTCTTAAGGGCCTCAACTACGCAATGAAGTCAGGCGTTCTTGCCGCAGAAGCGATCTACGCCAACCTCAAGGCCGGTGAGCCACTTGAGAAGTACGAGGCTGCTGTTGAGGATTCGTTCATCGGTAAGGACCTCCACGAGGTACGGAATGTCCGCCAGCCGTTCGCCAAGGGGTTGATCCTCGGCGGACCGCTTGTCAACCTGATGATCGCCACCAAGGGCAAGTTCCCAGGCGGCCGTTGGCCACTGCATCGCAATGATGCCCAGCCAATGTTCATCGGCAAGATGGATAAGAAGTACCCCAAGGCTGACGGCAAGCTCACCTTCGACAAGTTGTCGAGCGTGTTCATCACCGGTAA
>JAPLCJ010000016.1 GCA_026392255.1 Solirubrobacterales bacterium
ACCCAGATCCAAGTCCTCGGCCTCAACAACGGCGACCAGTACAGGTTCACCGTTCGGGCAACCAACCGGCTCGGTAACGGGCCCGACTCGGCTGCGTCGAGCGCCACGACCCCAGTGGCCAAGCCTGGAATCCCGGCTTATCGCGGTGAGCCCGGTGACGGCTCGGTCAAGATCTTCCCATCGGCCGACGCCAACGGATCAGAGATCACCGGCTACACCGTGATCGCTTACGACTGGGGCGACGGGCGCACGGCAGGGCAGACGTTCTCAGGGGCAAGCGGGCCGATCGTCGTCACCGGCTTGACCAACGGCCACCGCTACCAGTTCGAGGTCACGGCGACCAACGCTTTGGGAAGTGAGACGAACAACCCCGGCAATGGGGCAGAGATCGGTGTCGAGATCACTCCGCAGGGAGCCCCGAGCGCACCTACATCGGTTGAGGCGACCGTAGACGGAAGCAATGCGGCGTCAGTCAGCTTCACCGCGCCGGCAGCTAACGGAGCTGCGATCACCGGCTACACGGTGACGGCGACCGACGTGACGACCAACAACGTTGCAGATACTGTGACCGCCACCGAGGTCGCATCTCCGATCAGGCTGACTGGCCTCACCACCGGTCACAACTACACATTCCGGGTCGCGGCTGACAACGAGGCCGGAACCGGCCCGCGCTCGGTCGCGTCAGCCGAGTTCACTGCGATCGGACTGCCTGGTAAGCCGACCGCCGTTTCAGTTCGAACAGGCCCCTCGGTTGTGTTCACCGAGCCTGCGTCAAGCGCAGGTTCGCCGATCGACCACTACGTCGTGATCGCGAGCCCGAGTCCCGGATGCACGCTGGCAACCATCGACAGCTGCGCCACCGGTACCGAGCGGGTCACGGGCGACTCGGGTCCGATCGACGTCAACTGGCTCGACCCCGGAACCAGGTACTACTTCACCGTCGCTGCGGTTAACGCTGCCGGGTATGGGCAAGCTTCGGCTTCGGACCTGATCAATCTCGGCAGGCCAAACGCGCCGATCGAGCTCACCCCGATTCGCGGCCCGAAGGGGATCACGGTCTTCTTCACCTCGCCGAACGACCACGGCCATGAGATTTCGAAGTATGAGATCACAGCCACAGACCTGACTGACTCTGAGGCCGAAACCCAGACGATTGAATGGACCGGCACTCCAAGCGCCTATGCAACCTTCCCGGTCTTTAGGCACCTCACCAGCGGCCACAGCTACCGCTTCACGGCGACGGCGACGAACGACCTTGGGACAGGGCCGGCTTCCGAGCCGACAACTCCTGTCACCGCTGCAGGCGTGCCCGACGCGCCTGAAGGCATCGTTGCCACGCCAGCCAAGGGCGCAGCTTCGATCGCATTTGACACTCCGGCAGGCAATGGTGCTGCGATCAGTCAGTACAAGGTCACAGTGACCGACGTCGCTCGACGCGCCGAGTACCGGAGTCACGGAAGCGACTCATGCGCCTGCTTCACCGTGACGGGAGACAGCAGCCCGATCGCCCTGAACGACCTCACTAATGCAAAGCAGTACGCGATCAGTGTCACGGCCGTCAACGCGATCGGCGAGTCCGCAGCGAGTGACAACCAAGTCAGGGTCGTCCCCGGATCCCGTCCCGACAGCCCCACCGGTTTAAGTGTCGAAGCCGGCCGCCTTGCTGCGACCGTCAGCTTCACTGCGCCGGCTGCCAACGGATCGACCATCACTTCCTACACCGTGACAGCTCACGATCAGACCGACGGCGATGCGACCGAGATTGAGGTCAAGGTCGACCCGCGCGACGGAACGTCGGCCACAGTTGACGGTCTCGTCGAGGGCCACTCGTACACCTTCACCGTCGTCGCCAACAGCTCGAACGGCGACAGTGCCCCGTCAGCCGTGTCGCCGCCGATGACAGCTGTCGACCGCCCAGCTGCGCCGACTAACCTTTCGGTGACGTCGAGGCGCGGTGCTCTCGAGGTCGACTTCGCCGCCGCCACCACCCACGGCACTCCGATCACCGGCTACACGGTTACGGCGACCAACTTGGACGAACCTGCTTACGAGCCCGTGAAGGCCACCGGCACGGAGGGCCCAATCACAGTCAATTCATTGATCCCCGGCGACGCCTACTCGCTGACGGTCACCGCTGACAGCGCGGTCGGTTCGAGTGAAGCGCTCGCAAATGAAGGTTCCTACCGGCCGCTCGGCGTTCCGGGCCAAGTGGCGGTGTCGTTCGTCGAGGCCGGCGATCGCTCGGCAACGATCAATTTCGTCCGCACGCGTGACAACGGCTCTCCGATCACCAACTACAGCGTCGTTGCCCACAATGTCTCCAACCCAGAAGTTGACGGTCCGTCGGCCAACGGGGATTCGAGCCCGATCACCGTCACCGGCCTGACGCCAGGTCAGGCGTACATCTTCGACATCGTCGCCACTAACGCGATTGGTGATTCGTTCGTCAGCGCAACTGACTGGGTGATTCCGACGCGCACTCCCGACACGCCTTCGGCGCCAGTGGTCACGATCAAGCCCGGTGGTGTCGCATCGCTTGCCTTTGAGTCGAGCGCTGCCAATGCGAGCGATCCCGACCCAACCCACTATGAGGTGACCGCACTCGACCGCACTGACGTGGGCAGGACAACCGGTGCAGTCGGCGACACAAGCCCGGTCGATGTGGAAGAGCTCGTCGTCGGCCACTCCGTTGTGTTCACAGTCGTCGCCAAGAACTCTTCAGGGTCATCGGATCCGGTCGTGACGGACGCAGTCGTCGTCACTGACGCCTCCAGTCATCCGACCGCCGTTTCGGCAACTGCTGGCGCAGGTTCAGCTGAAGTTTCGTGGTCGGCCGCTTCAGCTAACGGCTCGAGTGTGACCGGCTACAGGGTGACTTCGTCGCCTGGCGGGAAGACGTGTGAGACGAACGGTGCTGGCAGGAACTGCACTGTCTCCGGTCTCGACAACGGCACCCCGTACACGTTCACTGTTGTTGCGACGAACGGTGTTGGCGCGCGTACTGCTTCGACGGCTTCAAACTCGGTGATTCCGATCGCATCTGTGACTGTTCCGGGTGCGCCAACGGGCGCGAGTGCTATCGCGGGTAACGCTTCGGCTGCCGTCTCATGGATAGCGCCTGAGTCTGATGGTGGCGCTGAAGTTACTGGTTACAAGATCACTGCGGCACCGGGTGGAAGCTCATGCACGACCAATGGCGCAGGTCGGACCTGCAATGTCGTTGGTCTAACTAATGGCACTCCGTACACATTCACAGCCGTGGCTACCAACTCAGTTGGCGACAGCGACTCGTCCACGGCCTCAACGTCAGTCACCCCCGCAACCAACCCTGGCGCTCCATCAGGTGTCTCGGCAACCGCTGGCCTGACTTCAGCGAGCGTGTCTTGGACTGCGGCCGCGGCGAATGGTTCAGCAGTGTCTGGCTACACCGTGACTTCGTCGCCTGGAGCTAAGACGTGCACGACGACTGGTGGTACGAGTTGCACTGTGAGTGGTTTGACGAGTGCTACGCCTTACACGTTTAGCGTGGTGGCAACTAATGGTGTGGGTGCTGGTAGCGCCTCAGGTGCTTCCAACTCGGTCATCCCGACTGGTGTGCCGGCTGCTCCCGCGAGCGTTGTCGCAACGCCGGGTTACGCCCAGGCAACAGTCAGCTGGACAGCGCCTGCGCGCAACGGTGGCTTCGCCGTCATCGGCTACAAGGTCACGATTGGCTCCAAGAGCTGCACTGCGCTTGCCACGGAGACCTTCTGCTCGATTGACGGGTTGACGAACGGTGTGGCTGTCTTGGGCACTGTTGTGGCCATCAACTCCGAGGGCAATGGTGCGACGGCAGCGTTCACGGTCACACCGTCAGCATCAGCGCCAAGGTTCACAACGACTGACTCTGATGCGGTCCTACCAGGTGAGACTCTGAAGACCACCGTGACAGTCGTAGGCAAGACTGCGCCGACATCAAGCGCCAAGGCATGGCTGGCTGTAAGCGGCCTCCCAACCGGCATCAAGTTCACGCCAGGTACTGGCACGAAGGCTGGCACCGGCACGCTGACAGGAAAGGCGCCAGCAGTGGGCGGGGTCTACACACTCTTCATCGGAGCGTCCAACGCCACCGGCATCACCACGTTGCAGAAGTTCACGCTGCGAGTCCTTGACTTCGCCGACGCTGCGCCAACAACTGCCACAGTGCTCGTTGGTGTCCCAGCGCGCATCACGATCTCGACGACTGACCCGCTGGCGAAGGTCACCTCCGGAACACTGCCAGCAGGGTTGAAGCTCACCTCGCTGAACGGTGTCGCCACGATCACGGGCACGCCAACGACCGCTAAGACCACGGCAACAAAGGTCACCTTGACGGCAACGGACAGCACATCTAAGACGACTCAAACTCTGTCGATCACAGTTAGTGCCGCACCGAGCATCACTGTCACTGGTACGACCAGCCAAGTTCACGCGACTGGCGCTTTCAGCCTCGTGGTCTCAGCGGCTGGCGTTCCAACTCCGAAGGTCACGGTAAGCGGACTGCCAACAGGGCTCGCCTATTCAAGCTCCTCAGGCAAGGTCACAGGCAAGATCGCGACGGCCGGCCGCTACACCTTCACTGTCGAAGCAACCAACAGCGCGGGTACGGTTTCGAAGACTGTGACGCTCACAGTTTCTTAGGTTCACGTCGACCGGGAGGGTCTCTGCCTTAGATGTCAAATATTTCAATCCCATACTGGAGGACGGGTGGTGTTGAGCCCCAGGCGCTCATTAGTGGTCGCCACGACCTCAGCCGTGAGGAGGTACTCGCCTCGCAGCGAGGCCGGGTCATGCGTGGAGCACTCTACGAACTTGGCTCGCGTGGGGCCAATTCCATGACAGTTGCTTCGGTCCTAGCGCACGCCAAGGTTTCAAAGAAGACTTTCTACGAAACGTTTGATGGCCTTGACGAGTGCGTCAGGGAAGCTATCCAGACACTCAACGTTGTCGCTGGTGGTGAGATGGCAAGGGCTGCGAGAGAGGCTGACCCAAGCCAGCTCTTCGGCCGCCTGCACGCCGTTTCGCTTGAGCTGTTGGAGTCAGCCAGAGACGAGCCAATCCTTACGACAGGACTGCTTGCCCCCGGTTTTGGCCTTGAGACTCCAGGAGCTGGAGAATGGGCGTTGTACGGCGAGATTCGGAGCAAGATGCTGATCGCCTGGTATGACGATGAACGCAACCGCACAGCAGATCTTCCAGAAACCACACTTCCCCGCGCAATGGCGGCGTTCGCAGCCTTTGAGTACTCGATTTTAAGGTCTCTCGCCGCCGGCAAACAAGATGAGCTGCCAGCCCAAGTCGAAGACATCGTCAACCTGATCGTTGGAATCCTCTCCAACGGTGGCGTGGAGTACCGACTCTTGGCTCAGGAAGGCCACCACTGATCAGATATGGCAACTCGCAGTACTTCCGTTGTGCCCAATCCGGAACCCTCACGGAGCGCAAGGGGATTTGAAAGTGGAGCTAGCCGGAATCGAACCGGCGACCTCCTGGGTGCGATCCAGGCGCTCTCCCATCTGAGCTATAGCCCCTTTTTGTGTTCCGGTGCCGCGCAGGCAATCTCCCGGAGCAAACGACATCGTAGCGCCGTGGGTAGGATTCCTGCAGATGGGCTTGTTGGACGACGCTATTCGCGAACACATCGATCTGCTGCGCAGACGGGGAGCCGACCCCACCGATATTGCCAAGGCGGAAGCCGAAGCTCTCGGTCCTGTTGTGCGCGAAGTCGCACAGCCTGAACACCACGCTGAGGATGAAGCCCTCCTCGCAGGTACCCAACCGGTTCCCGCCCCAGAGACTGAGTCGTTTGATGTCGAGTTCGACGACGAGGGAGTTCCCTTTGAGGATGAGGCTCTGCCAGTGGACGCTGAAGCTCCGGCCCCAGCGGCATTCGTTGACGAGCCGACGCAGCAGTTCCAAGCGATCACTGAAGAGGACCCCGAGGTAGAGGTAGCGATTGAATCTGGGGACTTCGACGACCCGTCGCTCCACGCCCCTGACGCCGCCACCAGCGACGACGACGTACTCGAAGGAACCCCGGACTTTCTCGCGGAGACACCAGACCATGAGCGCCTCTGGTTTGAGCAAGCTCCCCCCAAAGACTTCGACTTCGACGGAGAAGAGTAGACCGCAGAGTTTGCAGCCTTGTCAGCGCCCAGCAGCATTGGAGGCTCTGGCGCTAGGCTTACAGGCCTGAAGGTTGCTGCAGTGCAGTTGCCTTCACCCATGGGGCCATAGCTCAGCTGGGAGAGCGCCGCCTTTGCAAGGCGGAGGTCGTCGGTTCGATCCCGACTGGCTCCACTTCGTGCTGCCCTGGAGGCGCTTGCAACAGCTCCATGACGGCGGACGGCCGGGACGAGTATCGTCATCCCCCATGGCCGAGAATCTAATCACCGCTGAGGGCCTCGCTGACCTCAACGCCAAGCTTGCAGAGATGGAAGGCCACGGTAGGCAGGAGATTGCCGACCGGATTCTTGTAGCTCGCGGGTTCGGGGACCTCTCTGAGAACGCCGAGTACCACGCTGCCAAGAATGACCAGGCCCACCACGAAACAGCCGTCTTGAAGCTGAGGGCGCGGATCCAGGAAGCCGTCGTAGTGACAGAGGCTCCCTCTGATGGCACAGTCGGCTTTGGGAGCACAGTCACCTTTCTCGACCAGACGTCGGGTAAGGAGCAGACCTTCACTCTTGTCGCATCGCATGAGGCCAAGCCAGCTGACGGCAAGCTTTCAGCTGAGTCGCCTATGGCTCAGGCACTGATGCGCGCATCCAAGGGCGACTCGGTCCGGGTTGCTCTTCCCGCGGGAGAGCGCAAGCTCACCGTGGTCAGCGTCGCCTAGCCACTTCTCTTAGCGCTTCCGCCAGCAGCGGCTCTGGTAGCCACGGGGCAGTCGTTCTGGCAAGGCTGACCGTGAGATGAACACCCAGCTTGCCTTGTTGTTTGACCAAGCCCTGTCCTTGACCATCACCATTTGGCGGTCGCTGCTGACCCAGCGCCATTCGACGCATGCTCGCGCCGCAATCTTGTGAACGGGGTCCAGCGGCCACTGACCCGGCCTGTAATTGGCGTATTCGGTGGTGGAGGTGGTTACGCGTACGGCTGTTCCGCCACTGCACACGATGCAGTTGATGAGACTGGCGAAGCTCTTGTAAGAGGCCTTGAACTTCGCGCAGGCTGAGTTGATCGGCGCGAGGCTGCCGGTCAGATTTCTTGTCGCGGTCCACGCGCAGCCTTGGTAGGAGCCACGCACAAATCCGGCCGTGTAGCCCAGGCCACTGACAACACTTGGCTCAAGCTCCCAACCGTGTTTGCCGTTTCCAATGGCCAGCCCGACAGGCGCGTTGCGGAGGATGGTCCAGTCGGTGGAAGCGACGGTTGCACCAACGATGGCTGTTGTGCCAAAGACAGCCTGCAATGCTCGGTCTAGAGCGACAATTGGTGCTTGTAGTAGCTCGATTGAGTGCTGCTGGATGGGAGTCGGAGTTGGTGCCGCAGCGGCATCGCCGGTGTTGAAGGGACTGATGGAGCATGCAGCGCAAACCAGGGCCAGCACAGACAGGATCCAAGTCGACGTCCTCACACGAAGAGCATACGCAGACTCCCTGAGCTCCTGCTGAACATGTGTGCGTGGCGGAGCGCTACCGTTGTGGAATGAACCAGTGGCCCCAGGGCATCACACGTTCCGTCGTAGCCGCGCTCGCCATCACAGCGGCGCTGACGGGGTCTCTCGCAGCCTGCGGGGATGACAAGCAGGTTTCCTCGTCCGACCGAGCAGCTTTTGATGACTTCGCTCAGGGCGCACGCTCGTGGCAGCGGTCAGGTGCTGGTCCATGGATGGCGGCGTTCAAGGTAGGCGGAGGGGAGCTCTCCTCGGTCGCACCAAAGTCTGAGGCGGCCATGCAGAGGTCAATCGACACCATGAGCGCAGCGACGAAGCGGATTTCAGTGCCGACTGTCCGTAAGCGGATGCGAGCAATGGTCGCGACCTATCGAGCCAAGCTCGCGACGCTCAAGAAGATTTCGGCGGGCGCTGGGTCAATGGCGCAGATCCAAGCTGGGCTGGCTGAGCTGCCGGCCGAAGGCACGGCGACACAGGCGGCCTGGAACGCCTATGTCAAGGCAGCGAAGGCTGAGTGGAAAGCAAACCCACTGAGCGGACTTAAAATCGGCTGAGGGCAGGGATCCAGCGGGCTCCCGCGAAGAAGTGGTCCATGTGGAACTTCATTCTCTGGGTGCACCTCGTCGCGATGGCCTTCTTTGTAGGAGGGCAGCTGATGCTCGCAGTTGCAGTCGTGCCCGTTCTGAAGGGCAAGGATGATGGCGAGCCGATGCGCGCTGTGGCACGCAAATTTGGCTGTGGAACACTCGTCGCGCTTGCGGTCTTGATCGCCTCAGGTCTGGCGATGGCTATCCATGAGCACGTATTCACTAACAAGGCTCTCGCAACCGAGTTCAACGCCAAGATGGGCCTGATCGCACTGGTTGGGGTGCTGATCATTGTGCATCTGCGTAAGCCCAAGCTTCACGCTCTCGATGCACTGATCTTTATTGGCTCGCTGACCATTGTCTGGCTCGGCGTGTCGATCTCATCGCAGCTCCCTTAGCTGACCCGGGTAGGTCAGACCTGCCTCGGGAAGGCGCTAGCTCTATTTGCGGGCGCGAGCTTTACGCGCTGCTGCGGAAACTGCTTTGGGGAACATCCGCCTCAAGATCGCGTTAACGGTCCTAGGAACTGTGCCTGAACAGCAGTAACCGCCCTTGAACATTCCTATCTCAAGGTGAGGAGCGGATGAATAGCCGACTCGTCCGCAGCCGATCGAAGAGATGGCCTGGCCACGCTTTACAACCTGACCCTTGTGAACAATGGTCGGCTGCGAGTGGCCGTAGTAGACAGACCAACCCTTGTACTTGCCGTGGGTCAACTTGATGATCGGAGAACGGCTACCAAAGCCACTGATGCCGATCGTTGTGACTATCCCGTCTTCGACTGCGACGAGCGTTGCCTTTGAGCCACAGAAGCTTTTGGAGTAACCGAGCCCGAATCCTAGGTCAACGCCTTGATCGAGTGTCCACGAGGAAGTTCCGGCCATCTGATGGGCTTGCTTGATCGGGAATACCCAACCGCTGGAAGCGTCCATTGCGGGAACCCCTGGAATTGGGGGTGGAATATCGCCCGGCCCTGTCCCGCCGGTCTCGTCTGCGGCGTTACCTGCCACCGCTGAGTGAGCCACTGAACTGAACGAGCGTGCCAAGGTTGACGCGGGGGTGAATGCAAAGACGCTAGCCACGGTAAGCAGGGCTACGGCAGCGAGTACGTGTGCCGACGGCCCGCGGTAAGCGCGGGTAGGGGATGTACGGGTGTCGTCGTTTCGGTTACGCATACGGAACGGGCTCTAGCCCATCTATTTGCCGTTGGTGCCTGCGAGGTGAGCTGACGGGCTCGCGACGGTTTCTTTCGAAGTCGCTATCTGCGGGTCAATCCGCGGAATTCGCCCCTGGGACCAAAGCCCCGATGGTTCCCCCGTTCTCCGTTCGACCGGCTGTCGAATGGAGATTCGGCGTATCGAGGAAAGAATGTTACAGGCCGCAGTCCCGTAGAGTGTGATCTATGGCACTCCCAGCACCGAAACCGAACACAACCGTCGCTATTACGGGGGCTTCCTCTGGGATTGGCGCGCAGATGGCTCAAATCCTTGCTGCGAAGGGGTATTCGCTCACTTTGATCGCCCGGCGGACGGACCGCCTCAACGCTTTGGCGGACGAACTCAAGGCAGCCCACGGGGTTGCTATCGAGGTCATCTCAGCCGACCTGGCCGATTCATCCGCTCGCGCCACCCTCAGCTCCAGGCTTTCCACGGGACCGACCTTGATCGGACTGATCAACAACGCTGGGTTCGGCTCCTTCGGCCCTGTTTCTGAGGCTGACCAAGATATGGAGAGGGGCATGATTGAGGTCAACATCGCGGCCGTCCACGACCTCACGCTGCGTCTCCTGCCAGGCATGATCGAGCGTGGCGAAGGGGCAATTCTCAACACGGCGTCTACTGCCGGCGCGCAGCCGATGCCGAACATGTCCACTTACGCAGCCACCAAGGCTTTCGTTACCTCTTTCTCGGAGGGCCTCAGCGCCGAGCTGTCCGGAAGCGGCGTGTCATGCACAGCGCTCTGCCCTGGCCCGGTTCGGACCGAGTTCTCAGAAGTCGCCGGTTCGGTTGGCCTAGAGGACTCCATGCCAGGGATCGCAGTGGTCGAGGCATCAGAGGTGGCCCGTCAGGCGATCGAAGGAATGCTCAAAGGCTCACGCATGGTGATCCCGGGCTTCGCTAACCGCCTCACAGCAGTTGCTGGCCGCATGGCACCACGGTCACTCGTGTTGCCGATCGCAGCCAAGTTCACCTCTCGCTGACCTACTTCGAGCAGAGTGAACCCGCGGCCGCGGCCCGAAGGCCACGACCGGGACAGACTCAACTCTTGGGCTACTAGCCCTTGGCTGGCGTTGCGCCGGCAGCAGCGAGAAGCTCGCCTGCTACACGGTCTGCTGCAGCGCCCGTGCCACCAAGGAGGCGGCGGGACAGCTGCGCGCGACGGAAGAACAGGGGGGCGTCATGCTCCCAAGTTGCTCCAATGCCGCCATGAACGGAGATCAGCGCGCGCGCGGCGTAATCCAGTGCCTCGCCTGCGCCCACGCGGAACGTATGAGCGGCCAAGGTGAACTGCTCCGGCGCTGATTCGCCTGCCCAACCAGCGAAGTACATCAGCGAACGGGCGTTCTCCATCAACCGGAGGATCTCCACGAGGGAGTGCTTGACAGCCTGGTAGGAACCGATCTGGCGTCCGAACGTATAACGCTCAAGCGCGTACTTGACCGACCGTTCCAGAGCTTCCTCAACCGCGCCGAGTGACTCGGCGGCGATCAGGCTCTGGGCAACTGACCAAGCGAGCGCGATGTCGTCTGCCGAGGCACCCAACACCTTGCCCTCAGCAGCGTCCAGCTCAACATGGGCCATCTGACGGGTTGCGTCGTAGGCGATAACTGGCTCGATCTTCACTCCGGCCTGACTGGCCTCGATCAGGACTGCCTTAGGCGTTCCATTCTCAACGGCGATGGCAACAAGGTAGTCAGCGTCAGTGGCGTCTGGAACCCAGTGAACTCGCCCAGTGACCTTGCCACCCGACAGCGCTGGCGCTGGCGAACGACGCAGACCCGACTGAGGGTCAACGGTCCAAGCGTCATCTAGATCTGTTGGTGGCATCGCTGGAAGCAGTGCTCCACGCTTGTCGCCGGCAGCGAGCTGTTCGAGCTCGTCACCTTCGGCCAGCAGGGTTGCGGGCAGATGGCCAATCAGTGGCATCGGAGCGAGGCGACGGCCGCACTCTGCGGCGATCAGCATTGCGTCCAGTGGCCCAAGGCCAACTCCGCCGTGCTCCTCGGAGACAAGCAGCCCAGTCCAACCGGCTGCTGTTGCTGTGTCCCACAGGTTGGGAAGCTTGCTTGGGTCCTCAAGGGCGTCACGGGCTGCTTCGACCGTGTCTGCGCGCCCGAGGGCGTCGCGTGCTGCCTCTTGCAGTGACCTCTGTTCGTCTGATAGTTCGAAGTTCATGACTTCGCTCCTTCACGCTCGAGAGCCTTCAATTCACTGAACGGAACTCCCTTGTCCAGTCGTGGCTCGGTTGGAAGGCCAAGGACTCGCTCCCCGACCATGTTGCGCAGGATCTCCTCTGTACCACCGGCGGACTTCAGTCCGGGGAGGAAAGAGATCAGGTAGGACCACTCACCTTCAGCGAGCGCCTCAGGGCCGATCACGTCGGCAATTAGGTCACCGGCTTCGATCGCTGCCTTGACGGCTGTGACCTTGCCAAGTGCTGCTTCGGAACCAGGCAGCCCACCGCGCTCAATGTCAGTCAGGTGGCGGTAGCCGGTGTAACGGAGAGCCAGAAGATCCGTTGCAAGCTTGCCAAGACGGTGACGCACGTCGGAATCGGCACTTGCGACTGGATCATCGGCGATCGCCTTTGCGAAGCGGTCAGCGCGATAGCCGAAGCTCTCACTGCCTCCACCAATCGCAAGACGCTCAAACAGCAGGGTGGTCAGAGCGACCATCCAGCCGCCATCGACTGGACCGACGATTGCGTCTGCCGGAATATGAGCGTCATCAAAAAAGACCTCGTTGAACTCGGCCTCGCCTGTGATCTGCCGGAGGGGACGAATCTCAACACCCTCAGCATCCATCGGCACGATGAACATGGACATGCCCTTGTGCTTAGTGACCTCTGAGTTTGTCCGGGCAAGAATCAGCCCGTAAGAGGCAAAGTGAGCATTTGTGGTCCAGACCTTCTGACCGGTCAGCTTCCAGCTGCCGTCCTCTTGGAGGGCTGCCCGGGTCTGAATACCGGCGAGGTCGGAGCCTGCTGCTGGCTCTGAGAAGAGCTGGCACCAGACCTCATCAGCGTGGAGCATTGGCGCGAGATAACGCTGCTTCTGCTCATCAGTGCCGTGGGCGATGATTGTTGGCCCGAGCATGCCGATGCCGATGACATCGAGGATCCCTGGAACACCAGCGGCCTGGAACTCCTGACCGACGATGACCTGATCAAGTGGACCAAGTCCCTGCCCGCCAAATTCTGCTGGCCATGTGACTCCTGCAAAGCCACCCTCGGCCATTTCACGCTGCCATGCGCGCCGAACGGTCACGAACTCCTCTTCGTGGCCAGGCTGGGGGCCTTCAAGTCCTGGGGCGTTTGCCTTGTGGGCATCAAGCCAAGTCCGAACCTTTGTCCGGTATTCAGCTTGTTCTGGTGTGTCGTTCAGATCCACTGTTCTCGATCCTCTATCTAGTTGACGGTTTATGAAAGGTAACGCCACGCTGACGGTCTGTGCGGCCTGCCCGTCGGCATAGTTGCTTACGGAAGCTTCCAATAAGGGGTACGGAGCTGAATGCGAGTCTGTTCAGTGCTTGAGAGCAGCAAAGCCCGCGTCAAGCAGACTGGCCATCGCACGGCCGTTTTCATCGGCCGCAAGGATCACGCCAAGCAGTCTCCGATTGCCCCGCTTGGCGCTGGCAATCAGGCACTGACCAGCGGCGTCTGTGTGCCCGGTTTTGATCCCGGTGATCCCAACGTAATGGGTTCGCATCAGGGGATTACGGTTGTAAAGACCCTTCGTTCTGCCATATCCAGTTGGGATACGCGTCCAGACCGTCCTGACAATGGCGCGCAGATCCTTGTCGGCCAGCACGGCACGGGCCTGGAAGGCTAAATCCCTCGCACAGGAGCGGTCCGCCTCAGCAAGCCCGACCGGGCTGACGTAATGGGTGCACTTCAAGTGCATCGCAGCGGCCGTGCGGTTCATGGCTCCGACGAATCTTCCCTTCCGGTGCCCAACTCCTTCAGCGAGCGCCGTGGCAGCGTCGTTCCCAGACACGATCAACATCCCTTTGAGTAGATCGCTGACCTTGACTTGACTACCGATGCCAAAACCACCAACCACGGAGCCGCTCATTTTGGAGGCGTTGGAGCTAATGGTGACTGTGTGGTCCAGCCTCGGGCGCTGGACGACAACAAGTGCAGTCATCAATTTGGTCAGACTCGCGATCGGCCGGCGCTGGTCAGCCCTGCTAGCCCACATCACCTCCCCGGTGTTGAGGTCAATCAGGATTCCTGCCTTTGGTGTTATGGGGAAGCGAGGGTGAACGCGATGCCTGACAGGAGCTTTGGTGATGCCCCAGGTGACTCTTACTGCTGCAGGAGCTGCAAGAACCGTTGGCAGTTCCTGTGCTGCGGCCGAAGCAGTGTGGTTGGTCCCTGGGTCAAGTGCCTCAGCCCCAAACACCGCAATGCAGCCGCCAAGGGTGGCCAGCACGGCCCCTAGACCCAAAAGGGTCCGCAGCCTCACCTGTCGCTCCGCAGGGCTCCGATGCCGGCCAATGCCAGCAGGACAACTATGCAGACAGAAGTTACTGTGAGGATGTCAGCGCCACCAGCTGATTTGACCTCATAGACAGTCAGTGTGGCGATGGCAAAGGAGGCCAGCAGAGAGGTCAGTCCAACAAGAAGTCTCATCGCGTTTGAACCACCAAGGTAAGTATTACGGCAGCTGCGGCCCAGACGATGATCACGACGACCGATGGGGCCTCGGTGAGGCTTGTTCGGTAAGGGATGGGAGCGAGGCCGATCACCCTAGCTCGAGGGTGCTTGAGAAAGTGCACGAGGGCAATCGCACCAGTTGATGCAAGTGGTGCCCAGACCCCAACAGCGGAGTTTGAGGCGTGGGTTACCCACCAAGCGATTCCTCCTCCCACGGCAGCGATCAACAACACCGGGATGGCACCAAGGTCCCGAACTGGCGTCGGCGCGAAAATCCAAGCACCGAAACTAGCTAGCAGCGCCGCCCAGATGTTCCCATCCGGCAGGAGGATGCCTGCCAACAGAATGAGCGCGCAGATCGCAAGTGCGGCAGGGGATGCGCCGCTCTCACCAATGTTGTCTCGGAGAGGGATCATGGGCGGACTTAAGAGGCCGCGGCAAGTGGCCCGGTGCCCGGGCGTTCCTGCACAACGTGCTCATCAGCGTGGTACGACGACCGCACCAATGGTCCAGCGGCAACGTGGTCAAAGCCCATCTGGTGACCAAGGCGGGCGAGCTCATCAAACTCAGCAGGCTCCCACCAGCGCACAACAGGAAGATGGTTCTCTGTCGGCCTCAAGTACTGACCAATGGTGATCACCTGAACGCCGTTCTCCCGGAGCTGCCCAAGAGCGTCAACCATCTCGGCGAACGACTCACCAAGGCCAACCATCAGGCCAGACTTCGTCGTTACGTCGTCGCCAGACATCGCCTTGGCGTTTCGTAGAACTCGCAGCGAACGCTGCCAAGTTGAGCCACGTCGGGCGACCGAGTAAAGACGGGGGACAACCTCGACGTTGTGGTTGAAAACATCTGGTCGGGCATCAAGAACACGGGCAAGCGGCATCTCCGCTCCGCGGAAGTCAGGGGTGAGGACTTCGATCTTTGTGTCAGGGGCTTGAGCACGGATCTGCCTGATGGTCGCCGCCCAGATCCCCGCCCCGTAGTCGGGCAGGTCGTCGCGGTCAACGCTGGTGACAACAGCGTGGCGCAAGCCCATCTGGGCTATCGCACGGGCCACTCGTGCGGGCTCAAGTGGGTCGTTCCAAGTTGGCTTGCCTGTCGTCACATGGCAGAACCCGCAGCGGCGCGTGCAGGTGTCGCCGAGAATCATGAAGGTCGCAGTACCGCGCTCCCAGCACTCACCAACGTTTGGGCAGGCAGCTTCCTGGCAGACGGTGTGGAGGTTCTCTTCCCGGATCAGCTTTGTCAGCTCGCGATAGCGGGGCCCTCCGGGGGGTGGGACTTTGAACCACGGGGGTTTGCGCGAGCGGAAGGCTGTTACGTCAGGCCCGAGGACGTCGAGCACTTCCATGCCGCCAGGATTGGAACGCCGGCGGGTCTTGTGCTCGGGTTCTGCGGCGATGTCGTTGGTCGGCTCAGTGGTGCTCATGCGGCTACCTTCGTGCGGCAGGGGGTGGATGGCGCAATCACTGCGTCAGTGAGGCCGAGTTGCCCCGGACTGACCAGACGCTGCCTGAGCTTGTGTTGCCCGGCAAATGCATGACCAATGTGCTGACGCAGACAGGCGAGACTGCCGTCGCCACCCTCGTTCTCGATTGAGGTCATCACAACTCCAGGGAGACCACAGGGGACCACTGAGTTGAAGGTCTCCAGATTGTTCTCTGAGTTGATCGCAAACCCGTGAGTCGTCACGCCCCTCTGGACATGGATGCCGATCGACGCAATCTTGCGGTCTTCGCACCAGACGCCAGTCAGTCCTTCCCGAGTGGATGACTCGACGCCGCATTCGGCGATCCCCTCAATGAGGGCGTTCTCAATGCGTCGCACGAAGGTTGTGACATCGGTCGTGTGCATGATCGGATACCCGACCAGCTGGCCTGGCTCGTGGCAGGTAGCTCTACCACCACGGTCAGCGTCGTAGACACTGATTCCGCTCGCCGTCAAGCTCTCGCGCCCTGCGGGCACCTCTGACTCATCTGCCCGGCGACCAAGGGTCACCGTTGGCGGATGTTCAAGGAGTAGGAGGGTGTCAGGGATGAGGTCCTGCTGCCGTGCATCGCGAAGTTGCTCCTGCATGGCAAGTGCATCGCTCCAGCCAATCTGGCCGAGACGACAGGTCCAAAGCTCAGGGGTTGAAGATCCCATTGGATTCAGGATGGCAGACGGTAGGACCGAAGACGGAATCCGTTGCTGCGGTTGCTCATCCCAGCAGAGCAGCCGGGGCTGCCAGATGCTCACTGACAGACTCAAGGAAGGCAGCTGCAGCGGCGCCATAAACGGCACGGTGGTCGATGGCGAGGGTCAGGCTGAGCAGGCTTCCAGCGATAACTTCGCCTGCGTGGACCACAGGTGCTTCGCGCAGTGATCCAACCGCAAGAATTGCGGCTTGTGGGGGGTTGATGACTGCGGTGAAGCGGTCAACGCCGAACATTCCAAGGTTGGAGATTGAAAATGTGCCGCCGGAGAGCTGTGGTGGTGTGATCGTTCCCTCCCGTGCTCTGGCGGCAAGGTCACGACTCTCGGAGGCGATCTCGTGAATGTCCTTGCTGTCAGCGTCGAAAATGACAGGGACAACGAGCCCACCTTCAGTCGTCACTGCGATCCCGACGTTGACGCTGGCGTACTCCTCAAAGGCGCCATCACGCCAGGCACCGTTGACAGCAGGATGCTCCTTGAGTGAGAGCGCGCAGGCACGGATAACCAAGTCGTTAATGGTCGGCGCGGCTTGCCCACCATCTGATTCCTTGAGCTGGCGACGTATGTCAACAAGCCCGTTGGCATCGACATCGATTTCAAGCGTGAAGTCTGGGACGGTCGCACGGGATTCGCTCATCCTGCGGGCGATCAACGACTGCGAGCGGGTTGGCTCGCGGCGGGTAACCGCTCCCTTCGCAGTTTGGGTTACTTCGGGGGCCTCTGTTGACTCTTGCTCGGTCACAGTTGAAGTATCCGTCGCGACGCCGGATTGTGCGGCCCGGTCGGCACTACCTCTTGCGGATTCTTTGCTGCCATTGCTGCGAGCGTACCGTCGCTGCGCCGTTCGTCCGACATTCTCGCGCTGGATCTTGACCCCGCTTTGTCTGGGCCTTTACCTCCGTCCGATCAATCTTGGCCTAGATGTTCCAAACAAATTGATCTGGAGGTCAATCCAAATGTCAGTCAAGAAACTCGCCGTTCTAGGGGCTGCTTGCGCAGTAGTGGCAGTTCCTGCCACGACCGCCCAGGCAAGGTCTTCAAAGACGGGTGGGGTGGTCGTGAAGGTCGACCGCGGAGGCAAGGGCCTGAATGTTGTTGCTGCCCATGGCCGTGTCAAACACCTCAAGCTCACCCGTAAGGCACCAAGCCGCGTTCGCGGAGGAAGCAAGGTTGTCGTCGCAGGCGGAAAGGTAATTTCAGCTAAGGGCCGTGCGAGCGCGTTGAGAATTCGCGCCAAGGTTGTCAGCCGACGAGGGCACCTGAGCGCTGTCACCACTGACGGCACACCGCTGTCGGTAGTGATCGGGAATGTCAACATCGACCTCTCCGGGATACCGGCAGGCTCAACGGTTGTCATCACGGTCACGTTTGATGCTGAGGGCAAGCCTGTCGTAACCGTCACACTGCCAGGCGTTACTTCGCCACCGGTGGTTGATCCGGCCGTCTGTCCAACCCCAGCTGTGATCGGCACGATCCTCGCGATCAACCGGACTACATCAAGGGTGATGGTCCAGAAGGCTGACGGCGAGAGGGCAACCTTTACCGCCCCAGGCGGCTCTCTGACGAGCCTTAAGCGTGGTGATCAGGTGTTGATTGCTGACGCCGACTCCGACGGCACGGCTGAAGCGATCAGTGCCCTCTCGGGTACCGCCCGTCAGCTTGATGGTGAGGTCGCTTGGATCGACAGCGGGTGGGGTGCATTCGGCCTCGAGAAGTCCGATGGCACCGTAGAAGTTGTTGACGCCAGTGCCTGCCAGCTTGCGGACCTGAGCGAAGGTGACACGGTCACCACCGTTGTCCACACGGATGCCGACGGTGAGGTGATCGCGGACGCGGTTACTGTCGCAGATCAAGAGTCATCAGATGACGACTACTGGGGCACAACAAGCCGAAGCTGGCCAAGCAGTTGGCACAGCGAAGACTGAGCTGACCTAAGCGTGCTTGGAGCCCGTCGGCCTTCTAGGGGCTCGGCGGGCTCTGCCCGTGCAGCCAGGCCTCGCGGAACTGGCTGGCGGTCAGTTTGCGCATATCCCGGCGCAGGGCCTTGGCAAGGCGAGCAGCTTCTACAGCCTTGCCTTCCCAGAACAGAACGGTCTCGCTGGTTACGAGATCAACAAGCTCGACTTTGTCTACTCGCCCAGGGAGGGCCAGCATCGCCGGCCCGGGGGACCCATGGGTCACATTGAGTTTGTAGGCCGAACGCGCGGGATTCATGTGCCCATCGCTTTGGCTGCTTCATCTAGTCCAGCGTCACCTGTGTAGAGGTTGGCTCCGACTCGGACGGTCGGAACGCAGGTCACTCCTGCCAGACGCGCCGCCTCAGTGGTGCGGTCGAGTTCAGCGTTGAGTGACTTCAGGCCCATCGCCTTCTCCAAGGCGTTGGGGTGAACCTCGGCCGCCGCTCCAGCCAGGTAGATAGTCGTCATGTCGCGAGGGTCTCGCCCCGCACACCATGTTTGCCTCATCAGGGCCAAGACAAAAGCCACAGTTTTGCCAGCCTGTTTGGCGAAGGTCGCGGCCAACAGCGCCTCGCGGGAGAACAGGTCCTCCCCCTCCAACCAGCCACTAGGCGGCTTGAACTCAAGCAAGCGACGCTCAACCGCGATCGCAGAAATCGACTGGTCTAGCGCACCCCGGTCTTGGTGGCTCCGCACAGGAGACTCCGCGCGAGATTCAGGATGAATCTCGTCGCCTCCGGGGCGGAGTTCGCCAAGAGCGGATTCGGTCAGGGAGTCGGCTTGATGGGACTCCGGGAAAGCAACCGGCGTCCAAGCCGCGGGTGCGCCGAGAGTCGCAATGATCCGCTCGGCGACAAGCCAGCACTCCGGCTCCGAAGGATCGAAATAGAAAGCGTTGGGGTCGACTTCGTCGGCCCCTTCATGAACCACCTCGGCTTGCGCCGAGAGGTTGATCAGCCGTGGATCAGCCACCCGTCGGCTGCTCGCGCTGCTTCCATCAGCGCCTCCGAGAGCGTGGGATGCCCATGGACGATGCGTGCGATCTCGGGGTATCCGCCCTCAAGCGCTTTTGCGTTGACAAGTTCCTGAATCAGCTCCGGTGCCTTGGCGCCGCAGATGTGACCACCAAGCAGTTCGCCGTATTTGCGGTCGCCGACGATCTTGACGATCCCGGTGCGGTCGCCGTAGACGGTGCCAGCTCCAACAGCGCCGTATTGGACTTTGCCGACCACAACGTCGTAGCCGGCTTCTTTGGCCTGTGCTTCGGTCAGGCCGAACGAGGAGACATTTGGTGTGCAGAAGGTTGCGCGTGGAATGTCCGCGAGGGCAATCGGGTGTGTTGCCATGCCGGCCGAGTCCTCAACGGCGATTACTCCTTCGTCGGAAGCCTTGTGAGCCAGGGCTGGACCCCTTACGAGGTCGCCGATTGCCCAGATGCCCTCAACTGAGGTGCGCTGCGCGCCATCAACATCAATCAGGCCACGGTCATCAAGTTTGATGCCGGCAACGTCAAGTCCAAGGCCCTCAACATCGGGCCCGCGGCCTGCGGCGATCACTACAAGGTCAGCCTCAACCTTCTTGTCGCCAACCGTGAGTGTTGTTACTCCACCCGCCGACTCAACCCCTGAGACTGGGTTACCGGTCAGCACGTCAATTCCTTGCTTCTTAAATCCGCGGCCAGCAGCCTTGCTGACATCAGCATCCTCGCTTGGGAGAACGCGGTCCATCGCTTCAATCAAAGTCACAGTGCTGCCAAGACGTGCGTATGCGGAGGCAACCTCAGCGCCGCTTGCTCCAGCACCAACGACTGCAAGTCTTGCTGGCGGTGCGTCGAGCGCCCACGCCTCTTCCGTTCCGACAATGCCTTCGCCGAAGTCAAGGCCGGGGAGTGGCTTGCGGACGGACCCGGCGGCCAGGACAATCCTCTTTGCGGTCAGCTCGCGGTCGCCGACTTTGAGTCCACCGTTACCGGTCAGGACTGCTGCGCCCTCAATGACCTCAATGCCGTTCTTCTTCATCAGCCCATCGACACCCCCGGTGAGAGTGCTGATCACTGACTTGCGTCGCTCGGCGACCTTTGCGTGGTCGATCTTTGGCTCTGAGACCTCAATCCCGTACTCGCCCGCTTCGCGCACTTCGGTGAGGACGTCAGCTACGCGTAGGACAGCCTTGGCGGGAATGCAAGCTTTGTTGAGGCAGCGGCCACCAATGTGGTCGCGCTCAATGACAACTGTCTTGAGGCCGAGTTGAGCACCGCGGATCGCGGCGACGTAGCCGCCCGGGCCGGAGCCAACAACGATCAGATCAAACTCGTCTGCCATTGCCCCGGACACTAGCGAAGGAACATGGCTAGAAGTTAAGGACGGGATTTGGCGTGCGTTTGAGCCTGGATGCGGCCCATCGCTCGGATCAGCTTCCAGAACAGTGTGCCGCCGAAACTCAAGATCACAAATGGCAGCAGGAAGCCGAGCCAGTTGGACGCCACGATGATTGAAAGGGCTGAGAACACGAGTGTGATTCCTAGAAAGGCCTCAAAGCCCAGCACGGCCCCATAGCGGCCCTTCCACATTCCAATTGCGGCTGCGTAAAGCAGTACGGCAAACACGATTCCTGTTACCGGTCGGGCAGTACCGCCACTACTGTTGAGATTGGCGAGCATCAGGCCAAGGTTCGTTGTGGCCAATACGGCAGACGTGATCGCCGCCACGGTTACAGCGCGGGGTCGCTCCCCGGGGGCGAGTGGCTCAAGGGTTGCTCGCAAGTCCGCGTTGCGCTCCTCCGCTGACTTACGTGGGGGCTTTGTTGTGTCGCTGGATGGCTGTTGGTCCACCGCTGCAGTGTCGCACCACCGGTCGGGGTTACGATTCGTGGTTGTGGAGACCGAACCTCTGATCGACGCATGGGAGGCCGCTTGGTCGGGCAGGGACGCGGCCGCGTTCAGGTCGGTCTGCACCGGGGATCTCCACTACGAGGACCCACTTGACCGAAAGCCTCTGCTTGGGGTGCAACTGCTTGAGGACAGGGCCGTCCGTTTGTGGCAGGCATTCCCAGACCTTCGGATTGAGAGCGCAGGTCCGCGCTTGGCCGAGGGCGATCACATCGCCGCACCGATCCGCGCTGTTGGAACTCATCGGTCTTCGATCGCTGGGATTCCCGCCACGGGCAGGACCGTCTCTCTGCACGCGGTCTGCTTCTGCGAGGTGCGCCATGGGCTGCTGGCGCGGGTAAGAACGTTCTACGACCTGCACGATGTTCAGGTCCAACTTGGCGCCGCGCCGGAGCCTGGCAGCACTGGGGAGCGGGCAATGCGAGCAATTCTTGGGTTTGGTTTGCGCGCTCCGAAACTGCCGGGCCTGTTCCAAGGCCTGCAGCGTCCCTGAGTCGCCGGTACCTTCCACTGTCCATGGCACGCCATCTGCTTACCGGTGAGGAGCTCTCCAGCGACGAAGTCGCAGGGATTGTCACGCGTGCGCTTGAACTGAAGGCAGCGCCACTGTCGTCCAACGCACTTGAAGGCAAGTCGGTTGCCTTGATGTTTGAGAAGCCATCAACCCGCACCAGGGTTTCGTTTGAGGTTGGCGTTGCCGAGCTTGGCGGCCATCCGGTGGTCCTTGGTGCCGATGAACTTCAGATCAGCCGTGGTGAGTCACTCGCCGACACAGGCCGTGTTCTCTCTGGGCATGTTGCCGCCGTCGGTCTGCGCACAAGCGGCGACGAGCGCCTTGCCGAGCTGGCGTCAGAGAGCAGCATTCCTGTGTTCAACATGCTCACCGCAGGCCATCACCCCTGCCAGGCATTGGCTGACCTTGTGACCCTTAAGGAGACCTTCGGCACGCTGGAAGGCCTTCGGCTTGCCTATGTGGGCGATGGCAACAATGTCGCCCGTTCGCTCGCAATCCTCGGCGCACTCGCCGGGGTTGAGGTGGCGATCGCCTCACCAGCTGGTTACACGCTGGAGCCAGTCGCCGGCGCGATTCTTCTTGAGGACCCAGCCGAGGCTGTTGCTGGCGCTAATGCGATCTATGCGGATGTTTGGGTAAGCATGGGTGACGAGGACACCGCGGATGCCCGTCGCGCAGCTCTCGCCCCGTACAAGCTTGATGACGCTCTCCTTGATCAAGCCGCTGAGGGCGCCATTGCATTGCACTGCCTACCTGCCCATCCGGGCGAGGAGATCAGCGAAGAAGTTCTTTACGGCAGCCGTCAACAGATTTGGAATCAGGCCGAGAACCGTCGCCATGCGCAGAAGGCAATGCTGGAACTGATCTGCGCCGGCTGACCCAGCCTGCGATGCTGACCCAATGAGCACCGAGACAACTCCCCCCGGCCAAGGCCGCGCCTCCCGCCCACGACCGGGCACCGAGATTGAACTGACCGCTGGGCCACTCGCTCACGGCGGTGCTGCTGTCTGCCGTCATGAGGGCTTTGTCGTCTTCGCGCAAGGCGCCGTCCCTGGTGACCGTGTTCGCGCAGTTCTGGGCAAGGTCAAACGAAGCCACGCTGAAGCCAGAGTCGTCGAAGTGCTTGAGGCTGGCCCCGACCGCATCGACGCGGTTGCCCACCACCCAGGGGCTCCTTGGCAGGTCCTCCGTTACGAAGCTCAGCTGACCGCCAAGCAGGACATGGTCGAGCAAGCACTGAGCCGCCTTGGTGGCTTTGAGAACGTGGAAGTCGCACAAATCATTCCCGCCGAGGAGCAGTGGCGCTACCGCAACAAACTTGAGTTCTCATTCGGGGCAACTGACGATGGAACCGTCGCATGCGGATTCCACGCTCCTGGCCGCTGGGATGTTGTTGAGCCTCTGGATACCTGCATGCTTGGCAGTGAGAGAGCCGACCAGGTCCGCAAGGCAGCGCTTGACTGGTGTGTCTCTAAGGGCCTTGAACCATTTGATCGCCGCACGCATGAGGGTTACCTGCGCAACCTTGTCGTCCGTGAGGGCGTTCGCACAGGTGAGATGCAGGTCCGACTTGTCACCTCCGTTGGCGAGCTTCCTGACGCAATTGACTTTGGTGATGCAGTTGAGTGCGAAGGCGTCTTCCACACTGAGATCGAAGGCAGCGGCGAGACCACTGTCGGCGGATCGCTCAGCATCGTCAGCGGCAAGAGCAAGCTGGCAGAGGAGATCAGCGGTCTGACAGTTGGGATCAGCCCAGAGGCTTTCTTCCAGACCAACACGGTGATGGCGGAGAAGCTTTACGCGATGGCCGCAGAAGAGGCTGCTCTAAAGGGACACGAGCGACTGTTTGACCTCTGTTCCGGGATCGGCACGATCGGTCTGGCAATGTCACCTCGCGCAGGTGAGGTGTGGGGCATGGAAATTGTTGAGCCCGCAGTTGAGGACGCAATCGAGAACGCCAAGATCAACGGCATCACGAACGCCAACTTCTTTGCTGGCGATGTCCGCCGTGATCTGCGCGAGATGGTCGAGCGCGTCGGCAAGCCGAACACGATCATCGTTGACCCACCACGGGCTGGCCTCTCCGGCAAGATCATCCGCCGCATTGGCGAGGCCGGCGCAAAACGCATTGTCTACGTCTCTTGCAACCCGACAACACTTGCCCCGAATGCAGCCGCGCTCGCAGAGTTGGGTTATGAGCTCAAGAAGGTCAGGCCGATTGACCTGTTCCCGCAGACGCCTCATGTTGAGTGCGTCGCGTTGCTTGAACGCAAGTCTTAGGTCGCTGTCAGGGAACGGTTGGGACTGCCTGCCCGGCTCTGCGTCGCTGCGCTCCAAACGGCGCCGGATCAGGCAGTGCCCAACCGTGCCCACCCGCATTTGTGTCACTTCGTTCAAAACGGCGCCGGGTTAGGTAGTGCCCAACCGTGCCCACCCGCATTTGTGTCACTTCGTTCAAAACGGCGCCGGGTTAGGTAGTGCCCAACCGTGCCCGCCCGGATTTGTGTCACTTCGTTCAAAACGGCGCCGGGTTAGGTAGTGCCCAACCGTGCCCGCCCGGATTTGTGTCACTTCGTTCAAAACGGCGCCGGGTTAGGCAGTGCCCAACCGTGCCCACCCGCATTTGTGGAAGCGTTCCACGCTTTACGGATGTGGCGTGATCGCGAGGATCGTGATGTCGCTCTTGTTAGGGCCGTAACACCAAAAGACCCGGTAGGCGCCCGCAGTCCTGTTTTGCGCGTAAGCCTCAAAGACGGCGCCATTAGGACTGAACGGATGCGGCAGGCTTGAGTACTTGTGAGTGTTCAGGCTCGGATGGCGCGGATCGTTCTGGAGGAGGGCGATGGTCTTGACGACCTGGTTGTAGAGCCCCTCCTGTTTGCTTGACTTGGTGCGCCCAGCCTTGAGGCGCGTGGCGGCTGCCTGGGTTGCCGAGACCCGAAGACGGTCGTGGGCCTCATGGGCTGAAGGTGTCCAGCGAAGTTCGAAGTTCACTCGCCAGCTGAAGTGCGTTCGCGCTCGGCATCAACGACGATCCTGTCCCAACCTTCAGGGCCACTAGTCAGCTCACCCGCAGCCGCCTCCTCGAGGCCCTTACGCACGGAGGACAATGCCTTCTCGTTCTCCCAGAGCCAGGCCTCGCCGGCAGGTACTTGGATCACATAGCTCGCAGTGAAGCCAGCAGCTGTTTCCGTAATTCGAACATCGCGGCCAGCGAAGTCTTTGCCGAGGTTGAGCCGACCTTTGTCGTCAATTCGCTTGATCTTGTCGTTGGACACTTGGCTGACCTCCCGGTAAGTAGTGGGAAAATCCCACTTTACCAGTCCGGTCTGTGATTTACGCATGGTCTTGGACGCCATCAACCAATTAGGTGGCGTCCACCGTAGACTCGCCCCCATGAGAGCAGTCATTGCACCGGGGGATGGGAGCTTGAGCGTTGAGGAGCGTCCTGACCCGACGGCCGGGCCGGGCGAGGTACTTGTCGCAGTCAAGGCTGCCGGGTTGAATGGTGCTGACCGCTTGCAGCGGGCAGGTTTCTACCCAGCTCCTCCAGGCGCTCCAGCCGATATTCCTGGGCTTGAGCTGGCTGGCGAGGTCGCGGCTCTCGGCGAGGGCGTTGATGACTTTGCGATCGGTGACCGGGTCATGGCGATTGTTGCCGGCGGTGGGCAGGCCGAGTTCTGTGCCGTCCACGCGTCACACCTCCTCCGCGTCCCAGAGTCGCTGTCTTGGGAACAGGCCGGTGGGTTTGCCGAAACATTCAGCACAGCCCACGATGCGCTGATCGCTCAGGCCGGACTCAAAAGTGGCGAGCGCCTGCTGGTGACCGGGTCCGCTGGTGGGGTTGGCACGGCCGCAATCCAGATCGCGAAGTCAGTTGGCGCAAGTGTTGTCGCCAGCGTCCGTAACGAATCCCTCCACGGGGCTGTTGCCCAGCTCGGCGCGGAGGTCATCACCCCTGACGCCGAGGCCGACAGTGGCCCTTACGACGTTGTCCTAGAACTTGTTGGCGCGCCCAATATCGCCACCGACCTTTCAGCGCTCAACACCGGCGGTCGCATCGTGGTCATCGGAGTTGGCGGCGGCGCGAAGGCGGAGGTCAACCTGCTCGTCGTGATGGCCAAGCGGGCCAAACTGATGGGCTCAACATTGCGAGCCCGTGCGACTGATGAGAAGGCCTGTGTTGCGGCTGGTGTGCGCAATGACTTACTTGGGCTGCTGGAGACCGGTGACCTGACCGTCCCAGTAGAGGCGACGTTCCCACTGGATGAAGCTGAAGCTGCTTACGCCCGCTTTGAGGCCGGCGGCAAGCTCGGCAAAATCGTCCTCACCTTCTGAGCTTCCTCGGGCTAGCGGGCTGAGGGCAAGGCTTCATTAGCGGTCGCGGGTTTCTGCTTCGGCGGGCGCGTTACGAGCGCAGCGAGCGCAGAGCCCGCCGAGGCAGTACCCGGGGCCGCATACGAGGCTTAGTAAGGAGGGAGACTTGACCACCACGTTCCGAGTTCACGGAACGCACCCCAGAATGCTCGCTTGTCGTCTTCATCGTCAAGCGAGCCATCAATGTCTGGAACGGTGATCACTTCACGGCTTGGTGTGAGGCGTTGCAGCTTGCCTGGCTCCCAACGGATTTGCTCGGCAAGTGGAAGTCCAAGTTCGTTGATCAGGTCAACAACCTCTTCGCCCATCAGCACGAGGATCTTCGGGCGGACAATTTCGATCTCTTCAACAAGGCGTTCAATGCAGCTTGGGTCGGCCAGGCTTGGGTCCGAGACTGGGCACTTGACGCAGACGGTTCCGTAGACGGCGAGCGGGTCAATGTCCAGACGCTTGAGCGACTTCATCAGCGCATTGCCTGCACGGCCATAGAAGGCGACGCCTTCCTCAACCTCTGAAGGCCTAGGCGCGTACTTGATCAGCATGATGTCGGCCTGCGGATGGCCGGACCCAAGGACTGGGGTCAGGTTGCCACGCGGGCAGGATTCGCAGTCCTTGAGTTCGTGTGAAAACTCGTTCAGTTCGCGGATTGCGCGCTCAAGGTACTTCTCGCGGATTTCGTCGTCAGTAACTGGCATTGGCACCTTCTTGGACACGGAGGGGGTCGGCTCCTTCCCTTGCATCAGGATTTGCGTGCGGCTTTCCTCACACGACGACGCTTGCTTGCCGCCCGTGCTCCCGTTGGTGTCGCTTTGGTCTGAATGAATTTGAGTGCCTGCACGAAGAAGAGTGAGCTTGGTGATCTGACTATGTCGGCCTGTCTCAATGACTCTAGAAACTCTTCAGGGCCGTCAAAGTCGCGCATTCTGATCCTCACGGACCCAAGTCCTTGGGCCACATGGGAGTCGGAACCGGCTCCTGCTGGCAGCCGGTACTTGGATGCAAAACGGGCAGCTTCCTCGTTGAACTCGCCTACGGCGATTCGGGCGTTGTAAACCTCGATCGCGTCGATTCGGTCGATCTCGGCGAGGAGATGTTCATAGTCGGGGACGCTGTGCATCCGGTCAAAGGGATGTGGCACGTAGGCAAGTCCGCCTTGCGCGTGGATTGCATCCAGTGTCTCCCGCAGGGTCATGCCTGGCGGAATGCGCTTCTGGATGAAGAGACCGATTACCTCACCCTGATCCGCGGTTTTGATCTCCTCGGAGATGATGATCTTGATTCCACTGGCCTTCTCGGCGGCGTCGATGGCACCAGAGACCTCGTTGTGGTCGGTGACTGCGATTGCTCCAAGGCCCTTGGCTCGTGCCTCTGCCAGCAGAACCTCGACCGGTGTGGCGCAGTCGTAGGAGTGGTCGGTGTGCATGTGGAGGTCAACGTCAATCAGTGGTCGCTCGGCGATCAGGGCGGCGAGGTCAGGCCGGGCGCGAACATCGTGCCTGCGACTTACAAGCTCGGCGCAGGTGGACTCAATCCGGTCCAGCAGGACGGTTTCGTCCAAGCGGCCCCGGAGGCTTGACGCCTCGTCGCGCCACTTGGCGACACGGTCAGGGTTGGCCAGTGCAGTTGTGAGCTGGGCGGCAAGGGTCTGGTGGTCGCCGACGCCGTAGCAAGGGCCCAACCTTCCGTCCTCAAGCAGCAGCTCATGGACGGGGACTGTTGTGGCAACCGGGACTGCTCCAACTGCAAGTGCTGCGAGCACGGCAACAGGACGGGGAGCCGCAGCGGTTCCCCCGATCACGACGATGTCTGAACCGCTGAGGAACGCTTCCTCGCCACCCGCGTCGACTTCCACGATCTCCACCCGGTCGCGGATCTCGCTTCCGATTGATGCAGGCGGGGGCGAACCTGGCTGCACCGCGATGCGTGCCCGCCAGCCGTCAGCGGGAAGCTTGCGCAGTGCCCGCAGGGTCGTGCGTAGCGCGCTGCGCTCACCGCCAACAACTTGGGTGATCAGGACATCGCCCGCTGGGTCAGGTGAATGGTCTGCGGTTGTTAGGGAGGGAAGGACTACCTCGGCGTTGGCCGGCGCAACCTCGCGAATCGCTGGAAGTGCTGTTGCGTAGTCGGCGATGCAAGCGTCGAGCCGTCCGTAGAGAGCGCCACCAACCCGTCGGCCGACGTCAGTGGCAGGGAATCTGGGCTGAGGACGGTGGAAGTGACCGATGTTGAGTGCCCGTGAGAAGCGCAGCGCGGCCCCTGAGACGCCTCCGGGCAGTGGTTCGTGCAAGTGGACGACATCTAGCTCCAGGGTCTCCAGAACGTCCTCTAGTGCGCGAGCGGCTCCGGCTGGAAGTGAACGCCGTGTTCGGCCGCTCAGCCCCAGTGCTTCCCCAACATGGATCACAACCGGTTTTCCGCCCGGCTGAGGGAGAAGGTCTGACCCGCTTCGCTTCGCCGCTGAGACTGTTCTGCGGCCAGCGGCTGCTTCCCCAGCGCTGCGGCCTGGTGCGAGAACGACGACCTGATGGCCGCGTTTGGCAAGCCCGTTGGCGATCAGGCGGACCTGGCCTGCGAGGTGGCCAGGTGCATCCCATGGAACAGGTGAGACCTGTGCGATTGCGAGTGATTCGGTCACTGGTAGACCGAGGATAAGGGGCCGAGCGTGCCTAGAGGGCGGCTGGGCGAGATCTCCGGCGGACGGACAGGCCGCCCGCCGGGATCAAGCGAGACTATTTCTTGGCTTTGGCGGCAGGCTTACGCTTAGCCGCTGGCTTTGCCTTGACTGGTGCCTTCTTAGCAACAGCCTTGCGTGCAGCTGGCTTGGCTGCAGCCTTAGCGGGAGCCTTCTTAGCGGCAGGCTTGCGGGCTGCTGGCTTTGCAGCTGCCTTGCGGGCCTTTGGCTTGCCTCCGTACTTGGCGATGAACTTCTCGGTGTCTTCCCGAGCGAGGTCGTCTGGCCGCTGATTCTGCGGAGACTTCATCAGGTATGAGGATGGGCCATCAAGCTGTCCACCAACACCGTTGTTCAGAGCGAGCTTGCAGCAACGGACGCCATCGATGACGATGCCCGCGGAGTTTGGTGAGTCCCAAACCTCGAGCTTCATCTCAATGTTGAGCGGCACGTCGCCGAAGGCTTGGCCTTCAAGGCGAATGTGTGCCCACTTGCGATCGGTCAGCCATGGCACGTAGTCCGATGGGCCGATGTAAACATCGTCCGCAGGCAGTTCGTGTTCCATGATCGATGTGACTGCGTTGGTCTTGCTGATCTTCTTGGACTCAAGGCGCTCGCGCTCAAGCATGTTGAAGAAGTCCATGTTGCCGCCAACATTGAGCTGTGATGTACGGACCATCTTCACGCCACGATCGCCGAACAGACGGGCGAGGGTGCGGTGGACGATCGTTGCGCCGACCTGGCTCTTGATGTCGTCTCCGACAATTGGGAGTCCGGCACGCTTGAAGCGATTGCTCCAGTACGGCTCACGGGCGATGAACACGGGAATGCAGTTCACCATTCCGCAGCCAGCTTCAAGGATCTGCTCGACGTACCACTTGGTGGCGTCCTCACTGCCGACTGGCAGGTAGGAAACGACAACGTCGGTCTTTGTGTCCTTGAGGACCTGGACGATGTCAACGGTCTCGCCCGGAGCCTTCTTGATGCGCTGCTTCAGGTACTTGCCGAGTCCGTCATGAGTCATGCCGCGCTGAACGGTGACCCCGAGATTCTTGGGCACCTTGGCGAACTTCATTGTGTTGTTCTGACCTGACCAGATGGCTTGACCGAGGTCCTTGCCGACCTTCTGGGAATCAATGTCAAATGCTGCACTGAATTCAATGTCGCCGACGTGGTAGCCGCCGAGGTCAACGTGCATCAGACCTGGGACTGGCTGCTTGGGATCAGCGTTCTTGTAGTACTCAACGCCCTGCACAAATGCTGATGCACAGTTGCCGACGCCGATGATGGCTACCCGGACTTTGTCCTTTTGGTAGCGGTTTGTTCCGTTTGCTTTGCCGTTTTTGGCGGGGGTCACGGTGGTGTACCTCCTTGGGAGTGTCCGTCTACGGTTGGTCCGCAGCGAACCGGGAGGCTACACGCCTCTGCCGGTGAACTAAGAGTTGAGCGCTGTGCGCACGTGTGAGATGCGCTGGACGGTCGTCACAAATGACAGTGCGACGAGCACGTAAACGGCTGGTGCGAGCAGCTCAAAGTCGGCAATCCCAGCACCCTTGGCAAACAGCAGTCCGGCGGAAAGAATGACTACACGCACTGGCCTTGTTGCGATTCCGACCTTGCACTCCACGCCCAAAGCTTCAGCCCTTGCGCGGGTGTAAGACACCATCAAGGAGAGGAGAACAGCGAGCATGCAGGCTGCCACTGCGGTCTGGTCGCCGACTGCGGCGAAGTAGACGGCGATTGCTGTCAGAACAATCCCCTCTTCGATTCGGTCAAGGGTTGAGTCAAGGAACGCTCCGAAGGGAGATCCCTTCCCGGACATGCGCGAATAACGCCCGTCGAGGGTGTCCATGATCGATCCGATGATGAACGCAAAGCCTGCGAGGACGAAGAGGCGGTCAAGCACCAGACCGGCTGCAACGGCATTGAGCACGAGGCCGGTCATTGAGATTCCGTTTGGAGTCAGGCGGGACTCGATCAGGCGGTTGCGCATCATCGTGCCGAACTCGCCGGTGCCACCGTTGTCTGAGGACCCGGGAGTCACCGGGCCGCGGCTCTGCTGTTCCGTGCTCAAGCCGGGACCTCGGACTGGAGGGGTGTTGGAGCTGAGGTCGATGGGTGGAGTTTCCATCCGTCACGCCGCTTGCCCAGTTGGTTAGCGATCAGCCATGCAATGCCGGCCGTGACTGCGCCGAGGACTGCGTCAAAGAGGTAGTGGTTGCCCGTCGCCACGACAACCCAAGTCACAAGGAGTGGGTAGAGCAGCCAGAGACGGCCCGTCCACTTGCGTTTGGCGAGCGCGAACATTGACCCGCCGATCATGAGTGAGAAACAGACATGCATGGAAGGAACGGCAGCGTAGAGGTTGATCAGGGCGCTGATCTTTTGATTGTCCACATGGCTGCCAGTGGTGATGGCGATTGTGTCTGAGAATCCCCACTCGGGCATCAGCCGCGGTGGTGCCGTTGGATAGGCGGCGTAGCCCACCAGAGCGAAGGTCATTGCGGCGAGAAACATGTTGCGCACGAAGTAAAAGGAGGCGTTGCGGCGCAGGTAGATGAAGATCAAAACCGAGAAGGTGACGATGTAGTGGCTGTTGACATACATCCAGTCGGCAAAGCCGATCACGATGTCGTTGCCCCGTGACCAGGCTTGGATGCTTGGCTCCACAAAGACATGGAGCGAGCTCTCCAAATTGATCACCTGGTTGGCATTCCAGAAGGCAGTTGCCTCGGAGCCGTCGGCCAGGCCACGGACCAACTGGTAGGCCATGTAACAGGCCGCGAAGAGGCCAACTTGCCGCAGGGCGTCGACTCCTCCCTTGGGCAGTAGCTTCCTGCCTACCGTCGTCTCCTTAACTGCCATGGCGGTTGATTCTACCGGGGGAGTTGTTTTGGATGTGAGGGCGGGTTGGCTAAGACCCGGTAGAGCGTCCAGTCCGGTGATTGCCAGACCTTGCCTAAGTAGGACAACCCGGACCGCACGAGCTTCGCCTCGCCCGCCGCGGCGCTGTCGGTCGGAGCATTGGGCAAAGCAACCCAAGCGACGCCCTTGTCCGCCAGCCATTCGCGGTAAGCAGCTGGCGTGACCTCCTGACCGTTGATCGCCGAGTTGCGCCGCGCGTCCAGCTGGCGTTCCCAGCCACGGGCAATCGGATAGCGCCGGGCGACAACCGCCGCCTCCCAGTGGCTTCGCGTCCATACAACCTCCACGGTGTTCTTGCCGGGGTTCACCTTGCCCAGCTCAGTTAGGAGTGGTGAGTAGTACGCCGAACTTGATGAGGGGTCTTGGTGAGCACGGATTCCGTCCGCAACCGGAGCGGTCCACTGCCAAATCACTGCGAAGGTCACCAACAGCATGAAGAGTCTGTTGCGCTGGTCAAGCAGCAGTAGCGCGGCAATCGCACCGGCAGTCAGCTGACCGAGCCTCGCGGCGTTGGACCCCATCGCGGTAGGGAAGAGGAATGCAATGGTTGAAGCGGCGAGGTAGAGGGCAACCGCCAGGCGCAGAGGCCTCCAGTCGCGATCCGCGGAGGCTGTCAGCAGCAGCGTGATCACACACGCCACCACTAGCGGGACAAATACCTTCAAGCTGAACGGCTGGCCCCCGCCGTCATGCCAAACCCCTGAGATCACTGCCACCGGTGTGAACGCGAGCAAAGCAACAGTGATCCCGTGGCGGTCTAGGCGGGCGAAGGCGCACAGCGCAAGGAAGGCCGCGGCGACAGGACTCAGTGCCGCGGTCAGGAGTGCCATTGGTCCCCAGACAAACCACCTGCGACCAGTCATCAGGGCAGATAGGCAACCAGCGCCCGCGGCCACTCCCATCAGATAGGTGGTCCGTCCTGACCAGAGTGCTGCCAGTGCGCCCAGCGACAGCAGGATGGCCATGACGATTGCCTTGTGACGGTCGTCGGTTGCTGCGACGGCAACTCTGGCAAGGGCCCAGGCCGCTAGGACGGCAGCGATGGCACCAGCCAGCCAGACGCCAACTGTTCCGCTGATCGCCGGGGCGAGGACGCTATAGGGCAGCAGGTGGTGTCCGCCGTACCACTGTGGGTTCCAGTTCTGGAAGCCGTGGTCGGCGAAAAACTCGGCCCGGAAAACCTGAGCGGCCATGTCCGCGGTGTGCTGCTGGACGATCAGCCAAGCGGCAGCTCCGACTGCGGCGATTGCGACTGCCCAGGCGGTCGGCCGGTCAGGTGCGCGCAGGCCCAAAACGCGTTTCAGCCAGTCAGGAAGTCGCAGGCCCGGTCTAGGACCTCGGGCTTGTCAAGCCAAGGCCAGTGCCCGGCGCCTTCGATGCGTTCGGCTGTTGCGTTGGGAATTGCCTCTGCGTAGGTGTCTGCGAACGAGGCTGGGATGTAAGGGTCCTGCTCACCCCAGAGCACGAGCGTGGGGCAGGTAATTTTGTTCAGATTCTCACCGGCCTGTGCGAGGACCTTGGCTGGGGAAGACCTGTACAGGCGCAGAATTGCCCGCTGGGTGCCTTCGTCAAAGTGGCTCATCGCCGAGTCGATCAGTTCGTCGGGCAGCGGCCCCTTGCTTGCGTTTGACTCGCGGGAAATCACCTTCAGTGTTCGCTTGCTTGTGAATCCCATCGCGATCTCGCCAAGGAACGGTGTCCGCCAGATCTTGGCCATGCGATGCCATTTGTACTTCGGCAGGAAGGGCACCGCGTCCATCACTAGGAGGCGCTCGACACGGTCAGGGTTAGCTTGAGCCCAAGCAAGGCCAACGCCACCCCAGTCGTGTACTGCCAGTCGAACCTTGTCCACACCGACCCGGTCAAGGAAGTCATTGATCCACTTGGCGAAGAACTCAATGTCGTAGTCCAAGTCACCACGTTTGGTTGACCGCCCGAAGCCGGGAAGGTCAGGTGCGAGGCCACCGGCCTTCTCTAGGAATGGAAGCCAGTCGTCGGAGCTTGTCGGAACGCCGTGAAGCCAGAGGATCGGAGCCGCTTCGGGGTTGGCGTTCTCGGCCCGGCGCCAGAAGGCGGGCATGCCACCTACATCTCCTGCGTGGTCGACGATCTCGGGCATCATCTCTGGAGGATACGGAGACCGGCATCCCCTGAGTACTGTCGCCGTGTAATGGCAGCGCGTTCGGCTTCAACAAAGAGCAGGAAGGCTTGGAAGCCACCTTCGCCCGATCGCGTGGAGCGGATCCGCACCAGGCTGCTTGATGCTTACGGAACGCCGCGCATGGTTCCCCACCGTCGCCCGCTCGATGAGTTGATCCTGACGGTGCTGTCCCAGAGCACCAATGACCGCAACCGTGACATTGCTTACCTGCGGCTGAGGGAGCGCTTCCCAACCTGGGAAGAAGTTCGTGATGCGCCCAACTCCGAGGTTGAGGCCGCGATTCGTCCAGGTGGAATCTCGAAAGTTAAGTCCCGCCGGATTCAGGACATCCTGATTGCCCTGACTCAAAACCCGCGTGATGGTGAGCGCCCAGCTGATCCGCTTGATCTTTCGTGGATGGAAAACGCGTCGCTGGAAGAGTCACGGGCCTTCCTCTGCGCCCTGCCCGGCGTGGCGCGCAAAACAACTGCCTGCGTGTTGCTGTTCTCCTACGGAATCCAGGATGTACCCGTCGACACTCATGTTGGTCGCGTCGGCACGCGCCTCGGTTTGCTCCGGCCGGGCGCGAGCGCTGAGGAGCAGCACGATGAGATGTGCCGCCTCTCGCTTCCCGATGCAGCGCTTGAGTTCCACGTCAACCTCTTGCGTCATGGCAGGCGCATCTGTGATTCCCAACGGCCTAAGTGTGGCGAGTGTGTCCTGAATCGCATGTGCCCGGCCCGCAGCGACTTCAAGTGAAGTCGTCCCGCTCGGCTGAACTCGCGCTGCTCGGCATCACCTCCGTCTGGGGTCTGACCTTTGTCGTCGTTCAGGACGCGGTGGAGCAGATGCCGGTCACTGCCTACCTCGCATACCGCTTTGTTGCCGCCGCCCTGCTGCTCGCAGTTGTATTCCGCAAGCGCCTGACGCTGTTGACCAAGGCTGCTTTCCGCCAGGGCCTCTGGATGGGACTGTTCCTCACAGCCGGCTACCTCTTTCAGACTTATGGCCTTGAGGCAACCAGTGCGTCCAACGCGGGCTTCATCACCGGCCTTTTCGTCGTGATCACGCCACTGATGGCCTGGGCACTGAACCGACAGTCGATCGGCTGGGTGCCCTGGGCTGCTGCCGGTGTCTCGGCAATTGGCCTGTTCCTGCTGTCAGGTGGCGGCAGCACCTTCACTTTCCGCGGTGATGGACTCGAGTTGCTCTGTGCGATCGCCTTCTCAGCCCACATCATCGCCACCAGCCGAGGGGTCAAAGCAGGCCACGATGTGATCGCCCTCGTTGTCGTTCAGCTGACCCTTGTCGGAGTGGTCTGTACTGCGATGGCTGTGGCTGAGGGCGATCTGGTCATGCCACACGGCGCAGGTCTTTGGGCAAACCTCGCACTGACCTCACTGATCACAACTGCGCTCGCCTTCGTCGTCCAGACGTGGGCGCAGAAACATGCTGCCCCAGACCGCACAGCTCTGATCCTTGCCGGTGAGCCTGCTTTTGCCGGCCTTTTCGGCTGGTGGCTGGCTGGCGATCGCCTCGGCCTGCAGGGTTGGATTGGGGCAGCCTTGATCTTCGGCGCGATCCTCGCGGTCGAGACGATTCCTCGCCTCAGGCCGCCACGGCCGCTGCCTGAGGGCTGAGGCTCCATAGTAGGGCCCTACTCAGGGCTCCTGTGTTTGTATGGCAGTCCAGCAAATATCTGCTACGCTAAGACTTAGATTTCATCAGTCGGGAGCGTTTAGGCTCCGCGACTGCCTCTCAAACCAACATAGACACAAAAGGAATTGACATGGGAAAGACAATTGGCATCGACCTCGGCACGACAAACTCGTGCATGGCCATTCTTGAAGGCGGAGAGCCAACCGTCATTGAAAGCTCTGAAGGCGGACGCACGACCCCTTCCGTAGTTGCATTCACCGATGGCGACGAGCGCCTAGTCGGCACAATCGCCAAGCGCCAAGCGGTCACAAACCCGACCAACACGGTCTTCTCGATCAAGCGCTTCATGGGTCGCAAGGAAGCTGAAGTTCGCGATGAGGAAGCAATCGTTCCTTACAAGGTCGTTTCAGGATCCGGTGGCGACGCCCGCGTTGAGGTAAACAGCGGCGACTTCTCCCCACCGGAGATCAGCGCGATGATCCTCCAGAAGCTCAAGGCTGACGCCGAGGCTTACCTCGGACAGGAAGTGGACGGCGCAGTAATCACCGTTCCGGCCTACTTCAACGATGACCAGCGCCAGGCAACCAAGGACGCAGGCAAGATCGCCGGCCTTGAGGTCAAGCGGATCATCAACGAGCCAACTGCAGCAGCACTCGCATACGGACTCGACAAGCAAGACGACCAGACAATCCTCGTCTTCGACCTCGGTGGCGGCACCTTCGACGTGTCCGTGCTTGAGATCGGCGACGGCGTCTTCGAAGTTAAGGCAACCGCTGGCGACAACCACCTCGGTGGCGACAACTTCGACAAGACAGTCGTCGACTGGCTGGTAGCTGACTTCAAGAAGAGCCAGGGCATTGACCTGTCAACCGACCCAATGGCACTCCAGCGTCTTTATGAGGCTGCGGAGAAGGCAAAAATCGAGCTCTCGACAACTCAGGAAGCTCAGATCAACCTGCCGTTCATCACAGCCGACGCGGCCGGCCCCAAGCATCTGGACACTCGCATCACGCGGGCCAAGTTCACCGAGCTTGTTTCCGACTTGCTCGAGCGCCTCAACGGACCTGTCCGCCAGACGCTTGATGACGCAAAGGCCAAGGGCGTTACCGACATTGACCACGTGGTCCTCGTTGGCGGCATGACCCGTATGCCAGCCGTCCAGGAGCGCGTCAAGGAGCTGACAGGCAAGGACCCACATCGTGGCGTCAACCCGGATGAGGTCGTCGCAGTTGGCGCAGCCATTCAGGCCGGCGTGCTTGACGGCGACGTCAAGGATGTTCTGCTCCTCGACGTCACTCCACTCACACTTGGCATTGAGACCAAGGGTGGCGTGATGACACGTCTGATCGAGCGCAACACGACGATCCCAACCCGCAAGTCGGAGGTCTTCTCCACAGCCGATGACAATCAGCCATCGGTTGAGATCCACGTCCTCCAAGGTGAGCGCGAAATGGCCTCGGGCAATAAGTCCCTCGGCAAGTTCCAGCTGACCGGCATCCCGCCGGCACCACGAGGAATCCCGCAGGTTGAGGTCGCATTCGACATCGACGCAAACGGCATCCTCAACGTGTCAGCCAAGGATCTCGGCACCGGTAAGGAACAGAAGATTGAGATCAAGTCCGGTTCTGGTCTCTCAGACGACGAGATCAAGAAGATGGTCACGGACGCTGAGTCCCACGCTGACGAGGACCGCAAGGCCCGCGAGCTCGCCGAAGCACGCAACACAGGCGAGAACGCTGCCTACCAAGCCGAGCGCCAGCTGGTTGACCTGGGCGATCAGGTTGACGAGGCCTCCAAGAAGGAGATCGAGGACGGAATCACAGCAGTGCGTGAAGTCCTTGAGGGCGACGACCCAGAGGCAATCACCACGCGGACTGATGCTCTGCAGCAGGCCTTCCACAAGGTCAGCGAGCAGGTCTACCAAAACGCACAGGCTGAGCAGCAGGCAGAGGGTGACGGCAGCGCTGATGGCGCAGCTTCGGGCAAGGCGGCTGACGAGGAAGAGATCGTCGACGCCGAGGTAGTGGACGAAGGCTGAATCAGTTGACTCACGCTGACGACATCAACACTCCGGCTGGCGATGAGCCAGCTGGAGAGTCGCCGGTCGAGGAGGTCATCCTCGACGCCGAAGTGGTGGACGAGGTTGCCACCGAGTCTCTAGGGGAGGCAGCCCAAGAGGTTGAAGAGGACCTCAACGAGCTGACGCTGAAGACTCGCGAGGCTGATGAGTACCTCGACCTTGCTCGCCGCACACAAGCTGACTTTGAGAACTTCCGCAAACGGGCTGCGCGCGATGCTGCCGCAGCCGGTGAGCGCGGTGTCTCAAAGCTTGTCGGCGAGTTGATCGGAGCACTCGACAATTTCGACCTCTCCCTTGGCGCAGTAGCGCAGCTTCCAGAGACTGATCCAGCACACGCTGTTGGGCAAGGCTTCAAGCTGATCCGCGACCAGCTGATCGCGGGCCTCGAGCGCTGCGGTGTTGAGGTTGAGCACCCGGAGGGTCAGGCCTTTGACCCGGCTCGACATGAGGCGGTGACCAAGGTTGAGGCAGATGGAGTGGAGGCCAACACAATCGTTGTCGTCCACCAGGCGGGCTACCTGCTCGGATCAACCGTGATCCGCCCAGCTCGCGTGTCGGTGGCGGGATAAGGCCCTAAGGAAATGGCCGACCACTACGAAACGCTCGGGGTGGACAAGAAGGCAACTGCGGAGGAGATCAAGAAGTCCTACCGCAAGCTCGCCCGTAAGTACCACCCAGACCAGAACCCGGGCGACCCTTCCGCTGAGGCTCGTTTCAAAGAGATCTCCCAGGCCTACGACACGCTCGGTGACCCGGAAAAGCGCAAGGCTTTTGACCGCGGCGCCAGCAACCCATTTGGCGGCGGCGGGTTTGACCCATCCCAGTTTGGTGGCTTCGGTGACGCGTTCTCAACAATCTTCGGCGGTGCTGGTGGGCGCCGGGGTGGTGGGCCAGCCGGTCCTCGTCGTGGCCGTGACCTTGAGACCGAGACAACCATTTCGTTTGACACTGCCATCCGTGGTGGCGAGGTTCGCATCAGCGTGCACGGCAGTGACACCTGCGGTGATTGTTCTGGCAGCGGCGCCAAGCCGGGTAGCAGTCCGCAGCGCTGCAATGTCTGCGGAGGGTCCGGAACTCAGACCCAAGGCCAGGGCCTTTTCTCGGTAGCTCAGCCATGTGGCCGCTGCGGCGGGTCGGGAACGATGATCAGCGATCCGTGTCCATCGTGCAACGGCACCGGTGCCAAGAGCCGCTTGCGAAATATGCGCGTGAAGATCCCCGCCGGTGTGCGCACTGGTAGCCGGATCAGATTGGTTGGCAAAGGTGAGGCTGGTGCGCGGGGTGGAGAACACGGCGACCTCTATGTAGTCACACGCGTGGCCGAGTCACCGGTCTTTAAGCGCAAGGGCGACAACCTCGAGGTGGAGGTCCCACTCAGCGTCACGGAGGCCCTGCTCGGCGCCAAGGTCGAAGTCCCAACCCTTGACGGCAAAACAAAGCTGAAGGTTCCAGCCGGGACCACTCACGGCACGGCCCAACGTCTCCGTGATGCGGGGCCACCGAAGCTGAAGGGAAAGGGCCGTGGTGACCTTCACTACCGCTTCGTGATCGCCATGCCAGACAAGCTCAGCAAGGAGCAGAAGGCTGCCGCCGAGGCGCTGGGTGCGACGTTCGCTGACTCTGACCCACGGGCGGAGCTGATGTCACACGCACCGAGCGATGGCAGCGATGGCTGAGCGCCGCAGAACAACGCGGGTCAGCATCGTTCAGGACCACGACCGCGGGCTGTACATGATCTCCGTCGCAGCCGATCTGGCCGACATGCATCCCCAGACTCTGCGCGCCTACGAGACCAAGGGTTTGATCAAACCCGGCAGGTCCTCAAAGGGCACCCGTCTTTACAGCCAGGCCGATGTGGACCGCCTGCTTCGGATTCAGGAGATGACGGTCGAGCTGGGCCTAAACCTCGCCGGTGTCGCCCAAGTTCTGGCTCTTGAGGACAGACTGACCAAGGCGCGTGAGCGTGCGGAGATGCTCGAGGCCCGGGCAAGGGAGCTCGAGATTGAGGTCGCACGGCTTGAGCAGCTGCGCCGCGATCTTCGGGCCGAGGTCGTTCCCTACCAAGCGGCAGGCTTGCCGGCCAGACAGGTTGATGTCCAACGACCTACCCGGATTTCGATTCTGCGCGAGCCCTTTCAGGGCAGCTAGTTCGAGTAGCCGACGAGCCCTAGGACGAGCTTGAGTGCCTGGTCCATTGAGAGCATTTCGCTGGCGCTGAGCCTGCCGATTGGCTCGCCGACAGATTCTCGGTCCACGGCGCGGGTTTGCTCCGTTAACGCGTAGGTGGGGCCATCGGGGAACTCAAGCTTTGGTCGGAAGCTGGCTGGTCGGGCGCTCGACGATGTTGGCACGACCAGAACCGTTCGATTCAGGTTGACCAAGTCGGACTGGACGATCACGCCGTAGCGCTCACCGGCTTGTACCCCTCCGCGCGCTTCCCGCGGGGACCGCAGGCGCACGCACTCGCCACGGACCATCAGGCCCCCGCCTTCTGGTCTGGGGGTTCAAGCGACTCCATGAATCGCAGAACGTCAAGCGAGTTCGCAACATCGGCCTCGTCGGCAGCGAGCTGTTCCATTTCCGCCCGAAGTGCTTGTGGCGTGATGCGCGATGCAGCGCATTCGATCAGCGCCGTGCGGACTGCTTCGGAGTCAGTCATTCCGCAGTTGTGAAGGTGGGCCATGGCCCCTTCTGAGAGTTCGTCTAGACGCACGTGAATTGCTCTCCCCATGGCAGCAGCGTAGCTCATCTCGGTCACAGTAGAACGATTAGTTCTACAACTCTGCTGTGAACTCTCCCGATATTGCGCGCGCAAAGTGGAAGAACTGGTTAGGGAACCTCCCCTGCCGGGGCTCTGTGCGGTAGAACCCTGTTAGGGCAACCACTAAAACGGAGGTAGTGAACATGCCAACTTTCATCATGCTTTCCAAGCTCACCCCTGAGGGCGTTCAGACAATCAAGAGCAACCCACAGCGGATTAAGGAAGTTAACGCCGAGATCGAGGCGCTCGGTGCGACCGTTACCGCGCAGTGGGCAGTGCTTGGCCGCTATGACTTTGTGAACATCATCGAGGCTCCCGACGAGACGACGATGGCAAGGATTTCGCTTGAGCTTGGCTCACGCGGGACCGCGTCATACGAGACTCTTTCGGGTATCCCGGTTGACGACTTCATCGCATCCATCTGATTTGACTCCAGCCGCCTTGGTCATCACCACGGGGACCTGCTGATCGTGCCGCGCGTCCTCGTCGTGGGTGGCGGTGGCCGTGAGCACGCGATCATTCGTGCGCTGTTGAGGTCGGCCAGTAAGCCGGAGATCATCTGCGCGCCGGGCAACGCTGGAATCGCAGCGGATGCTGAGGTCGTTGACCTCAAGGTTGACGACGTCCCTGCGCTGATCGCTCTCGCCAACGACCGCCAGTGTGATCTGGTCGTTGCTGGACCGGAGGCACCACTGGTCGCCGGTCTAGTTGACGCATGCGAGAGGGAGGGCATCCCTTGCTTTGGACCAAGCCAGGACGCAGCCCGGCTTGAGGCGTCAAAGGCGTATTGCAAGGAAGTGATGATTGCCTCCGGTGTTCCAACCGCGGCCCATGCGGAGGTGCGCACGGTTGAGGAAGGCATGGCCGCGATCACCGGCTATCCGACTGTCATCAAGGACGACGGTCTGGCAGCCGGCAAGGGCGTTGTGATTGCCCAGAATGAGGCAGAGGCGCGCGCAGCCCTGACCGCATTTCTTGTGGATCAAATTCACGGCGGCGACTTGGTCGTTGTCGAGGAGTTCCTTGATGGAGACGAACTCTCCCTGTTGGCAGTGTGTGACGGTGACCGGGCGATTCCACTCGCTCCAGCAAGAGACTTCAAACGCATTGGCGACGGCGACACCGGCCCCAACACGGGTGGGATGGGAGCGTTCTCACCAGTCCCAGGCTTTGACCTTGACGAGGCTGAGCGCTTGGTCCGTGAAGTTCACCAGCCGGTCCTAGAGGAGATGAAGCGCCGCGGGACTCCCTTCCACGGGGTTCTCTACGCGGGCCTGATGATCGGCTCCAAGGGAACCAAGGTCCTTGAGTTCAACGTCCGCTTTGGCGACCCTGAGACTCAGGCGGTCCTACCGCGCCTCAAGAGTGACCTTTACGACCTGATGCTGCGTGCAACACAGCGAGGTGGCTTGGAGGGTGTGGAGTTGGAGTGGGATGAGCGAACCTCGGTCGCAGTGGTGATGGCCTCCGCCGGCTATCCCCAGACATCAAGTTCAGGTGATGTCATCACCGGGCTCGACCAGCTCCCAGACGGCGTTGAGGCGTTACACGCCGGTACTGCCTTTGACGAGGATGGGAATGTTGTTACTGCTGGTGGTCGGGTTCTAGCCATAATGGCGCTCGGTTTGAAACCGGCTGACGCCCGCACGAGGGCTTATGATGGAATCCAGATGGTGACCTTTAACGGCAGCCAAAATCGCACTGACATCGCCGAGCTGATCGCGGGCGATCGATGAGTTCTGGGGAAGACCCACGCGCAGTCGCCGACGCAGCAGCCGAGGTTGAGGCTGCACTTCCGAGCTTCAGCGGCGAGTCACCACTAGTAGGAATCATCATGGGCAGCCAGAGCGACCTCCCTGTAATGGAGAAGGCCGCCAAAGAACTGACTGAGCGTGGGATCACCAACGAGATCACTGTTGCCAGCGCCCACCGCAATCCAGATGTCGTCGCGGAGTACGCAAAGACTGCTCGCGGCCGTGGCCTCAAAGTCATCATCGCCGGCGCTGGTCTTGCCGCAGCGCTCCCAGGCGTTGTTGCCGCTCACACCGACCTTCCCGTAATTGGCGTTCCGCTGACAAGTTCGATGTCGGTTGCCGGCGGCCTTGACGCCCTGCTGTCGATCGTTCAGATGCCACCTGGCGTCCCAGTGGCGACTGTAGGCGTGGACAACGCCCGCAATGCTGCCGCCCTTGCCGCGCGGATTCTCGACATCGCGTGATCGGCCGTTACTCACGCCTCGAACTGTCCTCGCTATGGACTGACGAGGCGCGCATGGAGGCTTGGCGCAAGGTTGAGGTTGCCTGCGCCGAGGAGATTGACGGCCCGACTCCAGCTGACCTTGACGCAATCCGAGCAGCAACCTTCACTGTTGAGGAGGTTGCCGAGCGGGAGAAGGCAACCGACCATGACGTTGCCGCCTTTGTAGACACGCTCGCAGCCAGTGCCGGAGAGTCCGGGCGGTGGATCCATTATGGGTTGACGAGTTCCGATGTTTTGGACACTGCCCTTGCGCTGCAGATCAAGGCGGCCGGGGAGATCATCGTTCCCGCGCAGGCCAAGTTGGTCAAGGCTTTGGTCGCTAGGGCACGGGAGCACGTCGACACAATCTGCGTTGGCCGCACCCATGGCGTTCACGCCGAGCCGACAACCTTTGGAATCAAGCTTGCTGGCTTTGCCTTTGAGGCCCAGCGCAACCTTGAGCGGCTTGAGCGCGCGTTTGCCCAGTGCGCAACTGGCGCGATCAGCGGCGCAGTTGGAACACACCAAGCGCTCGGGCCTGACTTTGAGCGCCGTGTGCTGGGCCGGCTCGGTATTCCTTCCGAGCCTGTCTCCACACAAGTCGTTCCGCGTGACCGCCACGCCGAGTTGCTTAACGCAATCGCATTGGCAGGAGCCGGGATTGAACGCTTTGCGATCGAGGTTCGTCACTTGCAGCGCACCGAGGTGGGCGAGGCCTCTGAGCCATTCGCCAAGGGCAAGCAGAAGGGCTCCTCAGCGATGCCCCACAAGCGCAACCCAATCAAGTCCGAGAACCTCACCGGCCTTGCCCGACTGCTTCGCGGCTATGCCGTTGCCGGGATTGAAAATGTTGCCCTCTGGCATGAGCGCGATATCTCCCACAGTGCGCCGGAGCGGGTCATTCTGCCGGACGCAACGATCCTGATCGACTACATGCTCTTCCGTGTCACAGCACTTGTTGAGGGTCTTGTTGTCAACGAGGAGCGGATGATGGAGAACCTTGAGATCACTTACGGCGCGCTGTTCTCCCAGCGTCTGCTGCTCGCCTTGGTTGAGTCGGGTACCTCACGCGATGACGCCTACAGAATTGCCCAGCGCTTGGCTCAGAAGGCATGGGATGAGCGCACGCAGCTGCGCGGGCTTGTTGAAGCTGAAGGCCTTGGGCTTGACCTCGACACAATCTTTGACGCTGAGGCGTTCGTGCAGCACCGCGCCGAGCTTGTCTCGCGCCTTGACTCGATCGGCTGATCAGATGTCGGCCGTGCCGAAGCCAGGTGAGGAGATGGTTGTTCCTGTGTTCAGCGATGAGCTGGAAAAGTGGCTGGGGTCGGCCAAGCCAAAGACGCTCGCTGAGCTTGAGGATGTGCTCGAAAATCGCAGCTTCGCGGTACTGATCCTGTTTCTGATGTCGGTGCCAGCGCTGCCGATCCCAACAGGCGGGGTGACCCATGTGTTCGAGGCGATCACGATTTTGCTCGGCTTGCAGATGGTTGTGGGCTTGAGCTCAATTTGGCTACCGACCAAATGGCGTCAGCGTGAGCTGGGAGAGGCCACAACGGGCAAGGCGTTGCCGTTCATCGTTAGGCGCGTGCGCTGGTTTGAAAAGCGCTCAAAGCCCCGGGGGCAGCAGATGCTGCAGTCACATTGGTTCTCCCGGGTGACAGGGGCGGTGGTCATCGCCTTCTCAGTAGGAGCCATGTTCGCACCACCTTTCAGCGGACTGGACACACTGCCGGCCTTGGGTGCCGTTGTGCTCTGCCTCGGAGTGATCCTCGGCGACCTGTTGATCTACTGCGCGGGGCTCCTGATTGGGGTTGGCGGCATCAGCTTGGTGATCTTCTTTGGGGCAGCAGTTGTTCACGGCGTGAAGATGCTGTTCCAATAACCGGTCTGACCACCCCGCACAGAGCGGAAATCGGAGAAAAGTACCTCCGGCGGGATTGGTAATGTGGCTCCAGTGACCGCACTCGCAGACCTCTCGCTGATTTCGTCAGGCAAGGTCCGCGACATCTATGCGGTTGACGACGACAAGTTGCTCCTCGTCGCAAGCGATCGGGTGTCCACATTTGACGCTGTTCACCCGAATGAGATCTCCAGCAAGGGCGGTGTTTTGACAGCCATTTCGAACTTCTGGTTTGACCGCATTGCCGGCCTTGTTCCAAACCACACCGTGTCTGTCACAGAAGGTGTCCCAGCTGAGGTTCGCGGAAGCGCCGTTCTGGCCCGCAAGCTGGAAATGCTCCCTGTCGAATGTGTCGTCCGGGGCTACCTAGCCGGGTCTGGCTGGGCCGAATACCAAGAGTCAGGGACTGTCTGCGGCGTAGCTCTGCCGGAAGGCCTCCAAGAGTCCTCCCAGCTGCCGGAGCCGATCTTCACCCCAGCAACCAAGGCTGATGTTGGTGACCATGACGAGAACATTGACTTCGACACCGCTTGCGGCGTTGTTGGGGATCGCGACCTAATGACCAAGGTCCGCGACCTTTCAATCGAGATCTACAAGGAAGGCGCCGAGTACGCGCGGACCCGCGGGATCATCCTCGCCGACACAAAGTTTGAGTTCGGCATTGACGAGGACGGCGTCTTGACGATTGGCGATGAAGTCCTCACCCCGGACTCTTCCCGCTTCTGGCCAGCCGACCAATACGAACCGGGCAAAGGACAGCCAAGCTTCGACAAACAGATTGTTCGCGACTGGGCAGTGTCAACGGGCTGGGACAAGTCACCACCAGCGCCGCAGATTCCAGAAGAAGTTGTCAACGCAACCCGCGCTCGTTACCTAGAGGCTTACGAACTCCTCACGGGAGAGCCACTGCAAACCTGGTTGGAGAGGACTCAATCTTGAAAGTTCTAGTGCTGATCCGCCCCAAGCAGGGGATCCTTGACCCACAGGGGCAGACGGTTGAACGTGCGCTGCCCGCACTCGGATTTGAGGGAGTCACCGATGTCCGTATCGGTCGCCTTGTTGAACTTGAGGTCACAGACGCGTCCAAGCTCGACGAGCTTTGTGAGCAGCTGCTCGCAAACACGTTGATCGAGGATTTCGAAATTCAGATCCAAGAGGACTGAAACTTGCGCATCGGAGTCGTCCGCTTTCCGGGATCGTGCGACGAGGTTGACGCGCTTGACGCGTGCGCCATGGTCGCTGACTCAGAGCTGCTCTGGCATGGACGCACAGACCTCGATGGGGTTGACGCCGTAGTTGTTCCCGGCGGGTTCTCCTACGGTGACTATCTGCGTCCAGGTGCGATTGCCCGCTTCTCACCAGTGATGAAGGCTGTCGCTGACTTTGCCGCCGAGGGTGGCCCCGTGCTTGGTATCTGCAATGGCTTCCAAGTGCTGTGCGAGGCAGGCCTGCTCCCAGGAGCACTGCTGACCAACAGCGGCCTGCGGTTCCTCTGCAAGCAGGTGGACATTGTGGTTGAACGGCCAGGGACTCCTTGGACAGCGGACTGTGAAGCCGGCGAACGACTCTCGATTCCCGTCAAGCACATGAGTGGCCGCTGGCATGCCGACGAGGCGACCGTGGCTGAGCTTGAAGCTGAAGGCCGGATTGTCTTCCGTTACGCGCCAGGCGATAACCCGAATGGGTCAACTGCCGACGTTGCTGGCGTCTGTTCCGCTGGGGGCAATGTTGTCGGCCTGATGCCGCACCCCGAGCACGCAGTCGATGCCCTCACGGGCTCCGCTGATGGCCTCAAACTGTTTGCCTCAATTCTGAACGGGGGCGACCGTGTCGGCGCAGCAGGCTGAGTCACTCCCAGGCGTTGACCGTGCTGTCGAACTTGGCCTGACCAAGCCCGAGTACGCGCGCATCGTTGAACTGATTGGCCGTGAGCCCAATGAGGTTGAGCTGGCGATGTTCTCCCTCCTGTGGAGCGAGCACTGCGCCTACAAGCACTCCAAGAAGGTCCTACGGCGACTTCCAACTGAGGGCGATCGCCTGCTGATGGGTGTGGGTGAGAACGCCGGCGCAGTTGAGGTCGCAGGCCTTGCTGTTGCGTTCAAGGTGGAGTCCCACAACCACCCGAGTGCGGTCGAACCCTTCCAAGGTGCTGCCACCGGCGTTGGCGGCATTCTGCGCGATGTGATCGCACTGGGCGCGCGCCCAATCGCGATGCTCAACTCCCTCCGCTTCGGGCATCCCTCATCACCTCGCTCACGCTGGCTGCTTGACCGGGCTGTCGCCGGCATCGGCCACTACGGCAACTCGATTGGCGTGGCAACGGTTGGTGGAGAGATTCACTTTGACCCTTCATATGAGTCCAACTGCCTGATCAACGCCATGTGCGTGGGGATTGCTGACCCGAACCGGCTGATGCGCTGTGCTGCCACAGGCGTTGGCAACAGGGTGATCCTGTTTGGCGCCCTGACGGGCCGGGACGGAATTGGTGGGGCCAGTGTTCTCGCAAGCGCCGAGTTGGGCGACGACGATGCCGACAAGCGGCCAACCGTTCAGATTGGCGATCCATTCGCCGAGAAGAAGGTCCTTGAGGCAAGCCTTGAGCTGATTGACGCCGACCTGCTTGTTGCCCTTCAGGATTTGGGCGCCGCCGGCCTGACCTCATCGGCCTCGGAGATGGCGGCTCAGGGCGGCGTCGGCCTGGACATTGATGTCGCCCGCGTTCCGCTCCGCGAACAGGGCATGGAGCCGTTCGAGATCATGGTCAGTGAGTCACAGGAGCGCATGCTTGCCATCGTCGAGCCGTCAAAGGTCGCCGCGGTCCTTGAGGTCTGCGAGCGCTGGGAGCTGCTGGCCAGTGACATTGGCGAGGTCACCGAAGGCGACCGAATGAGGATTCTTGTCGGCGACGATGTGGTCGGTGACATTCCGGTCACCACCCTGGTTGATGACTGCCCGCTCTACGACCTTGCGCCTGCTCCACCAGAGCAAGGTCTCTATCCAGCACCTCCCGCAGACCTGCCCGATGAGGCAGACCACCGTGACACGCTGGTCGCTCTGCTGGGCGGAGCCAACATCGCCTCACGCCGTCCCGTCTTCCAGCAGTACGACCAGATCGTCCAGGCCAGAACAGTACGCAGGCCTGATGAGGCCGACGCTGCCGTGCTCGCCCTCCCGGTTGGCGAGGATGGAATCCGCCCAGCGATCGCAGTCTCAATTGATGGCAATGCCCGCCGCGTGGCTGCCAACCCTGAAGGTGGAGCACTGGAAGCAGTCCTTGAATGTGCGGCCAACCTCGCGTGCGTCGGGGCCGAGCCACTCGGTCTTACCAACTGCCTCAACTTTGGCAACCCTGAGAAGCCACACGTCGCCTGGCAACTGATCAACTCGGTAGAGGGCATCGCCGTTGGCTGCGAGGCGCTCGGGATTCCCGTGGTCGGCGGCAACGTCTCCCTTTACAACGAGGGCCCAGACGGGCCAATCCTGCCCACCCCGGTGATCGGCATGGTCGGCGAGATGCCTGATGCCACCAAGAGCTCCAGCAGCGGGTTCACCACCGACGGTCAGGCCGTGGCACTTGTAGGGCCTTTCGTACCCAACCTTGTGTCGTCTGAACTCGCAGCCCGCCGCGGACACGCACCACAGGGCGAGCTTCCAAGTCTTGACATCGGCGCTGTGATCGCAGCCCACCACGCTGTCCGGGACGGCGTGCGCAGCGGGGCTATTCAGACCGCACATGACATCAGCGAGGGTGGCTTGGGCGTTGCTCTCGCCGAGTGCACCGCAGTTGCGGGTGTTGGCTGTGAAGTGACGCTGCCCGAGTTCAGTGACGCCGCCCTCTTTGGCGAGTCGCCAGGTCAGGGTTTTGTGATTGCCGGTGACCCGGCTGCCATCGCATCGATCCCTGGCGCACGCGTGGTTGGCACAACCGGTGGGGGCGACCTCGTCGTCTCTGCTGAGGACGGGGCGAGCTTCTCAGTTCCCGTCGCAGAAGTTCAAGCTGCGCGCGATGGCGGCCTGACCGCCTATCTCCCATGAGCTTGGTTGCTACGCTCACTACTCGGACGATCGGTTAACCCCGAACGTGAACTCCGTGGCCTCAACCCCAGCTGACACCCGTGAAGGACCGCGGGACGAGTGTGGCGTCTTTGGAATTGTCGCCCCCGGTCTCGAAGTCTCCAAGTACGCGTACTTGGCCCTTTACGCCCTCCAGCACCGTGGCCAGGAGGCAGCTGGCATCGCCGCCGCTCACCTTGGCGGCAACATCCTTACGCTGCGCGACACAGGTCTAGTTGCCCAGGTCTTTGATCAGAACGCACTTGGCTCACTGGACGGCGACCTTGCGATTGGCCACGTTCGTTACTCCACGACTGGCTCGTCCGCGTGGGAGAACACGCAGCCGATCTACCGCTCTGACCGCCGCGAGCTGGCCCTTGCCCACAACGGAAACCTGACCGGCGTCACCGAGCTGCGCGATGAGCTTGTCGCTGCCGGTGTAGAGCTGCGTTCCACATCCGACACGGAGCTGATGGCGGCTCTGCTCTCCACGCACGAGGCCGACACACTTGAGGACGCCGTCGTTGACATTCTGCCGCGGCTCAGCGGTGCCTTCTCAACTGTTGTGATGACCCAAGACTGCGTTGTCGCATTCCGTGATCCGCTCGGCATCCGCCCACTTGTCCTGGGCATGATCGACGGGAACTACTGCGTTGCCAGCGAGAGCTGCGCGTTCGACATCATGGGCGCTGAGTACCTGCGTGAAGTGGAGCCCGGTGAGGTCGTCACGATCGTCCCCGGTGGCATCCGCACCCGGATGGCAGTCGACTCCCCACGCAAAGCTTTCTGCCTCTTTGAGTACATCTACTTCGCCCGCCCGGACTCCCGTATGGGTGGCACAGTCCTGCAAGCCGCACGCGGTCGGATGGGTGAGATCCTCGCCCGCGAGGCGCCGGCTGACGCAGACCTAGTCATCGCCGTTCCCGACTCAGGCAACCCCGCAGCCCGTGGCTACGCCCGCGGCAGTGGCTTGCCTCAGGACGACGGCTTTGTCAAGAATCGTTACGTCGCCAGAACATTCATCCAGCCAGGGCAGGCTCTTCGCCAGCATGGTCTGAGGATGAAGTTCAACCCTCTTCCGGAGATCGTCGCCGGCAAGCGCTTGGTTGTTGTGGATGACTCGATTGTGCGCGGGAATACAACCCGTCAGATTGTTCAGATGTTGCGAGATGCCGGAGCAAGCGAGGTGCACTTGCGGATCAGCGCGCCGCCGATCCGCCATCCCTGCCACTTCGGGATTGATATGCCAACCCGTGAGGAGATGGCAGCCCACAACAAGACTGTGGATGAGATCGCCGCCGACATCGGCGCTGATTCGCTTGCCTACATCTCTCTTGAAGGTGTCTACGAAGCAGTTGGTGGCGAGCGGGCAAATCACTGCGACGCTTGCTTCACGGGTGACTACCCGCTTGGGGCAGAGGCGGGCACTGACAAGTACGCCCTTGAGGCAGTCGACTCAACCCCTCCTGCGTGAGCGGCCCTGACGATCGCATCCCGGCGCTGCTGGCCCGATTTGGTCATACGGGGTTTCGCCCGGGCCAGGAGGCAGCTGTCACCGCTGCGCTTGCCGGACGCGATGTTCTTGCCGTAATGCCCACGGGCGCCGGTAAGTCGCTCTGTTACCAACTCCCGGCGCTCGCCTCAGAAGGTTTGACCCTCGTGGTCAGTCCGCTTGTCGCGCTGATGGACGACCAGATCAGCTCCCTCCAACATGTCGCACCGGGGGAGGTTGCTGCGGTTCATGGGTTGCGCGACCCGGAGGAGAACGACTACGCACTTGAGCAGGCTGCTGAGGGCAAGCTGCGCCTTCTTTACCTCGCACCGGAGCGCCTTGCTAACGCCCGGGCAACCAGTGCGCTGAAGGCCTGCAAACTGGAACGGGTTGTTGTTGACGAGGCCCACTGTGTTTCTTCGTGGGGGCATGACTTCCGGCCCGACTATTTCCGCCTTGGAGAGGCTGCCCGCCGCCTCGGGGCTGACAGGATCTCAGCCTTCACTGCGACGGCTACCGATCAAGTAACGGAGGACATCGCCCGCCGCCTTGGCCTGAGTGAGCCAGAGGTAATTCGGACAGGTTTCAACCGTCCGAACATCTCCCTGACTGCGATGACCTGCCAGGGGCGGCCGGATGAGGACGCTTGCCTGAAGCAACTACTTGAGGCACCCCAGAGCCGTCCAGCGATTATCTATGCCGGCACCCGGAAGCAGACGGGTGAGGTGGCCAAGATGCTCAAGAAACACTTGGGCGTCAGGGTGGAGGCCTACCACGCTGGTCTGGAGCGCAAGTCCCGCGGGGAAATCCAACGCCGGTTTATGGGCGGTGAGACAGAAATCGTGGTCGCCACCAACGCTTTTGGCATGGGTGTCGACAAGGCAGACGTGCGCACCGTCGTCCATGTGGCAGTACCTGGCTCACTCGAGGCGCTCTACCAGGAGGCTGGCCGTGGAGGCCGCGATGGCCTTCCGTCCCGAGCGGTTCTGCTGGCGGAACCCCGTGACCGCAGTTTGCACGTCCACTTCATCAAGAGCGCCACAGTGGAGGACGATCAGCTCAAGAGTCTTGTCCGTCTATTGCGGGAGGCAGCCGATGATCGGGGTCTGGCAAAGATCACGGCGAGGTCAGCCGCAGGTGCCTGCGGAGGTGGATCTGAGCGGGCAACTGCCGCGCTTGGCCACCTTGCGTTTGCCGGCGTTCTAACGCCGATCCCGTCGCCTCCAGGTGAGGTTTCCGTCCGGCTCTCTGGCGAGCTGGACGAGGCTGCCCTTGCGCGTTCCCGTGCCGCTGCCCGCGATGCCGAGAAGCTCCGCTGGCGCCGCTACAACGAGGTCTGGGGATACGTCGATGGGGAGACATGCCGCAGACAGGCAGTTCTTGACCACTTCGGCGACAAGCGCGAGGCAGTTTCTGAGGGTCCATGCTGCGATGTGTGTGACAAGTCGCTTGTACCCAAGGGCGCGCCGGCCGGCGCAGCAGGCACGCGTGCAAAGGGTGGGCCGCGCCGGGTTGTTGTCTCGGCGGAGGACGTTGATGGCCTCGAGGCAGCCCTGCTGGCCACGGTCAGAGACGCGACACCCACAGTGGGTAGGACACGCCTTGTCGAGATCATGCGCGGCTCGCAGTCCAAGTCGCTCTTAAGCAGCGGTCAGGACGGACTCGAGCATTACGGCGAGTACTCCCACCTCAGCAAGGACATCGTCCTTACCGTGGTAGACGACACGATTACTGCCGGCCGTCTGGTCTCCACCGGTGGCAGTTATCCCAAGCTGAAGCTGGCCGCATGAGCTTTGGCGAGGAGGATCTGGGAACGACAGGACCACTGCTCCCCGGGCATGTGTCCAAGGTGGCGGTTCTAGCGTCGGGTGAAGGAACAAACCTGCAGGCCTTGATCGACTCGCTCGGTGAGGACCCAATCGTGGAGATCGTTGCCTTTGTGGCCTCCCGCGACGGTGCCCCGGCTCTGGCACGCGCGCAGGCTGCTGGTATCCCAACCAAGGTCTTTGACAAGGCGGACTTTGCAAACCGGCCCACGCGCGACCTAGCGCTTGCGGCATGGCTGATCGGGCAAGGAGTTGGCCTGGTCGTGCTTGCTGGCTGGATGGAGCTGTTGACAGCGACTTTGCTGGACGCGTTCCCAGACCGCGTCGTCAATGTTCACCCGTCGCTGCTGCCTGAGTTCCCCGGCATTGATGCTGTGGGGCAGGCCGTCGCTGCGGGAGCTGAGCGAATCGGGGTGACGGTTCACCTTGTTGACGAGGGCGTTGACACGGGTCGTGTACTGATGCAGGAAGGGATCGACCTGCCCGCGGGTTCCAGCGCCGAAGAGGCCGCCGAGCTGCTCCGCCCGATCGAACACCGCCTTCTTCCTGAGGCGGTCAGAGCCCTTGCCAGCGGTCGGCTGGCATAGGATCGCGTTGAGATGAGCGAAGCCAACGGAAACGACACGGTTAACCCAAACGAGGTGGTTGTCCGTCGAGCACTGGTTTCGGTCTCTGACAAAACCGGCGTTGTCGAGTTTGCCCAGGGCCTTGTGGACCTTGGGGTGGAGATCATCTCCACCGGTGGAACTGCGAAGTCGCTGCGTGAAGCGGGCCTCACCGTGCGCAGCGTGTCCGATTTGACTGGCTTCCCGGAAATCATGGACGGCCGCGTTAAGACCCTGCATCCCAAGCTCCACGCTGCCCTGCTTGCCCGCCGTGACGACCCAGCTCACATGGCCGCAGCAACTGAGCATGAGGTGGAGTGGATTGACCTCGTTTGCGTAAATCTTTACCCGTTTGAGCAGGTCAGCAGTCGCTCTGGCGTGACTGACCTAGAGGTGATTGAGAACATCGATATCGGCGGGCCTACGATGATTCGCGCTTCCGCGAAGAACCATGCGTTTGTTGCCACTCTTGTCAACCCGACGTCCTATGGCCCGGTCCTTGATGAGCTCAAGCGCAACGGCAACACCCTCTCGCCAGCCACGCGAAGGGATCTCGCCGGGCAAGCCTTCGCTCGAACGGCTGCCTACGACACGGCTATAGCCACGTGGTTCGCCGGCCCAGGTGCTCCCGAGCTTGCGGAGGAGGGTCACCCCAAGCGGATCGTCAAGTCGTACGAGAAGAAGACCAACCTCTCCTACGGGGAGAACCCCCACCAGATCGCTTCTTACTACGCCGAGGCTGGCGTCCGGGTGGATCTACTCAGCCGCTTTGAACAGCTCGGCGGTAAAGCACTCTCCTACAACAATCTGCTCGACCTGGACGCTGTTCGCAGGATTGTGGATGAGTTTGACGAGCCAGCATGTGTGATCGTCAAGCACAACAATCCTTGTGGCGTTGCGATCGGTCCGGACCCTCTGTCGGCCTACCGGTCTGCGTTCAAGTGCGATCCGCTTTCAGCGTTCGGCGGTGTAATTGCCTTCAACCGTGAGGTTGACGGGTCGGTCGCGACCGCTCTGATGGACCAGTTTGTGGAGGTGCTTGCCGCCCCGAACTTCAGTGCCGAGGCGCTTGAGATCCTCTCCGCCAAGCCAAACATCCGCATCCTCTCCGACCACGACGCTGGTGGTGCCCAAACAGCGCCAGAGCACCGCGAGGTTCTGGGTGGTCTGTTGGTCCAGGATCGCGACACCGGGCAGTCAGGCCGTGACGGAATGGAAGTTGTGTCAGAGCGCCAGCCAACCGAGGAGCAGTGGCAAGACATGCTGTTTGCCTGGACCGTGGCAAGGCACGTCAAGTCCAACGCCATCATCTTTGCCAAGGGCGGCGCAACATTGGGCATTGGGGCTGGCCAGATGAGCCGTGTTGACAGTGCCCGGATTGCCGTCAGTAAGGCCCCCGAGAGCCTTGAGGGCTCAGCTGTTGCCAGCGACGCGTTCTTCCCCTTCGCAGACGGCCCGCAGGAGGCAATTGATGCCGGTGCGTCCTGTGTGATTCAGCCAGGTGGCAGCATCCGTGACGACGAGGTCATAGCCGCCTGCAATGAGGCGGGCGTGGTTCTTGTAATGACCGGCCGCCGCCACTTCCGCCACTAGCGGCGCTAGACCAAATAAGAGGGCGACTCTAGGCCGCCCTCAAATTCCAGTTTGTAGTGGCTCTTCCCTAGGAGCCGGAGGTGAAGTTGAGCTTCTGAACCCTCTTGGCTACTCCGTCCGCTATCCACATGCCGTCGGAGCACAGCCCGGACTGGAGTGCTGAGACCGCGTTAGGTGCGACGCCAAGCCCGATGGTCTGGGTTACAGCCGATGTGGTTAGGTTGATCACGGACACCGACTTACCACTGTTGTTTGGCACTAGGAGGTAGTCCCATCCGGTCCCGGGTGCGCCGGGGAAGAGTTCTCCTAGGGCGGAGTGGCAACCTGAAAGGCTCCATGGATGCTTGCCGACCGCGATTGTTCGAGTGACCCGCCAAGTTGAGAGGCTGATTACCGACACGGACGCCGCGCCGTCATTCGATACATAGGCAGCCACTGCGTTTGGGTTGATCACAACTGCATAGGGGTTGGTTCCCACCGTGATCGTCCTACTGACCGTGTTGCTGCTGGTGTTGATCACGGAAACAGTTTTGGAGTCGTAATTGGTTACAAGTACATAGCCGCCGCTCGGGGTGACAGCAGTGTCATATGGCGACTTGCCCACGGCGATTGTCTTTGTGACCCTGAAGGTGGTTGTGTCGATAACTGACACGCTCTTGCTTCCACTGTTGGCGGTGTAGAGGTACCGGCCATTAGGCGTTATTGCAAGACCGTATGGGGTGCTTCCAACCTTCACGGTTCCAGTCAGCGAAAAAGTTGAGGTATTGATTCGCGAGACGGTTGCCTTGTTGTCGTTAATTACATAGGCCGTATCGCCCAACGGTGAGAAGACAATCCCGTCGGGATGGGAGCCAGACTCGATCGTTCGGGTTATAGCTTTAGTCAATGGATTGATGATGGAGATCGTGCTCGCACCGTTGTTACCGACCCAGAGCGAGCCGCCGGGGCCACCGGTTAGAACGTCGGGACTGGCACCGACACTAATGGAGACTCCCGAGTCAAGCGAGAAGCTCGGAGCTAGTGCTGATGCTCCAGGGACTGCAATCAGAAGCGCTGCGCCTGCACCAAAAATAGAGACAACCTTCGACCGTCGATTCATACTCGACCCCCGCTTAACTTAGATGTGGCACAGAGGCTATCTCTGGGGACCAGTTGGGTCAAGTTTCTGACTAGGTCTGGTCAGCGCAATAGTTCGCTGACGGGTACCGCGCGCAGGTGGTTTGTGACTAGCGCGCGGCGAAGTTCATCTAGTGCTCCCAGTGACCGCGGGTCCGATGTGATCACTACGACAACGATCTCCCCACGGTTGAGGGCCCCAATTGTGGACCGCGACGTCACGGTCACCGCGCCCTTGACTGCCTTGCCGCCGAGCGACTTGGCTGCTTCATATTCACCGATTGAGAACCCGCGAGCGGGAGGCTGGTACGCGAACGGTTTGCGGAGCTGGAGATCGAGAATCAGCCGCTTCAGGCGGGACCTAGTTGCCAGCCAACGGAAGGCCCCTGACTTGCGAAGGTGGGGAATTGGCTCTGAGCCCGCGGCAGTAATGCTTAAAAGCGACTGTCTGGACTGTGGCTGGGTTACTGCCACTGAGGCTCTAATTCCACGCGCGTTCAGAGCGGCAGCGGTGGCTGGGAGAGAGCCCTGCGGTCCGTCGATAATCACGCCTGCCACAGGTTGGCTGGTTGGAATCGAACTGACAGCCTTGAGGCGTAGCGGACCATCGAACAGGTTGAAGCCAGTGCCGCTCCCGAGTACCAGCCAGCCAATGGCGGCCAGGCAGACAGCGCCGGTGAGCACTCGGCGGCCGACCAGTTTCCACGCAGGCGTTGGTGGAACCCAGCGGTGTAGTTCCCGCGAGAGATCTGCGGTTGAGGGCAGCTGGGCATAACGAGGATCACGGGGGAGTGGCTCTTCTAGAGCCCTGTCGATTGCGCCAGCAAGCTCGGCGCGCTTCTTGACAACCTGGGCCAGTCCAAGATGCACGTACTCTCGGTTGTTCTCCCGAACATGACCAACCCCAAAGCCGTAGGAGATGACCTGTGTGCCACAGATCATCGCCTCAAGTGCCGTGAGGCCGCCCGTGGCATGGATCAGTACGTCACCGGCGGACAGGAAGGTTGCCATGCGGTCGGTGAAGCCCTCAATCCGTAGCCGGTCCTCCCCTTTGAACTCCTCAGTAAGAGCAGCCTTGACAACCTCGTTACGCCCACACAGAACGACCACTTGAGCGCCCGGCCGGGCTAGGGCTGTGGCGACGCCTCCAGCTACATCACCAACACCCCAACCTCCACCTGAAACGATGATTACTTCACCTTCCGCGGGGAGGCCAAGCTCTGTGCGCGCCTCGGGGCGCGTTGGTGGGTTCAGGAAGGCTGGAGATGTTGGGGGGAGAGCCCAACGCACGGATCCTGTGCCAGCAATTCGCTCAACGGTCTCAGTTGATTCGCGGTGGGTGACGGTGTGAAGATCAATGCCCTTGTGTGCCCAGAAGTAGAGACCCGCCAGGTCAGTTATGCCTGCGATTGTCGGGATCTTAAGCCTGCCTTTGAGTCGCATCTCACCCAGTGCAACCGTCACTCCAGGGTATGTGGAGATGATCAGATCCGGAGTGTGGGCGTTGATGATCCGCATCAGTGGCCGGGAGCCAATTCGCGTCAGTAGCTTCTGTGAAAACCAACGGGTGGGCGCGACCTTCATGAACAGCCAGTACTGGATCTCAAACAGCCATGGGAACCACTTGAAGGACACCTCAGCGCCATCCCGCACGATGCTGGTGAGAACGCCGCCCATTGCGGTCAGCCCATTGACGATGGTGACCCGAGCCTCGGGTTCACTCTCGCTGAACTCTCGCTGAATCGCCCGAGCTGGCCCGTCATGACCCTCACCGATATCAGCGGAGAGGATGAGGACCTTGCGGGGTTCTCCGCTCACGACAGCCTGTTGATTCTTAGGCCTGAGCCTTGCGCCACTCGACGTAGCGACGCGCGCCCTCGGCAAAGTCTGTGGCGGCGGTCCAACCAAGTTCATCCGCAGCCCGCTGGCCGCTGATCACAGCGCCAGCAAAGTCGCCAGCGCGACCTTCGGTGACAACAACTTCGCCATCTCCGAGTAGCTCTTGGGCTTTCTCAGCTACTTGCAGAATTGAGGTTTCCTCGGTGCCGACAAGGTTGTAGATCCGGTTTGCGCCTTCAGGGGCAAGCGACCTGACAACTGCGTCAGCGATGTCCTCTACGTAGACGAAGCGGCGCGTCTGGGTTCCGCCACCGGCAAGGGTGATCGGCTCGCCGTTGAGGATCTTCCCGCAGAACAAGGCGAGGACAGTTGCCTCACGCGCACGTGGGCCGTAAGGGATCCCAAATCGGAGGATTGTGTAGTCAAGGTCAAAGAGAGCCTTGTAGGAGGTGCAGTAGGCCTCACCGGCAAGCTTGCCTGCGGTGTAGAGGTGCGAAGGAAGGGCAGGGTTGACGTCCTCGTTGATCTCAAGCTCTTTGTTGTCTTGGTAGACCCAGATTGTCGAGGCGTAGACAACGCGCTTGACTCCGGCCCGTTTGGCGGCCTCAAGCACACAGATGCTTCCGCGAGCGTTGAGTTCCTCAGCCCAGAGGGGGTCCTTCTGGACCTCTCCGACGTCGGCTGCTGCTGCAAGGTGAGCGACGGCGTCACAGCCTGCCATTGCGTTCTCAAGAGCATCAACGTCTGTGATCGAACCCTCACAGAACGGAACCTCTTCACCCTGCCACTGGCTTGGGCGAATATCGAAGTTGACGGGCTCGTGGCCTGCGGCCTTGAGGTGGTCAATCACGTGGGAGGCAATGAATCCACTGCCGCCGGTTACAAGAACTTTCATGAAACACCCTCCGGGAGGTTGGGGCCCGCGTAGTAAAGCGGCGGACAGGAATGGTTTTGGGCAACCCAATCAGCGTTTGGAAGGTCAACCTGGTGGCCCATGATGCGATGACACGGCTGGTCGTAGACCCGGCCGGTGCTCTTCTCCAACTGCTCGAAGACGATGTACTTGTAGTACCCGCTGATCATTCCTTCGGGCATCTCAAGCTTGGTGTTAGCGAACTGCTTGTCGAGGATCTGCTTGGCGACCTTGTTCTTCCAGTCGATCATCTCCTCGAGGCGCTCAATCTGAATCAGGCCAAGGGCAGCAGTGAAGTCGCTCATTCGGTAGTTCAGGCCGTCAACTGTGTGCTCGGGCTTGCCGTAGTTGCGGTAGGCCTTTGCGTACTCGACCAGTTCAGGGTTCTTGGAGACGAGGATTCCGCCTTCGCCGGTGCTGATTGTCTTGGTGGCGTAGAAGCTGTAAACGCCAGCGTCACCGAAGGTGCCGGGCTTCTGACCGTTCCACGAAGCTCCGTGGGCGTGCGCACAGTCCTCTAGAAGGACAATTCCGTTGGCCTTGCAGTAGCCGGCGATCTTCTCTGTGTCAAAAGCGATGTGTCCCCCGATGTGGACGAGCCAGACAGCCTTTGGCTTGTGGAGCTCGGCCTTCTTCTCAAAGTCGTCAAATGACATGCAGAGGTCTTCGCGGTTGCAGTCAACAAACTCAACCTTGCCGCCGGCCTTGATGACTGAAAGGGGTGTGGCCATGAAGGTGTTGGATGGGCAGAGGACAACCTCGTCCTTTACGTCAACCCAGTCAAGGGCTGCCATCGCACCGCCCGACCATGAGCTGGTGGCAACTGCAGGCGCTCCGTTCCACTTTTCCCAAGCTTGCTCGAACGCCGCGTTCATTGGCCCTTCGGCCCAGCGGTTGCTCTCGAAGACCTGGTCGATCAGTTCGTGGAACCGGGCGCGGTCGCGTTGGTCGAAACCAATGGCAAAGGAAGTGAAGTCAGGTGCTGATTCTGGTGTGAGGCTCATGTGGTCTCCGATTACGGGGGCGGGATGTCGGCCGTGAAGCTGCGTACTGGGCTGCCCGTCAGGGGAGCACGACAAGGTCAAGATTACGCGTTTGGACGGCGTCGAGGATCCTCGGGAGTGCTTTGATGGTGTTCAGGTGTGAGCCTTCGGACGAGTAATCGTCACCGTCGTGCAACAGGATGACATCGCCCGCCGTGACCGTTTCGCTCGCATCCTTG
>JAPLCJ010000050.1 GCA_026392255.1 Solirubrobacterales bacterium
GTCGCAGTGATCGGAACGGGCGCCAGTGCAGTGCAGTTTGTCCCCGAGCTGGCCGAGGTGGCTGGACAGTTGGATGTCTACCAGCGGACGGGGAACTGGTTTATGCCGCGCCGTAACCGCACCTACCCGAGGGCACTCGCGTTCGCAATCAAGCGAATTCCTGGCGTGCAGGCTTGGCGCCGCAAGTTCATCTTCTACTACGGCGAGACCCTGACCGCCATGATCCGCCATCCGCGGACCTTAGGGATGGTCGGTCGAGCGCGGTCCACACTCTTTATGCGAACACAGGTCAAGGACCCAATCCTTAGAAGCAAGATTTGGCCCGACTACACCTTTGGGTGCAAGAGGGTTCTGTTTAGCTCCTACTTCCTCCCCGCTCTCCAACTTCCAAATGTTGAACTGCTGACCGACGCGGTGACAGGGTTCACGGCCGAAGCCGTGGTCACCGCCGATGGAGTGAAGCGGCCGACCGATGTCGTAATTCTTGGCACCGGGTTTAAGACGAATGACTTCATGTTCCCAATGGAGATCACGGGCCGCTCAGGACTTGATCTCCACGCAGCTTGGTCTGACGGACCGCACGCACACCTGGGAATGACGGTGCCGGATTTCCCATCCATGTTCCTGATGTACGGTCCCAACACCAACACGTCAGGTGGCTCAATCCTCGTCTACCTCGAAGCCCAAGCCGCTTTCATTCGGCAGGCACTTGAAACTGTCCGAGACCGTGGAGCCTCAGCCATCTCGGTAAGGCCCGAAATTGATGCTGCCTCAGATCGGGAGACTCAAACCAACTTTGAAGGCACAGCTTGGGTGCGCTGCGATTCTTGGTATCGGGACCGCGAGGGCCGCGTTGTCGCTAACTGGCCTGGTTACATGACCCAGTACGTGCGTCGAACCCAACAGTTCGACGCAGCCGAGTACGAGTTCCTCAACTACTAAACCTCGGGCGCCCATCAGGGCTTGTAGGGCTCCAAGATCTCAGGGTTGATCGTCCCCTGCGCCGCTAGGGAGCCCGACCTGCCGCCTCCCGGCCCTCGCAGGACCATCGCCATCCCCGCCGCCAGAATGCTCCCTAGGACTGGCCCCGCAAGATAGACCCAGTAAGACGTCAAGTTGCCGGAGACCAGACCAGGACCAAGTGTCCTTACGGGGTTCATGGAAGCGCCTGACAGCGGGCTGGCCCAGAGACCTGCAAGCGCGATGTAGCCCCCGACTCCAATCGCCCCAATGATGCCTATGTTCTGCGCGCCTGATGCCGTCCCAAGGATCACGCTAACTAGGCCAAGCGTCAGGACAACCTCGATCAGGAACGCCGACGTGTCGGAGCTGGTCGCCGCAGGAAAGCTGCCGCCAAAGCTGGCCGAGACATCAAGCACTTCCTGCAGGAACCAGGCCGCACCAAGGGCGCCAACAATCTGGGCTGCCAGATAGCCCGGGAGCCGACTCCAAGGAAAGTCACGCCTCAGAGCAAACGCAACACTGACAACTGGGTTGAGATGAGCGCCAGAAACCTTGCCCATAAACATGATGATTGCCATCACCATCAGGCCCGGGGCAACAACCGCAGCCACGCGCCCAACGCTCCCAGGAAACGCAGCGTCCATCATTGGGCCACCGGCGGCGACAAGTACTAGGAAGAACGTCCCAAAGGCCTCCGCAATAAGGCGGCGCCACTCCTGCTTCGGATCCCTGAAATCACTCAGCCTGGTTTCAACCTCAGCGATGATCTGGGGAAACACAGACTCAGGGTTGAGCTGGTTGGACCTCACTTACACCACCCTACTCCCCAACACAACGTCACTAAATAAGAACTCACTCCAGCTGGCCTGACCATTGGTCGGACCGGCTGGAGTGGGATTAGTGGAGACGGCGGGAGTCGAACCCGCGTCCGCAGCTGTGCAAAGAGTGGTGTCTACGAGTGTGTCCGGTGCTCTGATCTCATCCCTGGGTCGCCGCACCGGCGGGGTTACCTGGGACCAGTCCTCCTGAAAATGTCCCCGGATTGGCGAGGTCTTTCCTCACCGGGTGATCCTGCTGTTGATACCGGCGATCCCCGCCGCAGGCTTCGGGGGCCGATACCCCACTCGTCTAGTTTTTGCTAGACAGCGAGGGCGTACTCATGTGAGTCCGCACTTATGGTTTTTGCTGGCTGTTTAACGAGGCCGGCCAGCACCTCGACTCGCAACCACCCCCGCGAAACAACCGCGTCGAAGCCTGTCGTCCCCGTGGGTGTTTGTTGTCTAACAAGTGTAGCCGTAGCCAAGGAATAAGCAAACAGCGCGAAGAACGCGCTCTTGGCGGGCTATCTGGCTGGAACAGACCGGCGGTGAGCCCAGCGGATAGCTGGCTGCTCCACCAAACGCCACGAGAGGGACCCAGCGATCACTGAGACCGACAGGACCACGCCGATTCGCGGCACAAGCGCATGGGGAAGGAGATCAACCTGCTTCAGCGCCAGTATCAAGGGCAGGTGCCACAGATAAACCCCGTATGAGATGACACCCAAGGCAGCGATAGGCCTGAATGCCGTGAGCGTAGCTGCCCGACCACTTCCCCCAACAACGGCCGCGATGACCAGTGCAAAGCCGGCAGACGCCAGAAGGTGCCCGAACGGCGCGCGCAGGGATTGCAGGGTCATCGGTGCCTCTTTCCAAAAGGCGTGAAGTACGACTACGGCAAGGCCAGTCAGCAAGGTGATGTATGTGACTACTGGCCCAAGCGGCCGCTGCCCAAGGGCCTTCCGTCGCTCAATCCAGAGGGCGACGAGCATCCCGCAGGCGAAGTAGCCGATGTAGCCGGGCAAAGCCTTTCGCCAGACCTCGCTCAGGTCGTGGTCCCAGACCAGGACATTCCAGACGCAGCCACCTGCAACAAGGCCGATTAGCAACAGGGCCTGCCGGGCGCCGCTCCGCCCAAGCTTCAGGGCAACTAGCCCGATCAGCGGGAGGCAAATGTAGAAGGCCATTTCCACGCAGAGGGTCCAAGCCACCGGGTTGAACTGCATGATTGTCGAGCGCGAATAGTTCTGACCAAAAAGGAAAAACACGGGGAGATCCCTCAATGAGGGCGTGATGTGGGAGTAGCCGGAGAGCCCGTAGATCACAAGACAGCCGAGCAGGTTGGCGTAGTAGGCGGGGACAATTCTCGCGAACCGCTTCTTACCGTAGGCACGCGCACTCACACGCTCTCCCCCTGTCACGGCAGCACGCACGAAGCTTCCGTAGAGGAGGTAGCCCGACAGCACAAAAAAGCACAAAAGTCCAGTGTTCAGAGTGAAGAAAACATGGTCAATGACCGCGAAGTGACCATGCTTGGGACGGTCCAATCGATAGAGCCAGACATGAAAGACAAGGACTGAGAGTGCGGCAAGCCCACGCAAACCGTCAAGCCCAGCTGACCTCTTCCCGTCAACTGAAAGGTCAGCGGCGATGACGCTCCGCCCTATCCATCTCACGCTTCATTTCCTTGTCCTTCAAGGTTCTCCGCTTGTCATGAAGCTGCTTGCCTCGCGCAACCGCGATCTCAACCTTGGCGTGCTGACCAGAGAAGTAGATCTTCGTTGGAACCAGAGTCAGCCCCTTTTCGGCGGTCTGGCCTAAGAGCTTCTCAATCTGCCTGCGGTGGAGGAGCAGCTTCCGGGGACGTTCGGGAAGGTGGTTGTCATGAGCAGCCGGCGTGTAGTGCGGGATGTGCATGTTCAGCAGCCATACCTCACCTCGCTCAATCGTGGCGTAGGCGTCTGAAAGCTGAGCAGTCCCCTGCCTAAGTGCCTTTACCTCGGTGCCGAGCAACTGAATTCCACATTCGTACTTGTCGAGGAATTCATACTTGTGACCAGCGCGCCGATTATTGGCGACTATGCCGCTGGTAATTGGATCCTTGATCCCACCCTTGTTCTTCTTTGCAGCCATCGCTGATCAACTCCTCCCAGCGAAGACTAGTCGCGGGAGGCATCGGGATAGAGGTCACAGCGTCCCCGTGGACAATCCACGCGCCCAACCTCAACCTTGATCTGATCGCCAAGCCTGAGGCGCTTGCCCGTATCGGCAATCAGCATCGTCTGCTCCTCGTTGAGATCCCACCAGCCGTCTTTGAGCCGACGCACAGGGAGCATTCCTTCAAAACCGCCGCCGAAGTCAACGAACAGGCCGGCGCCAATCACACCAACGATCTCCCCGTCAAAGACTGTGTCGCTCCCGGCCGTACTGAGTTCCCTGGCAAGCAGGAAGCAGCTGACGATGTCGTCGGCGTCACGCTCAACAACCATCGCCTCGCGTTCACGCGCGCTCGTCCACTCGCCAAGCTCCCCAATGGCTCCAGCCGAGGGCTTGTCCTCACCTAGACCGAGGGAGGCTAGAAGCGCCCTGTGAACAACGATGTCTGGGTATCGGCGAATCGGCGATGTGAAGTGACAGTAGTCCTCTAGCCCAAGTCCGCTGTGGCCGAGGGGATCTTCGTCGTATCGGGCCTGTTGGAGCGCCCTCAAGACGAGCGTCGTGATCCCCAGACGTCCCCGATTCTCCTTGCGTGTCCAGTGATCCACCAGAACTGAGGCTTCCGAAGAGATCCTCACTCCGTCGCTTGGCGACATCGCCTTCGGAGCGGGCGGCGTAGGGATATCCAATGACGCAAGCCTGTTCAACAGAACCTCGACCTTGGCTGGATCTGGCCGTTCATGCACTCGGTGAAGCGCAGGAGCCTTGCGCTCGACAAGAATCCGAGCGATCTCGGAGTTGGCTGCAACCATCAGCATCTCAATCAACCGATGGCTCTCAGTCTGTTCAACCTGGCGCCACCCGGTGACGTTGCCCTCCTCATCAAAGATGAACTCTGGCTCAGGACGGTTGATCGCCAGGGCGTGCCGTTCTGCCCTGCGGGCCGCCAGTGCGAGTGACACGCCCCGAGCAACCTCCAGTGGAGTAGCCCATGGCTCACGGGCAGCAACCTCGCCTCGCAGGATCTGATCAACCTCGTCGTAGTCCAACCGCTCATCTGACCTGATAATTGACCTTGAGACCTCGCTGGCCACGCAGTCGGGTCCATCGAAGTCCATTCGGATTGTGACCGCCAGACGATCCTCCCCAGGAAGGAGCGAACAGGCGCCGCTGCTAAGTGAGTGAGGAATCATCGGCTCAACGGCGCCAGGAACGTAGACACTGGTTGAGCGCCGTCGGGCTTCGTCATCAAGCTTGGACCCAGGTCGAACAAACGCTGAGACGTCGGCGATGTGTACCCAGACACGGCTCTGCCCGTTGGGGAGTAGCTCGGCGCTGATTGCGTCGTCGAAGTCCCTCGCTGAAGTCGGGTCAATCGTGAAGGTTGTTAGGTCACGTAGGTCAGTTCTGTCGCCGGCTTCAATCTGGCTCGACACAGCTTCGGCTTCAGCCTCAACTGCCTTTGGAAACTCGCGACTCAAACCCCGATCGAGCATCAACGCCTCGAGCACATCACGGGCGTTCTCGATCCTTCCTACTACTCGCTCAACCTTCGCCAACCCACTCCGGTCCCGCTCAAGTGGTGGAAGCAGGACAAGGTCTCCCTCACGAAGCCTAGGCTGGTCACGGCCGCCGGAATCGATCGGCCTGCGAGGACCTGGCCCGAAGATCGGCTCGGCCGTGTCCTTACGACCCCGCTTGACAATCACGCCGATACGGCTGATCGGTGGGGCGGAATCTGATCCGGCGGGGGCGCCACGCTGCGGAGCCTTGACCGCCGGCTTGGCAGCACCCTTGGGCCCGCGCCTGTCCGGGTCCTTGCCTCGTTCCTTCTTGTCAGGCCTGAATCCGCGCGGAGGCTTGGGCCTACCCCGAGTAACGGACTGGTTGTCCTCTACCTCGAGGATGAGTGGCGTGTTCTCAACACCTGTGGAACGGGAAGCCTTATTGCCCTTCTTACCCTTTCCTCCCTGCTTTGGCGTGGGCTCAACAACTGGCCCCGTGCCCTTGACCTTCGTCTTTACCTTTGAGCGGGGCTTGCCCGATCGGCTTGTTGCAGCTTTTCCGCCCCCACGCTTGCGTTTGATGCCGTCACCGTCACGCTTCTTACCGCGGCTCTTGCCGCCACCGCCTTTGTTGCTCACTTCGTATGCCGCGGCTGTGATGCGGCAAGCACTGCAGCCGCAAGGGCAGCAGCCGGGGTTGCGCTGGCTGGAACGGCAACATTGGGCTTGAGTCCTGATCCTGCCTTTACTCCTCCGCCGCCGAGATTGCGCCCCGACGGAGTGAAGTACTCGCCCACAGTGATGTCCAGTGCGCCACCGTTAGTTAGTGGGGTGACTTCCTGGAAAACCCCCTTGCCGAAGGTGCGTGTTCCAACTACCAGGCCTCGGTGAGTGTCCTGGATTGCGCCAGCGACTATCTCGGAAGCAGAGGCGGTTCCCCTGTCCACTAGGACCACCACAGGGATGTTGGAAGGGATGGCGTTGCCTGTTGCCTCGTAGACCTGCTCTGCTCGATTCCTGCCCTTGGTGGAAACAATGGGCCCCTTCGCAATGAAGACGCTGCCGACTGCGACGCCCTCGTTAAGGAGACCTCCGCCGTTGCTACGCAGGTCAAGGACAATTCCCGTTGCACCCAACCGCAGCAGGCGCTTGGTCGCCGTGGAAACCTGTGCTCCTGCTCCGCGGACAAATCCGCTCAGGGCAACAACGCCAATCTTTTTGCCATTGCCAGCGATAACCATCTTCGACCGGACTGACGGCACATGGATTGTGGCCCGCTTGAGACGGAGAGTCCTCGGCTTACCAGCCTTTGACACAACTCCAATCGTCACTGGCGAACCGGGCGGGCCGGTCACAAGGCCGACAGACGAGTTGATGGGCTTACCGGCAAGCGGCCGCCCGTTGACGCTGACGACCAGTTCGCCTGCCTTCAAACCGGCTTTCTGCGCGGGAGTTCCGGCGAACACAGATGTGATCAGAAGCCCTCGCTTAGAGAAGGCGACGTTAAGTCCGATTCCAGAGAAGTGAGGGTTCTCTGAGTGTTGGAACGCCTTGTAAGCGGCTGGATCAAGGTAGGCCGAGAACCGGTCATGAAGGCTAGCCACGACACCCTGCACTCCCCGATCCTGAATCTGGGAGGTAGGGATCGGCCTGTAGTAATCATCACGCACGAGCCGCGCAGCCTCGTTGAAGGCGGTTTCATCCGTGGGACCTGCCAACGCCCGCAGTGGTTGTGGAAGCGAGAGTGGGTTTGCGCCCAGCCGAATGCCTGCCACCAACACAAGAGAGAGGGTGAGGGTCAGAGCAGCAAGTCTTAGAAAGGTACGCATCAGTGAATGAGGTTATCGGCGCAGCTGGTGCGTCAGACGCGAAGGTAGCGCCGCAACGAAACAACTGACCCAGCCGCGGAGACCGCCGCCCCCGCCGCGAGCAGGATAAGTACCAGCAAGGGGAACGAAATAGTCCGTGGAGCGGCGATCAGTGCGAAGTCATTTGCCAGCGGGTCAAGCAGAGCAACCTTGGCGAATCCCAAGATGGCAACCGCACCTAACGAACCAGCCGTCCCGACGATTAGCGCCTCGACCACGAAAGGCCAACGGATGAAGGGGTCGGTCGCGCCAACAAGCTTCATCACCTCGACCTCACGCCTTCTGGAGAAGAGTGAAAGTCGGATCGTGTTGGCAACCAGCAGGATCGAAGCCGCCACAAGAAGGGCCGCCAACACGCCGACAGTGAACTTCACAAATCTCGTTGCCTGAAGAATCTTCGTCGTATCGTCACGACGGTCGCGAACGCTATCTATCCCCGGGTCGGTCGCCTTCACTTGGAGCAGAGCATCCTTGAGCTGAGTTACGTCATCCGCGTTTTTGGGTGTCACACGGAACGTGTCGGGTAGTGGGTTACTGCCGAGCAATGCGTAGGCCTCAGGATCACGTTTGCTCTCCGTCTCATAGGCCTTTTCCTTATTGACATATTCGACCTTCCCCACTCCAGAGACACCGTCAAGCTTGATGCGAACCCGCTGAACATCGCTCGAGGTCGCCCCGGTGGTCATGTAGACGTCCACGAGGACTCGTCCCCGCACACTGTTGGCCGCCCCATTTGCTGCCTGCACGATTGGGATGAACACACCGAGCACGAGCATCGTCACAAGCACCGCCACCATTGCTGCGAACGACGGCATGGCGTTCCTGCGCAGTGTCCTGAAGGCCTCGCTGAGGAAGAACTTGAAGCTATCCATTACAGATCCCCTCCCACTTCATCGTCCCCGCGCATTCGGGCAGCAAACTCGCGTGTGTTCTCATCTCGCGCATAGAGGCCAGTCGCCTCATCGCGCACAATCAGTCCGTTCTCTAGCTCAATGACTCGGCGGCGCATTCGATCAACCATCGAGTGGTCGTGAGTGGCAACCAAGACCGTGGAACCAGTGCGGTTGATCCTGTAGAGCAGTTGCATGATCCCGATGCTTGTTTCAGGATCTAGGTTTCCTGTTGGCTCATCAGCAAGAAGAAGTGGCGGGTGGTTGACGAACGCCCGGGCGATCGAAACACGCTGCTGTTCGCCACCTGAAAGTTGGTCGGGGTACGAATGCAGCTTTGTCGCCAATCCAGTGAGGCGAAGAATGTCTGGGACCCTGCGGCGGATCTCCTTGCGGCTATGGCCCGTGACAAGCAGCGCGTAGGCGACGTTGTCATAGACCGTGCGGTTGGGAAGCAGCTTGAAGTCCTGGAAGACGACACCAACATTGCGCCGATAGAACGGAACCTTCTTGCGGTCAATCGCACCCAGATCACGATCGGCCACGCGCACCGTGCCGGAGGTGGCATCGATCTCCTTGGTCAGGAGACGCATAACAGTGCTCTTGCCCGACCCGGTCTGACCAACGAGGAACACGAATTCGCCGCGCTCTACGGCGAAGGTCGCCCCGTCCAAGCCTGTCGTGCCACCGGGATAGGAAAGGTGGACTCCGCGAAACTCGACGACGGGCTGAGAGGCCGGAGGGCGTGGCGCAGAGACTGCCTGCTCGGGGGTCGGCCCGGACGTCTCAGCCGGGACACCCTCACTCGGTTGACCGCCGGAGGACTCTGGGGTCTTGGTCTCGTGTTCTTCCATACCTACTTCGAAATTAGCGCCAAACGGCCTTTCTCCTGCCCACGGCTGCCCAGTTGCACGGATTCACCCACACCAATTGCCGGATGCAGCCAGCCAACGGGGTGCCATCCCCCTAGGATGGGGACATGCCCAAAGTCACCACATCCGTCGCCTCTAATGGCCTCCCTATTCACAAGATTGAGCTGCCAGGTACTAGAGCGCTGACAATCCTCACCGCGTTCGACGCCGGAGCCCGAACGGAACGTCCCGAGGAGAACGGGATGGCCCACTTCCTGGAGCACCTCGTTTTCAAGGGAGGACAGAAATACCCCACCCACACTGAGGTCAACGAAACGGCTGAGCGTCTGGGAGCAGTGCTCAATGCCTACACGTCACATGACCTTGTCGCCTTTCACATCACAGCCCGGGCCGAGAAGGCCGGGGAAGCAATTGATCTCCTCACAGACTTTGTTGGTCGTCCCGCCATTGACGAGGAGGAGCTCGACCGCGAGCGAGGAGTCGTCATCCAGGAGATCAACCGCTACGACGATGAACCTTCATCGGTCTCCGACAACCTGATCGATACGGCAACTTACGGGGACCATCCGCTCGGCCGAACAGTCCTTGGGCCAGCAGAGCACCTCCGCACTACCTTCACCAAGGAAGGCATCATGGAGTTCCGCGAGCGCCGCTGGTCAGGGCGAACAGGCGGAGCCTTCCTAGTCGGCAACCTTGAGCACCTGCCTGAAGACGGCGAGCTGGATGAGTACTTCTCACGCTTCCCTGACCTGCCTGGAGCAGAGTCCGCTGAGCCGGCCCCGGCACACCACTCCGACACGCTCGTAGAGACACGTGACACCAACCAATCGCACCTGCGCCTTATCTACCGTCCAGAGATCGATGTAACCGATCCGGGCCAGCGGGCAGCAGCGGCCATCTACTCGACCCTCCTCGGAGGCTCGATGGGGTCCCGATTGTTCAGCGAGATTCGCGAGAAGCTGGGCCTCGCCTACTCAGTGTCTGCGTTCTCATTCAGCCACGCTGACATTCCTGGCCTCCAGCTTTCCGCTGGCCTTGACTCAGAAAAGTGCATTGAGGCCTATAACCGAATGCGCGAGATCGTCAATGAACTTCGTGATGACGGCCCAACCGAAGAAGAGGTCGAGCGCGCGCGCTCATACACCGCTGGCGCACGCGTTCTTGCCTTTGAGCGATCAGGAACTGTTGCCAGTCACGCAGCCGGGCAGTCGATCGTCAGGGGTGAGGCGGTTGACCCGGATGTCTCCATCGCAACACTCGACGCTGTCACCTACGAGCAGGTCGTTGCCGTCGCAAAGGGTGTCCCTGACACCCCTTCGGTCGCATGCGTTGGTCCGCATGAGGCCTCTGACTTCGCTGTAGCTGGCTGAACTACTTAGAGCGAGCTTGGGAGGCAGTCGGGTCAGCCGACTGAGACCATGCGCGCGATCGGCACACGCGCCAGAGCTGCGATCGAGTCCGAGACCTTGACTTCAAACTGATCCTCAAGCAGGGCATCACGGACCTTGGGCAGCGTGATCATCTTCATGTACTTACAAGCAGCCATTCTGTTGGCGGGGATCAGCGTTGCCGTCGGGTCCGCCATCTGGAGCGGGTGCAGCATCCCAGTCTCGGTAGCGATGATCTTCGTCCCGCCAGGGTTGGCCTTGACGTAATCGAGCATCCCGCCGGTGGAGAGGATGTTCACTCCCTCTGATTCGATATCCCCAGCAGCCACATACTCCAGAACTTGGGTAGTGCAACCGCACTCAGGGTGCACAAGGAACTCAGCACCAGGATGTTCACCACGGACCTGATCAATGTCTGAAGGCTTGATCCCTGCGTGAACATGACATTCGCCGTCCCAGACGTGCATCCCTCGGCCAATCTCCCGCTCCACGAAAGCACCTAAGAACATGTCCGGCCCGAACAGAATCTCCTGATCCGGCCCGTGCTCATCAAGAATCCGTTTAACAACGGCGACAGCATTGCTTGATGTCACGCACCAGTCGGTCTCAGCCTTGACCTCGGCGGTTGTGTTCACGTACATCACAACGATCGCTCCCGGATGCTGCGCCTTCCATTCCCGCAGCTGCTCTGCATTGATGGAGTCTGCGAGTGAACACCCAGCATTGAGGTCAGGGATCAGCACCCGCTTCTCTGGAGAGAGGATCGAGGCGGTCTCTGCCATGAAGTGAACTCCGCAGAAGATGATGTTTTTCTGCTCACACTTTGCGCCCTCTCGAGCTAGACCAAGCGAGTCCCCCACGAAATCAGCGACGTCCTGCACTTCCGGCAGTTCGTAGTTGTGAGCGAGGATCACCGCATTTTTGGCAGCTGCCAGCTCACGAATCTGATTCTGGAGCGCCTTCACTTCATCAGCGGGCAGGACGGCTGGCATGGGCGTCCCGTCAAGCATTGGCAGTTGGATGCCTGTGATGTCTCTCGAGTTGCTCATCTAGTCCTCATCAATCAGGAGTGAAAGGTCAAGCGTTGGGGCGGAGTGCGTCAGAGCACCCACTGAGATCCAGTTTACGCCGGTCTCAGCGATCGTCCGGACCGATTCAAGATTGACGCCGCCGGAGGCCTCGGTCTCCGCCCTGTCTCCGACTATGCCCACGGCTGTGATCAGCTGCCCTGAGTCCATGTTGTCCAGTAGCAGGCGCTCCACTCCAGCCTGGAGGGCCTCCACCACCTCAGTCGTCGTCTGGCACTCAACCTCAATCGGCAGCCGTGCGTTGATCCGCCGACAGCCCTCTACTGCTGCTGTTATTCCACCCGCCATAGCGATGTGATTCTCCTTCAGCAGGAACGCGTCATAAAGCCCGACCCGGTGGTTGGTGGCACCGCCAGCCACAACAGCAGCCTTCTGGAGGAGCCGCATCCCCGGAACGGTCTTACGCGTGTCAAGAATCTTGGCTCCGGTCCCCTCAACCGCTTGGACATAGCGTGCAGCTAGGGTCGCAGTCCCAGAAAGCCCGCCGAGCAGGTTTAGCGCTGTGCGTTCCGCTGTCAGAATCGCCCGCGCAGAACCGGTGATGACGGCTACCTCTCCCCCTTCACGCCAGATCCCCTCATCCGTAACCGCTGTAAAGACTAGGTCAGGGTCAAGCCGAGCGAAGGCGATGCGGGCGCAGTCCAACCCAAACAGGACGCCCGGCTGCTTTTGGATGATGCACGCAGTTGCTTGCAGGTCCGGTCCGACGGATGCCTCGGTGGTGATGTCACCGGACCCGACATCCTCAGCCAAAGCGCGATCGACAACATCTTCGACCAATCTCGCCATCGCATTTCCAGAGCTAGCCTCAGATCCCGAGCCGCCCTGCGCGCCAGCTGTACCGTCGTTCATCAGGATGCCCCTTTCAGCAGCCATGCGCGCGCAAAGCCGTCGAGGTCTCCGTCGAGAACTCTCTGTGTGTCACCGACCTCAACGTCTGTCCTGTGGTCCTTGACCATGGAGTACGGGTGAAGGACGTAACTTCGGATCTGGGACCCAAAGTTTACGTCTTGGGCCTCGCCCTTCTCCGCGGCGAGCTCCGCCATCCGTCGTTGCTCTTCGCGCTCAATCAACTTTGCCCGGAGCATTCCCATCGCGGTCTGCCTGTTGGCGGTCTGAGACCGCTCATTTTGGCATTGGACAACGATGCCCGAAGGCCGGTGGGTGATACGAACAGCCGAGTCAGTCTTGTTGACATGCTGGCCGCCGGCACCCGATGCCCGGTAGGTGTCAACCTGGAGATCGTCGTCGTCGATCACGATTTCACCCGTGTCAGCAATAACAGGGGCAACCTCAAGACCGGCGAACGAGGTCTGGCGGCGGTTGGCCGAGTCGAACGGGCTAAGCCTGACAAGGCGGTGCACGCCCCGCTCGGCTTGGTAGAGGCCATAGGCGTTCTCGCCAGTCGCCTTGAAGGTTGCGGACTTGATGCCAGCTTCTTCACCGGCTGAGACCTCAAGCAGTTCGGTCTCAAATCCGCGGCTTTCAGCCCAGCGCAGTTCCATGCGGAGCATCATCTCGGCCCAGTCCTGGGCGTCGGTGCCACCCGCACCAGCGTTGATAGTCACGAGGGCGTCGCCTCCGTCGTACTTGCCGGAGAACAGGCGCTCCTCCTCAAGTCGCTCAAGCTTATTCTCAATCGACCTCAGGCTGGTGAGTAGCTCCTCGGCCATGTCGTCGTCCTCCTTGGCCATCTCAACCAGATCATCGAGATCGCCAACCTCTGACTCAAGATCCCTGAACGATGTGAGTCGGCGCTGGACGCGTGCGTGCTCAGCGGAAACGGAAGCGGCCTTCTCCTGGTCATCCCAGAAGCCGGGCGCGCCCATCTCGCTCTCTAGCTCTCCTACGCGAGTATCGAGGGAAGCGGGGTCAAAGATAATCCGCGAGCAGCTTAAGCTGGTCGCGGATCGCCGCAAGACGCTGCGGCGTCGAAGTGGTCTTATTTGTGTCAGCCATTTAGGCGCCGTGGCACTTCTTGTACTTCTTGCCTGAGCCGCACCAACATGGGTCGTTGCGACCGATCTGATCCTCATCGGAGACAACACGCTGTTCAACGACGGGCATTCCCTCCATCTGCGCTGCATCGGCCTGCACGGCTTGGAGCGCAGCGATCGCCGCAGGGTCACCGGACTCAGCAGCCAAGGCCAGCGCAGCTGCGTTGGCGAGTGCTGATGGCTGCATGGCGCTACCACCCGAGTAGTTGAGAGCATTGCCAGGCTGCGCTGCCGCCTGCTGCGCGGGCAAGACTGCGTCGCCATCGACCTCAACCACAACGTTGAAGACCATCCGGGCGTAGTCGCCCCAAATTGTGTCCATCAGGTCACCAAATAGGACAAAACCCTCGTTCTTGTAGGCCACCAGCGGTTCGATCTGAGCGAAACCTCTCAGGTGGATTCCCTCACGCAGGTAATCCATGTCGTAGAGGTGTTCCTTCCAGCGCTGGTCGATGATCTCCAGCAGGAGGTACCTCTCCAACTCGCCCATCAGATCAGGGCCAAGCTCCTCGCGGCGCGCCTCATATCGAGCTACGAGGAAGTCGGAGACCGTCTCACGCAGCTCGTCCCGGTCAATGTCGTTGCTCGGGAACCGCTCGCGGAGCTCATCGGACGTGGCTATCTCCTCAAGGCGATCAAACAGCCCGGGCACATTCCATTCCTCAATGAACTCCCCAGCTGTGTACTCCTCAACAAGCCTGTCAGCCAGCTTGGCCATCTCATCCTGAGCCTGACCACCGATATCGACACCCTCAAGAATCTCATCGCGGTAGCGGTAGATGACCTCGCGCTGCTGGTTGAGAACATCGTCGTACTCGAGGACTCTCTTACGCATAAGGAAGTTCTGCTCCTCAACCTTGCGCTGAGCCTTCTCGATCTGCTTGGAAAGCATGCCTGCTTCGATTGGCTCCTCGTTGCCTTCCTCGTCCAATGAGCCGAGGCGGTCGAGGATCTTGTAGATCCGGTCGCCTGCAAAGAGCCGGACCAGATCGTCCTCTGCTGAGAGGAAGAAACGGGAAAAGCCTGGGTCGCCCTGACGACCAGCACGTCCTCGGAGCTGATTATCGATGCGCCTAGATTCGTGGCGTTCTGTGCCGATGATGCAGAGGCCGCCGGCCTCCATCACGCGGGCCCGATCAGCCTCAACCTGTGCCTCGATGCCAGCGGTCAGGCGAGCGGCAGCATCATCCCACTTGTCACTGCCAGGCTTGATCCCTTCCTTGGCGGCTGCGTGCTCCACCAGAGCCTCGACACTGCCGCCGAGTTTGATGTCAACGCCACGGCCCGCCATGTTTGTGGCAATGGTGACCGCACCGGGAAGGCCTGCGAGGGCGATGGTCTCCCCCTCCTTTTCGGCGAATTCAGGTTTCGCGTTGAGAACGCTGTGCGGGATCCCATGCTTGCTAAGGCGTTCGGAGAGGATCTCGGATACCTCAACGGAGATTGTTCCCACCAGAACAGGCTGGTCGTTGCCGTTGCGCTCCCGGATCTCCCTGACCACAGCGCTCCACTTACCTTCACGTGTCTTGAAGACTTGATCGTTGCGGTCGTCGCGAATCATCTGCTGGTTGGTCGGGATCTGAACAACCTGAAGTTTGTAGATCTTCATGAACTCTGTGGCCTCAGTGAGCGCAGTACCGGTCATGCCCGCGAGCTTCTCGTACATCCTGAAGTAGTTCTGGAGGGTGACGGTCGCGAGAGTCTGGTTCTCCTCCTGCACACGCACGCCTTCCTTTGCCTCTACCGCCTGGTGAAGGCCCTCAGACCAACGGCGTCCGTCAAGAATCCTGCCGGTGTATTCGTCGATGATCATGACTTCACCATCAACGACCGCGTAATCCACATCACGCTTGTAGAGGGACTCGGCCTTCAGTGACTGAATTAGGTGGTTGACGAGATAACCGTTCTCAGCGCGGTAGAGATGGTCGATTCCCATGAACCGCTCAGCCTTGGTAACTCCCTGCTCGGTTACGGCGACGGTCTTGTGCTTCTCCTCAAACTCAAAGTCGAAGTCTGCAACGAACTCCTTCTTGGTCTTTGGGTCCATCCCCTCAGGCTTCTCACCCGAGGTCATGGTCTTGGCGAGCTTGGCGAACTTGGCGTAAAGGTCAGCCGCCTGCTCAGGAGCACCGCTGATGATCAACGGAGTACGTGCCTCATCAATCAGGATGTTGTCGACCTCATCAACAACGGCGTAGATGTGGGCCTTAATGCCCTCGCCAGGTTTGGCGCGCCCACCGTGCTGGACCTTCTCCTCCAGTGAGGTGGCCATGTTGTCGCGCAGATAGTCGAAGCCAAACTCTGAGTTGGTGCCGTAGGTGGCGTCGCACGCGTATGACGCCCGCTTGGACTCATAATCCTGAAGGTTTTGCAGGATCCCGACGCTAACGCCAAGCTGCTCGTAGATCGGCATCATCCACTCGGCGTCACGGCGAGCAAGATAGTCATTGACTGTCACAACATGAACGCCTCTTCCAGAGAGGCTGTTGAGGACAACCGCGAGCGTGGCGGTCAGGGTCTTGCCCTCGCCGGTCTTCATCTCTGCGATCGCCCCGCTGTGAAGCACCATGCCGCCTACCAGCTGGACATCGAAATGCCGCATGCCCATGGTGCGTTTGCCGGCCTCGCGGACCAGAGCAAAGCACTCTTCCAGCAGGTCATCTAGTGACTCAGGGTTGTCCCCACGGGCCCTTTCGCGGAGGGCATCAGCAGCTGCTCTGAGCTCTTCATCATCGAGAAGTTCGAGTTCAGGTTCCCACGCAGAAATGCGCTTGACTCGCTCCTCAAACTGCTTGTACTTCTTTCCCTCGCCTATGCGAAGTGCACGCTCAATAATGGACACCAGTCGAGGCTACCAAGTGCGCGGCATCGAGCGGTTAAAGCCGGGCGGAAGCGCCCTTGCAAACACACTGCAGTTGACCGTCTTAGCCCCGCCTCGGATCAGCCCTAAACAGGCAGCCTGGAGCGAGGCGCCAGTGGTGTAAACGTCGTCCACGACAACGCAGCGCGGTGGCACGGTCCCTCGCGAGCTGATCTGGATCCGTCCAGGCTGTTGGCGTTCCTTCCGTGACGCACCGACCTGCCTGACGGATTTGGCTCTTGGCAACCGTTCCAGCGCTCTAACGACAGGGCGCCCCGTAAGGCAAGAGAGCTGATCAGCGAGAACCCGAGCGTGGTTAACTCCTGTCGCCCGCAGGCGAGCTGGATCCGGTGGCATGGGAACAAGCGCCACCGGCTGGGCATAGAGCTGCGGCTCTGCCATCAGCTTTGCCATCTGAGCAGCAACCCGCTTAGCCCCAGAGGACTTCAGTGCCATCACCAAGCCCCTCGCAGGCCCCTCGTGTGAACAGGCTGCAGTTGCCGACTCCCAGGGGGCAATGCGGGCAGGGCAGATCTCACAGGGCAAGGGGAGTGCGCAGCGCTGGCAGAGAGCGCCAATCAGCCGCGGCATCTCCTCGGCACACCCTTCGCACAGGACCGCGCGGGAATCCGAAGGCTCGCAACCACAACCAAGACACACGGGCGGGACCAGCAGGCTGACCAGCTCTCGAAATTGCTCCATAACAAGCATTCACCGAGGATTGCAGTCGATATGCCGCCTAACTGCCCCAGCCTGCGACGATCAAGCGTGTAGGACCAGCAAAATGCTTACTAACAGCGCTGCGTGATTCGGAAACGCTTCAGAGCCGCGCGTTCACTTACCTTTCAGTGTCGTCCCGTCGCTGACAGCGGCCTTGCCGACGCCCCCAGAATTGACTGTCATAGCTCCCTCGACCACAACCCCGTGGCCAAAGAGCACGTCACCTTCAACCTTGAGCGAATCGCAGTTGATCAAGGACGGTGGTCCTGCCGGGAAATGGTCCTCGAAGTCGGCAAGCAGTTTGTAATGCTCTCCATCTAGATCCACGACAGGCGGCCTTCCCTCACGCCGGGGGTCCAGCACCACATGGGAATCAGGGGTAAGTACATAAGCGTCCGACCTAACGGCAAGAAGGTCCCCGGTCGTCTTCACAGGTGCGAAGCGCGAACGTGGAACGCGCAGCGCTTGCGCGCCTTCGAAGAGTGCGATCGCAGCGCCCATCGCGGACTCAAGCTGAATCACCTCGGGTGAGCTTGGATCCGTTGGGTCAACGGTCTTGTGGTTGACAATCATCGGCAGATCGAGCACCCCTTCGCCCACATCAAGCGCCTCGGTAAGCGCGTCCAGATCAACCCAAAGGGAGTTCGTGTTGAAGTACCTGTGACGCTCGATGTCTTGGAATGCGTCCAAGTCTGCATCAGCTGTCTGGGCGACCTCGCGCAAGACCAACCCACCCCCGGGAAGTCTCGCAAGATGTCCGCCTTTGCGGTCAGCGGCCGTGCGGTCGGCAACCTCCATCAGGAACGGAATCTCCTCTGACGCAAACCAGTTCAAGATCCGCTCGTCAAGTACCGCGCCAAGGTTGTCCGCGTTAGAGACAAACGCGTAGCGATAGCCCTCGGCTCTGAGCTCTTGAAGGGTGCCTGAGGTGACTAGGGCCGCATAGAGGTCCCCGTGTCCCGGCGGTGCCCACTCCAGCTCGGGGTCAGGTGCCCATTCGACTGGCACGAGACTCCCCGCGTGCAGCTTAGGGACGCGGTTCTGGAGAAAGTCCAGCCGAACCCCCTCGGAGGCAAGCTCGGGGTAGGCGCCCAGGGCAGCCAGTGTGTCGGCCCGCGTCGCAAAACTGTTCATCAGGACAAGGGGAAGGCGTGCATCTGTCGCCTCCCTCAGAGCGAGCACCTGACGGGCGACAATGTCAAGGAACGACAGTCCGTCCTTGGCCTCAATCAAGGACTTTGCCTTGGTCATGCCCATGCCGGTCCCAAGGCCACCGTTGAGCTTGACCACAACCGTCTTAGCGAGGGCCTCGTGATTTTCAACAGCGGGAAGATCCTCCGCATCAGTGATCTCAGCTATCGGCTCAATTGAATCCTCTGCAATCAGCCCTTGCTGGCCCTCAGCAAGCTGGTGGTGGAATCTGACGAAGGACTCGACCACAGCCGGTCCAGCACCGTCGGATTCAAGCTTTTGCCTCGCGGCTAGAAATGCGGCGTCCACAGAACCGATGCTATTGGGCGGAAGCGTCGGGTCGCCATGAATGACGGTAGACCCGCTGATCCTCAGTGAGGCTGTCGATCTCAACACCCATCGAGGCGAGCTTCAGACCGGCGACCTCCTCATCAATTTCGCTCGGCACAGGCTGCACGCCTGGCGCCAGCCGATCCCCACCCGCGAGCCGCGCGGCAGTCAGGGCTTGCGTCGCAAAAGACATATCCATTACCGAAGCAGGGTGGCCTTCTGCTGCGGCAAGGTTGACCACGCGCCCGCCTGCGATCAAGTTCAGCTTGTTTCCACCAAGGCTGTACTGCTCGACAAGTGGTCGCGCTTCAAGGGCCGTCCCAGCAGCCTTGCGGAGAGCAGCGATGTCGATCTCCACATCAAAATGGCCGGCATTGGCAAGGACCGCCCCATCCTTCATCAGCTTGAAGTGCGCTTCGCCCAGCACACCGACGCTCCCCGTCACTGTGATGAAGACATCACCACGAGCTGCTGCTGAGAGAGCTGGAAGGACTTCAAACCCATCCATGCGAGCCTCAAGCGCGCGCATCGAGTCAACCTCACAAACGATGACCGTCGCACCGGCTCCTGCGGCTCTAAGAGCAATGCCCTTACCTGTCCACCCATATCCAAGAACAACGAGGACCCGACCGGCGAGCAGGATGTTGGTCGCCCGCAGGATCCCGTCAAGAGCGGACTGGCCTGTTCCGTAGCGGTCATTGAAGGCCCGCTCCGTCCCAGCCTCATTGACAGCAATAACCGGACACAGCAAGGCCCCGGCAGCCTCCATGGCGCGGAGGCTGACGATCCCCGTCGTGGTCTCCTCGGTGCCGCCGAGCAAACGGCCCGCAGCATCGGAGTCCCGAGAATGGAGGACGGTCACAAGGTCCGCGCCATCGTCAAGGGTGATCACCGGTCCCGTGTCAAGAACTCGCCCCAGATGCTGGGCGTAGTCGGCAACACTCTCGCCATGGTGTGCAAATACCGCCACGGAATGGTTTGCGACTAAAGCCGCTGCCACGTTGTCTTGTGTGGAGTAAGGATTTGCTGCGCACAGTGCAACCTCGGCGCCCCCGGCAACAAGTGCCCGCATCAGGTTTGCTGTCTCCGCTGTCACATGCAGACAAGCGCCAACTCGCAATCCCTTCAGTGGCTTGTCCTTGGCGAATCGCTCGCGGATTGATCGGAGGACGGGCATCTGACCATCCGCCCATTCGATTCTCGACTCGCCTACTGGCGAGAGGGACGGATCTGCGATGTCATGGTCGAGGGTGCTCATGGGAAAGGAAACGGGGCCCACCGCTAATTCAAGCGATGAGCCCCGTGTTCAAGCCTTCGTGCTGCTTAGTAGCGGTAGTGGTCTGGCTTGTATGGCCCTTCGACCGGAACGCCGATGTAGGCAGCCTGCTCTGATGTCAACTCGGTCAGCACTGCGCCGACTGCGTCGAGGTGGAGGCGGGCAACCTTCTCGTCAAGGTGCTTAGGAAGCACGTAGACCTTGCGCTCGTAATCGCTGTTCTTGCCAAAGAGCTCGATCTGAGCCATCACCTGGTTGGTGAATGAAGCGCTCATCACGAAGCTCGGATGACCTGTCGCGTTACCGAGGTTCAGCAGTCGACCCTCCGAAAGGACGATCACGGAGTGACCGTCAGCGAAAATCCACTCGTCAACCTGTGGCTTGATCGTGCGGCGCTGAATTCCATCGGTCTCAGCAAGGCCAGTCATGTCGATCTCATTGTCAAAGTGACCAATGTTGCCGACGATTGCCTGGTGCTTCATCCGTGCCATGTCCTCGGCGCTGATGAGGTCCTTATTGCCGGTGGTCGTGATGAATACATCGGCCTTTTCGACCATGTTCTCCATCGTGTTGACCTCGTACCCCTGCATTGCTGCCTGGAGTGCGCAGATCGGATCGACCTCAGTGACAACGACCTTGGCGCCTTGGACTCGAAGTGACTCAGCTGAGCCCTTGCCCACGTCACCGAAGCCCAAGACCACACAGGTCTTACCGGCGAGCATGACGTCAACGGCACGGTTGATGCCGTCTACAAGCGAGTGACGGCAACCGTAAAGGTTGTCGAACTTGCTCTTCGTGACGGAGTCATTGACGTTGATCGCTGGGAACAGAAGGTCATTGGTCTCTGCCAGCTGGTAGAGACGGTTGACGCCCGTGGTGGTCTCCTCAGTTACACCCATCACGCCTTCGGAGATCTTGGTGTAGCGCTGACCGTCTTCTGCGACTGAACGCTGAAGCAGGCCAAGGAACACTTGGAACTCTTCTGACTCGGCGCCGGCTGGGTCTGGAACTGCCCCGGCCTTCTCGTACTCGGCACCCTTGTGGACGAGCATGGTTGCGTCGCCACCGTCGTCGAGGATCATGTTGGGGCCGCCACCGTCAGGCCAACGCACTACCTGCTCAGTGCACCACCAGTACTCCTCAAGGTTCTCGCCCTTCCATGCGTAACAAGGGACGCCCTGGGGATCGTCAACGGTTCCGTTCTTACCGACCACAACAGCAGCAGCTGCGTGGTCCTGCGTTGAGAAGATGTTGCATGATGCCCAACGGACTTCGGCGCCAAGGGCGACGAGTGTCTCGATCAGCACTGCAGTCTGGATCGTCATGTGGAGTGAACCCGTGATGCGGGCACCCTTGAGTGGCTGTGTTGGGCCGAACTCTTCACGGAGTGACATCAGGCCTGGCATCTCGTGCTCGGCAAGACGCATCTCGTTACGGCCGTACTCGGCCAGTGATAGATCGGCGACCTTGTAATCGTCGGTCAGTGGGACTGTTGCGCTCATGTTTTCCTATTCCTTCGTTTGGTTTCCATTTTCAAAGCTACGTGTAAGGCGTGAAGTCTCTGTTGCTGGTTCGCGTCTGGACGCGACCTTCCTGCTGTTGGGCCGCTGGTCAGCTCGCGCCACCGGCGAGCGCGAGCAAACGCTCGTGCTTGTCCTGCTCAAAGCGGAGCCAATCCGCTGTGTCTGCGACTCCTTCTGGCGGGGCGATCGGGGCGTCAAGCCAACCCTCGACGGCACTCTGCAAGTCAGGCTGCGAACGCATCCGCTGGGCAAAACCAACGTCGGAGATCTCGATCTCCTGGCTGTCCAGAAGGTTGCGCAAGGTGCGCAGGCGTTGCAGTTCCCCTGGGCCGTAGATCCGGTAGTCGGACGCTGTGCGTGGCGGAGTAACGAGGCCAGTGGACTCCAGATAACGCAGCATCCTTGGGGACCAGCCCGTCGTTGCCGCTGCTTGGTTAATTGTCAGTCCGTCCATTACGAGCGGAACCTTACCACGCCTCTGTCAGGGTTGTGGCAGTTGTGGGGAATGTGGCCGAAAGCCACTCCTCAACCTTCTCACGCCTGTGAGAGCCTCGCCTTGAGCTCGTCGATTGCCTTTACAGGCGTCGGGTCCACTCCGCGCTGAATCGCCAGGTAATACGCGAGGAAGTCACCAAGCAGAACAAGAGAGAGAATTCGCTCGATCCGCGTCTCACCGCGGGTCTCAACCCGATGAACAGGGACACCAGCTTGTGCAACAAGCTCCGCCGTTATGTCAAGCCGGGCACGCTCACGGGGATGGCTATCACTGTCACCCAAGACCACGAGCGCAAACTTCCCTAGCTCTTGCGCCCCGGCCCAGCCGACGATCTCGTTGTGATCAGCCTCGGGCAGCTCGGAGTTGAAGGCGGGAATCTCAGCGTCCTCGTTGATCTGCGTCTTCCAGCGGTAGGCGATGGCTGCCGTGGCGTCGGCCCCGATGATGACGGGAATACGGCCTTCAAGCGCACGGGCCAGCTCACGCGCCTCACCATCGTCTGATCCGCTAGGACCCCATTCAGCAGCAAGCGGCTCCATATGAGCAGCAGCGACGTCAATCTCAGTGTGGATACGGTCCGCTGCTCCGCAGAGCGCGGCAACCTCAAGCGAGGCAACCAACGTGTAACCAATCGCAGAGCGTGGCTGAAGTGCCGCCGGCATCGGGATGACTGGGACATTCTCAGCCCGCGCCAACTCAGCTAGCGGTCCGCCTGTTGTAGCAACGATGCGCCTCGCGCCAATGACTCCGGCTGCCTCAAACGCAGCGAGTGTCTCCTCGGTGGTACCTGAGTAGGAGGAGCACAACACGGTGGTCTCAGAGGATGTCCACGACGGAAGCATGTAGCCGCGGCTGACCGCGACAGGCCGGCTGGCTCGATCGCCAAGAACCGCATCGGCAAGCATTCCGCCCGCAGCGGATCCGCCCATACCGGCGACGATCAGTCCGGCGGGGCTGTCTACCGGCTCAATCGCAGCAGATTCGACACGCCAGAGAGCATCACGGATGTGGTCAGGCATCGCGGCTATATCTGCCGCCATGTTGCTTGCATCCAGTGACTGGGTTGCTTGGAGACTCAGGTCGCCCATGTCAGCTCACCTCAGGGGCAACTCTGGCCCCAGGTTCAAGCGTTGTGCCCGCAGGAACAGTTGCGCCTTCGCCGATGACCACATCAGGGCCAGCGGTGACGTTGTCCCCGATCTTTGCGTTGGAAGCAATCACTGTGCCTGTGATCTTCGCACCTGCGCCGACGGTGACACCTGCAAGCAGGACCGAGTCCGTAATTTCCGCGCCCTCGCCGATGACGCCACCGGCACCAATGACAGCCCGAGGACCGACTGAAGCGCCCGCGGCAACCTTGACCTCGTCGTCCAACCAGGCTGGTCCGTTGACGTCACCATGCACTTCACAGTCGAAACCCAAGCTCACGCCGCCAGCACCCCCGTCAAGGCCCGTGCCGCCACCAAGCGTGCCATCGAGCAGATCCCAGTGAGCCTCCAAGTAGCGCTCTGGCGTTCCAATGTCTAGCCAGTATCCGGAGACCTCAATCGCATGCAGTCCATTACCGGTCAAGGAGGGAAATACCTCGCGCTCGATGGAAACGTTCTGCTCCGGGGTAATGCCATCTAGGACACGCTTCTCGATCACGTACACGCCGGCGTTGACCAAATTGGTTGGAGCTTCGTCGCGAGGAGGCTTCTCGATGAAGGCCTCAACGCTTCCGTCATCCGCAGTGACGACAACACCGAAAGCAGAAGGGTCCTCCACCGCAATCAGACCGATCGTGGCTGCAGCCCCCGTCTTCTCATGGTGAGCTAGGAGCGGAGCAAGGTCAAGGTCAGCGAGGATGTCCCCGTTAAAGACAAGGAATCGGTCATTCAGAAGGGACTCCGCCTCCTTAATGGCTCCGCCCGTGCCACGCGGCTCGGGCTCCTCGACATACCTCAGGCGTACACCCAGACTTGTGCCGTCGCCGGCAACCTCCCGGATGCCGGCAGCCATGTGGCCGCAGGCGAGAATTACGTCGTCAACACCGAAGCGCTTGAGCCAGTCAGCCATGTGCACGAGGTGAGGTCGGTCGAGAATCGGTACGACTGGCTTGGGCACAGTCGAGGTCAGTGGCCGAAGCCGCGTCCCCTCACCGCCAGCGAGTATCAGCGCCTGCATGACGAGGTCAGGCTGAGTCGCCGCCGCGACCCACACCTTCGTAGCCAAGTCCAGCGGCTCGAACGGCGTCGGGGTCGAGGTGGTTGCGGCCGTCGATGACAGTCTTGCCACGCATGGCAGCCGCGGCATCAACCCAGTTGATATCTCTGAACTCAGGCCACTCAGTTACAAGGACAACCGCGTCAGCACCATCGATTGCTTCCATGGCCGTTGCAGTCATGTCAACCCCACTTAAGAGTGTCTTGGCGGCTTCCTCAGCGATCGGATCAAACGCACTCACATCTGCTCCGGCCGCCTGAAGCCTGGCTGCCAGTACAAGCGAAGACGCCTCACGCATGTCGTCCGTGTCTGGCTTAAACGCAAGTCCTAGAAGAGCCACCTTCTTGCCGACAAGGCTGCCGAGATGTTTCTCGAGCTTGGCAACAACGCGACGCTTCTGGAGTTCATTGACCTCGATCACCGAGTTCAGCAGCTGAAAGTGGTAGCCGGAGTTGCCAGCAAGTTGCTTCAGGGCAGAGACATCCTTGGGGAAACACGATCCTCCGAAGCCAATGCCGGGACGCAGGAAGGAGGCGCCAATGCGCTCGTCGTAGCCCATGCCCTGAGCGACCTCGACCACATCTGCGCCAGTCTCTTCACAGACGTTGGCGATCTCGTTGATGAACGAGATCTTCGTCGCGAGGAAAGCATTACTCGCAAGCTTGACCATCTCGGCAGAGGCAATGTCAGTGCGCAGGATCGGCGCATTGAGCGGCGCGTAGAGCTCAGACACTGCATCGCCAGCCCAGTCACCGTCATCACCGATGACAACTCGGTCCGGTGCCAGGAAGTCCTTCAGCGCCGTGCCCTCCTTTAGGAACTCAGGACAAGAGACATACGAGAATCCCTTGCCCGACTCAGCAAACTTACGCTTGACGGTCACCCCGGTTCCGACTGGAACCGTGCTCTTCATCACGAGGGCGTGAGCATCGCTGGCTGGCATCGCGTCGACAACGGCATTTACCGCAGAGAGGTCAGCGTCCCCGGAATGGGTGGGCGGCGTGCCCACTGCCACGAAGAGCAGTCGCGCTGCCTCAAGAGCAGGAGCAAGGTCGGTGGTGAAGTGAAGACGGTCTGCGTTGCGAGCGAGAACTTCATCAAGGCCGGGCTCGTGAATTGGGACCTCACCAGCCTTAAGGCGCTCAATCTTTGCCGCATCAATGTCAACGCACCAAACATCGCTGCCGAGCTCGGCAAATCCAGCTGCTGTCACAAGCCCGACATAGCCGGTCCCGATGACTCCGATTGGTTCTCTGTCAGCCATTAGAAGAGGGTTAGGCTAGCGGTCCACGAGGCTTCAGCGTGCAAATGGGACAAGAGACGCAGCGATCGCGATCATAGTCCGGCTTGGAAGATCCTCGGTCAGAGTGTTGGACACCCAGTACGAGCCGCTCTTGGTCTTGAAACCAACGAAGCGCAGCCGCTTGCCATCACCAAACAGCAGAAGCTTGCGCCCGCCCTTGATCGTCTTCTCTGCGGTCGGCTGACTGAGCAGCGGGGGATCCTGCCAAGTAGTCCCCTGAACACCATAGAACTGGCCCGATCCGTTGGTTGTGAGTACGACTCGGTAGGCCACGTGCTTCTTTCCATCTGGTGAACGGAGAAGATACGCACGCGGGTACTTGCCCGCCTGGGGCCCCATGTAGCGAGACCCGCTCGCAACGACTTTAGGTAGGAGGACTGGCATGCCGATCCCTCGCAGCAGAGCTGCCTGGGCCCGCGCCCCTTCCTTGTTGGCAACCACATTGGCCTTGCCTACCCCAGTCACACGAGGTTTGGCTTTTTTGGCCTGGCTACCGGCAGGTTTGGATGCCGGCCGACTTGGCCCCACCAGCTGGTGGACGGCCTGTCGCAGCTCTGCCGGGTTGACCGTCACATAGGGGTTGGAAGGACCGCTTGGGAGGATCGCTGGGAATGGAACACTGATGACCGGCTTCTGCCCCGAGAACGCAACAAGGCCAAGGAGCTTTAGAAGCGCATCTACAGAGTGGAGCTGGGAGTCACTCTGCGCGTACTTGGAAAAGATCTTGGCGAGCTCATGCCTGTTGCTCATTGCCGACTGAGCCCCGTACTGCTGTCGGGCTTGACGGATGAAGTCCTGCTGCCGGGCGCCGCGCACAATGTCGCTGTCCATGTGGCGGAAACGGACATAGTCCAGCGACTGCGAACCACAAAGCTTCTGATAACCAGCCGCAATGTTGATCTTTGCGTAACCGCCACCGGAGCCGGCCGTGCTGTTGTCATTGAAGTAGCGCCGATCAATATCCGTCCAGACGCAGCCGATGTAGTCCACGGCCTTGTGGAAACCACCGAAGTTGACATTGACAATGTGGTTGATGGGGATTCCCAGCAGATCCTTGACCACCTGTGCTGTCAGGCTCGGGCCGCCGTAGGCATAAGAGGCGTTGATCTTCTGTGTGCCGTACTTAGGGATCGTGACCTTCAGATCCCGGGGAATATTCATGATTCTCGTCCCTGCGGCATCAGCATCAAGCCGGACGATCATGATCGTGTCTGACCTGGCGTCAGTTTTGCCGGTACGGAACCGGTGATCAGACCCGAGCAGAAGGATGGTCTGGGGCTTGCCAACATCAGCGCTGCTGATCACCCCTGGGGCCAGATTTAACTTCTCTCCGGTGTTGAGGTCATCAACAAACTGCTGAACCTCAAGGAGACCTGCTGTCGAGGTAGCCGCAGCAGTGAGGCCTATGACTGAGAGCACGGCGAGAGCGGTCTTGAGGCCATTGCGGGGCCTCTTTGGTGCAGTCAGGCTCATTGCTGATCTCCCTTAGCCGCCTGTGGCTCGGATGCGCTTTCACGCAGGTGGGTCGGGAGCGCCCGGATAAATGCCCCCAACGCGGCCCGCATCGCCGTGAGGGACTGGACTGAAACCCATTCGTCAGGCCCGTGGTGCCCACCGCCAACAGGCCCAAACTCCACAGCTGGAATACCAGCTTCAAGGAATGCGATGGCATCCGAGGCGCCGTCCCGCCCCACAGACAGGGCCTCGCCGCCTACAGCCCGGGCAGCCGACTCCCGCAGTGCTACGACGAACGGATCGCTTTTAGACACCCAGGCCGGAGGACGCTCAAAACTTCGCACCAGGGTGACGCCATCGATCCCCCGCACAGCGTCCTTGATTGCCTCGGGATCCTGCCCTGGCAGGTAGCGAATGTCAACGCTCAGGCGGCAGAGATCCGGAACACGGTTTGGGGCATCACCCGCACTGATCCGACCAAGATTGATGGAGGGGCGGTCGAAGGTCTCGCTACTTGCCCGCGCGAATGGGAGCGACTCAATCGCTCGGAAGACATCGATGCCACGCAGCGCAGCGTTCTCGCCAAGCCAAGGCGTAGCACCGTGGGCGCTCTTTCCGCTGACCTCCAAGTCGAGCAGAAGCACACCCTTGGCCTCAACCCCAACATGTAAGTCAGTCGGCTCTCCGGTGATGGCAAAGTCGCAATCGAGGTCACCGGCTGCGACGAGTGCGTCGGTCGCTCTGTCGTCGATCTCCTCGGCTTCCTCGTCAGCAACAATCACCATCCGAACACGAGCTGAGGGATCATCAGCTAGATCCCCCATGGCGCAGAGCATTGCTGCCAGACCGCCCTTCATGTCGTAGGCCCCACGACCAATCATCCTGTCGTCGTCCTCAACAACCTCGAACTGCTCAGGCTTACCCGGCACAACGTCCAGATGGCCGTGGAAGACCACTTTAGGAATCTCTGGACCGCCCTTGCCAGCATCCGCAATCAGCACGGGAAGGCCTCGGTGTTCGGAGCGACGCACCTCAATACCGCGCGAGGTAAGCCAGCCGCCAACGAAGCCGGCGGCTTCCTCAATGCCTTCGGGCCGTGAGGAGTCGCAGGCAATGAGGCGTTGTGCAATCAGTCGCTCATCAGCCATGTTCAAACCTTCAGGATACCTTCGACTGCGGCCGCGGCACGCCGTTCAACGCGCACGGGACGGCTCAGCTCTGATCAGTCAGCCGAGGCGACTGAGAGAAACGCCTCAAGCCGCTTGATGTCACGGACGGCGACATTGGCTGCCTCCGACCCATCTTCGAGTGACTCAAGCTCGGTACGACGGGTGTCTAGCCGAGCCTCAAGGTCTGCCGCATCGAGGTCGTCAGCCGCAACGGCCTCCTCAATCAACAGCATCGCCTTGTTACCGCCGACTTGCAGGTAGCCCTCGGCCTGCGCGAAGCGCAAGACATCACCATCACCCTTGTGCAAGCGAAGCTCACAAGCGTCAAGCATCGCCAGCATTGGGGTGTGATTGGCAAGCACGCCGATCGAACCGACCGACGTGCGTGTGGAGATCATCTCGACTTGATCGTCGAAAACCTTTCCCTCTGGGGTCAGAATCTCAACCTGAAAGAGCGTCTTTGCCATTGGGCCGCAACTACTCCTTCGCGGCCGCGACGACCTGCTCGATACCGCCCTTGAGGAGGAAGGCACGCTCAGGAAGGTCATCGTGACGACCCTCGAGAATCTCCTTGAACCCGCGGACAGTGTCAGCGATCGGCACGTACTCACCTGGAGTGCCGGTGAAGGCCTCGGCGACATTGAATGGCTGTGACAGGAAACGCTCGACCTTACGTGCGCGCTGGACGACGATCTTGTCTTCGTCCGAGAGCTCGTCAATACCGAGAATGGCAATGATGTCTTGCAGCTCCTTGTAGCGCTGAAGGGTTTCCTTGACCTGGTTGGCTACAGCGAAGTGCTCCTCGCCAAGAATGTCTGGCTTGAGGATCGTCGACGTTGAGTCCAGTGGGTCAACTGCTGGGTAGATGCCCTTCTCCGCAATCGAACGCGAAAGCACGGTCGTAGCGTTGAGGTGGGCAAACACCGATGCAGGTGCAGGGTCGGTGAGGTCGTCTGCAGGGACGTAGACAGCCTGAACCGAGGTCACTGAACCCTGTCGGGTCGATGTGATCCGCTCCTGGAGCTGACCCATCTCTGTTTCAAGGGTTGGCTGGTAGCCGACCTGCGAAGGCATGCGGCCCAGAAGCGCTGAGACCTCTGATCCTGCCTGCACAAAACGGAAGATGTTGTCGATGAACAGCAGCACGTCCTGACCCTCTTGGTCACGGAAGTACTCAGCCATCGTCAGGCCTGACAGCGCCACGCGCATACGGGCTCCTGGAGGCTCGTTCATCTGACCGAAGACAAGAACTGTCTTGTCGATTACTCCCGACTCGGTCATTTCATGCCAAAGATCGTTACCTTCGCGGGAACGCTCGCCTACGCCGCAGAAGGCTGAAAGGCCGCCGTGCTCCTTGGCGAGGTTATGGATCAGCTCCTGAATAAGAACGGTCTTGCCTACTCCAGCACCGCCGAACAGGCCGATCTTGCCACCCTTGGCGTACGGGGCAAGAAGGTCAATGACCTTGATTCCTGTCTCGAACATCTCAGTGGTGGGAGTGAGGTTCTCAACGTCTGGCGCCGAGCGGTGAATTGGCCAACGCTCTTCGGTGACCACAGGCTCTCCGAGGTCGATTGGGTCCCCCAGCAGGTTGAAGATGCGTCCCAGGGTTCCACGCCCGACGGGCACGGTGATTGGTCCACCGGTGTCAACCACTTCAACGCCACGGGCGAGACCGTCCGTGGCATCCATCGCGACCGCGCGGACACGGTCGTCTCCGAGGTGCTGCTGAACTTCGCAGACCAGTGGCTCGTCGCCTTCACGCTCAATGGTGATGGCAGAGTTGATTGCGGGCAATGAGTCCGGGAATACGGCCTCGATTACGACGCCTTGGATCTCTTCGATCCTACCTGTGTTCTTCTGCTCGACTGCGGACATTGGGTTGTGATGCTCCTCTGGGTTTGCGGCTTGGACGATTGACGATTAAAGGGGGTCTAGACCAGGGCTTCTGAGCCGGCCACGACCTCCATAATTTCTTGGGTAATTTCTGCCTGACGAGCGCGGTTCATTGCGAGCGTGAGCTCTTCAATGACGTCCGCTGCGTTCTCTGACGCGTTGCGCATTGCTGTCATCCGGGCACCGTGCTCGGACGCAGTGCTCTCAAGGAGCGCGCGGAAGATGCTGATCTCGACATAGTCAGGGATCAGACGCTGAAGAATGAGCTCAGGGTCAGGCTCGTACTCAACGAGTGCGCGGCTTTCCTGCTCCTCGGCTTCGACCTCTTCGGCCCCACCCTCCTCCAGCACGGTTGCGCGCTGGAGTGGCAAGAGGGTCTCAGCCCGAACAACCTGGGCCAGTGCTGAGACATAACCGTTGTAGAAAATCTGAACTTCGTCGACGTTGCCATCAATGAAATCGGCCATCAGACGCTCCGCGACAGTGCGGGCATCACCGTAGGCAGGCCGGTCGGTGAAGCCACTGAAGGCCCCGGCGAGATCCTTGCCTCGGAAGGTAAGTGAGGACACACCACGGCGACCGGTTGCGTACCAACGCACCTTGCGGCCAGCCTCTTCGTGCTCCGTCGCTGACCTCAGGCCGGCGCGGATGATCTGGGAATTGAAGGCGCCGGCGAGCCCACGGTCACCCGTTACCAGCAGGATGCCTACCGTCTTGACTTCCTTACGCTCATCGAGGATTGGGAAGTTGGGCACATTGCCAGCGGCTTCCGCTGCTTGACGGGTCATCCGGCGGATGGCACCAGCGTATGGACGCAGGGCTGCGATGCGCAGTTCAGCTCGGCGCAGGCGGGCAGCGGCGACCATCTCCATAGCGGAGGTGATCTTCTGAATGTTGCGGACCGATTCGACCCGCTGCTTTACATCACGCTGTGAAGCCATTGCCTTGTTTTCCTTGCCCTAAGCCAGACGCCCTATGCGCTGGCTGTCTCCGTGTCTTCTGTCTTTGCAGCTGCATCGGCTCCAGCATGCGTAACACGCTCCGAATCACCTGAGTCGACTGGCTGTCCCTCTTCATCAAGGTCGTAGCCGAAGTCGTCTGCGTAGGTGCCGACAACCTTGTCAAGCGTTGCCTGAGTCTCCTTGGACCAATCGCCACCGGCGATGGTCGCAAGCAGCTCCTTGTCCTCTGCCCGGACACGCTGGGTGAGGCCAATCAGGAACTCCTCAACCTTGGAGACAAGGATGCGATCCAAGTAGCCGTTGGTTGCCGCGTAGACCTGAACAACCTGGTCCTCAACGGAGAGTGGAGCGCGCTCGTTCTGATTCAGCGTAAGCACGAGGCGCTCGCCACGGGCGAGAGTCCTCTGCGTGTCAGCGTCAAGGTCAGATCCGAACTGGGCGAAGGCCTCAAGCTCGCGGTACTGCGAGAGCTCAAGCTTGATCTTGCCGGCAACCTTCTTCATTGGCGAGATCTGAGCGTTACCGCCGACTCGCGAAACGGAGATACCAACGTTGATGGCTGGACGCACACCCGAGTTGAATAGCTTCGGCTCAAGGAAGATCTGGCCGTCGGTGATCGAAATCACGTTCGTTGGGATGTAAGCCGACACGTCGCCAGCCTGAGTCTCAATGATCGGAAGTGCTGTCAGCGAACCGCCACCGAGCTCGTCGTTGAGCTTGACCGAACGCTCAAGCAGACGGGAGTGAAGGTAGAAAACGTCGCCTGGGTAAGCCTCGCGGCCTGGCGGACGACGGAGCAGCAGTGACATCTGACGGTACGCGTAAGCGTGCTTGGTCAGGTCGTCGTAAACGCAGAGCGCGTGACGGCCCTTGTAAAGGAAGTACTCGGCCATTGCGCAACCTGCGTAAGGGGCCATGAACTTAATCGGGGCAGCTTCATCAGCAGGCGCGGCAACAATGATCGTGTTCTCAAGGGCGCCGTTCTCAGCGAGTGTCTCGGCAAGCTGAACAACTGTCGCGAGACGCTGTCCAATAGCCACGTACACGGAGATCATGTCCGTGCCCTTGTTGTTGATGATCGTGTCCAAGGCGATTGCTGTCTTGCCTGTCTGGCGATCGCCAATGATCAGCTCGCGCTGGCCACGACCAATCGGAATCATCGAGTCAACGGCCTTAAGACCAGTCTGCATTGGCTCAGTCACAGGCTGGCGCTGAACGACGCCTGGAGCCTTGAACTCAGCAGGGCGCATCTCAGTGGTCTCAATTGGACCCTTGCCATCAAGTGGGTTACCGAGCGGATCGACGATACGCCCGAGCATCGCGTCACCAACTGGGATCTCCAGCAGGCGGCCGGTGCGCTTGACGACATCTCCTTCGGAGATGGTCTCCCATGGCCCGAACATCACGGCGCCGACGTTGTCGGACTCGAGGTTGAGGGCAAGGCCGGTCACGTCATTGGGGAACTCGAGCATTTCAAACGACATGCAGTTCTCCAGGCCGTGCACACGTGCGATGCCGTCTGCCACCGAGAGGACTGTGCCGACCTCGGTAAGGGTTGCTGAACCGGCATCTAGACCTTCGATGCGGCTCTTGAGGATTGATGTGATCTCGTCTGGCTTGATCTGCATGGCGTTTTTCGTTTCGCTCCTAGTAGGCGCTGGTTGTCAGGCGGTGGCCACGGCCCGGCGCAACCGCTCAAGGCGGGTCCGGATCGAAGCATCGAGTATTTGATTTCCAACCCGGAGGACGATGCCGCCGATGATCTCCGGGTCAATGTTGCTTGTGAGCTGGACTTGCTCACCCGTCTGCTGTCCAATCCGATCGCCAATCTGGCTCACGGTCTTCTCATCGAGTTCAACGGCACTTGTGACCTCGACTGGAAGAATCTTGCGCTCCCTCTCCCACCGCTCGTCGAACCGGCTGCGGATCCTGTGGATCGCAGGCATCCGGTGCCTTTCGAGCAGTGCTTCAAGGAAGTTGAGGATCTCCGGTGATGCGTCCGTCACTGAACGCCGGAGACCGTCCTTCTTCTCCTCTGTTGAGAACACGGGTGAGGTGAAGAACACCTTCAGGTCCTTGTTCCCTGTGAGAGCGTCATCGAACGCGCCGAGCTCATCGCGCACAGAATCGAGGCTGCCGTTTTCAATGGCAACTTCGAACAACGCACGTGAGTAGACCTCGGCGATTTGTTCCATGACTTACTGGCCCCGCTCCCCTGTGAGGCTGGTGAAATCCAGCTCCGCGAGGGCATCTTCAACCAGCTTGCGCTGATCGTCGGTGTTGAGCGTCTTGCGGGTGACCTTCTCCGTTGCGGCGATAGTCAGATCGGCAACCTCGCGACGGATATCAGAGATTGCGCGACGCGCCTCCGCCTCAATGTCACGTGCTGCCTGTTCCTTACGCTCTGAGATGACCTTGTCGGTCGCCTCACGGGCTTCAGCGTCGTAGAGCTCAGAGTTCTTCTGTGCCCGCTCAACGATCTCCTCGGCCTGGACGCGTGCTTCCGCGAGCCTGGCTCTGTAGTCACTGAGCAGCTGTTCGGCCTCTTCACGGGTGCGATCAGCAGCCTCGATCGATTCCTCGATCAAGCGCTGACGGCGGTCAAGGGCGTCCTGAATCTTGGGGAAGGCGAACTTCCTCAGGATTAGCATCGTGATGCCGAACGCAAGCAGGGTCCAGACCATCAGGCCGAGACCCGGCTTGACGAGGAATGTCCCCTCGTCCTTCTGTACTGCTTCTCCTACTGCGTAAAGAACCGTCATTCGCCTATGAGAGGAAGAATGCGATCAGGCCGAAGATGAAGGCGTAGAACACGATTGCCTCGGTAAGTGCAAATCCAAGCCACTGAATCGAGGTGATCTCGTCGCGCATCTCTGGCTGACGGGTCACTGATTCAATGACCTTGCCGAAGATGTAGCCAACGCCAATGCCTGGGCCAATGGTGCCTAGACCGGCGCCTACGCCGAGAGCAATAGCTTTGCCAGCCTTACGACCGATGGCCTCGTTCTCAGCTACTACCTGAGCCGAAGTATGGGCCGCTACGGCCATGATGTTTGTGATTAGTGAAAGGTCCACGGGGTCATATCCTCCTGATGCGGACGGGGGTGGTCAGTGCTCTTCGGCGACGGCGCCGCCGAAGTAGATCGAAGCGAGTGTGGCGAAAATGAACGCTTGAAGCGTTGCGACCAATCCCACTTCGAAGATGTAAAAGGCAATTGCCAACGGAAGAGTGAAGACGCCAACGATCTCTAGACCGAGCAAAACGGCAAGGCCGCCGCCCATAAAGAGGATCAAAAGGTGCCCGGCGAGGATGTTCGCGAAGAGTCGAACGGAGAGTGAAACTAGGCGCACAAAGTGGGAGATGACCTCGATCACAAAGATCGGGCCAGCGGCAAATCCTTCGACACCAGCAGGTACCCAGCCCTTCAGGTACTTGACTGGACCCTTAGCCCGGATCCCCTCGACGTGGTAGGCCAACCACACCATCAGTGTCAGTGCCAGTGGCACGGCAAGATTGGCGGTCGCTGCGTAGATCGCAAGCGTCGGAAGTTCAACGCCGAAGATGTTGACTGTGTGCTCAGTGTTGGTCGGAAGCGGGATGTAGCCCAGCATGTTGGAGAACCAGATGAACAGGAAGAGCGTCGCTACAAAGCTGAACCAGCGCTTTGCCGTCTTGGGATCCATGTTGCCGCCGGCAATGTTGTCGCGCATCACGATGAAGGCAGCCTCGACGGCTGTCTGCACTCGGTTGGGCTTGTCCTCCATACGGCGGGCCACCCAGACGAGAGTAACGGTGGTGAGGATGCAGGTGATGAAGAGGTACATGACTGCCTTGTTGATCGACATGTCAAGCGGACCGATGTTGATTGAGATCCACGGGTCAAGACGGAACTCATTCTGTGGCTTGAAGTCGGGGTTGACCTCAATCGCGGCAGAGACAGCCGGGCTGACTAGAAGAAGCATGGGGACAGTCACTGCCGCGGTCGTGATGCGTCGCAGAAGCCTCATTTAGATTCGGCCTCATCAAAGGGGCGGAAGAGCATCTCGACAGTGAACATGACTGTGAAGAGTGCCACGGCGAGGAGCGCGGCGCTTAGTCCTGCCTTCGAGCCGTAGATCATGCCGCACGCAAAGATCGAAATAGCGATGAACCAGCCCCGCCCAATAAGGGATCCTGCGAGGAGCCCGACAAGGGTGCGGGGATCGTCTGTCTCCTTAGCGGTCTTGATGGCCCAGCCTCGAACGAAGCGCTGAATCAGCCAGGCGGCGGCGATGATCAACCACGCGGGCATCGACAGACCGGCCACTAGGAAGACTGGAAGTGACAGCCCAAGAAAGACGAGGTCTAGGCGATTGACGACGGCCATTGGGTCAGTAGTCCTTAAAGCGAACGATGACAAGAGCTATTCCCGTTGCGAAGCCGACCATCGTTCCGACAACCCCACCAGCGGCTGCTGACCCGAGGAGTGACCCGACACCCAGCCCGATCAGGGCGAATATCAGCACCGCGGAGACGATGAAGGTTCCGGCTGTTGCGCCCGAGGGGCCCGGCTTGCCGGAAGGAGTGGTCATCGAATGGATTGCTGGATGGGTTCATTGATAGAAGTGCAGCCGAAAATCGAGCAGATGACTGTCTCTCAAACACGGCAGTCAAAGCGACGGCATCGGGGCGGCTTCCGAAGCGCACTCTTGTTTCTATCAGAAGGGATCGGACGGTGTCGTGGGTTTGTGACGACTTTGTGACAGTAGGCGCGAACGGATCACACGACACCGACGGTCGGCCACGAGCGATCGCGCTCGTGACGCCACTTCACCTGTGCCGATGTCATCTGTACGTTTACGCCCTCAACGAAACGCAGTCCGCTGCAGAAAAGGAGTGACCATGGCCTTTATGGAACCAACCGAAGAGCAGATCAACGAGGTCATGGCTGGCCCAGAAGGTCCTGTTGTGATGGTCAACCTGCTCCGCTACAAGCGCGACGCGGCCGGCACCATGACCGGATTCGAGAGCTACCAGAAGTACTCAGAGGCTGTGACCCCGATTCTGATCGGCGTCGGCGGAGAGTTCGTCTCAGTCGGCCGGGTCGACAGCGTTGTGATTGGGGACCACCATTGGGACACAGTCCTATTGATCAAGTACCCATCCCGTCAAGCGTTCTTGGGAATGATCACATCCGAGGAGTACCTTGCGATCCATCACCTCCGTGCAGAAGCACTCGAGGACTCCGGACTGATCGCAACCACGCCCGACACCTTCATATAGGCGGGAAGCTGGCGGCTAGGCCAGCTCAGCCGACGATCAGAGTCAGGCTCTTCTGACGTTCAAGGATTGATTCGCGGACCTCACTGGGTGAGGTCTTCGAATCAACCGGGAACCATGCGGCGCCAGTCTGATCAGCGAGATGACGCATACGTTCAACAGCAGCTGGGTTGGGATCCACACAAGCAAGACTCACTTTCACCCCTGCATGCTGAGCAACCACGATCACATCGAGCTGGGCCAGCACTGATTCCTCATCAGTCACCAGCACAACAGGCGATCGCGTCCGGCCAAGCCTGAGGCCCAATGCGAAGGACAGGCCAAAGCCAGCGGCATCTATACCCGGGTGGATTGCTGCGTCGTCAATCAGGCCAGCTGCGGCAAGAGCGCCCCCTCCGGTGACAGCAGACGACTCCAGCGCTAACAGCAGCTCTGCCCCCTTGCCAGCGATCGGCGGATTGGCAGGCAGTTTGCGCAGTGGGGCCGTTGTACGCCACGGGGTGTGTGAGAAAAGAACCGGAAAGGAGATATCCAAGCGGACAGGGCCGGAGGGTTCGCCGAGGGACGCGGTCAGTGCTGCATCGATCGCGCCCTCAATGCCCTGAGAGTCATCGCAGGCGATCTGCTCGAGTGCTGCTCCCTGCATGTATGACGCGTGGTCAAGCCCTTGGAAGACCTCCTGAATTCTGGGCCGCTTATTGGGTGGCTGGTTCGGCGCGATGTAGAGCACAGGCGCCTCGGAGAGCCGTGCGGATGCAACTGCCACCGCCTCATTGGCCACACCAGGCCCCAGTGTGTTCGCCACAACCGCTGGCACGCCCTTAGCCAGCCCGTAACCCTCGGCTATGAAGGCTCCCGAGCGCTCGGAACGAGGCACGAGTAGGCGAATCCCTTCCGTCCGGTCGATTGACTCCCAGAGTGGAAGAACCTGAGAGCCGGGAATCGAGATCACAAGGCTGATCCCGTGATCACGCAACCGTGCGATCACTCGCTGTGCTCCGCTCGGAGCGACACGGCCGATCAGCGTCTTGCGGCTCATTTCTTCAGCGCTCCAAGAATCACTCTGACATTTGAGCGCAGGGCTGGGAAGTCCCGGGCTGCGGCAACAAGTCCGCTCGTTCCAATCGCCCCCGCCAGTTTGCCAAGGACACCGTCAAGCTCAGCCAAGATCAGATTGGCACCCACGAAGGGGATCGACCCCTTGTCGACAGTCACCTGCACCACGAGAGGCTTCTCACGGGCCTCCTGAGCCATCGCGAGGGCATGAGCAAGGCCTCCGGGTGTTCTGACCTCTATTCCTTCACAGCCGTGCAGCTTCGCGAGGCCGACGTAGTCGACTGGCGGCAGGTCGGTCCCAACGGTGCGCCGACGGAAGAACAGCGTCTGCACCAGCCTGATTGCGTTCCAGGACCGGTCGGCGAAGACAAAGGCGACCATGGGGACCTTGCGCTCTGCCAGCCCGGCGAGTTCACGCGAGCAGTAGAAGAAAGCACCATCGCCCACGACAGCCCAAACGGGAAGGTCGGGTGCTGCCTCGCGAATACCCACGGACATCCCAATCGAAGCTCCGATCGAGGCGTGCTGAGCTGGAATCATGACCGGCCGACGCCAGCCGTATGAAGCAAGCCACATCCCTGAAGCTCCGCCTTCCCCGACAAAGACTGTCTGGGCGCTGGCCGCTGCGACGATCTCCCGCATGGCCAGCGCTGCCGTCAGACGATCTCGTTGGGCGTCCTTCTCAGCCTCGTCGTCAACAGCCTCGGTCCAACGTTGCCTGGCCTCCGTGAACTTCTCTCTCCAACCAGAGACTGTGAGCACTCCCCCGCGTTCAAGCTCCTCACGCAACGCAACCGCAAACGCTCCCGCCTCAGCTATCACTGTCATCTCAGCTACCCCATCCGGATGGGGGTCAAGTGCGACCCTGATCACTGGCGTGCGAACGACCCGGGCATCGGTCAGTCCAAACCAATCGGCTTCCGACAGTCCGCTGCCCAGCGCAAGGATGCGGTCGGCTCTAGCGAGTGCCTCCGTCCATGGGACAGTCCCCGCCGCCATCACGGGCACGTCATCAGCGCACGCGGCAATGAACGCCTCCAGTGCGTGCGGCGGCATGCCGGTAGCAGCAAAAGTCAGGCAGATAGGTGCCTCCCAAGCTCTTGCCAGCGCTGCGATTGCCTCCGGGTCAGCCGTAGCTGCTGCTCCGTGACCAACTAGCACCAGCGGGCGCCTTGCCTCGCGCAAGTCCGCAAGTGCCTCACTAAGGCCTTCAACCTCGCCCACGGGAGTTAGGGCATGAGAAACGGGTTCTGGAGATATTGACTCGGCCAATAGCGTGGCCACTGCTGCCGTCTGCTCAGGCCCGTCCAGTAGGACCGCAACTGGAAGCCGCAATGGAGTGTGGTCCCCAACGCGTTCAACCACCTCGGCGGCAGTCATGCCGGTCGCATCAACCCAGCTGCGCGATGCGGTTACAAGGGCAGGCTCCACAATCGCGCGATCTATCGGAGCAACTGAGACCAACGCAACCACCAACTGACGGTCACCCGTGGCGGTAACCAGTCCACTAGCAACCTTCAGCGTGTCAGCCAATCCCTCAGCAACAACAATGGCTGGCCGCCCAGTAACGCGAGCTGCGCCATCCGCGGCGTGACTAGCCGCCTGGGCGTCCCTCATTGCCACTGCGCCCGGGATCCCAGTCAGGGAGCCTGTCGCGGTGAAGACTGGGACCAATGAAATGGGTTGGCTCGCAGACATTCGAGGTCGAGCCTATCGGGACCGTTGGCCGGCCATCCCTTGGAAGCCGCGCAGCCGAAGCGCGTTACCGATCACAAAGAGACTTGAGAATGCCATCGCAGCAGACGCAAAGACAGGCTGGAGCAGACCAGCTACCGCCAGCGGCAGTGCGGCCACGTTGTAGCCAAAGGCCCAAACGAGGTTCCAGCGGATCGTTGAGAGCGTCTTGCGAGCAAGAGCAAGGGAGTCGGGGATCAGCCGTGGATCCGACCTAAGCAACGCGATGTCAGCTGCCTCAACCGCCGCATCGGCGCCACCTCCCATGGCAATTCCAAGATCCGCCGCCACCAAGGCCGGCGAGTCGTTGACGCCATCTCCCACCATCGCGACCCGCTTGCCTCCCAGCATGAACTCTGCGACCGTATCTGCCTTCTCTGCGGGCAGCACGCCCGCACGGACCTCCGTGATCCCAACAGCGCGAGCCACTGCCATCGCAGCTGGGAGCCCGTCGCCAGTGACCATCACCGGTGTCGCGCCAAGGGACCAAATTGCAGCAACAGCCTCTCTTGCCCCGTCGCGAACAGTGTCCTCGAGCCCAGCCACCAGACGCGTCTTTCCGTCCCAGCCGGATGCAACGACCGCCATTCCCGCATCCCGCAGCCGCGTAACGGCAGCATCGAGCCCCGTGTCTGACTGAAGTCCCGCGGATTGGAGGAACTCTGGTCGCCCGACATAGACAGTCACCCCTGCGACCATGGCAGTTACTCCAAGCCCGCCTTCCTCGTGCACATCAGACGGGCTTGGGAGCGAGCCTAACTCCGCAACGGCGGCTGTCGCAAGCGCACGCGACGCCGGGTGGTTAGACGCACCGGCCGCGCCTCCCGTAAGCCGCATCGCCTCGTCCCTTCCTACCGCGTCGTCAATGACCAATTCCTCAAGGTGAAGCTCTCCGGTAGTCAGCGTGCCGGTCTTGTCAAGCAGAACAGTGTCCAGAGCCCTGCTCTCCTCAAGCGCCTCAGGCCCTCGGATCAAGATGCCGAGCTGGGCGCCGCGCCCTGAAGCCACCAGGAGCGCAGCTGGAGTCGCCAATCCGAGCGCGCAGGGGCAGGCGACTACCAAGACAGCAACAGCTGCCGTGAGTGCCGCCGAAGCAGTCGCACCTATGGCAATCCAGCCAATGAAGGTCAGTACTGCAATCCCGATCACGATCGGGACAAAGATCGAGCTGACTTGGTCGACAAGCTTTTGGACAGGCGCTTTTCTGGACTGAGCGGCGCGGACAACCTCCGCAATCCGACTGAGCTGAGTCTCCGCTCCGACTCGAGTTGCTTGGACAACCAGCCGTCCACCAATGTTGACTGTCGCTCCTGTGACTTGCGCTCCAGGTTGCACATCGACTGGAACGCTCTCGCCGGTGATGATCGAGTTGTCGACAGCACTCTCCCCTTCGATCACAATTCCATCGGTGGGGATCCGTTCTCCAGGACGAACGGAAAACATGTCGCCTGCGACGAGCTGAGAAGCAGCAACCTCACGCTCCGCCCCATCGGCCCCAACCAATCGAGCAGTCGGAGGAACTAGGTCAAGTAGTGCGCGGACTGCCTCACCAGCCTGAGACTTTGCCTTGGCCTCAAGCACGCGGCCAAGCAGGATTAATGTTGTCACGGCGGCCGCTACCTCGAAGTAGACATTCATCATTCCCCCAGACCGGTCAAGGGTGAGACTGAAGCCCATGGTCATACCTGGCTCTCCCGCACCACCAAGAAGGAGTGCGCCCACTGACCAGCCCCAAGCGGCAAGCACCCCGAGCGATACGAGCGCGTCCATGCCTACAACGTGGTGACGTGCAGCAAGAAACGCAGCACGGTGGAAAGGCCACGCTCCCCACAACGCGACGGGTGTGGCCAGAACGAATGCGAGCCAAGCCCAGCCGTCGAACTGGAGGGCCCCAACCATCGAGATGAGCACAGTCGGGATCGCAAGCGCAGCACTCACTTTGAGGCGTCCCATGAGGCCCTCTCCGGAGGCCATCCCATGCGCAGCGTGTTGGTCGCCTGAGTCGCCGTCCGCCGCGTGCTGATCACCCGCGTCCGCGCTAGCCGCTGTGCGTCTTGCAGCGCCTCCCGTAGTCGCCTTGTACCCCACTCCTTCTACGGCCGCAATCAGATCCTCTACTTGGAATCCGGACCCGGCAGCCATGTCTACTCTTGCCGAGTCAGTCATTGCGTTGACAGTGGCGCTTACTCCGTCTAACTGAAGGAGTGCCTTCTCTACTTTGGCCGCACAGCCGGCACAGGTCATGCCCTCTATTGACAGGTCGACGGTCTGTCTTGCTCCCTGTATTTCAGCGCCGTGATTAGGCATGCCCCGAGGTTAGTCTCACAGACAGCGATCTTCAAGAACATCTTTTCCAGACCGTTAATCGGCAGAATGCAGCAATGACATCCCCTAGAAACGCGGTAAGGCAACAGGCGGAGCTGATGAGATCTCTCCGCAGAGACCCCGGCCACCTTCCCGAGCTGATCGTCCTGCACGCGCAGAGGAGCCTTGCTGGTGGGGCCAAAGAGTGGGCCGAGGGAGCGGTGGGTGACGAGTCGCGCAGCGCACTCCGCGCGGGCCGAGCGGCGAAGGCGGCAGCCCGGATGGACGGAATGGCCTCCGGCACACCCTTCTTGATTGCTCTCGTCCCCGGCTACGTGGCGGCACTTTGGGAGCAGGCTCGGCTGGCATTACGCCTAGCTGCCATGTCCGGCCGCGACCCAGCATCAATGGAGACCGCGGCCGAGCTGCTGGTGCTGCGCAATGTCCACCCCGATACTGAGGTAGCCCTAAACGCGCTTCAGGAGGCAGCCACCGGAGAGCGGGAGTCATTCGGCAAGGGAGTGCGTGGAAGAGCATCCGTCCTATGGGAGCTTGGGCGACGGATCCTTCTGTTCGCTGCGTTTCTAGATGCCCCCGAGCATGAACGCAGCTTGTTTGTCAAGGTCCTATCGATCACCGCAGCGGGCCTAGTTTGGATCCTGACCTGCATCTTCCCTCTGACCTTCATGGCACTGATGGCCTGGTCTTGCGAAACGGCCACTAGCCGTCTCGATGCTGCGGCCCGAAAGTCCTGGCTTCCGGAACTCCCTGACCCCGGCCGTGAGTCGTCAGCACAGTTCGCAACACGCCTAGCGGCACTCGTTCTGATCACTGGTCTACCGGTTGTCATCCTGGTCCACGGGGTCACCACGGGAGACGTGCTCGTAAGCGGGCTAGCGGGGGTGTCAGGCCTTGCCATGGCCCTGATGTTGAGCGTCCTAGTTTCGCGCCGCACCTGACGCCGTTAAGTGTGACATTCTAACCCGCTAACCCACTAGTTAGTGGTGAGTGTGACCGCATGAATCCTGCCCCCAACCCCGACGACAATAACCTGACTCCCACCAGCGGGGAGAGCCCAAGCGCGCACCGAACGGAGGTCAAGATCCAGATCGTCGATGCCCTCGGCGCAATCCTTAAGCGTGACGTCCGGTGGGCCGATGTGACCGTTGATGCCATCGCGGCGGAGGCAGGTATTAAGCGGACACTCTTCTACAACTACTTCTCAGACAAGGGTGCTGTGCTCGCAGAGCTTGGCATCCACGTGAGAGACGCACTACTCGACATCTCCTCGGACTGGCTGTCATCCAAACTTTCCCCGGAGACACTCCGGCAGGACCTCCACCGATATTTAGAGGTGCAGATAAAGCACGCTCACATCAGCCAAGCGATGAGGGATGCCTCTCCAAGCGAAGGTGCGGTACGTGAGTTGTGGGAGTCGCTTCCCCGCACAATGATTCCGCTCACTGCCGAGAGGATCATCAAGGCCCGTGCTGATGGAATCGCTCCCCCTGGCCCGGACCCTCACCTACTGGCGTTCTGCCTGATCCTGATGACCGCTCGAGTCACCTTCGAATGTCTGTTCAACAACCCCAGCTCATTAGAGCCAGTTCTTGAGACCGCCCACGCTGTGTGGCAGCTGTCGATCTACGGAGAAGCTGGCCCGTCAAGCTGATCCGGGCGCACTGCGTCCCATTCGCCGGTCTGTATTTCCCTAGCTACTAGAGCGTCAATGTCCGAGTCCGAGCTATCCGGACTCGCGGCCTTCATCTGACGGGCGCGCAGCTTGCGGAACCCCATGATCTCCAGAACTGCGACAACCTGAACGCTCGCCGCGAGGGCGATCAGCCCGAGCAGGCCCAGCACAAGCGTCCAGCCAGGCTGAAAGTGCCCAAGCTCATCCGTGTAGGGCACGAACCTGATGGCCACTGCAAGCATCGCCAGCGAGAAGGTCCAGCCGTACAGGTAGGCAACCGTCCTCCTCGGTGACATGCCAACACGGGCAAGCCGATGATGGAAGTGATTCTGGTCGGCTACGTGGATCGGGCGCCCGTAGCGCAGGCGTTTGGCCACGACGAAGCCGGTATCGAGCAGAGGCGCGGCAAGGATCAGGAGCGGGAGCACAACTGCAACCACAGCATTCGTCTTCAGCGTCCCCTGAACGGCAACGCAGCCCAGCAGCAACCCCAACAGGTTGGCGCCACTGTCACCCATGAAGACCTTGGCTGGCGGAAAGTTGTGCACGAGGAACCCAGCCGCAGCTCCAGCCACGATTGCCGCGAGAACCCCCGCGGCGGCGCGGTCAAGGTCAAAGGCGATAACTGAAAAAGCCACGGCACCAATGGAGCAGACACCGGCAGCAAGTCCATCAATGCCATCTGAGAAGTTCACGACGTTCATCAGGGCTACCAGTCCGATGACGGTCAGCGGAACCCCAACCCATCCGAAGTCCACTGCCCCCGCCAACGGAAGGGTGATGTTGTTTACCTTCACGCCAGCCGAGACCGGAATAATCGCCGCGGCCGTCTGACCGAGCAGCTTTACGAACGCTGGCAGCTCAATCGCGTCGTCAATGGCTCCGACAAGGCTGATCACAACTGCTGCGAGCAGGATCGCCCTCGTCTCGCTATCCCAAGGGAGCCAGATCAGGCCAGCCACTAGGACTGCAGCAAGCATTGCCAGCCCACCGAGCAGTGGGGTCGGGCGCTCTGACAGGCCTCTTGCGCGAGGCTGATCCACCGCACCCACGCGTGACGCAAGGACCGCTGCCAGCGGCGTTGTCAGAGCAGCCACTCCGAAAGCGGCCGCACAGGCTAGAAGTGCGTCAGTGCCAGTCACAGTTGCTCATTAAGAGGATGCCACCCACCACGGGCGACGCGGCTTTCTTTAGGCGAGAGGAGAGGCGTCGAACGTCGCGTACAGCGGATGGGCAGCAGCAATTGCCGCAGTCCTCGCGCTGAGCTCCTCGCGCACACCCTCAAAACCAGGCTGGAGTGCTGTCGCAATCACATCGCCAACCTCGGCGAAGTCGTCGACATCCAAACCGCGCGTCGCAAGCGCCGGAGTTCCGATCCGAAGGCCCGATGTGACCATCGGCGGACGGGGGTCAAATGGGACTGCGTTGCGGTTGACGGTGATGCCAATCTCGTCGAGACGATCCTCTGCGGCCTGTCCATCCAGCTCGCTCTCGCGGAGATCCACAAGGGTCAGGTGAACATCGGTTCCACCGGTCAGGACACTGACGCCATTACCAGCGTCAAGCAACTTGTCTGCGATGACCCGAGCGCCAGCGATCGTGCGCTGCTGGCGCTCTCGGAATGACTCCGTGGCCGCAAGCTTGAAGGCAACCGCCTTGCCGGCGATCACATGCTCTAGTGGGCCACCCTGTTGCCCAGGGAAGATTCCCCGGTTGATCTGGGTTGCCAGCTCTTCCTTGCAGAGAATCAAGCCTCCACGCGGTCCACAGAGAGTCTTGTGGACTGTCGTAGTCACAACATCCGCGTAAGGAACTGGACTTGGGTGGACGCCGCCTGCGACTAGGCCAGCAAAGTGAGCCATGTCGACGAGGAGCTTGGCTCCGACTTCGTCGGCGATCGCCCGGAATGCAGCGAAATCAAGATGACGCGGGTAGGCGGACCAGCCGGCGATGATCAGCTTCGGCTTGCGCTCAAGAGCAACCTTGCGGACCTCGTCCATGTCGATCAGGAATGTCGTTGGGTCAACCCCGTAGGAGGCAACGTCAAAGAGCTTGCCTGACATGTTCAGCTTCATCCCGTGACTGAGGTGGCCACCGTGTGCAAGTTCGAGGCCGAGAATTGTGTCTCCGGCGTCGAGCAGGGCGTGGTAGACAGCCGCATTGGCCTGCGCGCCTGAATGGGGCTGAACGTTTGCGTGCTCGGCACCAAAGAGGGACTTGGCCCGGTCAATAGCAAGCTGCTCTGTGACATCAACATTCTCGCAACCGCCGTAGTAGCGCTTGCCTGGATAGCCCTCGGCGTACTTGTTGGTCAGTACCGAGCCCTGACACTCAAGGATTGCGCGGGGAGCGAAGTTTTCCGAGGCGATCATCTCAAGCGTGTTCTGCTGACGGTGAACCTCGGCGTCAATGGCCTCAGCGACCTCGGGGTCGATCTCGGACAGGGGGCGGTCAAGCCAATCTGCTGGCAGGTCACTCATGCTGGGCGGTGCTCCTTCTCGATGGCGGATATTTCGTCGACCCTGCGCGCGTGTCTTCCACCCTCGAACTCAGTCGAGAGGAAAGCCGTGAGGATCTCCACTGCTTGGTCAGCTGGGATGCGTGAGGCACCCAGCGCAATCAGATTTGCGTCGTTGTGGCGACGGGACATCTCTGCCTCAACAACATCATGTGCGTTGACGGCGCGCACACCGTCGAACTTGTTGGCCGTGATGGCCATTCCAACGCCGGAACCACAGATCAAAACGCCGAAGTCAACAGCGCCGGTACTGACCTGACCGGCAACCTTTGCTGCGTAGTCGGGATAGTCAACCGCCTCGTCCGTTGTCGGCCCAAGATCAACAGGCTCGTGACTTTGGGCAGCAAGAGCAGCCTGAAGGGCTTCCTTCAGTGCGACACCGTGATGATCTGATCCAAGGGCAACTTTCATCGGTTGAGCTGACGCTACCAGAGGGTTCACCCTCCACTCCCAAGCCTGCGCGCCAACTCATCCCAGTCCATCGCGCCGTCCCGCACAATGGTCCAGTCGCCACCATCCTCATAAGCCGAAAGGTCAACGACAGTTGACGGCGTACCTGGCAGTTCTCCGGCGTCGAGGATCAAGTCGCAGCCGTCGCGGATCCCTTCCGGGACGGCTTGGGCAGTCCTCGGATCTGGGCCACCTGAGGCGTTTGCTGAGCTCTGCAACACGGGCCAGCGGACACCGCCGAGCGCTTCAAGCGGACCAGTGAGCTCAGGTACGCGAAGTCCAAGTGTGTGAGGAGACCCGGCGCAAGCAAGCGGGAACCTGCCTGCGGGGTTTGGGACCAAGGCTGTCACCGGCCCAGGGAAGAGTCTTCCCAGTGCCTCTCTGGTCTTAGGACCAAGTTCGTACACAGCCTCCAATGCGAGGGATACATCAAAGAACATCACCGCCGCAGGCTTATCGGGAACTCGGCCTTTGAGCGCATATAGCCTCCTGACAGCTTCTTTGTCCTCTGGTTCGCAGGCCAAGCCATAAACCGTGTCAGCTGGAAATACCGCGACCCCACCTACTGACATGCAGCGCTCAAACGTTGCGGCATCGTCCGCCGTAAGCATCTTTGGGTCGTTACTCATCTTCAGTTCCTGTCTCCAGACTATCCGAGGGATCTTGCGCAGGGCAGCCTGCTCCACCAGCCGCTGGACTACCTCAAGACCGTCGGGACCCGCAGTGAGGGCCAGATGGGGCTCGTGGTCCACCACCTCAGGAGCTAGTCCGGCCAGCTCGGAGTCCCTGATGTAGGGCGGGTTTGAGATCAGGGCATCAAGCTCGGAATCGACCGCATCGAGGAGATCCCCTTGGACAAAGGTGATGTCTAGGCCAAGCCGCACAGCGTTCTCACTGGCCACGGACAAGGCGCCGGCATCAACATCTGTTGCCGTGATCTGCAGGTCTGGCCGCTCATCCGCTAACGAAAGAGCGATCGCCCCACTGCCAGTCCCGATATCTGCCACGCGGGCATTAGCTGGGAGGCCTAAGGCCCACTCAACTAGCAGCTCAGTCTCCGGCCTGGGCGTCAGCACTCGGCTGTCAACACTGACCTGGATATTTCTAAACCACCGGTAACCAACAATCTGAGCAACCGGTTCCCGATGAGCGCGTCTGGCAAGCAAGCCACGTACCGCGGCCTCATCCTTCTCCTCGAGTGGGTCCGAAGACAGGCGCCGCAAGCCAGTCCTGTCGGTCCCCAGCGCGTGGGCGACGAGAACCTCTGCGTCCAGCTGGGGTGTTTCGCAACCCGCCTGCGCGAGCTGCGCAGCCCCTTCCCGCACCAGTGCGAGCGGGGCCAACGTCACTGCCCGAGTGCCTGTTCCTCAAGCCGCTGGCGCTTCTCCTCATCCTGCAATGCGGAGGTGAATTCGTCCAGTGCTCCATCAAGGATGGCGTCAAGGTCGTGGAGTAGAAGGCCCACGCGGTGGTCCTTGACCCTTCGTTCTGGGAAGTTGTACGTCCGGATCTTCTCTCCGCGTGCTCCGGTGCCGACCTGAGCTGACCTTTCGGCGGCAAGCTTTGCCTGCTGCTCCTCCATCGCACGCTCATGCAGTCGCGCACGGAGGACTCGCATTGCCTTATCGCGGTTCTGGAGCTGGCTCTTTTCGTCCTGCATCGAAACCACAATGCCCGTGGGCTTGTGGGTAATACGAACCGCGGAGTCAGTTGTGTTGACCGACTGGCCCCCTGGTCCCGACGAGCGATAGACGTCGATCTGAAGATCGGTCTGCTTTACCTCGACCTCAACCTCGTCGGCTTCCGGAAGCACGGCCACGGTCGCCGTCGAAGTGTGAATGCGCCCCTGGGACTCTGTATCAGGGACCCGCTGGACCCGGTGGGTCCCACCCTCAAACTTGAACACAGAGTAAGCACCATTGCCCTTGATCGCGAATGTGGCTGAGCCCTCTCCACCACCAAGTTCCTCAGTCTGAAAGCCACGGCGCTCCGCATACCGAGCGAGCATTCTGTGGAGGTCTCCAGCCCAGAGACTCGCCTCATCACCACCTGCGCCGGGCCGAATCTCCACGATTACATCGCGGGAATCATTCGGATCGGACTCGACCATCGCAAAACGGATCTGGTCCTCCAGCACCTCGCGGTCAGCCTTGGCGGCTGTCTCCATCTCGCGAATCTCAGGATCGTCGCTGTCAGCGAGAAGTTCCTTTGCTCCAAGCTCGTCACCAACCGCGCGCCTCCACTCCTTGGCAAGTCGGGCTGGCTCCTCAAGGTCTGAATAGGCACGGCTCGCTGCCTCAAAGGCATTGCGGTCCCCGATCACGGCTGGGTCTGAAAGCGAGGCCTCAAGCTCAGCAAAGCGCGCTTCGATCCTGCCAACCAGTTCCTCAATCATTGTTTCGGACCTCAGGCTGCGACTTCAAGACCAGCATTGGCGGCATCGGCAAGATCGGCCGGGTCCTCCCCATCAAGAACAGCACGGAGGGAGGCAATTGCCACGGCGAGCTGGTCGTGATCAGGCTCGCGGGTGGTTAGCCGCTGCAGTTGGAGGCCTGGCCACATCAATGTCCGTACCCAGCTCTTGGACCTGTTGCGGCCGAACCACCGGATGGCCTCAAACGAGAGCCCGGCGATCAGCGGAACTCCCACGATCCGTGAGAGCACAAGCCAGTACCAGGCCGGAAGGCCGATTGGCGCGAACATGAAGATGGCGATGACCATCACGATCAGCAGGAAGCTTGTGCCGCAGCGGGGATGGAGTCTGGAATAGCGCTCAGCGTTCTCCGGTGTTAGAGGCTCCCCTCCCTCGTAGCAAGCGATGGTCTTGTGCTCGGCACCGTGGTATTCAAAGACTCTGCGCAGGTCAGGCATTTTCGCGAGGAGTGCGAGATAGCCCAGGAAGATCGTGGTCCTCAGGATGCCCTCGACAAGCCAAAAGAGAAGTGAGGAGTCAAGCTGATCGCGGATCAGGCTTGTCAGTGCAACAGGAATTACGAAGAACAGGCCAACAGCAAGTCCGAGGGAGAGGACCATTGCGCCGATCCAAGCACCGCGGCTGAGTTCTTCCTCCTCCCCGAGTTGGATGTCCGCGCTGATCTGAAGCGCCTTGAAACCAATGCCCATGGACTCAAAGAGAGCAACAGCTCCACGGATCACAGGCAGCCGAAGCGTCCTGTGGCGCCGAAGCACGGACTTAAGCGGGAAGCTGCGAATCTCAATCTCACCCTCTGGCTCCCGGACCGCGACAGCCCAGATACCGACGCCGCGCATCATCACGCCCTCGAGGATGGCCTGCCCGCCCACTGGGGCGTCATTAGCGGCCATCAGTCGCCCATCGGGCAGCCGGGTGGCCTCTGTGGCCTCCCCGCTCACCAGCCGGACCTGCTCAGCCGTCTGCCGGGCGGCTCTTGGCCGCACGACGCTGGAATCGCTCGACGCGTCCACCTGTATCAATCAGCTTCTGACGGCCGGTGTAGAACGGGTGGCACTCCGAGCAGACTTCCACGCTGATCTCGGCTGTTGTCGAGCGCGTGGTGAACTGGTTGCCACAGGTGCAACGCACCTGAGACTCAATGTATTCGGGGTGGATCGAGGATCGCATTGAAAATGATTCTAGCGGGGAGCGGCACTCGGGGTCAGTCCGGTAGCCAGCAGCCGCCCGTCCAGATGTTGTCGTCGCCGTTGGACTCGGCCAAAAGGTTGCCAGGATCGACCTCAATCAGGGCCGTGCTACCGGCAAAGCAGCTAGGTGCATCAATCGTTAGAACCTTTGACTCACCGGCCTTGATAGTCCCGGTCGAGAGTCGATTCCCGCGCGAATCAACCGGGTAATAGAACGGCGTCGCCGCAGGGAGGATCATCAGTCGCAGCTGGGCAGCAAGAGCTGTTCCCTTACCGTTATTGCGCACTGTCACGGCGTAGCGCAGCCGATTCCCACTAAGGATCAGAGAGGTAGTAACGCCCGTGATCGTGAGGTTAGGCCGATAGTCGGGCTGGTTGCAGGACACAGTCCTCAGCGTCTGGCGTTTGACTACCTTGGACCCCGTTCCATTCCACTGATAGTCAACCTCCATCCGATACTTAGCTGGCGACGGCAACGAGTCAATCTTCTTGTTGAAGATCCAGTTGCGGGTTGCACTCACCGAGATAGCCGGCTCCCAATCGCCCAAGGACCCAGCCACCTTCAGTTCCCGCTCTGCTCCGACAACCGGCTTATAGAAGAGGTGCGGGCGGATCTGCATCGAGACAGTCCCGGTGACCGCGAGCATGTGGGCTTGGATCTCAAGCCTGCGGTTAGCGAGGACAGAGCTTGTCGCACACTTTGTGACCGTCAGGGTGGCTGGAGCACCGGCCGCTCCTGCCGGTCCGTGAGTTGCCACAGGCACAATTTCGGTGGGATAAACGTTCGGCATCGCCTGGCCGTCGGCCATCGCCGTGGCGGCAAACGCGGCGCTCACGATCACTGCTGCAGCTGGAACCCTGGTCAACATCTTCACAAGTCTCTCTAACCCGCCACCGTTGCGCAAGTTTCGACTGGCGAGTCAACGGACTTTATAAGTCCGCCAACCCGTCTCGAAAGCCTAGAAACTCAGGTGATTTGGTAAAGAGGACCGTCGCCACCTTCAGGGGGTGTCAGACGCCCACCCTTGGCAGTGATGGCGCCGCACTGCACGCAATTGGTGTAGTTGACGACCACATCGACGTCCCCGGTTGCGGGTGCGTCGTCCGGAATCTCATAGACCCCAGCTGGGCACATCCACTTCCATGTCTCAGCAACCTCGCGCGGAAC
>JAPLCJ010000051.1 GCA_026392255.1 Solirubrobacterales bacterium
ATTTAAGTGAGTAGCTTCGTTGACAAAGCACTGACGGAACTGAAGCGAGAGCGGCGAGCAATAGAGGCCGGTATTGACCGTCTGGAGAAGGAGCTCAAAAACCTTGAGCACGCAGAGCAAGCCCTTGCCAAGCTCGGTGGCGGAGTACTCGCTCAAGCCGAGACCCTTGTCCGCGGTGGTCGTAGCGCCGCCGCATCAGCAAGCAGCCGCACACGCGGTGCTGCCCGCAAGTCAAAGCCAGCCGCACGCCCCAAGTCAGGTGCAGGCAAGCGCGGACGGCCACCTGGGACAGGCAAGCGCCAACAGCAGGCAATCCGCCTAGTAACAGCAGCCAACGGCATCACGCCGAAGCAGCTCGCAACCAAGATGAAGATGGAACCGACCTACCTCTACAGGCTCCTCCCAGAGCTTGAGAAGGCCGGTCAGCTGAAAAAGGAAGGTCGTCTCTGGTACTCGACCGACGCAAAGGTCAGTAGCTAGAAGCAGTCTCTGCGATCCCCGGCTCCCCCAGAGGGGAGCCGGGTCGCAATCAGAGTTCTGGGCTTAGATCAGACCAAGTTCGCTGACGGCATCGCGCTCTTCGCGCAGCTCGCCAACAGTGTGGTCAATTCGACCGCGTGAGAACTCATCAACCTCAAGGCCCTGGACGATGCTCCAAGCGCCACCCTCACAGGTGACTGGGAATCCGGAGATAAGGCCCTCATCAACGCCGTAGGAGCCGTCTGAGACGACACCCATGGAGACCCACTGACCATCGGTGCCAAGCACCCAGTCATGAATGTGATCTACCGCGGCGTTAGCAGCAGAGGCAGCTGAGCTTGATCCACGCGCTTCGATGATCGCCGCACCACGCTTCCCAACTGTTGGGATGAACGTGTTCTCGTACCACTCGCGGTCATTAACGACCTCAAGTGCTGGCTTGCCGTCGATCTGGGCGTGCTCAAGGTCCGGGTACATGGACGGTGAGTGATTGCCCCAGACACCAAGGTGGCTGATCGCCTCAACACCAACACCGGTCTTGGCCGCCACCTGCGCAAGAGCGCGATTGTGGTCAAGCCGGAGCATTGCGGTGAAGCGCTCGTTGGGAACGTCAGGCGCGCTGTTCATTGCGATCAGAGCATTCGTGTTGGCTGGGTTGCCGACCACGAGGATCTTGACATCGTCAGCTGCGTTGTCGTTGATGGCCTTGCCCTGAACGGTGAAGATCGCGCCGTTGGCCTCAAGCAGGTCTGCGCGCTCCATTCCTGGACCACGGGGCCGAGCTCCAACGAGGAGGCCGATGTTGGTTCCATCAAATGCCTTGTTTGGATCATCGGTTGCCTCAATCCCCGCGAGCAGCGGGAATGCACAGTCCTCAAGCTCGTAAGCAACGCCTTCCAGCGCTCCAACTGCCTGAGGAACCTCGAGGAGTCGAAGTTCAACTGGGGTATCTGGCCCAAGCATCTGGCCGCTTGCGATACGGAACAGCAGCGCGTAGCCGATCTGTCCTGCGGCGCCGGTTACGGTCACCTTCACTGGTGTCTTGCTCATTTTGTTGGTTCTCCTTGTGTTGCGATTGTCTGGTGGTTGGAGGCTGGGCTTTAGGAGCCCATCTCCTCGATGACTGCGTCGGCGAACTCACTTGTGCCCACTGCTGTTGGGTCGTCACGGGTGGGCTTGAGGTCATAGGTGACCTTGTCGCCCTTCTCGATGACTGCGGCGATCGCGTCCTCAAGGCGCTGGGCCGCGTCCTTCTCACCGAGATGACTAAGCATCAGAACGCCTGAGAGCATCAGCGCCGTCGGATTGACCTTGTTAAGCCCCTTGTACTTCGGAGCTGAACCGTGGGTTGCCTCGAACACTGCCGCAGCCGTGCCGATGTTTGCACCGGGAGCCAGACCGAGGCCGCCGATCATGCCGGCTCCAAGGTCGCTGACAATGTCGCCGTAGAGGTTTGGCATTACGACAACGTCGTACTCCTCTGGCCGCGATACGAGCTGGTTGCAGAGGTTGTCGATGATCCGGTCCTCAAACTCAATCTCCGGGTGGCGGGCCGCAACCTTACGGGCGACATCCAAGAAGATCCCGTCTGAGAACTTCATGATGTTGGCCTTATGGGCTGCCGTGACCTTCTTGCGGCCGTGCTCCTTTGCGTACTGGAACGCAGCTTCAACAATCCGCTCAGAGCCGTGTTCGGTGATGTATTTGAGGGAAATGCCGCTGTCCTCAGGGATCTCACTGCCAAGCTCAGCCACCACTTCACGCATCCGCGCTTGACCTGGGCTACCTATCTCAAACTCAATCCCGACGTACATCCCTTCCGTGTTCTCACGGAAGATCACAAAGTCGGTCTCTGGATAACGGGTGCGCACACCGGCATAGGACTTGCAGGGCCTTACGCACGCGAACAGGTCCAGCTCCTTACGCAACAGCACGTTGACTGACCGGAAGCCCGAGCCAATCGGAGTCGTTGTCGGTCCCTTGATGCCAACCTTGGTGCGACGGAGGGAGTCGAGCGTGCGATCGGGGAACGGAGTTCCCTCTTCCTCGTAGATATCTACTCCTGCTGGTTGAACGTCCCAGATGAACTCAACGCCGGTCGCCTCAAGGACGCGCCGTGTCGCTTCAGCTAGTTCGGGTCCGGTGCCGTCACCGGGAATCAATGTCACTTCGTATGCCATGCCGACTTCTCTCGTTTGTGGGCGGATTGCCTTCACTGTGCCTCATCGCTTGGGACGGGGCGCGCCCCGATGCTAGCGCCGAAGCGGATTACTGGGATGATGAAAGCAATGTCAGTTGAGAAAATCGTAAGTGCGAAGCCAACGAGCGACCCTCGACTGGTCGCTCCAAACCAGCCGCCGCCGTTGGCCAACGTCGATCTCTTTGCCACAAATCTGCCCCTAGTGGAGTCGCTCGAGCGCAGCGGAGTCGCAGCCTGGACCGACCGCTGTATTGAGATCGGGACACTTGCCGGCGAACCCGAGGTCCTAGCCCTTGGCGCCCTTGCAAATGACAACCCGCCGCAGCTGAAAGCTTTTGATCGCTACGGCAACAGGGTTGACGAGGTTGAGTACCACCCCGCCTACAGAGACCTGATGGACATCGCATGCGGCAACGGCCTTCATTCAATCCCTTGGACTGAAGCCGAGGGTGGGCACGCAGCCCGCGCCGCGATGTTTATGACCTGGTCCCAGGTCGAGGCCGGCCACGGCTGCCCTGTCTCGATGACATACGCCGCGGTCCCAGCCTTGCGGGCTACCCCCGCGCTGGCCGCCGAGTGGGAGCCACTCCTCACTCGCAATGCGTATGACGGCCGTTCCCTTCCTGCGTCTGAGAAGACGGGGGCCCTGGCAGGAATGGCAATGACTGAGAAGCAGGGCGGCAGTGACGTCAGGGCCAACCTGACTACCGCCACCCCCACAGGTGACGCTGGCGACCCGTGGCTGATCGACGGCCACAAGTGGTTCTGCTCAGCACCGATGTGCGACATCTTCCTAATCCTCGCCAAGACCGACGAAGGCCCAACCTGCTTCGCCGTGCCACGGCTACTTGGCGCCGATCAGCGCAACGGCATCCGGGTCCAGCGCCTCAAGGACAAACTTGGCAACCGCAGCAATGCCTCATCGGAGATCGAGTTCCACGGAACGCATGGCTGGCTCGTTGGTGAGCCCGGGCGTGGAATCCAAGCGATCATCGAGATGGTCAATCACACACGGCTTGACTGCGTTCTGGGCTCAGCCTCCGGCATGCGCTGGGCACTTGCCCAAGCTGCCCACCATGCAGCGCACCGCTCAGCCTTCGGCAAGGTGATCGCCGAGCAGCCGATGATGCAAGGTGTCTTGGCCGACCTTGCCCTCGAGAGCGAGGCGGCAACAGTCCTAGGGATGCGTCTGGCCGCTGCTTACGACTCAGACTCTGAGGACGAGGCCAAATTCCGCAGGATCGCGACGGCGGTTGGCAAGTACTGGGTATGCAAGCGCCAGCCAGCGATGGTCGCCGAGGCCCTTGAGGTTCTGGGCGGCAACGGCTACGCGGAGGAGTCCGGCCTTCCGCGCCTTTACCGCGAGGCGCCGCTGAATGGGATTTGGGAAGGCTCCGGCAACGTGATGTGCCTAGATGTTCTGCGGGCAGCGGCGCGCGAGGAAGGAACCCTTGACGCTCTTCTGACCGAGATCCGGTTGGGATCCGAAGCAGTGCCTGAGCTGGGGGCTATTGCTCGAGACGCCGAGTCAGCGCTGGCCGACCCGCGTGCCGCAGAGCCGAGCGCGCGTCTAATCGTCGAACGCCTCGCGATCGGCCTCCAGGCCTCCCTATTAGCCAGATTTGCTCCACAGCATGTGGCCGATGCATTTGTGACAACCCGTGTCCGTGGCGAAGGCGGTCGCGCGTTTGGAGCAGTTCCAGCAGGACTCGCAACAGAAGCTCTAGTGGCTCGCGCAACACCCCACCTCGGCTAGCAAGCCGCGCGCCTGCCACCATCGGAAGAGATGGGAAACAGAAACAAGTCAATTCAGCTGTTCAGAATCTTTGGAATCCGCGTTGGCGTGGACTTCTCATGGTTCGTGATCCTGTTCCTCGCCATCTTCTGGCTTTCAGGCGTCTTCAAGACAATCCTTGGCGGCCAAGACACAACCGCGTACCTCACCGCTGTTGCAACAGCCCTGCTTTTCTTCGGCTCACTGCTGGCACACGAACTCGGTCACGCCCTTGTAGCGCGGCGCCACGGCATCGGAGTTCCAAGCATTGACCTGTGGATGCTTGGTGGCATGGCGCGGATGGAGCGCGACGCCGAGTCTCCCGGCGAAGAATTCAAGATCTCAATCGCCGGACCGCTCGTCTCGCTGCTCGTCGCGATCGTCTGCCTTGCGATTGCAGCAGCTGTTGCCAGCCCGCACGAAGCACTTGCGGCCGCGCAGCTGGAGGGGACTGTGACGGTCTCACCTGCTTTCTTAGCCCTCTCGTTCGTTGCCACGATGAACATCGTCATATTCATCTTCAACCTGATCCCTGCTTGGCCACTAGACGGAGGTCGGATCGCACGGGCAATCGCCTGGAAGATCACGGGCTCACAAACCCGCGCAACGATCATTAGTGCCCGCCTAGGGCGAGGCTTCGCTTGGATTCTGGCCACAGCAGGACTGTTTGAGATCATGAACGGAAGCCTGACCGGCCTCTGGTGGTTGATGCTCGCGTTCTTCATTGGCCAAGCAGCGCGTGGCGCGATTGTCCAGAGCCAAATGACACGCCGCTTGGCCGGCCGGACCGTGATGGACTTGATGGACCGCCACCCAGTCAGCCTCCCCGCTGACACCGATGTGGTCCGAGCAGATGAGGAATGGTTCACGCGTTACGGCTGGTCTTGGTTCCCTGTGGTTGACGATCTTGGCCGTTTCATGGGCATCGCAAAGGAAGAACCGGTCCGCGAGGCAGCCCTGTTGCCCGGTGCTGGGGAGCCGCAGACCGTTCGCGATGTGATGGACCGTGGAGCAGTCAACGAATGGTCGGTCGAGGAGACCGCCTCGATCGAGTCCGTCTTGGAGTCTCAGGGCCTCGGCCACAATGGCGCCCTGATGGCAGTTGACGAGACTGGAGTGCTGATGGGTGTCATCACAGTTGAGCAAGTCCGGGCTGCACTGCGGGAGCGGTCCGGGTAGGCTCCCGCAGGCGCGGTCACGCCCAGACCCGCGGTGTGGGCGCAAAGGCGTTCACCGAATACCTTCGGTGGTGATCCAACTACAGTCAGAGCGAGTATTAAGAGCATGCCTAGTCACGACGTACTAATCATCGGAGCCGGCCTCGCAGGACAGCGCGCAGCACTTGCTGCAGCAGAGAAAGGCGCCACCGTAGCCATCATTTCCAAGGTCCACCCGGTCCGCTCCCACTCTGTGGCAGCAGCCGGTGGTATCAACGCAGCCCTCAACGCTGAGGACTCATGGGAGTCACACGCGTTCGACACGGTCAAGGGTTCTGACTACCTCGGCGACCAAGCTGCCATTGAGGTCATGTGCAAAGAGGCTCCCGATGAGATCCTCTGGCTTGAGCACGCGGGCGTCACCTTCCACCGCAACGACGTCGGGCAGCTCGGCACCCGTGCCTTCGGCGGCGCCTCCCAAGCCCGCACCTACTACGTGGCCGATATCACCGGTCAGGCAATCCTTCACGTTCTCTACGAACAGCTGATGAAGCACCACGAGCAGATCGACCGATACGAGGAGTGGTTTACCACCGAGCTCCTGCTTGATGACTCCGGCAACTGTGTCGGCGCAGTCTGCCGCAACATCCGCGACGGACAGCTCCAAATCTTCAACGCCAAGTCGGTAATCCTTGCCTCAGGCGGCGCAGGGCAAGCCTTCAGTCCAACGACTAACGCTCTGATCTGCACCGGCGACGGTATTGCCCAGGCCTACCAAATTGGTGCTCCGCTGATGGACATGGAGATGATCCAGTACCACCCCACAACGCTTGCTGAGAACGGCTTCCTAATCACCGAGGGTGCCCGCGGCGAAGGTGCGCATCTCTACAACGCTCTTGGAGAGCGGTTCATGGAGAAGTACGCGCCTAACAAGCTTGAGCTCGCTTCCCGCGATGTTGTATCCCGCGCCGAACAGACTGAGATCCTCGAAGGTCGTGGCTTCCCAGACGGCACGATTGCTCTTGACATCACCAAGGTTCCGCGTAAGAGAACCCTTGAGGCACTGCGCGAGATCGTCAACATCGGCCGTGATTTTGCTGGTGTGGACATCACCCGTGAGCCAATTCACATCAAGCCGGGCATGCACTACATCATGGGTGGCGTCAAGACTGACGTCGACGGACAGACGCCGATCAATGGGCTCTACGCCGCTGGTGAAGTTGCCTGTGTTTCCGTCCATGGTGGCAACCGACTGGGTGCCAACTCACTGCTTGACACGCTGATCTTCGGCCGCCGCTCCGGTGAGCATGCCGCTGACCAAGCCTTGTCGAAGGCAATGCCTTCAACCAGCCATTCCAAGATCGCTGACACGCAGCGCAAGTTCGACTCAATCCTCAATCGCGCTACCGGTGGCCGACGGATTTCTGAGATCAAGAATGAGCTCGGCGAGACAATGAACCGCTACGCAGCCGTCTACCGCGACCAAGCCGGTCTTGAAACCGCGCATGAGATCATCCGCAGGCTCAAGGAAGAGGCCGCTGTCGCCGCAATTGACGACAAGGGAACAGTCTTTAATCAGGACCTCCTCGGCGCAGTAGAACTTGAATACATGCTTGACGTCTCGGAGTGCATCGTTGTTGGCGCTAAGGAGCGTAAGGAATCACGGGGAGCGCAGTTCCGCACCGACTTCCCTGAGCGCAACGACGCCGAGTGGCTCAAGCACATTGATGTCTCACGCAACGGCGACGACGCCCCAAGCGTTACCTACTCACCCGTCTCAATCACTCAGTGGGAGCCGCAAGAGCGGACCTACTAGACCAACCCGGGAACCCAATCCATGCCTGAATACACACTCCGCCTCCGCCGTTACGACCCTGAAACGGGAGAAGCTCCGCACTACGAGGACTTCAAGGTTGAACTTGAGGGCCATCGTTCAGTTCTTGAGGCAATTCTTCAGGTTCGCAACGAGCAAGACGGGTCAATCGGCGTTCGCTGCTCATGCCGGGCAGCCATCTGTGGTTCATGCGGCGTTCGCACCAACGGGAAGGCAGGCCTTGCCTGCCACACCCACCTTGATGCTGCTGCCAAGAACAGCAAGCACGGCGAGAACGTAATCGTCGTCGAGCCAATGGGCAACATGCCGATCATCAAGGACTTGATCGTGGACATGGAAGAGGTCCACTGGAAGAAGATTCGTCGCGTCACCCCATGGCTTGTCGCCAAGGAGCCAGTGCCGGAGCGCGAGTACATCGTTCCTCATGCAGCAATGGTTGATGTAACCCAGACGATGGCCTGCATTCAGTGCGGCGCCTGTGTTTCCGACTGCATGACGATGGAGATGGACCCACTCTTTGTTGGCCCCGCTGCACTTGCCAAGGCTTACCGCTTCGTCGGTGACCCGCGCGATGCTGAGCAGGGCCAGCGCCTCAAGGACCTCTCAGAGGACCCTCACGGCATTTACGACTGCACCCACTGCTTCCAGTGCATCGAGGCCTGCCCCAAGGGTGTTGCTCCGATGAGTCAGATCATGCGCCTGCGTCGTCGCGCCGGATCCGACTTCCACATTGATGACCGCAACAACGGTCATCGCCATGAGATGGCCTTCATCAAGAACATCCGCAAGAACGGCCTGCTTCACGAGGCCGACCTGCTCCCTGATTCTTACGGCGGCAAGTTCCACCCCCGCGCGGTTCCGGAGCTCCTCAGCTCCCTTCCTGTCGTCCTCCGCGCGCTCAAGACCGGCAAGGTCACAGTCAAGAAGGCCCTCCTGCATGAGCACAAGGCCTCACCAGAGATCAAGCGGATCTTTGACACGGTCGAAAACCGCGAGGTGCGACTTGAGTACAACCTCTACATCTCGGGCAATGAGGACGACCTTGCTGACGACCCAGCCGATACAACGGGCGGCACAGCGACCGCGACCCTCGCTCCCCCAGTAGTCGAGGCGCCGGCAGTAGAGGCTCCAGCTGAGCCAGCCGCCGTCGAGACTCCCGTTGAGCCAGCACCGGTTGCTGAGCCTGCCGCAGAAATTGATACTGAAGCGCCCGCCGAAGGCGAGCCAACCGAAGGAGACACCCAGTGAAGGTCGCCTACTGGCCCGGCTGCGTAAGCCGTGGCTTCACCCCTGAACTTCACGGCGCGATGGAAGCCGTCGCCCCGCTGCTTGACCTAGAGCTGATCGGCATCGACCGTGCGTCATGCTGCGGCGCTGGCGTTATCGCCGAGCACAACCAAGAGCTTGCCGACACACTCAACGCACGCACCTTCGCACTTGCTGCCGAGACCCCAGGCGAGCTGATGATGAACATCTGCTCAACCTGCCAAGGAGCACAGAGCGAGTGCCAAGAACGACTTGACGCCAGCGCTGAGTACAGGGCTGAGATCAACACCACGCTCGAAGCAGAAGGACTTGCTTACGAGAAGGGCCTTGTCACCAACAAAAACTTCCTCTGGCTGCTCGTTGAGGAAATCGGCCTTGAGAACCTCAAGAAGAAGGTCAAGCGCCCACTTACCGGCCTCAAGGTCGGACCTTTCTACGGTTGCTACATCGTGCGTCCAACCGACCGTCTTGGCATCGACGACGAGAATCCGCGTGACCAGTACATGCAGATGGTCATCGAAGCCCTTGGCGGCGAGGTCATCGACTACGCCGGCATCTACAAGTGCTGCGGGTTCCCGATCATCACGATGAACAAGAAGGCATCACTTCAGATGGCCGGAACGCACTTGGCAGACGCAACTGACGCAGACGCAGACTGTCTTGTCGTCCCTTGTCCGCTCTGCCACCTCAACCTTGACCTGCAGCAGCCAATGGCAGCCGCAGAGATTGGCCGTGACCTGTCAATGCCAGTTCTGCACCTCCCCCAGCTTGTGGGCTTGGCGCTCGGCTTGGACAACAAGGCCCTTGGCCTTCAGCGTCACGTGATCAAGCCAACATCAGTCATCGACTGGTCAACGGCTGTGATCGGCTCGACCGTCGAAGCTGGCTGGTAAGCAAGTCCACATGGTTTCGAAAGGCTCCCTACGGGGAGCTTTTCTTTTGCCCTGATGGCCCGAGTGTTGTGGTCTATAGACCGCGCTGCACGAGCAGCTCAGCGACCTGGACTGCGTTTGTCGCAGCACCCTTACGGAGGTTGTCGCCAACGATCCACAGGTTCAGTGAGCGCGGCGCGCTCTGGTCCACGCGGATCCGCCCCACAAGCACCTCGTCGCGGCCACTTCCGTCAATTGCCATCGGGTAGATCCCTGCTGCCGGATCGTCAACCACCAGAACACCAGGGGCGCTTGCCAGCAGTGCACGGATCTCGTCCGGACTGGCTTCCTGCGTGGTCTGGATATTGACCGACTCAGAGTGACCGTTCATCACAGGCACTCGGGCACAGGTGGCCGTTACGGGGAGCTCAGGCAGGCTCAAGATCTTGCGCGTCTCGGCCATCATCTTGCGTTCCTCGGTGGTGTAATCGTCGCCATTCTTGAAGCTTTCAACCTGGGGAATCACATTGAACGCAATCTGGTGGAGATATACGGCCGCTGCTTCAACCGGGGCCCCATCAAGTACCGCTCGGGCCTGGGACTCCAGCTCAGCAAGGGCTTTCACACCGGTCCCAGAAACTGCTTGGTAGGTCGAGAAGATCACCCGCTCAAGGCCGAAGCGATCCAGAATGGGCTTCAGGACAACCATGGCCTGCATGGTTGAGCAGTTCGGGTTGGCAACGATCCCGGAATGATCATCAACGGCCTCTGGGTTGACCTCTGGGACAACCAAGGGAACCTTTGGGTCCATCCGCCAGTGGGAGGAGTTATCTACCACTACGGCTCCAGCCTCTACAAACTTTGGTCCCCACTCAGCGGAGACGGTTGACCCAGCGCTGAACAGGGCAAGGTCAAAGTTGCTCAGATCGGCTAGCTCGAGGTCCTCAACTACTACTCCCTCAATCTCAGTCCCGGCACTTCGGCTGCTTGCCAACGCCGTGATGCTTGCCGCAGGGAACGACCGCTCTCTCAAAAGGCGCAGGATCGTGCGACCGACCGCACCGGACCCTCCCACGACTGCAACGCGCGGCTGACTCACCTAGCGGCTCCATGCGGCGCCTGTGCGCCACTCTCATCGTCACCGAGGTCGAAGGCTGCGTGTAGAGCGCGGACGGCGTCAGCGACGCGATCCGCTGACACAACGCAGGAGATCTTGATTGGCGAGGTGGAGATCATCTCGATGTTGATCCCTTGGTCTCCGAGTGTCCTGAATACCGTGGCAGCCACACCGGGGTTGGAACGCATTCCAGCGCCAACAACCGACACCTTGCCCATCTTCTCGTCCCAGGCGATCGATTGGATGCCTTGGGCCTCCATCAGGCCCTCAAGGGCCGTACGTGCGTCCCTGAGGTCCTCTGTGGCGACGGTGAAGCTCATGTCAGCGGCCTTGTCGTCCTCAGTCGGCTCGTTCTGGATGATCATGTCCACATTCACCCCTGCGTCAGCAAGGGCACCAAAGACGGCGCCGGCAACCCCGGGCGTATCTGGAACACCAGAGAGCGTGACTCTGGCCTCCTCGGTTGAGTGCGTAACGGCGGTGATCAGTGCGTCTTCCATGTTTTCCTCCTCATTGACGACGATTGTCCCATCGCCAGGTTCAAATGATGACCGGCAGTGGATCCGCACTCCGTGTGTGCGTGCATATTCGACCGACCTCAGCTGCAGGACCTTCGCTCCAGAGGATGCCATCTCCAGCATCTCCTCGAAGGAAACGGTCCCAAGCTTCTTGGCATCGGGAACGATGCGCGGGTCAGCGCTGAACACACCGGCGACATCGGTGTAGATCTCACAAACCGATGCACCGAGAGCAGCGGCCACCGCGACGGCAGTCGTGTCTGACCCGCCCCGGCCAAGCGTGGTCACATCCTTCTCCGTCGAGACGCCCTGAAAGCCCGCGACTAGGACGACTTGCCCAGCATCGAGTGCCTCCTCGATCCGTTCTGCGCGTACGTCAAGAATGCGCGCCCGTGTGTGCGAGGTGTCGGTGACGATTCCAGCCTGTGACCCGGTCAGTGAGATGGCATCGAAACCGAGATCCCTGATTGCCATGGTCGCGAGCGCGCAGGAGATCCGCTCACCGGTTGAGAGCAACATGTCCATTTCGCGTGGGTCGGGTGAGTCCGAGACCTCAGCAGCCATCTGGAGCAGCTCATCCGTCGTGTCACCACGGGCAGAAAGAACCGCGACTACGCGATCCCCGGCCTTGCGTCGGTCGGCAATCCGAGCAGCGGCAGCCTTGATCCGCTGCGCGTCGGCAACGGAACTGCCACCAAACTTCATGACGATCGTCTCTGCCATAGGAAGGGAGCGTACCCGTCACAGGGGCCTTTCCAGTGCCTCCGTTACGCCACGACCGCTGCGGCTCAGGGGTTGAGGGAACGGCGGCCCGACATTGCTCTGCCAAGCGTGAGCTCATCGGCGTACTCAAGGTCCGCCCCGACCGGCAATCCGCTGGCAGGACGGGTGATGATCAGCGTCGGGGAAAGCTCTCTCAACCCAGCCGCCATGTGAAGGGCCGTTGCCTCTCCGGTGGTTGTCGGATTGGTAGCCAAAATTACTTCTGTCACGTTGCCCGCCCGTACACGCTCGTAGAGCTCGGCGATGTGGATGTCGTCCTCATCAACTCCGTCCATTGGAGAAAGTGCGCCACCGAGAACGTGATACCGGCCACGGAACTCGGACGTACGCTCGATCGGATGCACATCCTGTGACTGCTCCACAACGCACAGCAGTGCATCGTCGCGGCGATCGTCCTGGCAGATTGGGCAGCGTGGACCTTCGGCAAGGTCGAAGCAGATCTCACACTCGCCGATTTTCTCGCGCACCTCGACAATCGCGGCGGCAAGTGCGGCAGCTTGCTCTGGGGGCGCCCTGAGGACATGGAATGCGAGGCGTGTCGCCGTTCGTCCACCCACGCCGGGGAGCCGTGAGAACTCTGAGATAAGCCTTTGAATCGGAGGTGCGTACACGGTCGCTCTGCCTCTGCGTCAGGGACCGCGGGTCGCGCCGTCTTGGTCTTGGTCGGGCACGTCGTCTGTCGACGGGGCTTCGTCGCTTGGGGCAGCGTCAGTGACATCAGCCGCTTTGTCAGCGCTGACCTCTACCCCGCCGAATTCGTTCAGCAGGATGTCGGCCATCTCGTCCCCACTCAGGGCGCGCTCCTGTGCAGCAGCTGTGGTCTCCATCGCCTCAGACAGCTCGTACTCGAGCTCTAGCCTGGCTCCAGTTAGCTCGGCGAGGGCCTGCATCACTGACTGGACGTAGCGTTGGTCAGCAGCCTTGCGGCGGTGGAAGTCAGCGTCGATCGGGAACCCAACTGTCACGCGACGCTCAACCAGCCGAAGCGGGGTTGCCTGGGCAAGAATTGCGCTCAACACGGGGCTCTCCTGAGCCATCTGCTCAATGACCTGCGGCCAGACAGCAAGAACTTCGTCAAAGGTTGGGATCGGGCCTGTGTGAAGGCTCGGCTCTGGCGCTGCTTCTTCCGCCTCCACCAGTGGGGCTACCTGTGGAACAGCACTTAAAGCAGCCGAGGCACCTGACCCGGTTGGGATCGAAGTCTCAATGGGTGCTGATGGGGCAACCGCCTGTGGGGCCTCGGGAGCCGGTGGGGTCGGCGCTACCGCTGGGACCGCGCCAACCTGTGCAGGCATCGGCGGTGTTGGGACCTTGCCGCCCGACATTGGCTTGCCTCGTGAGGCAGCCTTAACTAGCAGCAGCTCAAGCCGAAGCCTGGCGTCAGCACCATCCTTGATTGCCCCGAACGCCTCGGCGACTAGATCGAGGAACGTGACGATTCCTGCCCTGCCAAGTGCGGCGGCCTGAGCAGCAAGACGGTCGTCGTACTCTGGCGTTGTTGCCAGTTCAGCTGGCACCGAGCCAGACAGGTCGGCCAGCAGAAGCGAGCGCCCATGTCCCTCAAGGTCATCAAGGAACCGGCGTACGTCACGACCCGAGTCGGAAATCTGCGCCGCGGTCCGCACTGCGGCCGCTGGATCAGCAGCTACTACAGCGTCTACTGCCTCAAACCTGAGGTCAGCGTCAACGACACCGAGCACGGCGAGTGCGTCCTCGGTGGAAATCGCTCCTGACTCGCCACCCGCATAAGTAACGAGCTGCTCAAGTGTCCCGAGTGCATCACGGAAGGACCCATCAGCTGATCTGGCAACAATCCTCAAGACCTCTGGTGGAGCGTCAATCCCTTCAGTGGCAGCAACGCGGGTGACGACTTCTTGCACCTCAACTACGGACGGGCGCTGGAAGTCAAAGCGGTGGCAACGGTCAACAATCGTGGGAAGAATCTTCTTCGCCTCAGTAGTTGCCAGTACAAAAACAGTGTTGGGCGGTGGCTCCTCAAGTGTTTTCAGGAAGGCGTTCCAAGCCGCTGGCGAAAGCATGTGGGCCTCATCAAGGATGTAGACCTTGTGGCTTCCACTCATAGGAGCGAGAGCGACGCTATCGCGCAGGTCGCGGATGTCGTCAACGCTGTTGTTGGAAGCTGCGTCCATCTCGACGACGTCAAGGGAGCTACCTTGCGCTATTGCCTCACAGGCAGAGCAGGCTCCGCACGGCTCGGTGGTTGGGCCGTTTGCGCAGTTTAGGGCTGCGGCGAGGATCTTGGCCATGCTCGTCTTGCCGGTTCCTCGCGACCCTACGAAGAGGTAGGCGTGGTGAACCGCATTCCGGTCGATCGCGTTGCGAAGCGTTCGGACCACGGCTTCCTGTCCGACTACGTCGGAGAACGTTCGGGGGCGGTGGCGGCGATATAGCGACGGCGAGGACACTTCGCGTGACTCTATCGGCGCAGTCGGCTATCGCCCACTGACAGTCCTGCGGACTCAGCGGAAGTGGTCTAGCGTCCCGCGCAGGCCGTCGCCAAGAGCAACCGTTGGCTGCCAACCAAGGTCCTCAAGGGCCCGACTTGGGTCCAATACTGAGCGCCGAACCTCGCCTCCGCGAGCCGGCCGATAGTCAACCTCAAGGCCACCTTCGACCAAACCGTCGATCGCCGCGACAAGCTCGTTGATGCTCGTCTCCAGCCCACTGCCAATGTTGCAGGCCCCGTGAACTCGCGAATTGGCAGCTGCCAGCAATGCCGACACAACATCGGATACCTCAACGAAGTCTCTGGTCTGCTCGCCGTCCCCGTTGATGTGGGACATCTTCCCCAGCAGGGCACGCTCGCAGAAGATCGCGACCACTCCCCCTTCGGCATGCGGGATCTGCCGCGGGCCGTAGACATTGGCCAATCGCAAGGTGTAGGTAGATAGCCCGTGCAGGTCTGTGTACATAGAGACATAGGACTCAGCCGCAAACTTGCTTGCCCCGTAGGGACTCTCCGGGCGGATCAGCGCGGTCTCAGGAGTTGGATAGACCCCAGCCTCCCCGTACATGGCACCACCGGTTGAGACGTAGACAAGACGCTCAACGCCGGTAAGGCGCGCGGCCTCCAGCACTGAGATCGTCCCGAGGACGTTAACCCGGGCGTCACGGTCCGGATCAGCAACGGAATCGCTCACCTGCGCCTGAGCTGCCAAGTGAAACACCGTGTCGGGCTTGGCTGCCTCGAACGCACTGCGCACCCCAGCCGCGTCGAACACATCACAGGTGACAAGCTCGGCGCCTGACGCAACCGCACCCGTCAGGTTGGCTTCGCGGCCAGTCGAGAGATCGTCAAGGACTGTCACCTCGCAGCCGGCCGCTATTAGCGCGTCAACAAGGTTGGACCCAACGAAGCCGGCGCCGCCGGTAACGAGTGCTCTCACCAGTGGAAATCTAGACCCTCGAGCCCGCGTTTGAGCGTTAGGCTTGTGCGCGCATATGACTGAGCCGAGTTCCAGCCCTGCCAATTCACGGAGCGAGCTCCTCAGGGCGTCCCCGCGGATGTTCGAATCAGACCTGTTCGACCGGCTCTCGCGGGTCCACCCGGCGGTCGTTATTGCCATCTTCGTTCCAGCAATTGCGGCCCTGACCGCACTGGCCGCTGCAGAGGTCGGACCCGAGACCGCTCTCTGGTTTGCCGGCGGCTGGCTGTTCTGGACTCTGACTGAATACTGGCTGCACCGGCTTGTCTTTCACTTCGACGCAGACAATCACTGGGCCCACCGCTTCCACTTCATGATTCACGGCGTCCACCACGACCATCCCAATGACCCCCTTCGGCTTGTCATGCCGCCAGGGGCAAGCCTCCCACTGGCGTCGCTGTTCCTGCTGCTCTTCTGGGCCTCCCTCCCGGCTGGAGCTTGGATGGCTTTTGGCGGTGGCTTCCTGACCGGGTATCTGGTCTACGACATGCTCCACTTCCACATGCACCACCATCGTCCCCGAACCCGCGTTGGCCGACTTCTACGGGAACTCCACATGCGGCACCACTTCCAGGACCACACGACAGGCTTCGGGGTTAGTGCGCCCTTCTGGGACTCAGTGTTTGGAACTAAACCCACTTCGCGTCGGTCCCAGCCTCCAGTCAACCACTAGGGCCTCAGTCCAGAACGACCGGGACCCGAACTTCGAGCGCTGTGCTCGAAACCCGGGTCCGGTTTGGGGAGGTCCGATGCCATCCCCCGACGGCATCGGCGCTAGTACCAACCCCATGAGAGCGGGGTTGGTACAAGTTGCCTCGTGTTACTAGGCTGCGTAGTAAGTCTTCTTCTTGACTACGTATGGGCAGCCGTGGGCGAGAGTGATTCCCTTGCCACCTGCGACAAGCTTGACCTTGGTCGTGCTTGCAACATCCAGGTTGAATGGAACACCCTGCTGACCCTCGCCATCGCTGACATTGACCATCAGCTTGGGAAGCTGAAGGGTTGCCTTGCATGGGTTGGCGTCTACATGGATGGTGCCTGTGATCTTGTTACCGGCCTTGGCAGGAATGATCTTCTTGCCGCTGTTGGCTGGGAACAGGTTGGTTGACGGGAACAGCTCAGTCAGGGCGAGATAGTTGCTGCCTGGCTTTGCGAACAGACCTGAGACCGTTGCTGCTGCGTATGTGTATGGCGAGAGGTCTGTCCCTGCTCCGGAACGCGCATAAAGCGACGTTGCGATTGACAGTGAGCAGCCGATGGCGTTGCTTGGAACCTCGCCGTTGCAGTTGACTGCCTGGTATGAGCTAGCTGCGGATGACCCGTCTGGGTTGAAGACCAGCGGCTCTGTGTCAAACCCAACAATGTTGCGGGTGACGGAAAAAATCGAGTAGCCATTGATGGCTCCTGGATAGGTAACTGTCTTTGTGACGCTGGCTCCATCAACGTATGTCGTTGTGAAGTCGTTGCAGGTGATCTCGTAGGTCAACTCGTACTCGGCCGGGTTAGTGACAGTAGCCTTACCTGAGCAGTCGGGTGAGTAGTTCTGGGCGGCAGCGGCCGGAGAGGCAGCTACGACCAAGCCGACGAGCAGGGCCGCCGTTGTGGTTGCGAATGTTGAGCGAAGTTGCACTTTTGTTACTCCTTGATCGAATGGGACTCATGGAACTGCGGACGATCATTAGTTTCGCTGGCAACTGCCATCACGGTGTGAACCAGCGGTGACCCGCTGGTGAAAAGCGCTGGTCAGTGTTGGTGAGCTTCCGCGCCGTTGGCAGAGTGGGTAGGGCCCTCTGGCGCACCTGGTACGAGGAGGCGTTCGCCGCACTGCCAACAGAATGTTGAGCCACGCGCATGCAGCGAACCGCAGAAACGACAGGCCCCGGATGCAGCTGCGTCCTCGAGCCGCAGGAGCCGCTCGGCCTCGGCAAGTTCAGCGTCAACCTTTTGCAGTTCAGCAGCTCGGGCCGTGACGACATCGAGCCGGTAGTGGTCCCGAATCGCCATCTCGTAGACGACTCCCCCAATGTCGTACTGAATCTCACCGAACTTCTGAGCAAGGTCGTCGCGACGCTTGCGCAGCTCAACCATGCCAACAGTCGGTGTTGCCGCGGCCTCACTAGCCTGTTGAATCGCGCGCTCGGAGGGGAGCCGCTTGCGGATTGCGTATGGAAGGCGGTTTGAAATGCTCATGGGG
>JAPLCJ010000031.1 GCA_026392255.1 Solirubrobacterales bacterium
CAGTGTTGCCAAGTGGGAAGGTTCTAATCGCTGGCGGACTTGACGGCTCGGGATATTTGGCGAGTGGGGAGCTTTACAATCCTGCAACTGGGTTGTTTACAACCACGGGTAGCCTCACAACAGGCCGAGCCTATGCGACTGCATCAGTGTTGCCAAGTGGGAAGGTTCTAATCGCCGGCGGAGAGGGCAACTCGGGCTATTTGGCGAGTGCAGAGCTTTACACCCCAACTCCCAGCAAGCCGGGCAAGCCAGCTGTCAAGTGGGCTTTGAACAAGAAGAAACGACTTGTAACCGCCACCGTCAACCTTGTTGCCGGTACCACCTACAAGCTGACCGCCAAACTTGGCCGCAAAACCAAGAGCGGTAAGTGCAAGACCAAGGGAGCCAAGGTCACCTGCACCCTCGCACCAGGCAAGGGCAAGTGGACATTCGCCATCACCCCACACAACTCTGCCGGTAACGGCACAGTCAACGGCAAGGCACTAAAGCTCTAGCCCAGGAAGGAGCCGGTGGCGCCGTCAGGCGTGCCGGCTACTGAGCCAGCTTCCTTCAGCACTGCAATGCGGTCTGCGTCGTAACCGAGCTCTGCGAGCACCTCATCCGTGTGCTCGCCAAGGCCTGGGCCTGGTAGGCGGTCGGTGTCCGCAGGAGTCTCTGAAAACTTAACTGGCGCGCCCAGCAACCGGACGGGTTGCTCAGCCCCTGGCTGTGTCAGAGGCGCGACCATCTTGCGGGCTCTGACCAGATCAGATTCCAGCGCTTCGTCCAGCCCAAGCACCGGTGTCAGGCAGCAGTCGTGAATAGCCGCGAATGCTTCCCACTCATCACGTGTTCGGGACTTGAAGATCTCCACCACCTCTTGATGAACAGCGGACCCAACAGGCTCAAACTGCTTCTCGACAAGGTCAGGTCGCTCGACGCCCTCACAGAACGCGCGCCAGAACTTCTCCTCCAGTGCGCCGAGGGCAACATGGCCGTCCGAGCAGGCATACGGCCGGTAGCAAATCAGTGACCCGGCTAGCTCCACTCCGCCCCGCTTGGGTGATGCTCCTTCGAGCAGCGTCTTGGCCGCCGGCATGGCAAGCCATGAGAGGCCGCCGTCAAACATAGAGACATCCACAAACTGGCCTTTGCCGCTCGCGTCGCGTGCTCGCAACGCGGCAAGAATGCCAAAGGCGGCCATCAAGGCACCGCCGCCAATGTCTGCGATCTGCCCTGCGGACTGAACGGGCGCACTGTCAGCATCGCCCGTGAGGCCGAGCAGACCAGCCTGGGCGAGGTAGTTCATGTCATGGCCTGCAGCCTCGCGCTGTGGGCCATCCTGGCCATAGCCACTGATTGCGCAGTAGACAAGGCCAGGGTTGATCTCTTTGAGAACGTCGTACCCAACGCCAAGTCTGTCGAGCACACCTGGGCGGAATGACTCCAGCAGGACGTCGGCGTCCTTGACGAGATCAAGGAGGACCTGCTTGCCACCCTCAGTCTTTAGGTCAATGCGGATCGAACGCTTGTTGCGGTTGAGCGAAAGGAAGAGTGCTCCGCCAGCGGAGTGTTCAACACCCGGGTAGTGCGGTGGTGCCCAGCGGACATAGTCGCCCATGCCCGTGTCCTCAACCTTGAGGACGTCAGCACCGTAGTCGGCGAGCAGCAGCGAGCAGAACGGGCCTGGCAGTAGCCGCGCAAGGTCAAGGACCTTGATTCCGTCCAGCGCACCGGCAGCCATGGCTAAGGCTTAACCCCTGCGACTTCGCGCTTGGGTGTGTCAAGCATTTCGCGGGCTTGCGCAACCGTCGCGACTTGGCGACCTGACGCGCTGACCAGCTCTGCCGCCCTGGCAACAAGTTGGCCGTTGCTTTCAACCATCGCGCCGTCGGGAAGGTAGAAGTTGTCCTCAACACCAACTCGGATGTTGCCACCAAGTCTGAGGCTGGCTTCAAGCAGTTCCCACTGTTGACGGGACACGCCGATGACACCCCAGTTGTGTTTTACGTCTGGAATCTGGTCACGCATGTGCTCCACGTTCTTGGCGTTGGGCCGAATGCCGCCGGTTACGCCCATCACGCAGCTGACCTGAAGTGGCTCCTTGAGAATGCCCATGTCAAGCAGAGGGTCAAGGTTGGCAATGTGCCCGGAGTCAAAGCACTCGTGCTCGGGCCGAATGCTCTCCTCGTTCATGGTGGTCAGCAGTGATGTGATCGTGTCGAAGCTGTTCTCAAACACGAGACCAAAGACGAACGCCTTGCGGGTCTTTGAGTACTTCGCATAGTTCATTGAACCCATGTTGAGCGCGGCCACATCGGGCTTAAGTGCCTTCAGGTAGGCGACGCGCTTCTCCAGCGATACGCCAACCGCACCAGTTGAGTAGTTGATGATCACATCGTCAACTTCAGCGAGGATTGCTTGCGTGATGGCCTGGAAGTCCTCAATCTCATAAGAGGGAGTTCCGTCAGGTGTGCGGGCGTGGATGTGGATCATCGCAGCACCTTCATCCACCACTCTGCGGGCCTCTGCCGCGTACTCCTCTGGCGTGTAGGGGATCGCAGCGCACTGGTCGCGGTTTGCTACAGCGCCACTAATGGAGTTGGTGATGATGACTGGGTCTTGGCCACTCATACGGGCACCACTGCGTTGCGCTTCCATGGCCGGTCGACAGTCTTGCCAGCGGACATCTCAAGGGCTTGGCAGATCACCTTGCGGGTCTCGCGAGGGTCAATGACGTCGTCAATCATTCCGTTCTTGGCTGCGATGTACACGTCGATGATCTTCCTGTACTCGCTGATTAGGTGCGCCTTCATTGCCTCAGGGTCGTCTGCTTCCTCAACCTGTTTGCGCATGACGATCTCAACTGCGCCTTCGGCACCCATCACGCTGATCTCAGCTGACGGCCAGGCGACGATCAGGTCAGGTTCGTAAGCACGGCCATTCATCACGTAGTAGCCGGCGCCATAAGCCTTGCGGACGATCACGGTGATTTTTGGAACTGTGGCATTGGCGACTGCGTGGAGCATCTTGGCGCCGTGGCGGATGATCCCGCCCTCCTCAACCTTGGTTCCCACCATGAAGCCAGGGACGTCCTGGAGGAACAGGAGCGGGATACCGAACGCATTACAGAGGTTCACAAACCTGGCGGCCTTGTCAGCGGAGTCGTTGTCGAGGATCCCACCGAGGTGCTTGGGCTGGTTGGCCACGATGCCGCATGGGCGACCACCGAAGCGGGCGAAGCAGGTGATGATCGTCTTGCCCCACTGAGGCTTAAGGTCGAAGTACTCGCCGTCGTCAGCAATCCGGCTGATCACGTTGTACATGTCGTGTGGCTTGCGGTTGCTCTCGGGCAGGGCGTCCAGCAGCTCCTCGTCCCCACGGTCGATTGGGTCAGTAGTCGGCTTGATTGGCGGCGCTTCACCGTTGTTTGATGGGAAGTAGGACAGGTACTGCTTGATGCGCTCAATGCATTCCGGGTCGTCTGCGACCTCAAGGTCACCAACACCGGACTTGCGGCAGTGGACGCGACTTCCTCCAAGTTCCTCCTGGGTGACGTCCTCGCCAACAGCGGCGCGCACAAGGTGCGGTCCGGCAAGTGCCATCGACCCGCGACCCTTGACCATCGGGACAAAATCCGCAAGCCCTGGAATGTAGGCCGTGCCAGCTGCGCAAGGCCCAAGCAGTGCGGCTACTTGTGGAACAACGCCGCTCATCACGACCTCCTCGCGGAACAGGTGGCCTGACCCAGCGAACAAGGACCCGACTGCTTCCTGAATTCGGGCGCCAGCGGAGTCCAACAGCCAGACCAGTGGCATGCGTTTGCTCAAGGCCATCTCGCGCATGCGGGCGACCTTGGCTTCGCCTGTCATGCCCATTGATCCTGCCATTACGGTGAAGTCGTAGGCGACAACGGCTACGGGGCGACCGTCAACCTTGCCCCAACCTGTGATCACACCGTCAGCGGGAGCCTCTTTGTGTTCAAGCCCGCGGACTGAGTAGTGGATTCCAGCGTGGACGCCAAGTTCAACAAAAGTCCCCTCATCAACGAGCAGGTCCACGCGCTCGCGGGCAGTGAGCTTTTCGGCGGCGTGTTGCGCGGCGATTTTCTCCTCACCCCCACCAAGCTGTGCTTTGGCGCGGCGCTGCGCAAGATCCTCAACCAATGGGCGCAAAAGCGAGGTGGGCTGCTCTTCGCTCATCGGCCTTTCCATTCTGGGTCACGTTTCTCAAAGAAGGCAGAAACACCCTCTTGGAGGTCCTCGGTGGAGAACGCAAGTGTCAGGTTGTGACGCAGGTACTGGAGTGCTTCCTCAAGGGGCATGTCCTGCTGGCGGTGAATCGCGTCCTTGCCAAGCTTCATCAGCACTGGCGAACGCGACGCAAGGCGAAGTGCCCAGTATTGGATTGCCTCATCAAGCTCGGCGTCAGGGACAACCTTGTTGACAATCCCAATCCGTTCAGCCTCGACCGCATCAACACGATCCCCAAGGAGCAGCATTTCCGTTGCTTTCTTGCGCGGAACATTGCGGTAGATCAGCGCCATGATCATGAACGGGAATGTCCCCACGTTGATCTCCGGCGTGCCAAAGCTCGCGGACTCACCCGCGACGATCAGGTCACACGCAAGCGCAAGGCCAAGTGCGCCGGCCAACACATGCCCTTGGGCGCGGCAGAGCACTGGCTTGCCAAGTTCACCGATCAGAACAAACAGTTCGGGGAACTTCGATGTCCCAGCGTGCTTGTGGACAAGCGGCACATCGGCAGCGAAGCCGGCGAGGTTGCCACCGGACGAGAACGTGCGGTCATCAGTTGACGCGAGCACAACAGCCCTGACTTCTGAGTCATCGCGAGCCCGTTCAAATGCTGCGATCAGCCCATCGAGCATCTCGTTGGAGAGGCTGTTGCGCGTTGAAGCGTCGTCAAGGGAGATGGTCGCCACCCCTGCCTCAACGGCGTAAAGAACCGGTGTTTCCTTCGCGTTTGTGTCCGTCTCAGCCATACAGCCTCCCGTGAAGCGTCTGATCTCTGTTGAACCCTGCCAGATAAGTGCCCACAGCGTGGATGTGTGCAAACGCGCCGACGGGCGGCTTGGGGGTTCACACGGGCCGCCGAGTGGGATACCGTGAACATCAGAGGGGACCGCCTTGCGGCCTCAAATGCCCACCAGCGAGGAGACGACAGATCCATGTCCGCCACAGAAGACGTACTCAAGCCAGATTTTGAGGCTCAGCAGAAGCACTTCATCTTCAACGATGAGCACGAGCAGCTGCGTCAGTCAATCGCCTCATTCGTTGCCAAGGAACTGACCCCACACGCTGAAGAGTGGGAAGAGACAACGTTCCCTGACTCTGTAATTCATCGCATGGGTGAGCTTGGTTTCCTCGGCCTTTCAATGCCAGAGGAGTACGGCGGACAGGGCGGTGACTATTACTGCAACCTTGTCTTGGCAGAGGAAATGGCTCGGTCAAACTCCGGCGGCCTCGCAATGGGCGTCGCTGTCCACACGGATATGGCAATGCCCCCAATTCACCTGTTCGGTACTGAGGAGCAGAAGCAGGAGTGGCTTGTTCCAGCGATCAAGGGCGAGAAGATCCTCTGCCTTGGCATCACCGAGCCAGACGCTGGTTCAGATGTCTCTGGCATCAAGACCCGTGCAGTTCGTGATGGGGATGAGTACGTCATCAACGGTTCAAAGACCTACATCACCAATGGTCACCGCGCTGATGTGATTGTTCTTGTAACCAAGACCGATCCAGACGCCGGCTATGACGGGTTCAGCCTGTTCCTTGTGCCAATGGACTCACCCGGTGTGATCCGCGAGAAGAAGCTTGAGAAGCTCGGCATGCACGCTTCAGACACGGCACTGCTGGCCTTCCAGGACGTTCGCGTTCCAGCGTCAGCAATGCTCGGGCAAGAGGGCAAGGGCTTCTACCACATCATGTGGGAGCTTCAGGGTGAGCGTCTGATCGGCGCAGCCGGCTGCGTTGCTGGTGCACAGCTCTGCTTTGACAAGACGCTTGGGTACGCAATGGAGCGTCAGGCATTCGGCCGTCAGATCGGCAAGTTCCAGGTGATCCGCCACAAGTTCGCTGAGATGGCCACCAAGATCGAGACCGCACGCCAGATGACCTACATGACCGCTTGGAAGTTCAACAACGGTGAGTACCCAGTGCGTGAGATCAGCATGGCCAAGCTCTACAGCGCAAGGATCGCTGTTGAGGTTGCCGACGAGTGCATTCAGATCCACGGTGGCGCCGGCTACATGAAGGAGTACGGCGTTGAGCGGACTTGGCGTGACATGCGCCTCAACCGCATTGGTGCTGGTACCGACGAGATCATGCTTGATGTCATCGGCCGCTCCTACGGCCTTTAAGCCAACAGGGCTGACCTTCAACTAATCGGCATGAGCGATCAGGGCGTACTGCGGCCAGACTTTGTGGCTGCGGGCGCCCCGATCCCGCCGTTCACCGCTGAGCATGAGGCGTTCCGCGTCTCAGCCAGAGGTTGGATTGAGCAGGAGCTCCTTCCCCACGCTGATCAGTGGGAGGAAGCCAAGTGGTTTCCCAATGAGATGTTCGGTGCGATGGCCGAGCAGGGCTTCATCGGTCTGAAGTTCGACCCTGCTTACGGCGGTGATGGTGATGAGGTTGCCGCTGCCGTCCTTGCGATGGAGATGGCGCGCTGCGGGTCGGGTGGTGTTGCCGCAGGCCTTGGCGCTCACATGGAAATCGCCCTGCCGCCAATCGCCAAGTTTGGAACTGAGGACCAGAAGCAAAGATGGTTAGTCCCTGGGATCAAGGGGGAGCTGATCGCCGCACTTGCGATCACCGAGCCTGATGCTGGCTCTGATGTTGCCGGCCTTCGCACGACGGCTAAGCCTGTTGACGGGGGTTGGATTGTCAGTGGTGAGAAGTGCTACATCACCGGTGGTTGCCGAGCGGATGTTCTTGTCACAGCAGTGCGCATGGAAGGCACCACCCGCCATGACGGCATCACCTTCCTCGTGATCGAACGGGGCGAGGGCCTTGAGTCAAGCCCCTTGCAGAAGCTGGGTTGGCACGCTTCCGATACCGCCCTGATCAAGTTCGATGAGGTCTTTGTTCCAGAGGAGAACCTGCTCGGTGCCGAGGGCCAGGGCTTCGCTCTGATCATGGCCAACTTCCAGTGGGAGCGGCTGACAATGTCACTCGGTGCGATTGGTGGAATGGAGGTTTGCTTTGAGCAGACTGTCAAGTACGCGCAGGAACGAGAGGCGTTCGGTCGCCCCATCTCCAAGAACCAGGTGATCCGCCACAAGTTCGCTGAGATGGCCACCAAGATTGAGACCGGCCGCGCGCTCAGCATGCACGCTCTGCGCATGCATGTGGCTGGGGAGAACGCGGTGAAGGAGGTCACCATGGCAAAGCTCTTCACCCAGAAGGCCGCTTTTGAGGTTGCCGACGAGTGCCTTCAGATCCACGGCGGGGCTGGCTACATGGTCGAGTACGGAATTGAACGCGCGGCCCGCGACGCCCGCCTTGGTCCCATTGGTGGTGGCACCGACGAGGTAATGAAGGAAATACTCGGGAAGATGCTCGGGCTTTAGCCGGCGAGCGCCTCGCGCGCGGCTGAACGAGTACCTCAGTCGTTCGGGGAGACGACTTGGAGCGCTGGGACTTTTTCGAAGTCCTTTCGGTTCATGGTTACTACCGTGGCGCCATGTGCGAGAGCGGTAGCTGCGATCCACTGATCGTGGCTGCCGATCGTGCGGCCCTCTTGTTTCATGAAGGAGGCCATGTCGGCATGAATTCGCGCTATGCGCGGTGTGATCGGAAGAGGCTCCAAGCGGTCAAGCAACTCCTCGACGAACGAAGAGCGGTAGACGCTTTGCTCGCCTCGGGACTGATGGACCTCTGCTAGAAGTTCACTGACCGTGACCACACTGATCGCGATCTGATCACGATCAAACCGAGGGTTGAATGTCTCGCTGACCCCCTCCCTCTCAAGCTTGATGATCACGCTTGTGTCGAGGATCAGTCCCATTCGAGTGGAGTGGACCTCTCTGGCATGGAGTTGAACTCTTCGCGGATACGGGCGAGGTCGTTACCGAACTCAGGGTCTGGAGAAGGCGAGTTCTCGAGAACGTTGAGGAATTCCGACCAAGGCATCCACTGACGGCGTGGGGGAATGACTTGAGCGATGACTCGCCCTCCACGAGTGACGGTGACTTCCTCTCCGTCCGCCACTCGATTGAGGTAGGCGGAGAGGTTTCGCGAGAGCTCAGTGGCAGTAATTTCAGTCATAGTCGCAAGCTATCAGATAAATCAGACTATCTTGGAAGCACCAACTGAACAAAGGCCCTGCGCCCATTTGCACTCCTATATGGCGGACCGCCGAAGGCCCTAACTAGGCCGTAGAAGACTGATGCGACTGAGCGGCAGAGTCTGTTGCCGATGTGGTCAACCCGATGAACGTCGCACGACCGATTCATCCCAATGCGGAACCCTCCGTCACACCATTCTTTGGGATAAGGAGTTTCGCGGCGCTCAGGGTGGCGGCCCCCAGCCCACCCGAAGCCCTTGCCGGCATAACACCGGTCATGCCAGTCACAGATCGCCACAAAGTCGTAGATCCTGTTGCGGTCCTTCCACTCCGTCACCCGGCCGAGGATCCCAGGGCCGCAGCCAGCAGCCTTGGCCGGCTCAACGCCCATCACTAAGACCAGCGACATGGAGCAGACTGCCGCGACCGCCAGCCGGGATCGCAGGCTTCTGCCAGCCGGCCAGACCCGGTGGACTGCGCGATGCGAGGCTTGGCTGGGCACCTCACCCATGCTGGGGATGTGACCGCGCAAAATCGACACCACCCTGTGCGAATCCAGCGGGAGAACTGCCAACACTCAGACTGCGACCCGGCGTCGCTTCGTGGCAGACTCCCGAACAACCGTCCTAACCGAATTAGAAGGAGCTGGAACACATGGGAGTACTTGATGGAAAGGTGGCAATTGTCACCGGCTCAGCGCAAGGCATTGGCCTTGCCACAGCAAAGCTGCTCAGCGAGCAGGGTGCCAACGTTGTAATCAACGACCTCGACGCTGACAAGGCTGCCGAGTCCGCCGCAACATTCGCTGGTGAGACCGCCGTCTTCGGTGGCGACATCACCAAGGAAGGCTCAGCTGAAGGCCTGATCGACACTGCGATCAACGCCTGGGGCAAGATTGACATCATCGTCAACAACGCCGGCTATACCCTTGACGCGCCCGTCCACAAGATGAGCGACGACTGGTTCCAGAAGATGCTTGACATCCATGTCATCGCACCATTCCGGATTATCCGCGCAGCAGCACCACACCTGCGCGAGCCAGCCAAGGCCGAGAAGGAACAGGGAATCGAAGTCTTCCGCAAGGTAGTCAACGTTTCCTCAATCTCAGGCACCATGGGCAACGCTGGTCAGGCCAACTACTCAGCAGGCAAGAACGCTGTTGTTGGACTCACCAAGACAGTTGCCAAGGAGTGGGGTCAGTTCAAGGTCAATGTCAACGCTGTTGCCTTCGGTTACATCGAGACACGCCTGACCGCTTCCAAGGTTGACGACAATGTCATGGAGATCGACGGCGAGAAGGTTCAGCTCGGCATTCCAGACCAGATGCGCGGAATGGCATCAATGCTGATCCCAATCGGTCGCCCAGGTACCCCAGAAGAAGCCGCCGGTGGCGTGTTCTTCCTCTGCTCACCATGGAGCAACTACGTACACGGTCAGGTCCTCAACATCACCGGTGGTCAGTTCACCGGCATGACAACCTGACCCAAGGATTTTGAGCCGGGGGTTGCCTTTGCGGGCAACCCCCGGCTTTTCTTTTGGCCGGCCGTATGCTTTCCCGGTGTCCGTAACCGCCGCGAGTGAACCTGGAGCCGCCCGGAAGGCTCAAGCCGCAGAGCGCTTCCCAATGTTTGATGGGCTGCGTGCGCTCGCGGCCCTGCTCGTTTTCACCTTCCACGCTTGGTACTTCCTCGCGCCGCACAATTTCCTCGCCTTCTCAATTCGGCATGACACGAGCGGCTGGCTGATTGCCCGCTCGGTCAACTATCTGGGCGCTCTGGGCGTGGCCCTGTTCTTCATGATCAGCGCGTTCCTGCTCTACCGGCCGTTCGTGGTGGCGCGCTACACAGACGCCCAATCACCAAAGGTCAGCGGGTACGCAATCCGACGGGCCGCAAGGCTCCTCCCCGCCTACTGGCTTGTTCTGCTCGTCGTCGGCGCGGCCGATGGGACACTCAACTTCACAAGCTTTGCCAGCGTCAGGGACACATTCCTGCTCGGGCAGATCTACACAATGCACGGCCTCTGGCACGGTGCCGCACCCGCTGGGACATGGTCACTCGCAGTTGAGGCGTCGTTCTACATCTTCCTGCCCATCTGGGCGCTCGGGGTTGCCAAGCTCTGCTCGCTAGCCAAGAACGTTTTGCGGACCGAGCTGCTCCTACTGACCGGCCTGTTCCTGCTTGGGATCCTGTGGAAGCTGATGGCCGTGCGCTACGCGACAGTCCACGGCGAAATGCAACCCCTGACGACTGTGCTGCCCGCAAGCCTTGACTTGTTCGCAGTTGGGATGGCCTTGGCTGTGTTGAGCGTGACCAAGCCCCCGCAGCTGCGTCCGGTCGCCAACCTGCTCGCTCGCCGGACAGGAACCATCTGGCTCCTAGCCGCAGGGCTCTACATCCTGATGAGCTGGCTTTCAGTGGAGTCCCACAACTCGCTGGAGCTGTGGCGTTGGCGGGTGCTGGTAATCGGTTACATGAAGATCCCGGTCGCACTGGCCCTGATCCTCCCTGTTGTGATCAGGCCAAGTTCTGGCGGCCTGCCAAGGCGCTTCCTTGCGACACGGTCAATGACGTGGATTGGGATCGTCTCCTACGGCCTTTACCTCTGGCAGGTACCCGTACTTGACCGTCTTAACAACCACGGCCTGTTCCAAGCTCCCAGTCTTCCCACCTTCCTGCCCGTGTCCGCACTCGCCCTTGTCGTGGTTCTGGTGTTCGCCGCCGCAAGTTGGTACCTAGTCGAGCGCTACATCCTCGCCTGGGCACACCGCGCTACGCGGAAACCTTGGTCTTTGAAGGCTTAGCGCCCTTGTAAGTGTGGGCCAGTCGCAAGATTGGCCGCTCGACCAAGTACCAGCTCAGCGCGGCAATCGAGAGCGCCACGACCATCACCGCGACTATCACTAATGGAAGTTCAAGCAGTGACAGGGTGCCCCGCCCGATCCAATCGTTCAGCCAGCGAAGCAGCGCGATATGCCAGATGTAAAACCCATAGGACACGACACCCACCCAGGCAATCGGCCTCAGTCTGTACACCGCTCGCAGTGACCCGCCGCCGCGCATCAAAACCACGCCGGGCACTATCAGCAGCGCGGCGATTGGCACCTTCAGAACGGCACTGGTCAGTGCGATTACCGGCCAGGTTGGCGAGAACGGACCATCAGGGGTTGTGACCACGCAGACAACCGCGTAGAGCGCGACGGCAAGCCCCACGCAAACCCCTGGCTTACCCAACAGGCGGCCGACCGTTCGCTCTACGCCAGTACGCGGACTAGCGACGCTCAGCAGTGCAAGTAGAAAGCCTGCGCCGAACATGTCCAAAGTTGCGGGCAGCGTGACAAGAAGTGGCTGATGGGCCTCATGAATTGTTGTGTGCTTAACAGCCCAGACCTTCCAACCGATACTCGCGAGGATCAGTGCGCCGGTCAGCAGAACCTCAACCCGGATGGGATTTGCCCTCCCCCGTGTGACGCGAGCAGTCAGGAGAGCCCAGAACGGCAGGAAGAGGTAATAGCTGACCTCAACGCAAATCGTCCACGCGGGCTCAACCGGGTTTCCCCATGTGGAGCCCTTGCCGGAGTAGATCTGCCCGAACAGGAAGTAATCGCGGACCCCGTGCAGCGTGAACACATCAGTTCCCCGGCCAAGTAGGCCGAGGATGACGAGCGCCAGCCAGTAAGCCGGGATGATTCTCGCCGCACGCCTAACCGTGTACTTCCCAAGCCTTGGTGAGGATGCCCCGGCAACTCTTGTGGCTAGGAACGGTCGGTAAAGCAGGAAGCCCGAGAGAACAAAGAACACCGCGACAGCCTGCGGGCCGAGCGCTCCCATCACAGAGGTGAACCCACGCATTGGGGTCTCCCCCACGCGGCCCGTCCAAGTCGCTAGGTCCGAATAACGCAAAACCAACCAGCCGTGAAAGCAGAACACGGAGAGCGCTGACAGGCCTCTGGCAGCGTCAAGGAGTGGGAAGGAGTCCGGCCGAGCACCACCAATCGCCTTCAGCTCAGGCTGGTCAGACCCCGGGGTATTCGTCAGCTCGCGGGCCATTCGCACCGCATCCTATGTGCGGTGCCCTTCACCCGCGCAAAGCCGGGTACTAGAACGCGACCGTCTCAGCCAGGCCTGCGACGACCTCCGCGTACATGACCTGCTTGATCGCACCCACCGTGGAGCGCGTCTTACCGGCAAGCGCTTGAGCGCGCTGGATTGCCTCGGGCAGGACCTGGTCCTCAGCAACGGCAATGTCAGCAATTCCTGCCGCAACCGCATCATCAGCGCCGAAGCGACGCCCTGTGAGCATCGTGTCGTACGCAGCTGCTGGGCCCAGCTTGGCCTGAACGAGGCTTGCCATGCCCTTGGTGAAGGGAATGTTGATGTCGACCTCTGGCAGGCAGAAGAAACCTCGGTCATTGCGCATGACCCGCTGGTCACAGGCCAAGGCGAGCATGCCTCCGCCAGCAAACGCATGGCCATTGACGCCGGCGATCACAGCCGTAGGGAATGTGACAAGGCGGGAATAGAGCTCCTGAAGGCCGTTGACAACTTGGGATGCTCCGCCTTCTTCTGCGGCCATCATCCAGTCAAGGTCAAGTCCATTACAGAAGAACTTGCCTTCGCCCGTCAGGACAACCGCTGCTGGGCCTTCCGAGGCCTCAACTTCATCCAGCGCAGTCTTGAAAGCGTCCAGCATTGTCGGGTTAAAACGGTTCTCTTCCGCAACCATCCGAAGTACGAAGACGTCATCACTGCGCGTCACTTCAATCACTTGCTACTCCCTTGTGTTTGTTGCATCAGCCAGTGGCGGTGACGCTTAAGCGGAACGGTCAGCCTATATGGCGCCCGGCTCAAAACTGCAACCGGTTGCGTAGGTACCTGAGCCGGAGCAGAGCCACGCAATCAGGTCCCCAAGGCCCGGTGCGACAGAGTCCTTAGGGCAGATGGCCACCACGCGGATGTCAAACCGGGCCCACTCAGTGCCAAGTGACTTGGCCATGTTGGCTAGGCCGCTAGCCGCTGCTCGAGCGTCTTGCCCAAGATCGGCCGATGGAGCGAGCAGGACGATGGTGCCACCCCCGTTACCGATCATCGCTTTGGTAGCCGCTGCGCGAGCGACCCGCCAACCCGTGTCCAAGGCAGACGCCATCCCGCCGTTAGCGCCAGACTCAAAGACTGATCCAAGATCAACCACCGCAGCGTCGAGGCGGCCATAGCGAGCGACGATGCCCTCGGCTTCAGCCTCAGCCTGCGTGTCGTCCAAGGACGCTGGGTCCGCCCAGCGTTCGACCGTGGCGCCGAGCGTGTCGGTTAGCGGTCCGACGGGACCGGCTAAAAGCACCACTCGGTTGGCTAAAAGGTCAGGACGGAGTGCTGCTTGGCGAGGCTCCATCTGGTCAGCCTATTTGACCGGGAGTGGTGGGAGTACCGTTCGAATGGATGGATCCCATTGACATCAAACCGCTGAGCCTCCCCCTGCCGGGTGGCAGCGAGGGGGCGTCGGTCACAGTCCGGCCGCTGCTTACGGCTGAGCTGGCCGTTCCACCAGGATTCTTCGACGCTCCAGCAGGACGCCTGGGCAAGCTCGGCCTCTGGCTGAAGATGATCCGCGGCGCCAAGCCAGACTGGCCAAACTGCCCGGTCCCCGCATACCTAGTTACGCACCCAACAGCTGGGCATTTTCTGATCGACACGGGCCTGCATCGCTCTTGCGCACAACCGGGTGGCGGCAACCTCGGCAAGGTAGGCCGCTTCTACCGGATTGAGATGAACCCAGGCCAGTCCGCTGCCGAGCGACTTGACTCACGCGGCATCAGCCCAGACTCCCTCAAGCTCGTCGTCATGACGCACCTCCACAACGACCATGCGTCTGGCTGCCAAGACTTTGCCAATGCAACCTTTGTCTGTGATGCCCTTGAGTGGGAGGTCGCCCACGCCAAGCGCTCTTGGCTGAACGGTTACGAGACCAACCAGTTTGACCTTGCCGTTGATTGGCGGTCAGTGGACTACTTCAGTGATGACGCCGAACACTTCGCTGGCTTCTCGCGCACAGTGGACCTGTTTGGCGATGGGTCAGTGCGGCTGATCTCGACACCCGGTCATTCCGCTGGGCACCAGTCGGTGCTGCTGCGGCTCGACCACGGTGAGCTGCTTGTTGTGGCTGACGCATCTGCCACCCAGGCAACGCTTGATGGCGACGCACGACCGCTGCTGTTTGATGACCAGCATCGGTTTGAGCGGTCCCTAAAGGAGCTTCGTGGCTACCGCGCCCTTACTCCCAACGCACTTCTAGTCCCCGGGCATGATGGGGATGCGTGGAACAAGCTCGACGCCGTTTACGGCAGTGAGCAGAACTAGCTGGCCCTAACTGGAGGCTGGCTGTTGGCTGCTAGTTGCCGTCTGCCGCTTGGCGCGGTCGGCTTGGGTAACCTCACGGCGGCCCTTGGCGTCAAGTTCGGTGTAAAGAGACTTGATCCGACCAAGAATCTGGTCGGCGACTGCCTGCTGGTCGTCTCTGGTGGAGTCGCCTCGTTTAGCCCAGCGGATCGCATCGCCGTAACGGACCGTGACCTTTGGAAGCACGAGCCTGCGCCAGTGACGGACATTGGAAGAACCGTGGATTGCGATTGGCACGATTGGCACACCAGTCTCAAGCGACAGCCGTCCAATTCCGTGCTTGGCCGAGTCGCTGATACCACCCGAGCGTGACCGGCCTCCCTCGCAGTACATCAGGACGCAACCGCCGTCGGAGAGGATCTTCTTAGCGGTGATGAACACCTCTTCATCACCAACGCCACGGCGCACTGGGAACACTCCACCGTGCGTGTAGATCCAGCTCATTGGCGGCTTAAAGAGTTGGCTCTTGGCCATAAACCTCACATGCCTGCGCATTGCCATGCCGGCAAAGAAGTGGTCGAGGTTGGAGAAGTGGTTTGGGGCGAGGATCACTGGCCCATCCGGGACCTTGTCGGGGCTGATGGACTTTGCCCGGTAGACAATCCAGCCAAGCAGACTGGTGACTATTCGGACGACTTCGTAAATGAAGTTCGGCTTCTTATTACGTGACCGTTCGTGATAGCTGGCGAACGCCTCTGCAGGGCGCTCATCGCGATAGACCTGCGCCTTGATCGCTTTGGGGGATTCCTGAGGTGAACGGGACATAGCCTCAGATTACCCTTGAACGAGGGTGGCTTGATGCCTGAGTTTCAAGAAGTCCCAAGCCGCGCACTGGCTAGGGCCTGATGCCAACCGGCTGTCAGCTCGCTGCGTTGGTCGACGCTAATCCTGGGCTCATGTGTGATTCGCACGCGTCGCCCTTGACTTGCATCGCTCAGTGTCAACGCGCCGACGCCAATACCAGCGGCTAATGCTGCGCCGAGCGCAGTGGTCTCTGAGACCTCGGGGACCGTCACTGGGACCCCAAGCAAGTCCGCTTGGAATGCCATCAGCCAGTCGTTGTCTGTGGCGCCACCATCAGCGCGCAGCTCGGTCAGCTCATGGCCAGCAGAGCCGGCCAGCGCGGCTACGGCGTCGGCGACTTGGAATGAGATCCCTTCGAGGGTTGCGCGGACCAGGTGGGCCTTCGTGGTGCCGCGCGTCAGTCCAGTGATCGTTCCCCTTGCGTTGGGGTCCCACCAGGGCGACCCAAGGCCTGTTAGAGCCGGGACGAAGTGCACGCCGTCAGTTGACTCAACGGACTTGGCGAGGGCCTCAGTTTCCGCGGCAGAGCTGATCAGTCCCAAGCCGTCTCTGAGCCATTGCACGGCTGACCCGGCAACGAAAATGCTGCCCTCAAGAGCGTAGTCGAGGCGATCGCCAATCCCCCAAGCAACGGTGGAGAGCAGTCCGTCCACCGGCGCGGGGGCAGTTCGACCTGCGTTCATCAGGATGAACGATCCAGTTCCGTATGTGGCCTTGGCTTCCCCCGGGGTGAAGCAGGCCTGGCCGAAGAGGGCTGCCTGCTGGTCGGCGAGGACTCCAGCTACAGGTGCAGTGTGGGCACCGAGCAAGCCGGGCTTTATGTTCCCGATCACCCCGACGCTGGGGACAACCTTGGGCAGCATCGCCGCGGGTATGCCAAACAGGTCGAGGAGCTCCTCATCCCACTGGCCTGAGCGAATGTCGTAAAGAAGCGTGCGTGAGGCGTTAGACGGATCAGTCGCGTGCTCGCCGGTGAGGTTCCAGATCAGCCATGTGTCGATCGTGCCTGCGATGGCGGTCCCCGCTTCTGCCTTCTCGCGCAGGCCGTCAACATTGGCGAGCATCCACTCCAACTTCGTTGCCGTGAAGTACGAGTCCAAGACCAGCCCGGTCCGTTCGCGGATTAGCGGCTCGCGCCCCTCAGCTTTGAGTTGATCGCAACGCTGGGCGGTGCGGCGGTCCTGCCAGACAATCGCTGGAGCAAGTGGCTCGCCCGTGGTTGGATCCCACACCACAGTTGTCTCGCGCTGATTGGTAATGCCGACCGCGGTCAGTCCACCCGCCGGGACCGCAGCGTCAGCGAGCGCCTCGTTGGCAACCGCAAGGGTTACTTGGAGGATCTCGGCCGCATCGTGCTCAACCCAACCTGGTTTGGGGAAGCTCTGGTTGAACTCCTTGTAAGCACGCCCGAGTACCTCGCCATCGAGTCCGAAGACAAGACAGGTCGAGCCGGTTGTGCCTTGATCAATTCCCAGCAGCAAAGTGCAATGGAGCCTACCGCCGCCGCGCCGGGCGCTACCTTCGCCAACAGGACAGGGGAGTGAGCACGCTTCTCTAAAACACTTAATCGGGAGGACACTGTGTCTGACGTAGAGGCCCACATCACCGGAACAGTCTGGAAGATCGAGGTCAAGGTTGGCGACACGATCGAAGAGGGCGACACAGTCGTGATCCTTGAATCCATGAAGATGGAAATGCCCGTTGAAGCAGAGGATGGCGGCACTGTCGCTGAGGTCCGATGCGCAGAAGGCCAGTCGGTCTCTGAGGGCGAAATCCTTGTAGTGCTGGACTGATCTTGGCTGGCCAAGTAACGCGCGAAGACCTCGATCACGGGGTTGTAAGGCTGACGATCAGCAATCCGGGCAAGCGCAATGCGCTCGACCACCCGATCCTCGACTCACTTGCCAATGACCTTGTAGGAATTGATGCACGCTGCTTGATCCTCACCGGCGAGGGTCCGATCTTCTCCGCTGGTTATGACATCGGTGACATTCCCGAGGCTGTCTTCGCTGAGGAAGCCGAGAAGTTGATTGCCCACCCGTTCGCATCAGCGCTAGAAGGCCTTGACCGTTGTGAGATTCCAATTGTCGCTGCGATCAGTGGCCATGCGGTTGGTGGTGGGTTGGAGATCGCTCTGGCTTGTGATCTGAGGATCTCAGAACCCACCGCGAAGTTTGGGATGCCACCGGCAAAGTTGGGCCTTGTCTATTCGCACACCGGACTGCGCCGCTTTATTGACGCTGTAGGCGTGCCAAGGACGAGAGAGCTGTTCCTCCTCGGTCGCAGGATTGACGCGCAGACAGCACTTCACTGGGGTTTGATCAATGAGGTCTGCCCGGAGGGAACTGTCGCCGACCAGGCTTACGCGATGGCGGTTGAGTTGGCTAATAACGCACCGCTCTCGATCAGTGGCAATAAACGGATCCTGCGTGAGCTTGAGTCAGCTGCAGGGGAGTTGGACCCCAAGGTTGAGGAGGAACTGATCGCCCTAAGGCGCGCATGTTTCTCATCTGGGGACTTCCGTGAGGGTGTCGCAGCCTTCGCTGAACGCCGTGATGCCCGTTTTCAGGGCAATTGACCTGAATCCCTGCGTTCATAGGCTATAACCGCCATGAGTGCTGCATCTTCCACAACTAGCCCACCAGCCCGGTAGGCTTTGGGCCGTTATCCCTGTAAAGCGCTCACTTTCACGGACGGCAGGGCTGCTCATGACAGTCTTGGCCGCCACAGCCATTTCGGCAGTGCCCGCGGGCGCAGCCCAGCATCGCTTTGGAATTGAGTCTTCCAACCCCGCCTTCCCGCAGGGCAGCCAAACCTCTTTCCATATTCCCCGTGTTGCCCATAAGACGGACGATGGCGGGACAAACCCAGGGGATCTTCCGCCCGTGGTGACTGGTGTTGGCGCCGACCTGCTGGTTGGGCCGCCAGTCACTAGCGCAATGCTGATTGCGCAATTCGCCTCTAAGTCACCACTTCAAACTGAACGCCTCCTCGGCGGAATCCCGATTGCCACGACAGCAGCCACAAGCCTCGCTGCTCTCCGCGCAAACATCCTTCGGATTGCAAGCGCCTACATGGCAGCGCCAACCTTGGAGGACAAGCGCAGCAGTAACCGCAGCAAGCTGATCTGCGCCCTTGGCACGACTCAGAGTTGTCGCGAGCGTTGGGCTTGGTGTGCAATCTTTGCCAGCTCCATGTGGCGGATGGCCGGCGTGCGGGCAATGCCCCTCACGCCCCCTGTGGGAGGCCTTGTTGCGTGGGCCAAGGCTCACCACCGTTGGCGTGACATTGGCACCACTGCGTATAAGAACTTCACCCCTGCAGCAGGTGACATCGTTGCCTATGGGTGTAACCGGAAGCGCGACTTCTGCGACCACACCGGACTCGTAGTCAGGTCGGATGCGCAGAACGTGCGAACCATTGAGGGCAACACCTCAACACCACTTCCAGGCCGCGACGGCGTAGCAACCAAGGTCCGCCCACGCCACCTGTGGATCAGCGGTTACGTCAGCCTCGCCTGAGTCCTCTCCGCCGAGCCAGCCTCTCCAGCCTGATTTGCATTGCGGAAACGTCCGCTTGCGTGCGTAGTTTTCATGCTTGCCGTCGTTCGAACCTATGCCGTCTAGAGAGGACCTACCAACATGCCGTCGCTGATCACCCGTGAGGAAGCACTTCAGCTTGGAGAGCTTGAGGAGCTTGCCGACGTCGAAGCCCTAATCGAAAGGGCTTGGAAGGCCAGGCTTGAGAACTTTGGTGACTCGACTGACATGTGTTCCTTGGTGAACGCAAAGTCCGGCGGTTGCGCTGAGGATTGTGGCTTCTGCGCCCAGTCCCGCTATGCGGATGCGGACACACCACTGCACGCAATGATGGAGCCCGAGCAGATCTTGGAGCACGCACGCGCTGCTGAAGCTGCCGGCGCCCACAGGTTCTGCATGGTGACCCAAGGCCAAGGCCTGTCCAAGCGGGACTTCGAGAAGGTCCTTGAAGGCGCACGCCTTGTCGCCAGTGAAACCAACCTCAAGCGCTGCGTGTCAATCGGCCACATGTCGCCAACACGGGCAATAGCACTTAAGGAAGCTGGCATTCAACGCGTTCATCACAACGTTGAGACCGCTGAGAGCTACTACCCAGAGGTGTCATCCACGGTTCGCTACGAAGGCCGTCTGCGCACCATCGATGCCGTTAAGGAAGCCGGGCTTGAAACCTGCGTTGGGGGCATCCTCAACTTGGGCGAGTCACGCGAGCAGCGGGTTGAGATGGCATTCCAGCTTGCGGAGATTAACCCCACCTCCGTGCCAATCAACTTGCTCAACCCACGACCGGGAACCAAGTTTGGCGACCGTGACTACATGGAGCCAATCGAGGCTGTCAAGTGGATTGCCATCTTCCGTTTGATCATGCCCGAGGCACTCTTCCGCCTTTGTGGTGGTCGCGTGGAGAACATCGCTGACCTTCAGCCACTCGCAGTCAAGGCTGGGATCAACGGTGTGATGATGGGCAACTTCCTCACCACCCTTGGCAACACGCCAGAGCAGGACAGGGCAATGTTTGAAGACCTTGGCCTCAACGTCGCCCGCCAGGAAGACAACGGTGCCAACCCACGCCCAGACAACCGCTCCGGTTGGCTCGACGGCGACACGCCCGATGTGATCGGTGACGTCATCAACTCAGCCATTCCAACTGATGGAACTGAAGCGTTTGAGATCCGCATGTGGGACCCAGCTTCGCAGCTCAAGTTTGAGCGCAAGCGGAAGGTTCCACCCCGGCCTGATGGTGCACCTAACGCAGGTCAGGGCCGTGACACTCGCGAACGTCAAGCTGCCCACAAGGCTGCCTGAGTAGACCGATGAGCCTGCTGTCGGAACGCCTTTCAGAGCTGCGTGACCGAGGGCTCTACCGTCGCACCCGCCTGGTCAGCGGGCCACAAGGCCCGCGGGTCATTGTGGATGGCCGTCCAGCTCTGCTGCTGTGTTCCAACAACTACCTTGGCCTTGCTGACCATCCACGGGTACGCGAGGCTGCTGCCGACGCAGCAATGCGCTGGGGTGTGGGCGCTGGCGGATCGCGACTTGTGAGCGGCACGATGACCGTTCACCGTCGGTTGGAGGAGCGCCTAGCTGAGTTTGAGGGCACAGAGTCAGCGCTTCTGTTCGGGTCTGGTTACCTGGCCAACACTGGCGTTATCGCAGCACTCGCACAGGCCGGCGGTGTTGTTCTCTCCGATGAGCTCAACCATGCGTCACTAATTGACGGGTGCAAGCTCGCGGGTGCTGAGACCGTTGTCTACAAGCACGCTGACCTTGACCACCTTGAATGGGCAATGGAGAAGGCCGCTGGCCGCCCTGCGGTGATCGTCACGGACTCAGTTTTCTCCATGGACGGTGATGTCGCTCCACTTGAGGGAATTGTTGAGATCGCCCAGCGTCTTGGCGCCCGCACAATTGTTGATGAGGCTCACGCAACGGGTGTCCTCGGGCCCGGTGGCCGTGGTGCTGTTGCAGCCGCTGGCCTGACCGGTGAGGTTGATGTTGTCGTGGGGACGCTCGGCAAGGCCCTTGGTTCCTATGGCGCTTATGCCGCCTGCTCCGCAGAGATGTCGGATTGGCTCACAAACAAGGCGCGCACACTGATCTTCTCCACGGCTCCCCCACCTCCAGCCATTGCAGGTGCGATGGAAGCGCTGGCAATCATCGAGGAGGAGCCCAAGCGAGTTGAGCGCCTCGCAGCCAACTCCAAGGTGATGCGCGAAGCGCTGCGAGCTGAGGGCTTTGACATTGAGGACGAGCCAACGCCAATCATTCCGCTCATCGTTGGGTCGGCAGCCAACGCTGTGGACCTTTGCGAGGAAGCTCTCGCAAGGGGCCTATACGCGCAAGCAATTCGCCCACCCACTGTTCCCGAGGGCACTGCGCGATTGCGGATCAGCGTGATGGCAACCCACACGGCAGCGGAGCTGAAGGCTGCTGCTGCGACAATCACCCGCGCCTGCGAGCACTCCGGGCTTCGGGCAGCGCGCCCTGAGGAACGCGGCCGCAATGTTCCAGCTGGCGACAACAGAGCACCCGGTGACGATGGTCAACCAATCCGGGCTAGTCGCGGTCCAAAACTGTTTGACCTGGAGGTCGAAGCACCAACCGACTTCCGTCGCGCCGCGTGACTTCGCGCATCCCCGGTCTCTTAATCACCGGCACCGACACCGGGTCGGGTAAGTCCTATCTGACAGCGGCAATCGCAGCCGCAATGATCGCCAACAAGATTGACGTAGTGGTTCGAAAGCCACTGCTTACAGGCTTGGACGACGCGGCCACGGATGGAGCATGGTTGGACCATGACCTGTTGTCTGTGGCAGTCGATGGGACTGAGGCATCTGAGGTCATATCACCGGTGCGCTTTGGCCCAGCCGTGTCTCCCCACCTTGCCGCCGAGCAAGCTGGTGCTGTCATCGACGTACCGGCGATCACTCAAGAACTACGTGAACTGGCTGGCTCAGACGGCCGGACCCTGCTGGTCGAGGGGATCGGCGGCTTGCTGGTCCCGATCACTCGGTCTGACTCAGTAGCCGACCTTGCCGTTGCGCTTGGCTTCCCAGTCGTGATTGCTGCAAGGCCTGGCCTTGGAACGATCAGCCACTGCCTCCTCACACTTGAGGCAGCCCGCTCGCGAGGATTGGACGTCAGGGCAGTTGTGTTCGGTCCTTGGCCACAATCACCGTCCGACATTGAGGCCGACAACCTCAAGACGGTCGCCCAACTGGGCAATGTCACAGTTGCAACCCTCCCCGCTATTGAGGACATCACCCACGCTGAGTTTGCGAAGGCGGGCAACCAGCTTCCGCTTGCCCAGATTCTCGCTGGTTGACCGCGCAATCAGCGCAAAAACACTCCGCCTCAAGCCACTCAGGGAGATAACGTCGCAAGCGACGTGAACACCGACGACCTCAGATCCCTTGACCATGCTCATCTGTGGCATCCATTCACCCAGCAGCAAAGTTGGGAGGGTGACGAGCCGCCGCTTGTAATTGAGCGCGCTGACGGCTGTCGCCTCTACGACACAGACGGCAACTCCTACCTAGATGGAGTCTCGTCCCTTTGGTGCACTGTCCACGGCCATCGCCAGCCCGAGATTGACTCAGCTGTACGCGACCAGCTGGACCGGGTTGCCCACACCACAATGTTGGGCCTCTCCCACCCCTCGGCGATTGAGCTGGCCGGCAAGCTTGCACAGATCACACCCGCTGGCCTGACCCGAGTCTTCTACTCAGACAGTGGTTCAACTGCAGTGGAGATTGCCCTCAAGATGGCCTTCCAGTTTCACGCCCAAAACGGTCACCCTGAGCGGACAAAGTTCGTCAAGATGCGGGAGGCCTACCACGGGGACACGATCGGCTCGGTGTCAGTTGGTGGAATGGATCTCTTCCACGCCACCTACCGCCCTCTTCTGTTTGAGACCCTCGAGGCCGAACCGGGTGACATTGCTGACCTTGAGCGCGTCCTCACTTCAGCGGCAGGGGAAGTGGCCGCAGTAATCCTCGAACCTCTCGTCCAGGGCGCAGCCGGAATGCTCATGCAGCCTGACGGTTATCTGAAAGCGGTCCGCAAATTGTGCGACCGCCACGAGGTGCTGCTGATTGCCGATGAGGTAGCAACGGGCTTTGGCCGCACCGGCCGAATGTTTGCCTGTGAACACGAGAGCGTTAGCCCTGACCTGATGTGTCTAGCTAAGGGCCTTACCGGTGGCTACATGCCGCTGGCAGCGACCTTGGCCACAGAGGAGATTTACGCGGGCTTCCTTGGCGACCACACTGAGTATCGGACCTTCTTCCACGGTCATACGTACACGGGTAACCCGTTGGCCTGTGCGGCGGCACTGGCCAACTTGGAGATCTTTGAACGCGAGGACATCATTCCTCGGGTACAGCAGCTGGCCGAGCGGCTGACCGGACTGCTTGACGACCAGGTCCGCCCCCTGCCCCATGTTTCTGAAGTGCGCCAACGCGGCCTGATGTGCGGAATCGAACTTGAAGGCTTTGACCCTGCTCGCCGCACCGGCCATCTGGTGACGCTTGCCGCACGCCTTAGAGGGGCGATCATCCGACCACTTGGAGATGTCGTCGTTCTGATGCCGCCGCTTGGCATTACAGATCAAGAGCTAGACGAGCTGGTGGCGATAACCGCACTGGCTATCTCGGACGCCAGCGCCGAGGCCGCATCTGACGCACTCCGTCAGACCCTCCTCAACGACTAGCAACCATCGGGCCGGGGAAGATAATCGGGCCAGCCACCGGAACCGGGGTCTTGGATAGAACGGGGACTGGCCCGATCATTAGAACCCGTTTGGCTTAGAAAAGTTGCGGCTTCGGGAGCGAACCTCCTGCAACGGGGGCCCTTTTAGCTTGTGTAGGGAACGAAGTCGCTCTTGCGTGCACCGCACACTGGGCAAAACCAGGTGTCAGGAACCGCAGAGAACGGTGTTCCAGCTGGGATTCCCCCATCAGGATCGCCTTCAGCGGGGTCATAAATGAACCCGCATGCCTCACACATCCAAAGCTCTGTATCTGTGTCGCTCATGCCACAGAGGTTAGGGGGTCAAGGTAGTCTGCGGATTGTGGAAGAGAGTCAAATACCGGCCCCGGGTGAGGAACTCAACGACGGGGCGGTAGCCGAGCCTCGCCAAGCCTCAACCGTGATCGTTATGCGGGGCGGTGATACAGGGCTTGAGGTACTGCTTGTCAAGCGCAACCCCAACGCACGCTTCATGGGAGGAGCATGGGTCTTCCCTGGTGGAGCGGTCGACCGCGATGAGGGAACTGGTGAGGAAGCACTCCGCAAAGCTGCGGTTCGCGAGGTGGTTGAGGAGGCCGCGGTTGACCTTGGCGACCCAGCAGACCTTGTCCCGTATTCGAGGTGGATCACCCCGCGCGAAGTGAAGATTCGCTTTGACACGTGGTTCTTCCTTGCTCACCTCCCAGACGGAGCGGAGCCCATGGTTGACGGTGAGGAATGCGTTGACCTGCGTTGGGAAACACCCGCATCCGCCCTTGCCGCCCAGCAGGCCGGCGAATTGCTGCTTGTCTTCCCCACCATCAAACACCTCGAGCAGATCAGTGCTTTCTCCAACGCACGCGCCCTGACTGACCACGCGGCTTCCCTGACCGTTGAGCCCGTCGTTCCACGCATCGAGATGATCGGGGAGATCGCCCGGGTTCTTCTACCGGGCGAGCCCGGCTACGACACCGTCTGATCCATGTCTGACTCCACCACCCCACAGGCTCGTGCCCTGTCAGTCGCTGGGGCTGTCATCGCTGGCGGTATGGGCTCACGGATGGGTGACGGCCCGCCCAAAGCTGAACGGCTGCTTGGCGGTTCCTCACTTGGTTCCCGTGCGGCAGGCACACTGGAGCGAGCCCTTGGTGGCGCTCCCATCCTCTACTCGATGGGCGTCCGGATGAACAAGCCCCGCGATGTCCCTTCTGCCGCGACTGCCCTAGCCGATACTGACAACGACATGGGTCCACTCAGTGGTCTGGCTGCGTGCCTCGCATCCGCAAAAGACCGCGTCGACCTGCTGCTGATGATCCCCTGCGATATGCCGCTCCTCCACCCTGCGCTTCTGCGTGCGCTGGTCGACCGAGCAACCGTTGACAGCGTGCTGACCATCAACGAGCCCTCTGATGAGCGCCTAAGTCCATTCCCAAGTGTCTGGCCCACATCACTGTCTGACCGTGTCAGCGAGATGTACGCAGCTGGGGAACGCTCACCACGGGGAGCACTAGCTGGGCTTGCCCACAGCGTTGTCAGCCGACATGACCTTCTCTCTGACCCTGAGGTGGAATTGGTTGACCCCAAGCTTGAGGGCCTTGAAGACATTGATAGCTCCGATGCCCTTGGCGCCTTCCGGGACCGGGCACCCAAGGTTCGTGTGATGACGGGCGAACGGCTCACAGTCCACACCGCGTGGTCATTAGGGGATCTTGCTGAAGGTCTTGGGATCACGAAGCCGAAGGACACGGTCTGGGTGATCAACGGCAGGCCGGCCACATTCCAGCCTGCTCTCCCCCTCTTTGAACGCGATTCAATCTCCGTTCTCTAACTGCTGTCACTAAGGTCCCACGCCATGGGTGAACGACTTGACCTCCGCGGCCGGACAGTCCTAATCACGGGCGCCGCCCGTGGCATTGGCGCAGGCCTTGCCCATGAGGTTGCCCGCCGGGGCGCAAGGCTCTCGCTCGTGGGCATTGAACCTGAGCTGATGGAGGCCGTGGCGGACGAGATCCGCGCCACGAACGGGGTCGATGTGATCGTTTGCGAGGCCGACGTTCGTGACCGAGTGGCACTTGCCGCCGCAGTTGAGCGGACAGTCGCCGAGCTTGGTGGCATTGACGTGGTTGTGGCCAACGCGGGAGTGGAGACTGCTGGCTCACTGCAGAATATGCCAGCAGCAGAGTTTGACCGTGTTATTGATGTCAACCTGATCGGCGTTTTCAACACTCTCCAAGCCACTATTGGACATGTCATTGAGCGCAAGGGCCACTTGCTTCCGATTGCCTCGGCGGCCGCTATTAGCCATACGCCCTCGACGGGCGCATATTGCGCGTCCAAGGCCGCGGTTGAAGCGCTTGCCAATGTCCTTCGCCAGGAGCTTGCTGGGACTGGGGCAACGGTTGGCTGCGGTTACTTCACGTTCTTAGATACAGACATGGTCACCGATGCTTTCCACCGACCGCTCACAACCGCTTTACGTGCCGAGATGCCTAAAGCGCTGGCCACCGTCTATCCGCTAGAGCCCGCAATTCAGCGCCTTGCGGACGGGATTGAGAAGCGCGGGCGCGTTGTGGCCTATCCGGACTGGGTGCGCGGTATGGCGAGGCTTCGTGGCTTCCTTCAGCCACTAACTGAGCGGTTGATTGGCCGCAAAGCAGCGGACAAGATTCGTCAGGCCGAGGCCGACGAACGCGCTAGTTCCTAAAAGCCTCAGGCGCTGCCGTAGACAACAACAAGGTCGGTGAGAACACCGGCCATGAACCCAACGGCCAGCATCAACAGCCCGAGCTCACGGTGACCAAGTCGGCGCATGGCATGCCAGATCTCGCCGATCACATAGAGGATTGCGCCGCCAGCAAGGGCGTAACAGGCAACTTCAAGCCCTTCGAGCTGGACGTGCCAGCCGATGATTGCGCCCACAAGCGTCGGAGTCCCGGCGATCAAGCCTGCGAGGCCAAGCCAGCGCCAGGTTGGGCGCACGTTGCCGAGCGGGCCAACAATTCCAAATCCTTCAGTGGCGTTGTGGAGTGCGAAGCCAACAACGAGAACCGTTGCCAGCGAGATAGCACCGCTGCGGGCTGAAACGCCGATCGCGAGGCCCTCGCCAAGGTTGTGAATGCCAATCGCGGTGGCAATCATCAACCCGGTGCGGAGGGTCTTCTTGCGGGCAAGCTCTGCCTCATCAACATATACGGCCGTCTCGGTCGGGCTGAGGACTGCTGCAGCCTCTCCACCAGCCATCGGTGCACTTGGTGGCTTGGCGTTAGACCTCATCCGGGAGTCAAGCCAGCCGAGGCCAGCGCTGCCGATCAGGAATCCGCCACCGAGCAGGAAGGTGTAGAGAACTGCCTTCCCTACGTCGCCGTTGTCATCACGGACGGCCTCAAGTGAACCTTCTACAAGTCCGAAACTTTCCGCCATCACATCAATGAAGAGGAAGGCGAGCACGCCAACCGAGAACATCGCCAGTGAGAGACGGACGCGGTTGCTAATCCCTTCAACACGCCCAAGGGGAAGTCCGATGAAGATTGTGAGGCCGGCGATGGCACCAAGGCCGGCTGTCTGAAGGAGGGTCATTGAGGTCAAGTCCTTTTCAAATTGGGCGGGTCGTTGACGCCCTCGAGCGCCAGTTTTGCCACAGTAGCACTTGGCTCAGGCCAATGTCCTAGTGAATCGGTAGGAGATGAAACTGTCATCAAAAGAACCTACGGAAGTTCCCACTGCCCGGATCAAAAACCGGACGCCTAGACAGGCAGGCCGAAGGTGTCGTGCAGCCATTTGGGAACATCGGGTAGCCAGCTCTGAATCCACTGGCTGAAGACGAATAGCTGCCCGGTCAGAATCGTCACGCCCACGATGATCAGGAATACGCCCCCGCTGACAACAATCACGCCGTAGTGGCGCTTGACGACTGCGAAAGCGCTCGACATCTTTCCGAACGCCAGGGCGGTGAGCAGGAATGGGACTCCAAGACCAAGCGAGTAAAACGCGAGCAACAGCCCACCCCGTGCCGTGGAATCGGACTGGGCTGCCAGCGTGAGAATTGCGCCCAGCGTTGGGCCAATGCACGGAGTCCAGGCGATCGCGAATGCAAAGCCGACAATCACTGGGCCACCCTTGCCAGCTCGCTCGGCCAGTCCCCCTGGGTGCCACTCCCTTGCCAACTGCGGAACGAACGGGCTGAGTGCGAACAGCAAGCCCATCATGATCACGAGGATGCCCGAGACAATCTGCAGTGTCCGCTGGTTGCTGGTCAGCCAGCCACTGGCAGCAGTAGCCCCAAGGCCCAAGAGGATGTACACGGTGGAGAACGACCCGATGAAGATCAGGCTTGGAACGACAACGCGGCGGGTACTGGCCTTGTCTAGGTCAGCGGGTGTGACTCCGGCAACAACACTGAGGTAGCCAGGTACCACCGGCAGAACACATGGCGAGAAGAAGCTAAAGAGGCCAGCGAAGAAGGCGATCGGCAGGCCGACGGCTGTCGTGGTTGCAATCACAGACCGAGGTTACCCCGCGAAGGGCAAAGGACTCAGTCCCGCTGAGGGGCTGCGGTGATGGACTCGGACACCGATGCTGCTGCTGGCGCTGCGCCTGCGACCAGTTCAACACTGACGGCAATTCCGTTCAGAAACGCCATTCCCGCAAGTGGCTCAAGGTCTTCTGCGCCCGATGGGGCCAGAACATTGACATTCACGCCACCAAGGCCGTTGGCGGTCTGCCAGCCACCCTTGTGGCCCCAACCGTGGGCTAGGGCAACTGTTCCCTCGACAAGGTCCTCAGTCAGCGTCACCGGTACCTCAACCTCGCCACTCTTGGACGCAAGCTTTACCCGGGCGCCTTCCAAAACGCCAAACCGTGCTGCGTCAAGCGGATTCATGTGGAGGGGCTGACTGCGTCCCCCGCGGGTGAGGATCTCGGAGTTATGCATCCACGAGTTGTGGGACCTCAGCTCCCGCAGGCCAATCAGCTGCAACGGCCGTTCATCGCTCGCCTCAAACGCTGCGGTCTTAAGTCGCTCAAGCTCACCGGCAATCTCAGGTGGCCCGAGGTGGACTTTGCCGTCCTTGTGGCGCAGCTTGGTTTCAAGCTCACCGGTGGCCACATGCTCAGCCAGGACAATCCCGTGTGGTTGAGCGGCAATCTTCTTCAAGTTCAGGCCCTTGCGGCGCAGGCCGAACAGGTCACCGTCACGGCTGGTGCGGACCAGAATGTCAGCCAGTCGCTGGGGGCTGATCTTGATTCCCAGCTTGCCAAGCCAGCGGATTGGGGGCACGCTTGAGGGTGTTACGCCTAGTGCCTTGGCGAGGTCTTCGATGATCTCCCACTCCTCGCGTGCCTCACCGGCTGGCTCAACGACCTTGTGGGTGTAGTTGACAAATGGCTTCGAGTGAAACCCAAGGAACGCAATCGGCAAATCGTCTCGCTCTAGGAAAGTTGTTGCGGGCAGAACAAAGTCTGCGTGCTTGTTGGTCTCGTTCACATAGAAGTCCAGTGAGACCATCAGGTCGAGCGTGTCGAGTGCGCGCTCAAGCGAGTTGCCGTCGGGCACTGAGAGCACTGGGTTGCCCGCACTGACAAACATTGCGCGGAGCTGCCGTTTGCCCGGTGTCTCCATTTCCTGCGCGAGGAGCGTGGCTGGCAGGTTGCCTAGAACATCTGGGAAGTTGCCAATCCGCGACCTCGTGGAACCGTAGGTGGCAAGGCCGAACCGGTCAGCTACCTCGTCAAGCGCAACCGGTGGGCGTCCGAAGACTGCGCCGCCGGGGCTGTCGAGGTTGCCGGTGACAACGTTGAGTGCGTCCAGCAGGAATGACACAAGGGTTCCTCTGCGGCCAAGGCATGATCCTGTTCGGCCGTAGACGGCGGCTGACTCGGCACTGGCAAGCTCGCGTGCCATCTGACGCAATGTGTCTGGATTAATACCCGTGCGGTCCTGCGTGGCCTCAGGTGGGTAGCCGGCCGCAGCGTCACGGAGTAGCTCCACGCCCTGTGATTGGGCTTGGATCGCGTCGGCGTCTTCTAGCCCTTCGGCGAAGATCACGTTGAGCATTGACAGCAGCATCCACGCGTCACCGTCGGGGTTGATGGCAACGTGTTCGAATGCCTTGGCGGTCTCGCTGCGGCGAGGGTCTACGACAACAACCTTTCCGCCCCGCTTGGTGATGTCCATCAGCTGGTCGCGGATGCGGTGGGCTGTCAGCACGCTGCCGTGGCTGACGAGCGGGTTTGCCCCAACGATCAGGAGGTGCTTGGTTCTGCGCAGGTCGGGGATCGGAACTACCAGCGGTGAGCCGTAGAGCAATGCGCTGGCGGCAAAGCGGTTATTGACGTCCTGGGAGCCAGCTGAGTAGTAGTGCGGCGAGCCAATCGCATCAAGGAAGCCCTTCACCCACATGGTGTGTGAGTACGAGAAAGCCCCGGGGTTGCCCATGTACCAGCCGATTGACTCTGGCCCGTTGGCGTCGCGCACTGCGCGCAGGCGCGTGCCGATCTCGTCTAGAGCTTCCTCCCAAGTCACACGCTCAAACTCGCCGTCGGCGTTCTTGCGGAGCGGGTGAAGAACGCGATCGGTGTCGTTCTGCAAATCGGTCATCGCAATACCCTTGGGGCACGCGTAACCGAGCGAGAGCGGATGGTCCTTGTCAGGGCGAAGCTTGGTTACCTGCCCGTCCTCAACCGTCGCGACCAATCCACAGAGGGACTCGCAGATACGGCAGAAAGTGACCTTCTCCTCGACCACCATTGCGAGGCTACACCACCCACTCTGGAATGTCAGGTCTTTCAACATCCGCGGGCAGGCGTTCTTCCTCGTCCAGCTTGTCCAAGTGTGCGGCGAGCGTGACGGTCGCAGCTGGCAGGAGCATCTCGGGTACGTCATCCCAAACTGTTTCAAGCATTGCGGTGATGGAGGTCTGGCCTGAGGCGATCGCGTCGATCAGCCGCCGTTCCCGGTCGAGCCTGTGGTCAATCTGCTCCTGCAGCCGCTCTGCGGGTGGGTGAACTAGCGGGCCGTGCCCAGGTGCGAGTACCCGTGGCGTTCGGTCGATCAGCCCCTGCAGGCCCGCCAGGTAGCCGGCCATCGAGCCCGGCCCGGGCGCTACAAAGACGCTGCTGTCAGCAAAGATCGCATCGCCGGTGAAGACGATGTCCCCAAACGCGAAGGCGAGATGGTCGGCTGAATGGCCGGGTAGAGCAATGACTTCCATCTCGCCTGCGTGATCACCCGCAGCGGCGCCAGAGAGTCCGGAGACAATCGGGACCAGGCCGGAAAGCTCTAGAAGCAGTGGCACAGCGTCGGCGTGGTCGCCGTGTCCGTGGGTCAGCGCGATGCCTGCCAATGCGCCGCGTTCACGAACGGCCTCAAACACAGCGGCGACGTGGTCTGGCAGCTCGGGTCCTGGGTCAACTACCCAAACATCCCCTGTTCCAACTACCCAAGTGTTGGTTCCATCCAGTGTGAGCCAACCGGGATTGTCGGCCTGAACGCCAATTGCATCGGCAGTTCCGTGGATGTCCAACCTCACGCACTCCAGACTACTAAGCCCGGTCCGGCTCGCACCCGTACAACCTGTGAGGCGTTATCTGGCCTTTAACTGCGACCAATACTTTAGTCCTGTCGGTGTGTTCAACAGGGAGGAGATTGTCAGCTTCAGCACTGCCGCTCCGACTGTAGTTCCTGAGAGTGAGACCGCTCACTTAACCGCCCCTCAACCTTGACTTCCGCCAATCACTTACTTAGAATGAGGAAACCGATGTCAGCTGATAAGAAGCCAAACAAGAAACCACGCAGCCACACTTCGACCGGCACGCCCGCCCGCGCCGAGAAGTTGACTGCCCGTCGCCCAGCAGCCCGACGCCCCTCAGGCTCCGACACCACACGCGCCCAGCTGCGTGTATCCCGTCATCAGGAAAAGAAAAAGTCCTCGGTCTCAACAGACCCAGCTGCTGATGCGCTCGGGCAACTTCTTCAGCTCAGCCGCGCCTACCCACTCCTCACTAAGGAGCAGGAAGTTGAGCTCTCAATGGGCATCGAGCGCGGTGACCTGGCAGCCAAGGAGCGGATGATCAACTCAAACCTCCGCCTTGTTGTCTCTGTTGCCCGCCGCTACCAGGGCCATGGCCTTGACATGACTGACCTTGTCCAGGAAGGCATGCTCGGCCTGATCCGCGCTGTCGAGAAGTTCGACTACCGCAAGGGATTCAAGTTCTCCACATACGGCACCCTGTGGATCCGCCAGGCAATCCAGCGTGGCCTTGAGAACTCGGCTCGAACGATCCGCCTACCCGTACATGTCAACCAGCGGATGCGGGCAATCGCCCGTGCAGAGCGTGAGATGGCAGCCCTCCTGGGTCGCGATCCAACCGATGCTGAGCTGGCTGAGACCACGGACCTGCCAATCGAGGAGATCCTCGAGGCCCGCAAGGCAGCGATGGGCGTCACAAGCCTTGACATTGGAATTGGCGAAGACGGAGACACCACACTTGGTGACCTCCTCCCTTCAGATGAGCCAATGCCTTCCGATCTGGCTGAGATCAACGACCGCAAACTGCTTGTGCGCGATGCCGTGTCCGCGCTGCCAGCCAGTGAGCGAACCGTTCTTGAGCTTAGGTTCGGCCTGACCGGCGAGGATCCAACAACCCTCGCTCAGACAGGCCGCGAACTTGGGGTTACCCCGGAGCGCGCCCGGCAGCTTGAAGAGCAGGGCCTGCGCCGTTTGGCAGAGAGCGGCACCGTTCGCTCGCTGCGCGAAGAAGCCTAAGCAGACCGGCAGCCTTAGCCGTCTAGGGCACTCGGGCGGGCGGTCATTGGCCACCCGCTGGGTGCTCATGGGCGCGGGTGCCGCTAGCGTCCGCTGAGTGGAAGCGTCAAAGCAGAACACACGCCTGTGGTGGGGGGCTGTTTTCGCCCTCGCCCTGTTGGGCTTTGCTCTCCGCGCCTATGGCTCTGGCGAGAGCCCTGCTGGCGACGAACTGACGATGTACACGCTGGTTCACAACCGGTCGTTCGGTTCGATGATGACTCTCGTCGTGGATCAGGAAAAGACTCCGCCGCTTGGCTTCGCTCTCTCCTGGCTAGGCAGCAGGTTGGGGCCAGCTGACACCTGGATGAGGGCCCCATCAGTTCTGGCAGGGACCGCACTTGTGCCGCTCGTGGCCCTGCTGGGCACTAGGACTGCCAGCCGTGCAGCGGGGCTGGTGGCCGCGGCCCTTGTTGCTGTCAGCCCTTTCCTCCTCTTCTACGGGATCGAGTCGCGCTCATATGCGCTGGCAGCCTGCTTCAGCTGCGCAAGTCTTGTCCTGCTCCTGAGGGCAACAGAGGACGAACGACCTGGTGCAGGCCCATGGGTTGCTTGGTCGGTTGCTGCCTTGGCCGCTTTCCTGTCGCACTACACAGCAGTCTTTGTGATTGCCGCGAGCATTGTGTGGGTACTGATCGCACGACCCAATGCACGCAAGGCCATCCTGCTCTCCTGCGGGGGTATCGCATTGGCCCTGCTGCCGTGGTTGCCATCGTTCCTCACTCAGCTGAGCCACTCTGGTGACGAGGCCCGCCGGGTTGCCTCCCTTGCCCCACTTGGCTTAAGCAGCGTCTGGGAGGTCCTCTCACGCTCATTGGTAGGCCATCCGGTCTGGTCATCACTTAGGGCAGTAACGCTGCAGGAAGTGCCTGGGACGACTGGTTTGGTGTTGATCCTCACCGGCGTCGGGGTAGCCACGGTTAGCTTGGCCGTTCAGGCTGCCCGCGGCGAGCGCCCAAAGCCCAACGCACTTCATGGGCTCTTGCTACTTACCGCCACCGCGTCGATCGTCGGCCTGATCATCGGCAGCCTGCGGCCCCAGCACTCCATGCTGCTTCCACGCAACGCAATCTGTTCACTCCCGTCGATTGCAGTTCTGACCGGGCTTCTGCTGACAAGGCAGCCCAAAGCCCTTGCCTTGGTGGTCAGCCTTCTGGTGGCCATCGGCCTGCTACTTGGCAGCGTGACCTCATTACGCGACCTCAACCGGCCCAACATGCGGGCGGCAGCCCATGCGATTGAAGGGCGTTGGAAACCTGGCGATGCGCTCCTTGAGTCCATCTACTTCAATGGCCCACCGACTGACCTCACCGCGCACCTAAGCCCCGAGCTGCGCAAGCAGCTGCAAATCACACGCGAGGTCGGGACCAAGCCGTTTGACCAGGCGGTATGGATTGGCCAGACAGTCTTCACTGTCGGCCCTGTTAGCCCCCGCACGGGCCCACCACTTGGACCGCCAGCGAACTTGAAGTCCCACTTCAAGGCTGTCTGGACGCAGACTTGGAAAGGCCTGCTCCCAGTGACAGCAACCGAGTGGCAGCCTGACACCGCGAGGAAGCGATGACCCTCTCCCAAGATCGCCGCTGGTGGCTGCTGATCGGCCTGTTCACAGCGCTGGCTTTCGTGCTCCGGTTTGTTGGCGCGCAGGAGAGTCCTGCTGGCGATGAGCTCTACCTCTACGAGTTGATCCACAACCGGTCCTTTGGGTCGATGCTCAACGCGGTAATTCACCAGGAGAAGACACCACCATTGGGCTTTGCCTTGTCGTGGACTGCCGCGCACATTTCGCCCGCTGACCTCTGGATGCGTGCCCCTTCCGTGCTTGCTGGAACAGCACTCGTTCCGGTTACCGCACTCCTGGCACGCCGGGTCTTTGGCGCTCCCGCCGCATTAGCCGCTGGGGCGATTGTGGCCGTCAGTCCCTTCCTGCTGTTCTACGGCGTTGAGGCCCGCGCCTACTCCCTAGCTGCATTGCTGGTTACCGGAGCTGCCCTTGTCGTGCTCAAAGCAACTGAGCCAGAGGCAAGACCGCGGAATTGGATTCTCTTCGCGGTTCTTGCCGTGTCAGCAGCGTTGACGCATTACACAACCGTTTTTGCACTCGCAGTAATCGTCGTGTGGGCCTTCATTGCCCGCCCCAACTGCCGCCGGCATTTGGGACTGGCTGTCGGGGCCGCTGGCCTGGCCTTCCTCACTTGGGTCCCATCGTTCCTGACTCAGTTTGGCCATGCCAGTGATGAGGCGCGCCGGATTGCTGACCAGGCACCACTGACGGTCGAGACTCTGGGCCGGATGCTTGGCCGGGCATCAATTGGCCATCCCTTCCTTGGGCTTGGCGAAATCCCTAGGGCGCTGGCCATCGGGCTGATCCTCGCCGGCCTGCTGAGGGCTGGTATTCCAGCGCTGGTGGCGGTGGCCAAAACTGGCCGGCCACTGCCCCGACCACGCTCTGAGGTTGTCTTGGTGCTCGCACTCGCAGTGGTCACTCTCCTGGGGCTGATCGTGTCCAGCCTGCAGCCAAACCGTTCGCTCTTGCTGACGCGCAACCTGATGGCGTCGATTCCCGCTTGGGCGATTCTTGCTGGGTCGTTGACAGCACGCCCGCGGTGGCCGGTGAACCTGATCACGGCTGGCGCAGTGGTAGCCGGGTTGGGGATCGGCAGTTACTTGGAGCTAACTCAGTACCAGCGCCCCGACATGATTTCCGCCGCACAGGGCATCGAGCAACGCTGGAAGCCGGGGGACAAAGTCCTTGAAGCCGCCTATGCGACCGGCCCACCGCTTGACCGAGACCTAGCCATTCAACTCTCTGGTGGTTCATTGGCCGCACTGCAGCTGACCCGCAATGTGGGCCTCAAACCGTTCGCACAGGCACTCAAGGACGGGTCAAGTGTCTTCACGGTCGCACCCATGGCCGGTTACACCGTTGAGCCCCTCGGTCCACCCGAGGGCCTCAAAACTCGCTTCCGGATGGTGTGGTCGCAACGGTGGCAAGGCTTAGTAGACGTGGACGCAGCACAGTGGACTCCGGTCCGCCAGCCGTCTCGATAACCTGACATCTAATGCAGGAATCAGAACGACACGACGGTTTCGAAGACGGCCACATTGCCCCAGCGGAAATGTACGCGCCACCGCGCCGCAAACTTGCCGTGCTGACATGCATGGACGCGCGGATTGACCTCGACGCACTGTTTGAACTCAAGCTTGGTGATGCCCACGTGATCCGCAATGCGGGCGGCATCGCAACTGAGGACGCAATCCGCTCACTGGCCGCGTCACAGCGCCTACTTGAGACCGAAGAGATTCTTGTAATCCAGCACACCGACTGTGGCGTTCACCGCATCAGCCCGTTGGAGTTCGCTGCCCAGATCGGCGCCGACACCGGCGAGACTCCTGACTGGGACGTGCCTGTGACGGACTCGCCAGCAACAACCCTCGCGATGACGCTTGAGATCCTGCGCAACAGTAAGGCTCTGCCCCACCGGGATCGCATCCGCGGCTCAGTCCTCAACCTTGCTACCGGTTACCTGATCGACGAAGAGGCCGTCGGCTCCTAACCCGGTCTGGCGCTAACGCGTCAGCAGCAGTTAGGCAGAGAGGTAAGTCGTAAGCCCGGCGAGTGCCTTCTTGGCAATCCCGTCAAACACAACGCCAAGCAGTGGGTCCATCAAGCGCAGTGGCCCTTTGAGGGTGAGGTCAGCGTGATAGTTGAGGCGGCTGCCGTCCCCGTGTGGTTCGACAGTGATCTCGTCAACTGAGACAACGGTGGCGTTCTCGCCCCGCAGGACAACACGCTTACCGGGTGTGAACTCGGTGATCTCGTAGATCAATTCACTCTTGGTCTTCATGAATGCGGCGACAACACGGAACTTGGCGCCAATCTCGATTGCCTCTCCATCCTCGCCAAGCCGGTCGGCTTCAATAACGCCTGGATCCCACTGTTCTGTGGTTGAAAAGTCTGAAACACGGCGGAAGACCTCTTCCGCTGCGAGTGGACTATCGACGGTTCCATGTGCTGTGGCCATGTACTCACCGTATCCGATGGCGAGACTCCGTACTGGCCAACTACGGCGAAGGCTCTGTGGGCATACTGTTACTGCTTATGGGATCAGGCAATAGTCAACCTGAGCGGCAACCGCTGGTCTTGGTTGTCGACGATGACGAGGCAATCCGCAAAGCTCTTGAAACCGCCCTGCGTGGTGAAGGGCTAACCGTTCGATCAGTACCCGATGGGGTCCGCGCCCTTGCCGCAGTGGAGATAGACCCCCCAGCATTGGTGATCCTTGATGTGACGATGCCCGGCATCGATGGCGTGGAGGTAACACGCAAGATCCGCGGTTCAGGGGAAGACCTGCCGATTCTTATCCTCTCAGCCCGCGACGGAGTAGATGACCGCGTTGCTGGCCTTGAAGCCGGCGCCGACGACTACCTGACTAAGCCCTTCGCCCTCGAGGAACTCTTGGCGAGGGTGCGCGCATTACTGCGACGGCGGCCCGAGCACTCCGGCAGCATCACGCGCGAGGTCGGCTCACTCCGGCTTGACCCTCAGAAACGCAAGGCGTGGATGCACGGACGGGAGCTAGACCTGACCGGTCGCGAGTTTGATCTGCTCGAAGCATTCATTTCCAATCCTGGTCTTGTGCTCTCCCGCGAGACCCTCCTAGACCTTGTCTGGGGTTACTCCTTCGACGTCCGGACCAATGTTGTTGACGTGTTCGTTGGCTACCTTCGCAAAAAGCTTGAAGATGGCGGCCTGCCCCGCGTTATCCACACCGTTAGAGGACAAGGCTTCGCGCTGAGGACCTAATGCGGCCTCGGTTCCTGTCCAGTCTGCGTGCGCGTGTCGCGCTGGTAGTGATTTTCTCCACGGCACTCACTCTGGGCGCCGTGGGATATGCCGTGGTCCGTAGTTACCAAGCTGGTGACCTGAGTCGTATTGACACAGCGCTTGAGTCACGCGGAAAGCGTGTCGGTGACGCTCTCGCTGACTACACCAAGACACCAGGCCAGCCAGAAGGCGGTGGGGAGCGCCCTCAAGGAGAAACTAGTGAAGCCGCCCCACTTACCTTGGCTGCCGTTGGCTTCGACGCAGAATCCACATTTGGTGACCCGGGCGGCCTAGTGGTGACCTTGCGCGGCAAGACTCTCCTCCAGTCTGGGCGCATTCCAGGGCAAGCACTGGCGTCAGCCCAGACCGGCCTTAGAACGCTCTCCACCCCCGAGACCGGTGACTGGCGCGTCCTGTCACTCGATGCCAGCGGTGCGCGCATCGTCACCGCCACGCCGCTTGGGGCAACAGAGCGTCGTGTCCATGACCTAACCGAACGCGCTCTGCTCCTTGGCCTCGCTGGCCTGCTTGGCGCTGCGCTTCTTGGGTGGGTGCTTGCCGGCCTCGCAACCGCATCGATCCGTCGGCTACGTGACTCCGCGGATCAGGTATCGGGAACTGAGGACCTTGACATCCGCGTACCTGAGCCATCAAGCCCCGCAGAGGTCGCTGCCCTTGCTCACGGCGTCAATCAGATGCTCGAGCGGCTTGAGCATTCCCACGCGGACACAGCCCAAGCACGTGATGCGGCTCGCCGTTTCGCAGCCGAAGCAGGTCACGAACTACGCACGCCAATGACCGCGATCGGCACCAATCTTGACCTTCTC
>JAPLCJ010000056.1 GCA_026392255.1 Solirubrobacterales bacterium
AACGCTCTAGCGTGCCGTCCTCATGCAGGGCCTTGGCAAGGTTGAGCGCTGTCTGACCGCCCAGAGTTGGCAGGATGGCATCAGGCCGCTCCTTCTCGATGATCCTCGCGACGGTCTCAGGCAAAAGTGGCTCGATGTAGGTGGCATCGGCAAAGTCAGGGTCAGTCATAATCGTGGCCGGGTTGGAGTTCACGAGCACGATCTCGTAGCCCTCCTCACGGAGAACCTTGCAGGCCTGAGTACCCGAATAATCGAACTCAGCGGCCTGACCGATCACGATCGGACCTGAGCCGAGGATCATGATCCGCGAAATGTCGTCCCTACGTGGCATCAGGCTACCTCCCCGTTTATCTCGGCCAAGAAACGATCGAACACGTACTCGGCATCATGCGGTCCGGGGCCCGCTTCTGGGTGGTACTGGACAGTTGCGCAGCGAGCATCCGGGAGTGACAACCCTTCAACAGTGCGGTCATACAGGTTCACATGTGTTAGTTCGGCTCGACCGAAATCTGTGTCCCACCCGACTGGCTGGTCAACATCAACGGTGTCTGATCCACCCGGACCTCGCACAGCGAAACCATGGTTCTGTGAGGTGATCTCCACCCGCCCGGTCACTAGGTCCTTAACTGGGTGATTGGCGCCTCGGTGGCCAAACGGGAGCTTCCAAGTCTCAAGACCAACCGCCCGGCAGAGCAACTGGTGCCCAAGGCAAATGCCGTAAATGGGTCGATGGCCTATCAAGCCCCGGATGGTCTCCACGATCGAGTCCAACGCCGCGGGATCACCAGGTCCGTTGGCGAGGAAGTATGCATCTACCTCGCGGGCACGGAGCTCGTCTGCTGTTACCGAGCAAGGGTGCAGTTCGAGCGTTGCACCTCGTTCCCTGAGCTTGGTGACGATGGAGTCCTTAATGCCTGTATCGATCACCGCGAGGCGCACTGGCGTCCCTGGTCCGAGCGGTCCGAGCTCAACCATCTCCGTCTGAGTCACGGTTGATGCAAGGTCACGGCCCGACATCGTCTCCTCGCGCCCAATTTCGGCAAGCGCATCGTCCTGAGTTGTCTCCGAGCTGAAGATTCCGCCCCGCATCGCTCCCTTGTTGCGGATGTGCTTGACAAGTGAGCGTGTTTCGACGCCCTCTATTGCAGGAACGGCGCAGTCACGCAGCCAGTCAATCCAGCCACCCTCCGCGCTACTGGCATCTTCACCATTCATAGCTCTGCGCATCACTACCCCGCGAACATGGACCCGCGAGGACTCCATAGCGGCTGCTGAAACTCCGTAGTTCCCAACGTGAGGGACTGTGAAGGCCAGAATCTGGCCAGCAAAACTTGGGTCGGTTACGGATTCTTGGTACCCCGACATCGCCGTTGTGAAGACAACCTCGCCGATCGAACCTTGCTCGGAGCCACATAGGTTGCCCTCAAAGCTTGTCCCGTCCTCCAAAAGTAGGTATCCCGTGCTCATTTCACCAACCCCTGAAGTTCCTTGAAGCGGGGGTGCGATGAACCACCCGTCAGCTCAAACAGCACGGCCTCCGTCATTGTGATCACAGCACCCTCATCGCGCAGGCGGGCAAGCGCCGCATCCTTCTCAGAGTTTGAGCGTGATGCAACAGCATCGGCAACAACGTGGACCTGAATTTCGGCATCGAGAAGGTCAAGGACGGTTTGGGCGACACAGACATGGGCTTCCACCCCTGCGACTATTGCTGCTGTTGCACCTCCGAGGTCGAACCCTTCTGCGCGGGTAGCGGGAAAAACAGTCTTTTCGAGAGGCGTGTACTCACCCAATGCCGCCCTCAGAGTGCTGACCGTCACCCCTAGCCCTTGTGGGTACTGCTCAGTGACCACTATCTTGATCTCGAGAATCTGCGCCATTGATGCCAGAACGCTAGCTCGCGAAACAGCGGCGTCGAAGCCCTTGACCGCACCCGCGAAGCGCTCCTGAAAGTCGACGAGAATCAGCGCGGTTGATTCTGCCTCTACTCGGCGAGTCATCGGTTTGCCTCCGCGGTGTGAACAATCACGCCACCAGCGAGTGTCAGGGAGATTCGCCCTGACATGGCGCGGCCTGTGAAGCAGCTGTTAGAGCTCATGCTGACCCAACCGGTTTCGCCCGCGGTCCATTCTGCGCGCGTGTCAAACAGAGCTAGGTTCGCGGGTTCCCCGACGGCCACGGTTGGTGGCTCAAACCCGAACGGAACGCAGCCCGAGGTCATCCGCTCGACAAGCACCCCAAGCTCAATCAGACCCGGCGTGACCAGCTCGTCATAAAGGACGGCGAACGAGGTCTCCAAGCCGGTGGTTCCAAATGGAGCATCCTCAAAGGGCTGAGACTTCTCATCGTCTGAATGTGGCGCGTGATCGGTGGCGACGCAGTCCAGCGTTCCGTCAACCAGACCAGCTATCACAGCGTTGCGATCAACCTCAGTTCTCAACGGCGGGTTCATTTTCGCCCTCGAGTCCAGCGTGGAACAAGCCTCCTCAGTGAGCAGTAGATGGTGCGGGCTCGCCTCCGCAGTTACCCTTGTTCCCTGTGCCTTTTCCCTTCGGATCACTTCGACAGATTCGTACGTGGAGACGTGTTGGATGTGGATAGCTGCGTTCTCCATCCGGGCCAGCGCACAGTCTCGCGCGATCATTGTCGACTCGGCTGAGCCTGGCTGTCCTCTGAGACCTAGGCGGGCCGACACAACGCCCTCATTGATGGGAGCGCCCATTGAGAGGGCTGTGTCCTCTTCATGGAGAGCAATCACGCCGCCGGCGACCGCCTGATATCGGAGGGCTCTTCTCAACACGCCGGCATCTCGTACGGCAATGCCGTCATCGGTGAACCCGGCTGCTCCGGTGTCCATCATTGTTGCCATCTCAGTCAACTCGGTACCCGCAAGATCGCGAGTAATAGCACCGGTCTGTGCCATCGGAATCACGGCAGTCTCGTTGGCACGAGCAAGGATCCCCCGGAGTAAGTCAGGTCCATCAATGACCGGGGTCGTATTCGGCATCGCGATGACGAGGCAATATCCGCCTGCCGCCGCTGCCATCGTGCCCGAAGCAATCGTTTCTTTGTGTTCCTGGCCGGGCGTCCGGAGATGAATATGCGGGTCGGTGAAGGCCGGCATCAGAATTGAACCTGCATCTTGGACTGTGATCGTCGAATCACCCGCGGTAATGGATCCGGCGGCTGCGATCTGGGTGATGATCCCGTCGGCGACCAGAACATCCATCTGCTGATCGAGATTCTCGCGGGGGTCCACCACACGCGCACCTGTGATTAGAACATTGGCGGGGGTACCGCCCTTCCATCCAAATCGACCGTTCATGCGGCTGATACCTCTCTCATTCGTCCGTCTTTTTCAGCACCTGCAAGTAGTTCATAGAGAACAGCCATGCGGACAGCGACTCCCGCTGCCACCTGCTGCGCAATCAAAGCGCGGCTCGAGTCAACAACATCGCCGGAGATCTCAACGCCCCGATTGACGGGCCCAGGGTGCATCACCAACTGGTCCGCACCCAGGCGGTCCTCTGTCACCCCGTAATGGGCTGAGTACTCAGCTAGTGAGGGAACGTCCCCTCCCTCCATGCGTTCGTGCTGCATACGGAGGGCGTAAACGACATCGGCTTCGCCAAGCTTGGCAAGGCTAGTCGTCTCTTCACAGCCCAAGGCAACACCAATTCCCGGCGGCATCAGTGTCGGCGGCCCGGCAAGTGTGACGCGGGCGCCCATCAAGCTGAAGGCCTTGGCGGTTGACCTCGCCACTCGAGAGTGGGCGATGTCTCCGACGATCCAAATATTTCGGCCGTCGAGATTTCCGACTCGTCCCCTGAGTGTGTGCACATCAAGTAGCGCTTGGGTCGGGTGTGCGTGCGCCCCATCTCCCGCGTTGATAACCGCAGCTCGCGTCCATTTACTGACTAGATGAGCGGCTCCAGCCTTCGGATGACGCACGACGATGGCGGCAGGCTCATAGGCATCGAGCGTTGTGATTGTGTCTTTGAGGGACTCGCCCTTTTCAACGGATGAGCCCGAGGACCGGACAGAGATGACATCCGCAGATAGCCGCTTCGCTGCCAGTTCGAAAGAGGATGTGGTCCGGGTGGACGCCTCGTAGAAAAGGTTGACTATCAGTCGGCCGCGCAGCGCTGGCACCTTCTGAATATCTCTGGAAGCTACGCCCTCAAAAGACTCTGCCCGATCGAGGATTCGCTCTATTCCCTCGCGCCCTAAGTCCTCAATTCCGAGCAGGTGCCTCATCAGGAGGCCGTTCCTGAGTGGGCGACGGAAATTGAGTCTTCTCCGTCGGTCTCAACCAGATGGACATTGACGCGGTCGTCTAGAGAGGTTGGAATGTTCTTGCCTACATGGTCGGGCCGGATTGGGAGCTCGCGATGTCCCCTGTCGCAGAGGACTGCCAGACGGATTGACCGGGGCCTGCCGAAGTCGAAGATTGCGTCAATCGCTGCCCGCACTGTTCTTCCGGTGAACAGGACATCGTCGACCACAATGACCGTCGTGCCCTCAATGTCAAAGTCCAGGTTGGTGGAGTGCACGACCGGTGCCGCACCTCGGGTGGCAACATCGTCGCGGTAGAGAGAAATATCTACTTCCCCGAGGGGAACCTCAGCACCGCTGACTTCCGCAACTAACGGTTGGAGCCGGGAAGCAAGGATTGCACCGCGGGTGTGAATTCCAACGAGGGCCAATCTCTGATTGGGGTGCTGTTCCACAATCTCATGGCTGATCCTGATGAGCGCGCGTGCCATCCGCTCGCCATCGAGCACGACCGTATCTGGTTGGACCTGTCCCACTATGTGATTCCTTCCTGGCCTCTCGGACCGGGTTAAAGGAACTGCTTTAGACCTTCTAAGAGTCGAGACTAGCGGCTTCGTCGGCAGATGTGGTGGTCTGGGCTGGGTCCGGCGCACGCTTATGACGTTGTGGCCTGATCAGAGTTGGCTCACCAGACTCGGCAAACGGGATTTCCACCGCATCAAAATCCCGTGGGACATGGGAGTTCTCAAAGACGGTTCTGGC
>JAPLCJ010000004.1 GCA_026392255.1 Solirubrobacterales bacterium
TTGACACAGCCGGTTTCTCGATCAGCAACCCTGAGGTTCTGATCGGCCTGCTTATCGGCGGCATGATGGTGAACTTGTTCGCCGCCCTCTCAATGGAAGCCGTTGGCCGCGCAGGCGGTGCGGTTGTCGAGGAAGTGCGTCGACAGTTCCGTGAGAAGCCAGGCATCATGGACGGCTCTGAGCGTCCGGACTATGCGGCTTGTGTAGACCTTGTAACTAAGGCAGCGCAGCGCGAGATGATCATTCCGTCCCTGATTCCGATCGTGGTGACTGCCGTTGTCGCTCTCGTCAGCGTCAAGGCACTTGGTGGACTCCTCATGGGTGTCATCGTTGTGGGCGTCTTCGTGGCCATCTCAATGACCGCCGGTGGTGGTGCTTGGGATAACGCCAAGAAGCTGATCGAGGATGGTGCTTTCGGTGGCAAGGGAACCCTTGCTCATGAGGCATCGATCACAGGCGACACGGTTGGAGATCCCTACAAGGACACAGCTGGTCCAGCGATCAACCCAATGATCAAGGTAGCCAACATTGTTGCGATCCTCCTGATTCCAGTAATCAGCTAGATCAACTGAATTCGACCCGCTCTCTGCTGAGAAGTTCGGCAGAGGGCGGGTTTTTTCATGCCCTAAGTCCGCCAAGGCTGATAGGCCACGACGCGAATGGCGGTCGTAGGGCGGGCTTGAGAGAAGGGGCGGCTAGCTGACTGGCTTGAGGCCAGCTGCAGCGCATCCAGCGGCAAGGGCATCGAGCCCGAATGCCTTCACCGGCCCGAGGGAGCCCGTGTTGGCAGGCCCGACCGTTGCCAGGGTCCTGCCTGCGAAGGCAAGGAACTCCGCCGTCAGGTCATAGCCATTGGGGCCGTTGAGTTCTACGAAGGAAACTTGGGTGCCATCAGCGGCTAAGGCCTCAGCAACGGCTACCGATCCTGACTTCGCGCGTTCGGCTGTGCTTGGGCCACCAGTTGACCCCGGGAGGGCCTTCTTCAGGCCCGCTCCGAGAAGAGCCTTTGCGCCAGGAATCTTGGTGATGCCTGCAACAGCGGCGGCTCCATAGCGAGCTGGAGCGGTCCTAGGTCCGAACCAGCCCAGATATGCGTTCACATCGGTGATGGCATCGGAGATCTGAGGAATCGCGAAGTGTTCTGACGAGCCAATTGAAAGCCCTACGCGGGGACCGCCTTGAGTGGCGAAGGTGTGTTCAGCCTTGGCACCGCGGACGGTTCTGATCGCTCCATCGCGATACTCGAAGCCAGGCGTCAATAAGGCGCCCGCCAGGGAGGCGAGGGTGCCGCCGCTCGCACCGAAGCCGCCTTGGAAGAAGTAACCAACGTTGACGCTTACTGCATCAGCGCCGGCTAGGTCAAGTGCCATGCCTGCGGCAAGGTTGCCCGGTACGTAGTCATAGCCAAACGCTGTAAGAGCAGCGATACCGGCGTTCTTCGCTTGCGCGTCGGCCTCAAACACTCTACGGATCCAAGATGGCTCACCGGTTGAGTCCACGTAGTGGGCGCCGGCATCTAGAGCAGCTTGGAAAGCAGGCTCACCTAGGCGAGCAAATGGCCCAACGGTGGTAACGATCACATCACCCTTGTCGACGAGCGAGCGGACAGAGGCAGGGTCTGTCACATCGGCCACGACTGTGTCCAGGCCGCCAAGTTCGTCAGCGAGAGCTTGGACGCGCTCTGGGCTACGGGCGGCAAGGATTGGTGTCGACCCGGCCTTCACCATTGCGCGCGCTGTGAGCTCGCCTGTGTAACCAGTTGCTCCAAAGAGAATTATCCGCGCGGCCATCGAGGGCAAGACTAGAGAGATCGTCTGGCGGATGCACGGGTGGGCTGTCGGCTGGACGCGTAGGATCAGGGCCTATGGCTCGCAGGCTTCTACCCGGACTCGAACGCGTACTTGGTGTCAACGCTCTCTTTGCGACTGCGTACGGCAATGTCGGGTCCTCTATCTATTACGCACTTGGTCTAGTTGCCAGCTACGCCCTCGGCCTCACACCGATCGTCTTTCTGATCAGTGGCGTGCTCTTCTATCTGACGGCGGCTACCTATTCAGAAGCCACTGCGATGTACCCGGAGGCCGGAGGGTCGTCGAGCCCGATCGTCTTTCTGATCAGTGGCGTGCTCTTCTATCTGACGGCGGCTACCTATTCAGAAGCCACTGCGATGTACCCGGAGGCCGGAGGGTCGTCGAGCTTCGCACGGCACGCCTTCAATGAGTTCTGGTCCTTCTTTGCAGCCTGGGGCCAGATGCTCAACTACACGATCACCATCGCGATCAGCGCATTCTTCGTTCCCCACTACATCGGGGGATTGTTTTGGGAGCCACTGAGGCACTCACCTGGGGACATCATCGCCGCCATCGGTGTGATCGTTCTTCTTAGTGTGGTCAATGTGGTTGGTGTCAAGGAGGCCGCTGGGCTGAACATCTTCCTTGCAGTGATCGACTTCGCGACGCAGCTGCTACTCGTCCTGGTCGGTCTCTTCCTGGTGTTTTCACCGGAGACCCTCGCGAACAACGTCCAGTGGGGCGTTGCTCCAACGTGGACCAACTTTGTGATCGCGATCCCCGTGGGAATGATCGCCTACACCGGCATCGAGACGATCTCCAACATGGCGGAGGAGGCCAAGTCCCCGGGCAAGACAGTGCCAAAGGCAATCAACCGAGTTGTCATTGCTGTGTTTGCCATCTACGCGGTACTGCCTGCTGTAGCACTCTCGGCACTGCCTGTGACCTGCGTTGACGGGAAGTGCCAAACGCAGCTCGGTATATCTAGCGACAAGGGTGGGTATGCCGGGGATCCCGTGCTCGGGGTGGTCAAGCAACTTTCCCTCGGACCGCTCCAGAGTGCTACGGAGATTTACGTGGGAATCCTGGCGGCCACGATTCTCTTCATCGCCACCAACGCTGGCATCATCGGGGTGTCGCGCTTGGTCTACTCAATGGGACTCCACCGACAGGTGCCCGACAGTATGCGTCAGCTACATCCCAAGTACCGCACTCCTTGGCTAGGCATCCTGCTCTTCGGGGCTATCGCCTGCGTGGCGGTAATACCAGGCAAAGCAGAGTTTCTTGGCAATCTCTACGCGTTTGGAGCAATGTTGTCGTTCACGATTGCTCACGCAGCCGTTATCCGGCTGCGAATCACTCAGCCAGACGCCAAACGCCCTTACAGCGGTCCTGGGCGCCTCCGGTTCCGCGGAATGGATATTCCGGTGTTTGCGTCCGTTGGCGGCGCAGGGACTCTTTTTGCATGGGTCACCGTGACCTTTCTCCATCTGGATGTTGCGATCACGGGTATTGGTTGGCTACTCACGGGAGTTCTGGTCTACGCGGTGTACCGAAAGACTCAGGGCTTGGATTTGACGACGACTGTCACTGCTGATGTGTCCAAACCGGTCCTTCCTCACGAGGCTGAATATCAATCAGTTCTGGTGGCGGTTGAGGGCGGTGTGTTTGATCCCGAGCTGATCTCCACCGCGAAGGGTCTCGCGGGCGAGGCTCAGGGAGCAATCCATGTCATCGTGACCATTCCGGTGCCTGCGGAGAGTCCAATCGATGCCGAGATGCCCGTACAGGAGGCGCGAGCCAAGGCAATCATTGAGGAAGCCCGTGTAGCTGGTGGGCGCAGAGTTACGGGGAGTGTCGTCAACGTCAGGTCAGGACAGGCCGGCCGGGTGATCGTCGATTTAGCGAAAGAGATCGGGTCTAGGGCCATCGTGTTGCCAGCCAGAGCGAAACCCGGTGGTGGGCCTTTCAGTAGAACCCTTGACACCGTTCTCGCTGAACGGCCTTGCCGCGTAATCGTGCAGTCGATACCCGACGCTTCGGGTAACCGAGGGTTCATCGGGGGACGGGCATGAGTCAGCCGGGCGTCCACCGCTCAACTATCCGGTTTCTTGCCGCTGCGATGGTTGTCGTTGGCATCGCACTAGTTGTTCGCGCCATCTCTGCTGGAGGTGGAGTGCTCTCTATCGGAGTCCTCATGGGTCTTCTCTTCGTAGCAGCAGGAGTCGGGCGCTATTGGCTGACTGTGAGGGGCGAATGACGGCGAGAGATGAAGTCCAGGCACAACGGGTTGGCCCACTTGGGCTCTTCGCCCTCGTCTATACAACTAGTGCGGCCGGGCTCTATTTTGCGCTGGGTCTGATTGCTGACAAGGCCTTGGGGCTGACTCCACTGGTCTTCCTCGCAGGCGGTTTATTCCTTGGTCTCGCGGCCATGAGTTACACGGAGGGAGCGCTTGGGCATCCCGAGCCCGGCGGCTCTAGCTCACTTGCGCGGCATGCTTTCAATGAACTGGTGTCCTTCGCTGCTGGGTGGGTAGTTGTGCTGGATTTCTTGGTCGTGATGGCACTGGCCGCCACCACAGCCGCCGGCTATCTGGGAACCATCTGGCCGCCACTAGGACACGGCTGGGGCAGGGCACTGACGGCAGGCTTGGTCGTCCTTTACGCCGTGGTTGCCAATGTCCGAGGGGCTAATCCGTCAGCAACGCGGAATCGCATTGTCATCGCGGTCGCGGATATTGGGATTCAGGGAATCGTGCTGGTCGTTGGGCTTGTTTTCTTGTTCGGCAAGAGCGGGCTTATTACCGCAGGGCTTGACATCGGCGTGTCACCTACCTGGCCACACGTCATTTACGCGTTGACCTTAGTAACGGTGGCCTTCACTGGCCTCGAAGCCGCCGCAAGCCTTGCCCCTGAGTTCCGAATGGACGGGTCAGGGGTCAAGCGGATGCTGTTGGGAGGCGTCGGCGTCATCGTGGTTTTGCATGTTGGTATTGCGTGCGTTGCGCTGGCGGCCGTGCCGGTAAGGGGCGGGGCCACCGACCTCGGTTCCCAATGGCTAAACGCGCCACTGGTTGGAGTGGCGCAAGGACTCGACTCAGGCACGTTCGGAGACTTTCTCGCCAAGGTTGTTGCAATCAGCGGGTTCATTGGCCTCACCGCAGCTGTTCGTTCGGCCATGCTCGGGCTTTCGCGCTTGTCGTACTCCTTGGCGCGCCACAGGCAAATCCCACGAGTGGTTGCCCGTGTCAGCGCACGGTATGGCACGCCTTGGCTGATCATCATTCTTTCGGGGCTAGCCGCCACAGGACTAGCTGCATCGGGCGACATTCGCATGCTCGCTGGGATCTACGCCTTCGGAGCCATGCTGGCCATCACGATTGCGCATCTTTCTGTACTTAAGCTCCGCTGGACTGGTGGTATGTCCACGGGGAGTTGGCGGATGCCGCTGTCGCTGGGGACCGAGAGCAGGTCGGTTCCGATTCCTGCTCTTGTCGGAGCAGTCGCCTCCGCAGCCGCGTTTGTTGCCGTACTGATTCTGCATCCTGCTGCGCGGATTGTGGGTTCGGCATGGCTGATCGGAGGCATCGTCCTCTATGTGGCTTACCGCCTGCTGACTGGGAACAGCATTGTCGGTGAGGTTGAGGTGTCAGAGCGAGCCCTCACGTATTCGGATGAGGCGGCGTCCTACGGGTCCATTCTTGTCCCCATTCTGGGCACTGATCTTGACGACGACATCGTCCAGACGGCCGGCCGCCTCGCGGGGAGCCGACATGATGACCTTCAGGAAACTGGAGCGGTCATTGAGGCGATCTGGTTCCACGAGATCCCACTGGCACTTCCACTCGATGCCTCGATTAGTCGTGAGCAGACTGAGTTAGCGTTGAGCTCTCTCAGGCACGCAAAGGCAGTGGGAGAGGAGTATCAAGGCGTGACGGTTTCCACTGCTCAGGTGAGAATCCGCAAGCTCGGTGATGGCATCGTCCGTGAAGCGAAGCGGCGTGGGGTTGATGTGATCATTCTCTCTGCCGAGGAGCCATCCAGGGCGGCAAGGACGGCACCCGCGGGTATTGGTCGTCAGGTTGGACTTGGTGAAATGACGAGGTTTGTTCTGCGGAAGGCGGCGTGCAGAGTGCTCGTGACCGTGCCGTCTACAAACGTTGACGGGACTCGTAGCCGCGACGACGATGATGAAGCCGGCGAAGCGGAGTAGGATCGGCTCATGTTTGTCCTTGTAGTCGGTGTTGGCCGGGTAGGCGCGAGTGTCGCCAAACGTGCTCTTGAGCGCGGCGACACTGTGTCCGTGCTCGACCGGGATGCGCTCTCGCATGAGCAACTCGAGCAGGGAATGTCGACCACGTGGGAGGAAGCCGGAGGCCTTTTCACTGTTGGCGCTGCGCTCGAGAGTGAAGCGCTGATTGCTGCGGGCGTTGAACGTGCAGATGTTTTTGTTGCTGCCACCAACGGTGACAACACAAATCTTGTCGTTGCTCAGATTGCCAAGGAACGGTTCCAGGTTGCCAAGGTAATTGCGCGAGTGTTGGACCCTGCGCGAGCCGAGTGGTACGGCCAGCGCGGCGGCATCGAAACGATCTGCGGTACTAGCCGGGCGATCGAGCTTGTGGATACCACGATTGCTAGCGCAGAGGCAGGGTCTTAGCGATGTACGTGGTCATCGCAGGCGGAGGCAAAGTTGGGGTCAACCTTGCCCGCGAGCTTCTTGAGAAGGGTTATGAGGTAACGCTGATAGAGCAGCGACGTGACCGATACACCGTGATTGAGGACGAACTTGAGCATGTAGTGCAATACGGCGATGCGACCGAGATGTGGGTTCTTGAGCGTGCTGGAGTCCTTCGCGCCGACCTCTTGGTGGCCGTCACGGGTGACGATGAGGACAACATTCTGATTTGCCAGATGGCGAAAGAGAAGTACATGTGCGAGAGGATCGTTGCTCGCGTCAACAACCCGCGCAATGTTGAACACTTCAACCTGCTTGGAATACGGCCAGCCGTGTCCGCAACGAACATGATTCTTCGGCTGATTGAGCATGAGGTGCCAAAAATTGGTCTGGTCCACCTGCTTGAGCTGACCGACGATCAGATCGAGATCATTGAGGTAGAGGTCATTGAAGGGGCGCCGGCCGCCAACGCTGCTGTCGCCGACATTCCACTGCCTGATGGCAGCCTCATCATCAGCGTCCTGAGGCCCGATGGTGGCTTTGTACCCCGCGCTGACACCGTCATTGGAGCCGGGGACGAGGTCCTTGTCGTTCTAGCACCAGGCCTTGAAGAGCAGGTAGCAGCCGTCTTCAACGTGCCCAGCCCTTCCTGAGCGGGAGTAGAGGTATGGCAGAGGCCATTCCAAGCCTTGCCGACACGGCCGCCACCCTCATTGGCTGGGCTGAAGGCACTGGCGCTTTAGCTGTCGGGGTGCTGATCCCGCAGGGCGATGATGTCTCACCCGCGCTTGTCCGCTACGACCACCTTGAGGGGGTCCTCTCCGTTGCTGAGGGAGAAGAGATGCGAACTGTTCCCGCCATCGATGGGCTCGGAGGGACACCGTTGGGTGAACTTCATCTGCACAAGTTTCCCGATTTTGATGTTGATGACGACGAGGGGAAGATCGTAGGGGCAATCGGTGGGCTTGAGAATTTGGCGCGGTCTCTGGGAGCGCTTGCAGGGTTCTTTGGAACCGAGGCCTTGGCGGCGGCTGAGTTCAGAACTGCGGATGGCGGCGCACCGTTGGAGATAGGTTCTGGAGCCGCCGGTGGTTACGCCATCTCCCGCGGGGATATCGAGTTTGAGATTCCCGACGGATGGCCTGACAGCTGAGCATCGCTATTATCAGCGCCTGATCCATGCGGGATCGTCTAACGGCAAGACGTCCGGTTCTGGTCCGGGTAATCGGGGTTCGAATCCCTGTCCCGCAGCTTCCTACTTAGATAGCGGTCCGGCGTGGTCCATCCAGTCCCTGTGAAGGGCACTGAAATGTCCACCAGCAGCAATTAGCTCGTCGTGGTTCCCGCTCTCGACCACGCGACCGTGCTCTAGCACCACTATCAAGTCTGCTGTCCGGATAGTGGAGAGCCGGTGAGCGATGATGACCGCGGTGCGTCCAACGAGAAGCTTTTCGAGAGCTTCCTCGATCCGCTCCTCTGTGTGGACATCAACATTGGCGGTGGCTTCATCGAGGACCAGAATTCGGGGATCTGAAACGAGCGCCCGCGCGAACGCAACGAGCTGGCGCTGTCCGGATGACAGTTGAACGCCTCGTTCGCCGACAGGGGCATCCCAGCCCTCGTGGAAGGACTCCACAACGGCGTCCAGACCCACAAGCGTCCCTGCGTCGATGATCTGCTGACGGGTCGCTCCCTGAAGACCAAACCCGATGTTGTCGGCGAGGGTCCCGCTGAAAAGGAACGGCTCTTGAGGGACGATCCCCATCTGTGAGCGAAGGGATCGGGCCGTTACCTCGCGGAGGTCATGGCCATCCACCAGCATTCGACCAGCGGTTGGGTCGTGGAAACGAGCCACCAGCTTCGCCAGCGTGCTTTTTCCGGCACCAGTTTCGCCCACCAGAGCGACGCTCGTTCCGGCCGGGACTTCGAAGGTGATCCCGTTGAGGGCCATTGCTCCGTCGGGACCTGCATATCCGAAGTGGATCGCATCGAAGGAGAGGCGTCCGTCGATGTGAGGCAGGTCCACTGCAGAGGGCTGGTCCACGATGTCGGCCTCGGTGTCAAGCAGCTCAAAGATCTTGTCGAGCGCCGCCATGCCTGACTGATAGGTCGTATAGAGCTGGCTGAGTTGGGAGATCGGATCGAAGAAGTTGTTTAGAGCCGCGACAAATGCGAAGACCACTCCCACCGTGAGGCGGCCAGAGACCGCTGCGGCGCCTCCGACCAAGAGGATTCCGGCAGTTACAGCTGCGCTGAGCATCTCGACGGCCGGGAAGTAGCTGGCATTGAGATAGACGGTCTTCATGTTTTCCGCACGGTTGGCCTCATTCAGTCCTGCGAACTCAGTCATGTGTCGTGGCTCTTGGCCAAATGACCGGACAACACGGATTCCAGAGAGAGTTTCCTGAAGGTAGGAGGTGATCGCGGCGATTCTTTCGCGAGTGCGGCGATAAATGTCGGCGGAAGCTATGCGATACAACAGCCCGCCAATCCAGAGAACTGGGACAACGGCAAAGGTGGCAAGGGCAAGCTGGCTGTCTAGATAGAGCAAGACTGCAGCTGTCCCAAAGAGAGTCAGGGTCCCTTGGAAGAGTGAGACGATTCCATCGCTTACCAATGAGTCCAATGCCTCTACGTCGTTCGTGAGCCGGGAGATAATGACTCCAGAACGGTTTTTGGAATAAAAGTCAACCGAGAGGGTCTGAAGATGCTGGAATAGCTCCATCCGCAGGTCGGCGAGAGCCCGCTGACCGACCCAGCCAGTTAGCCAGGTTTGGGCGGCTGTGGCTAGGAGATACACCACCGCGCTTGCCACAAACAGAGCGACAGTCTGGTCAAGTGCTCCCACATCCTTCGGGGTGATGCCCTTGTCTATCGCCATCTTGGCTAGGGGGGCCGGTGCGATCGCCGCAGCAGTCGCCGCGAACAAGGTCAGGAACATCAGAGCTACTCGCCCTCTGTAAGGCCGTAATAGACGGACCAGTCCTTTCAGCTTCCTCCCGCGGTCGCCGGTTCCACGCATTCGGCGACGAATATCGGCAGATCTGCTCAGTTGAGGTGCGCCGGCAGTGCTCATAGTCCGCCTGCCTCCGATTCGGCCGGCTTCCGGTTGAGAAAGACATTGTCGGGTAGGCCCTTCTCGACAATTCGTCGGTAGAGGTCTGAGCGGTCCAGCAGCTCAGAGTGCGTGCCATGGTCGATGAGCTTCCCTGCGTCAAGAACGGCTATTTCGTCCGCGAGTGCAATTGTCGAGAGCCGGTGGGCGACGATCAGAGTGGTCCTTCCCTCCATGACTGACTGGAGGGCTCGCTTTATTTCCCGTTCGGTGGTTGCATCAACTGATGATGTGGCGTCGTCGAGAATCAGGACCCGGGGATCGGCAACAATTGCTCTGGCGATGGCGATGCGCTGACGCTGACCGCCAGAGAGAGTCAGTCCGCGCTCTCCAATTCGCGTGTCATAGCCATCCGGCAAAGAGTCGATGAATCGCGACGCCTGGGCCTGTTCGGCAGCGCGTACGACAACCTCTCGAGTGGCGTTGGGCTGGCCGTAAGCGATGTTGTCGTGAACGGTGGCAGAGAACAGGAAGGGATCGTCGCCAACGATGGCAACTGACTGCCTCAGGCTTGGAAGGTCCAGGGTCTTTACGTCAGCGCCGTCAAGACTGACCGTTCCCGACTGCGGGTCATAAAGGCGGGGAACTAAAGACGCAAGGCTGCTCTTGCCCGATCCGCTCGGCCCGACTATCGCAACGGTACGGCCCGCGTCCACGGTCAGGTTGATCCCCGAGAGGGCTGGGCGGTTGGACCCCGAGTATGAGAGGGAAACCGACTTAAACTCGAGGCGCCCGCCGCCCTGAGGGGGAGGGGGAGCGCCTTCTGGCGATGTCAGGGCTGGCTCTCTGTCGAGAATTTCAAAGATTCGAGCCCCTGAGGCGGTTGCTCGCTGAGCCATGCCCAACATGACTCCGAGGGTCCTCATCGGTCCGATCAGCATCAGCAGGTAGGCGTAGAACGCCACGAAGGCACCGATAGTGAGCCTTCCCGCGATGACATCCCGCCCGCCGATCAGCAGAATCGCAGCGAGACCCATATTCGGGAGGAAGGCAATCAAGGGGTTGAACATCGCCTGGAGTTTGGTCGCGAACATTGCCTGTGAAAAGACGCGAGTTGTTGCGTGGCGGAACCGCTCAAGCTGCCTCTCCTCAGCCGCAAATGCCTTGACTACTCGCACCCCAGAGATGTTTTCCTCTGCCTCTGCGGTCAGCTCAGCAATACGCTGCTGGACTTCTTGGAGGGCTGGTCGTGATCGCCGACCGTAGGCACGCGCCACGTAGACCACGATTGGGACTGGGAGGAGCGAGATGGCTGCCAGCTTGGGCTGAAGAATGCCCATTGCAATCGCTGAAAGCAGAATTGTTAGTGCGGACTGGACAACGAACACCAATCCGTATCCGAGGAAAAATCGCACGGATTGAAGATCCACTGTGGCCCTTGACATCAGCTGGCCCGTCTGTTGACCTTCGAAGAAGCCGAGTTCTAGTTTCTGCAGATGTCCATACAGGCGCTGCCGTAGATCATATTCGATGCCCAGCGAAACCTTGCCTGCCACCACCCGTCGGGCGACCGAGAGGCCAAGGCGAATGAGGCCCGCTCCCACCACAGCCAGGGCAAGCAGCCTTAGTGAGTTCTCGCCATCGCGGTCACTGATCGCGTTGACAGCTTGCCCTGTTAGGAGAGGTAGGGCAACAGTCATTGCCATTGCGCCAAGGGCAAGGAGCAGTGACCAAATCACTGAGCGGCGATAGGGCCTGAGGAAGCCGAGAAGTCGAAGGAATGTGCTCATGATGTGTTTAGGACCACCTTAGAGGCGAGGTGACTGGACCGATGTTCCGCTGGGCGCGATACTTGGGGGGATGACGGGACCCAACCCATATGGAATCTGTTCAGCATGCGCACACCAGCAGGTGATCCGTTCGGGCAGAGGTGGAGAGTTCTCAATGTGTGGGGTTGGAAAGGACGATCCGGATTGGCCAAAATACCCGCGGATGCCTGTCTTTAGATGTACGCGCTTCGAGGCTCGTGGCGACCAGCCCACGCGGCACGGGCACCGTTCCTGAAATTTGGCGGTCTTCGATCGGGGCAATCTGCGGTCGTCCCCCGTCGGTTGCTCTAGGTTAATTGGCTTATGGAACCTGTTCAGGTACCCCGCTGGGGCCGAGTCAGTGCACGTTGGCGTTCGCTGACCGCTTGGTCTGACCGCCGACCTTTCTTGTCTGCTGCATTGGTGTTCGCGTTCATCTTGCTGGTGTTCTTCAATTCGGTGCTGTTCGGAAAGCAAATGTCGCAGCAGCACATTCTTTGGGCAGAGTGGCCTTGGCATGGCTTTGAGCCAGCAACGCTGAGTCAACCGATTCTCGCCAACGAGGGAGACGAAGCTCATACCTTCTATCCGCTCCGTCTGGCGGCCGGGCGGGATATTCGGGCCGGTGAGATCCCCCTTTGGAACCGCTACACGTACGGCGGTCACGTAATGCTGGGAGACCAGCAGACCGCCTTGCTCTACCCGCTGACTTGGATTGGGATTCTGCTGCCCCTAGCTTGGGCGTGGGGACCGATGTGTCTTCTGAATCTGCTGATTGCGGCAATGGGCATATTTGCGTTTGCGAGGGGGGTAGGGATCAAACGCTCCGGCGGCCTCGTGGCCGGAACGGTGTTCATGCTCTCGGCCCCAATGCTTGGTTGGCTGCAATGGCCCCATTCGCTGGTGTTCGCGCTGTTTGGCTGGTTGCTTTGGGCGACAGACCGGCTGACGAAGAGCGGCCGCTGGCGCGATGTTGGCTGGGTGAGTGTTGTCATTGGTCTAGAGATCCTTGCTGGACATCCTGAGTCGGCAATTCTGAATTCTCTGGCGGCCTTCACATATGCAACGGTCGTTATCCTTGCCGACCGAGAGCGGCGGGCAACTTGGTTGGTGGGTATCCGAAAGCTAGGAATGTGGGCCCTGAGCAACGCCCTGGGTCTAGCTGCCGCGGGGGCTGCGGTCATACCTTTCTATACGTCCTATGACCTTTCCATCGAGAGGATTAGCCACAAGTATCAGAGCCGTTCACCACTAGATCTGTCTGACGCCTTGCTCTATCTAATGCCCGATCTTTACGGGCGAGCGGACAGCTGGCCCAATGTGTCGAGGCTCGACTTTCTGTTCACGTCAACCCTTGTGGACTTCGGAGTGGGAGCGCTAATTCTCGCCCTAATTGCGCTGTGGCGTTTTAGAGCGGCAGCACAGGCAAAGGCCCTCGCGGCCGTAGCTGGCATGTCGGCCTTGCTCATGTTCGGGGTCTGGCCAGCACAACTGCTCCTGAAGATTCCCCCTCTGAATACAGTCATTGTGCAAAGGGTCTACGTCTACATTGCTGCTGCGGGGGCCATTGGCGCGGGTGCGGCAGTAGCAAGTCTGATTCGAAGGCCCCTGGCCATCCGGTCAGTCCTCCGTTGGACTGCGCTCCCGCTTGTGATTGGGGTAGCGGTGCTGGAGCTTGAGCTTGCTTTCAAGACCACCTATGGGCCAGAACGGACTGTCCACTACTCAGCTGTCGGTCGTCTTGCAGCCATTCTTATCCTGACGGCGATTGTTCTCTGGATGCTAGGGCGTGTCAAGGAGCGCTGGGCCGTGGCGGCTGCGTTAGTGCTCTGCGTAAGCCAAGTTGCCTATCTGACCAACATGAATGTCTGGCTATCACCAAGCCTTGCGCATCCGGCCACGCCGCCATCAATCCAGTACCTACAAAAGCAGCCGGGAACCTTCCGAATTGGAACGATCAGAATTGGTGTTGAGTCAACGCTGATGCAATCGAACGCGTCTGCCATGTACGGGCTGGAGTCGCTCGAAGGCCATGATCCGCCAATCAGCCGCAGGTGGGTCTCGTTTGCCACGAAGGCCCTTGCGCAGCCGGGATACTTGGAGCGCCTACCCGGCGGGCCCGACCCGCGCGATCCAAAGGCTCTTGAGCTGCTCCGGATGATGAACGTCCGTTACTACCTTTCGCGGCCTTATGCGCGGTATTCCATTCCGGGGTTGAAGGAGGTCTACCGAGGGCCCGACGCCGTGATCTATCGAGACGCATACGCGATGCCACGTTCGTTCATTGTTCCCAAGGTGCGCCGCACGGGTGCCCTGTTCACCCTGACGCAGATGAAGAACGGCAAGCTGAAGCCACGACAGTTCGCTTATGTCCCAGTCGGCAGTCCCGGCATTCTTGGCGGTGGCGATGCCTACCGTTCCGCAGTGTCCAAGTGGACAAGCAATCGCGAAATGCGCGTTGATGTTCCTACTGGTCCGGGTGGTTGGCTTGTCGTTGGCAATCCTTGGACGCCTGATTGGAAGGCGACTGTTGACGGTAAGGAAGCGGTTGTTGTACCGACTAACTTCGCGATTCAGGGGATTTCGATTCCACCCGGGAAACACACGGTTGTCTTCACCTACAGCTCAACACCGTTTTGGCAAGGAGTACTACTAAGCCTGTTCACGTTCTCGTTGTTGGCTCTTTTCATCATTGGTGGAAGACGAGGGTGGAGGCCACGGAGGGCAATCGAGCAGAGGCTTGGCCGAGACCTGCCTATCCCAGCTTGGGCGGTTGGTCCTGGCGAGGCACCTCTTATGAAGCCTGAACCAAACAGGGTGCAGGTAGCGGTCGCTCGAGCAAAGAACAATCTCCTGGCGCGCCTCAGGCCGAAGTTGTCACAGCTCAAGCAGCACCTTCCGAAGCTGGAGAATCCCTTCAGTAAGAAGTGATTCGCAGGTGGTGCTGGGAATGCCGGAGGAGGGACTCGAACCCCCGACACGCGGATTATGATTCCGCTGCTCTAACCAACTGAGCTACTCCGGCGAGGGGGTCGCAGTCTAGCCCGAGAGCGGTCCGGGCTGCGGCATGGGGAGAACGACCCTTGGGCTGGGAGCGTGGGGAGAGCTGGAGGCCTTGGGCTACTTAGCTGGTGACGGGTGAGCTTTAGCCCAGCTCACGATGTTCGTTGAGCCTTGGACGACTTCGCCGTCATCCGCAACCAGAACTGGGACCCACTGCTGACCAGTGAGCGCTCTTACCTCACGGCGCCCCTTAGCGAAGTTCAGCCATTTTGGTAGCGGCCCAAAGCCATATGACCGAATCACTTCCGGTGAGTAGCCAGCCTCAACCAGAGCCTCGTGAGCGTTTCTGCAGACATGGCCCTTGCCTTTGATCGGAAATGTTCCGTAACACACGTAGATTTTCATTCCGCAAGAGTACTCTCCACTAATGACGGAGATCCTTCTAGCTGTTCCCAATGTTTCGGTCGGATCCGACCCCTCTGTGGTTGCAGCGATCACTCTGGCCTACGAGTCTGGCGGTGTCACGGTGCTTGACGTCCACACAGATAACGATCACGGGCGCACAGTTCATACGCTGGCGGGGTCATCTGAGACCCTTCCCGGTGCCTTGGTGGCCGGGTATGAGGCGGTCAAGGGGTTGGTCACGCTTGAGCCCAATCAAGGCGTGCATCCGCGTGCAGGGCTGCTTGATGTGGCCCCGATCGTTTTCCGAGGCAGTGAGCAGCGGGGACCGGCTTGCGCGGCGGCTCTAGCGACAGCGGGCGGGCTTGGGCGTGCCGGGGCGCCAGTGTTTCTGTATGGATTGCTCGGCGATGGCAGGACACGCGCCGAGATTCGCAGAGGCGGCCCGGAGGAGCTGGCTGCCCGCGTCAGCCAGGGGGAGCTTGTCCCCGACTTTGGTCCCAGTTGCGTTGATCCGAGTGTCGGAGCGGTGATGGTTGCGGCTCGAGCACCCCTTGTCGCCTTCAACCTTCGGCTGGCTGATGGAGAGTCGCTCGAGGCTGCTAGGCAGACAGCAGCGATCATTAGAGAGGGTGGGAGCGCCGGTCTCGTTGGAGTTAGGGCACTCGGTCTTGATCTCGTGTCACAGGGCTATATCCAGCTTTCGATGAACCTCGAAAACCCAGATTCTGTGGGCATCCCAGAGGTGGTTGAGGCTGTCGCCGCTCGACACGCGATTGTTAGCGGCGAGCTGATCGGGTTGGCAGAACAATCGGTTATCGATTCGATTTCGGCTGAACTCCCAATGCCGGGGCTTGATCCTGATCTGCACTCAATCGAAGGTTCTCTAATGTTTCACGGGGTGACTAACTGATGTCAAAGACAAAAAAGAAGCGCAAGACTAAGCACCGGGGTAATGCACTAGGGATGGTTGAGACGCGCGGCAGAACGGGACGCAAGCCGACAGCCTCTGAGAAGACGACGAAGGGTAAGGCGGGAGCAGCTGCTTCAAACGGCCCTCGGCCCAACCGTCTCGACAACCGGCCTACGTGGAGAAATGCGCTTGTGCGTGCGGTCTTTGCTTCGATTGCCTTCTTTGGAATTCTCGTACTGCTGCTGAAGCGCCCGATGGCCGCCTCGGGAATGGTGGCGGTAGCGATGGTGGGGTTCTACACCCCCTTGGGCTACTTCACGGACCTGTGGATTTACCGACGTCGGATGAAGCGCAAGGCTGACTCCAAGTGAGCGGCATTTCGGTCGCCTCAATAACGGTTGGCCCTGTGGCGGAGAACTGCCATGTCCTCTTTCGTGAGGGCTCGACGGACGCTGTAGTAGTCGACCCCGGCGATCAGATTGACCTCCTAACTGAGTTTCTGCTCGGTTTGGGAGTTAGCTGCAAGGCGATCATCCTCACGCACACCCACTTCGATCACGTCGGCGCGGTTGCTCCACTCGCTGCTGCGTCGGGAGCCCAGGTGTGGTGCCCGGAAATTGAGCGAGAGGTGCTTGCCAACATCATGGACTTCGTACCGTGGCCGGGGTTTGGTCCGTTTGAGAGCTACGAGGCTGATCATCTACTTTCGGGTGGGGAGACGCTCCAGCTGGCGGGTCTTGACATTGAGGTTGTTCACACGCCTGGCCACAGCCCCGGGCATATGACCTTCGTTCTGGACGAGGGCGAGATCTTGGTTTCGGGGGACGTGCTGTTCCAGGGCTCGATCGGACGGACTGATCTCCCTGGAGGCGATGGTCCTACTCTCCTGCGCTCTATAGAGGGGCTGTTGATTGCTTATCCCGATAGTGCATCTGTTTATCCTGGCCACGGGGGCGTCACCACGCTCGGGGCTGAGCGGGCAACGAATCCGTTTCTCGGAGGGCTGACGGCATGAGTGATCTTCAGGCACCGAAGGGCACCTTTGATGTGTTGCCGGCAAGCGCGAACGATTACTCGGCGGTGGAGGCAGCAGCATCGCGGGTGCTGGGTCGAGCTGGATACCTTCGCATCCAGACCCCAATCTTTGAATCAACTGAGCTTTTTGCTCGTGGAGTTGGCGAGTCCACAGACATCGTTGCGAAAGAGATGTATTCCTTCGATGACGGAGGTGGTCGGTCAGTAACCCTAAGGCCTGAAGGCACGGCTTCTATCTGCCGGTCCTACATAGAGAACGGGATGCACAAGCTTCCTCAGCCCATTCGTGTCTGGTACTCGGGTCCGTTCTTTCGGCACGAAGCCCCCCAAGCCGGCAGATTTAGGCAGTTCCACCAGATCGGCGCGGAGGCGCTTGGCAGCGATCGACCTGAGATTGACGCTGAGATGGTTGGAGCTCTCGGTCGGGGACCTCAGGCTGAGACTGGGATCGCTCGGTTCTACCGAGACACGACTCAGGTACCGCGATCTCTTGCAAACCCACCTAAGGGCTAATCAGGACAAGCTGTCAGCCGAAGTGAAGGGTCGGATTGACATCAATCCACTCAGGGCTTTCGATAGCGCTGATCCGTCGACACAAGAGGTAATGGCTACCGCACCCGTCTTGCTGGATTCCCTCGACCCCCAAGATGCCGAGCACTTTCAGGTTGTCCGTGATCTGCTCGATGCGGCCGGTGTGGCGTATGAGGTTGACCCGCGCTTGGTGAGGGGCCTGGACTACTACGGTCGGACGGTCTTTGAATTCAGCTCCGACCGCTTGGGTGCACAGAGCGGGGTAGGCGGCGGTGGCCGCTACGACGGTCTCATGGAGCTACTGGGAGGTCAGGCGACGCCCGGTATCGGCTGGGCGGCCGGCGTGGAACGGATACTGCTCGCGCGTGAGCCACAGGATGAGGCTCAGCCTAAGTGTGATCTGCTCGTCGTGGCTCTCGAATCAGACCGGCTTACCGACGCGTTCGTTCTGGCCAAGCTTGCTCGCGGTCAAGGGATTGAGGCGCGGCTTGAGGTGACTGGAAGATCAGTCAAGGCCGCTCTCAAGCATGCCAACAAGATTGGTGCGCTAGCCGTCGCACTATTGGACTCTGCTGGTGATCAGCTCAAGAACATGGACACCGGGGAGCAGGTAGTTCAGGAATCCGCCACGACGCTTCTCGAGTCGCTTCGCGGCATGATGGTCTAGTGCCCGAACTCAAACCCAACTCCTTCCGTACACGCTGGGCTGGGGATCTGCGTGAATCTGACGTCGATTCCGGGGAGCAAGTGACGGTTTCTGGCTGGGTGCATCGCCGCCGCGACCACGGCGGACTTGTGTTTGTTGATCTGCGTGATCGAACTGGCCTGCTCCAGCTTGTCTTCCATCCAGAGGAGGGCTCAGAGGCGCACGATGTTGCTCACGCACTCCGATCCGAAGATGTCATCACCGCCACTGGGGACTTAGTCCGGCGCGGTGAGGGCCAAGTCAATGCTGACGCGCCCACAGGTGCGGTTGAGCTCTCTGTAAACAGCCTGGTGCTGATCTCCTCAGCCGAGACACCTCCGTTCCCTGTCGATGAGGACGGTCATGTTGATGAGTTGATTCGCCTAAAGAACCGCGCAGTTGACATTCGCCGTCCCGCTCTGTCGCGCGCTCTGCGGCTGCGCCATGACGTCACCCGCGCAATCCGTCAAGTTCTCGACACTGCTGGTTTCACCGATGTTGAAACACCCGTGCTGACGCGCTCCACCCCGGAGGGTGCTCGTGACTTCCTCGTTCCGGCGAGGACCTCGCCAGGCGAGTTTTTTGCCCTTCCACAGTCACCGCAGCTCTTTAAGCAGCTGCTCATGGTTGGCGGGATCGAGCGGTACTACCAAATCGCCCGCTGCTTCCGTGATGAGGACCTCCGCGCTGATAGGCAGCCTGAGTTCACACAGATGGATTTGGAGATGTCGTTTGTGGAGGAGGACGATGTTCTTGAGATCACCGAGCGGGTCCTTACTAGTGTCTTCGAGGTAGCTGGTCTTGAGGTCACCTCAGCCCCATGGCCGAGGATGACTTACGCGGAGTCAATGTCCAGATTTGGCAATGACCGTCCCGATACTCGGTTTGGGCTGGAGCTCTCTGACGTAGGGGACGCGCTGGGGGCCACTGAGTTCAAAGTCTTCAGAGGCGCACTTGACTCGGGTGGTGTGGTTTGGGGCCTGAATGCTGGCAATGCTGAAGTCCCAAGATCCGAGCTTGACGCTCTCACTGACCTCGCTAAGCGGCACGGTGCCGGTGGCCTTGTTTGGGCCTTCGTGGAGGCAGATGGCGGATGGCGGTCGCCCGTTGGCAAATTCCTCAGCGACGACGAGCGAGCGGGAGTGATCGGCTCACTTGGTGCGGTTGAGGGTGACCTGATGCTCCTCGTTGCTGATACTCAGGGGACAGCCGCGGCTGCGTTGAGTGCGGTGCGGCTTGATCTAGGTCATCGCCGGGGGCTCGTGCCGGAGAGTGTTCATCACGCACTTTGGGTTACCGAGTTCCCAATGTTTGAGCCTGACTCCGCCTCGGGTGGCTGGACGGCACTGCATCACCCATTCACTGCGCCATCTGGGGACCTTGGAGATCCGCGGGGCTTGAAGTCACGGGCGTACGACATCATCTTGGACGGGGTTGAAATTGGCGGTGGATCCATTCGTATTCATGACCCTGAAACCCAGGCGAAGGTTCTAGAGATCATCGGCATGTCCCCAGCGGACTCGGAGGAGCGGTTTGGCTTCCTGCTGAGGGCTTTGCGTCAAGGCGCACCACCGCATGGCGGTATCGCGCTCGGCGTTGACCGACTGGTAGCTCTCTGTGCCGGACACGATTCGATCCGGGATGTCATCGCGTTCCCCAAGAGCGCTTCCTCCCAGGATCCACTCACGGGTGCGCCAGGAGAGGTTGATCCCGCGCAGCTCAAGGAAATTGGACTCCAGCGCTTGCCGGTTGATCGGGTCCAGCGAACACCCGAGGACTGAGCAGGGTGGATGGTCTTGCCTTTGAACACCACCTTCTGACGCCAGAAGGTCTCGGAGCGGTCCCAGAAGCAAAGCATCAGGGTTCCGCTGGTGGTGTCGCCTGCGGTGACTTGATTCAGTTCCGTGTTGACCTCGCCAGTGGAAATGTCTCCGTCGGGTTCGATGCGGAAGGCTGCGGGGCTTTGACTGCTTGCGGCTCTGCGATTGTGTCGCGGGCCAGCGGACTGAGTCTGCTGGACGCAGCCAAGGTAGGGCTCGTGGAGGTGGACGAGGAGCTCGGAGGTCTGTCGGCCTCCAAGGTTCACGCAAGCGAGTTGGCCGTGGATGCCTTCCACCGTGCGCTGGGCGCGGCCGCTAGAGATGCCGATCCGCTTCCGCAGTCTGACCGCAGACTGGTTGCGATGAGCGGGGGAGTCGACAGCGCTGTTGCGGCTTGGTTGGCCTCCGCTGAGGGGACTCGAGACGTAGCGGCCGTGACACTTGAGCTCTGGCGGGATGAGAAGTCGGACGCAGAGGCGTCTTGTTGCTCTCACATCGCTGTGAGGCGTGCCCGCGACATGGCTCACGGTCTGGGGCTGCCGCATCTGACACTCGACCTGCGGGAGGAGTTCCGAGCCGGGGTCGTCGATCCGTGGATAGACGGGTATCGCAACGGCGCTACTCCAAATCCGTGCGTGCGGTGCAACGGCAATGTTCGAATTGCCCCGATGGTTGACCTTGCAGACAGCATTGGTGCGAAGGCGCTTGTTACAGGGCACTACGCCCGCTTTGCCGAAGAGGGATTGGATGGGGCTGGTCCGCTGCTGCGTGAAGGGGTGGATCCGAACAAGGATCAGTCCTACGCGCTGGCCCGCGTTCCTAAAGATGTGCTTGCCCGGATGGAGTTCCCACTTGGTGCCATGCATAAGCCTGAGGTTCGCGACATCGCCCGCGAGGCTGGCCTGGAGGCCGCTGACACTGCTGACAGCCAAGACCTCTGCTTTTTAGCTGGAGTTGGCCGGGAGGCATTTCTGGCCCGTCACGGTGGAGTTGTTGAAAATGAGGGTCCGGTTGTCGACCAAGATGGGCGCCGAGTTGGCAGTCACCGAGGTATTCACAACCACACCGTCGGCCAGCGGAAAGGCTTAGGAATTGGGGGTGGCGAGCCGCTCTATGTGCTTCGCACTGATTCGAAGACGAACACTGTCACTGTGGCCCCGAAGGCTGCTATCTCCACTCTGCGTGTCGAGCTTGTCGACATTGATTTACGCGCTGAGCCCAGCCGGGTTACTTCGGCGCGACTTCGCCATCACGGAGCTATTGGGGACGCGTCCCTGGCAGTGGCTGAGGATGGGACGGCCATACTGACGTTCGCTAAGCCGGCCGTGGCCGTCGCGCCGGGGCAAATGGCTTGCCTGCTGGAGGGGGACCTGATTGTCGGCTGCGCCACGATCGCGGGTGCCGGGGCTTAGACTGAACTGTCCGTGGCTACTACCGACGAGATCCGAAGCACCTTCATTGACCATTTCGAGCGGGAGGGACACCTACTGCTTGGGTCAGCGCCGCTCGTGCCCGCAACACATGACGCGAGCGTGCTTCTCACGACCGCAGGGATGCATCCCCTTAAGCCCTACTTTTTGGGTCAGGACACACCGCCTAACTCTGTTCTCACGTCATGTCAGAAGTGCTTCAGGACCACAGATATTGAGAATGTCGGAAGCACCGCTAGGCACCTCACATTCTTCGAGATGCTCGGTAATTTCTCAATCGGCGGTTACTTCAAGGAGGGGGCAATAGCTCACGCTTGGAAGGTGGCAACCGAAGGTTTCGGCTTTGCTCCAGATCAGATTTGGATCACAGTCTTTGCCGGCGACCCAGAGCTGGGCTTGGGGCCGGACCAGGAGGCGATTGATGCTTGGGTTGCCGTCGGCGTTGATCCAGCGCGCATCACGCAGCTTGGCCGTAAGGACAATTTCTGGCAAGCCGGCCCAACCGGGCCGTGCGGGCCGTGTTCGGAGCTCTATTTTGATCGGGGACCGGAATTTGGTCCCGACAGCGAGCGACCCGGCGATGATGGCGAACGGCACCTTGAGTTCTGGAACTTGGTCTTTATGGAGTACGAGCAGTCGGAGAAGGGCGAGCTGACGCCGCTGCCGTCAAAGAACATCGACACCGGCATGGGTCTAAACCGCATGGCGGCCATCCTGCAAGGTGTCGGTTCCGTGTTTGACACGGATCAGTTTGTTCCACTGATGGCCCTAGGCCGGGAACTTGCCACGGATGAGGTGAGCGAGCGTTCTCTGAGGATCCTTGCGGACCACTCGCGAGCAATGTGCTTTTTGATCGCCGATGGGGTCGTTCCATCCAACGAGGAACGGGGTTACATTCTTCGTCGTCTGATGCGGCGGGCCATTCTGCACGGACGCAAGCTTGGAATGGAGACCGGTTTCCTAGTGACTTATGCAGAGGCCGTTGAGAAGATCATGGCTGAGAATTATCCAGAGCTGATTGAGCAGCGCGATGTGATCAGGACATGGGTAGCCGCTGAGGAAGAGGGCTTTGGCCGCACGCTCGTTGCTGGCTCGGAGTCCCTTGACGAGCTGATCGCGGCAGCGCGGACAGCAGGCTTGGAAGGAATCTCAGCAGCGGACGCGTTCCTTCTTCACGACACGCACGGTTTTCCGATTGACCTCACGCTCGAGCTCGTTGCCGAGCACGGCCTCGGGGTTGATGAAGCTGGGTTCGAACTTCTGATGGATGAGCAGAGGGAGCGGGCCCGAGGCGGGTCCGCCACCGCGACTCCTAACGGCGAAGTTTCGGCCTTGGATTTGGCCGCTACCCAGCTCGCCAATGTAGGTAGCCCGGCTAACTTCGTTGGTTACAGCGATATAGAGGTCGCAACTACCGTCACCGCAACGGAGCCCATTGAGGACGGTGCTTTCCTTCTTAAGCTCGCGGAGTCTCCGTTCTACGCCGCTGGAGGCGGTCAGGTGGGGGATGTTGGCCTAGTGATCACAGATAATGGCCAGAATGGAGATGTCGCCTCGGTCTTGCGAGTAGGGGCTGACCAAGTGATTCTCGTGACAGGGCTGACAGCTGCGCCGGCGGCTGGGAGCGCGGTAACTGCCGTTGTCGATCGGGGCAAACGCTTCGCTACCCAGGCCAACCACACGGCCACGCACCTGTTGCACGCTGCTTTGAGGGAACGCCTTGGGAGTCATGTTCGGCAAGCAGGTTCCTATGTCGGGCCCGACAAGTTGCGCTTTGACTTCACCCATGGCGAAGGTCTCACGCCGGCAGACATTGGGGCGATTGAGGATCAAGTCAATGCTCAGATCCTCGCCAATGACAATGTGAGCTCTTCCCAGACGACGCTTGATGCAGCAAAGGCGAAGGGTGCGATGGCTCTGTTCGGCGAAAAGTACGGCGATGTTGTGCGCCTAGTAGAGATTGGCGATGGGGGTTTTTCCCGTGAGCTCTGCGGTGGTACGCACGTCCGTTCAACAGCAGAAATTGGCTGCTTCAAGATCACCTCGGAAGGTTCAAGCGCTGCGAACGTGAGGAGGGTGGAGGCCGTGACAGGACCGGTAGCCATTGATCTTCTGCGCGTGCATGATCAGACCCTCTCCGAGATTGCAAGTCAGCTGAAGACGACACCGGACGCTGCAGCCAGCTCCGTCAGGAAGCGGCTTGAGCGCCTTAAGGAACTTGAGAAGGTCGCTGAATCGGGGGCTGCGCTCGACCCTGCAGGTATCGCGGGGGAGGCCATTGAGGTCGGGGGACTTATGTGTGTCTTTGCTGAGGTTTCTGATGTTGGAGGGAAGGCTCTTCCTGACCTAGCTGACCGAGTGTTGGGGCTCCTTGGAGAGGGCTCAGTTGTTGTTCTCGCTGCCAGAGGCGTCGACAAGGTCGATCTAGTTGCAGCCGTTGGACCCGGCGCGATTGCCCAAGGTGTGAAGGCAGGCGAGATAGTCGCCAAGGCTGCTGCAGCTGTCGGCGGTGGAGGCGGTGGGAAGGATTCAATGGCTCGCGCTGGCGGCAAGGACCCCGAGCTCACTCCAGACGCTCTTCTCGCTGCGCGGAATGTGGTTGAGGCCGCTACGCGATGAGCCGGGTGGTCGCCCTGGATCACGGCTCGGCCCGCTGCGGGGTGGCCAGCTGTGACCCGTCCGGCACGATTGTCACCCCGCTTGAAGCAATTGCCAAGCCGGATACTCCAATTGGTCTGGAGGCGATTGGGGAGGTGATTCGGGAACGTGAAGCGGACCTCGTGGTCGTCGGTCTGCCACTCGGTATGGACGGCGCTACCACTGACCAGACCAACAAGGTCAAGCACTTCGCTGCACAACTGAGGAAGGTCATAGCACCTGTCGAGGTTGAGGTGTTCGACGAGCGGTTGACCACCAAGGCGGCACAGGAGATAGGAGGGAGTGCTAGTGAGGACTCCCGTGCAGCTGCGGTCTTGTTGGAGAGATGGCTGGCAGTAGCGGAGCAACGGTGAGCATCCGGGGGAGAAGGCTAGTAGCCGGGACCGCCTTGATCGTCGTAGTAGCTGTCTCAGTGGGAGGGATCTTGGTCTTCCAGCCCTTTCATGGACCGTCTTCTCAGGCCACCGTGACCGTGACCGTGCCTAAGGGCGAGAGCGTGTCAGCGATTGGTCAGAGGCTCGAACAGGCCGGCGTGATTGATCAAGGCTCAATATTCGCGCTCCGAGTCCGGCTAGCCGGGGACGCGGCAAAGATTCACGCCGGAAGCTTCGTGCTCCATCTGGGAATGTCGTATGCAGAGGCGCTCGCGGTCCTCACGGGCGCAGAGATCTCCAAGGGCAGGTCATTCACCATTGCTGAAGGTTTGTCGCGGGTGGAGGTCAACCGGCTAGCGGCAAAGAACGGACTTGTTGGCTCCTATCTAGATGCGTCACGGTCGTCTCCATTGCTGAACCCCCGTGCTTACGGAGCCCCAGCCGGATCGAGTCTCGAGGGATTCCTCTTTCCATCGACCTATGACCTCAGGCTCCCTCCGCGTAGCCCGGAGCTTGTGACCTCCCAGATCAACGCGTTCCTCAGGGAGTTCCAGAGCGTTGATATGTCTTACGCGAAGTCAAAGAACCTGACGGTGTTTGATGTGCTCACAATCGCTGCCATGGTTGAACGCGAGACCGCGGTGTCGAAGGAGCGACCGCTTGTGGCAGCTGTCATCTGGAACAGACTCCGCCAACACATTCCGCTCGGGATCGATGCCACAACGCGCTATCAGTACGGGAACTGGCTCAGGCCGCTGCGGCAGTCGGAGCTGGCCAGCACGTCGCCATGGAATACCCGCAACAGACAAGGCTTACCACCTGGTCCAATAGGCAACCCAGGTCTCGCGTCGATCCAAGCAGCAGCCCGTCCAGCGAAAACTCCCTTCCTCTACTACGTGGTCAAGCCATGGACATGTGGGGAGCACACCTTCGCCGTAACGGAGGCTGCTTTCAACGATGCCGTCGCAGCGTATAACCGAGCGCGCCAATCCAATGGCGGACAGGCACCCACAAAATGCCCCTGACCGGAGTAGCCGGCTGGCCTGTGGGGCATAGCCGCAGTCCCGCGCTCCACGCAGCGGCGTTCATCGACCTTGGTCTCGAGGGTTGGGAGTCGCAACTGCTGCCAATTCCACCCGGAGTCTTTGCTGAGACAGCAATGGCCCTTCCCGATGCTGGGTTTGCGGGAATCAACGTGACGATTCCCCACAAGGAAGCCGCGCTTGCCTTGGCTGGGGTGCAAAGCGCCGACGCGGCCGCGATAGGAGCTGCAAACACTTTGTCCTTCCATGATGGTGTTGTTCATGCCTCGAATACGGACGCTCCGGCGATCCGCGACGCTCTGCTGGAGAGCCTTGGCACACCATCTCTAGAGGGCCTGAGGGTCTTGGTGATGGGAGCCGGGGGAAGCGCACGCGCAGCTGCCTACGCCGCGGTTTCGGCGGGAGCAGATGGGGTGAGTGTTTGGAATAGGACTCCGGAGAGAGCTGTTGCTCTTGCTGACAGCATCAACGGGGTGGAACACGTCGTTGAGGCTGGGAGGCCCGATGTTGTTATCAATGCCACATCCGTTGGGCTCAATGCGGAAGACGTGATGGCGGGGTTACCTCTAGATGAAGCAACTACTTCTGATTGCCGGCTGCTGCTTGATCTTGTCTACGGAGAGCACCAGACGGCCGTGTCCTCGTTCGGAGGAGAGCTTGGTATCACCGTCGTTGACGGTTTAGAGGTTCTTGTCAGGCAGGGAGCTCTCTCGATTGAGATTTGGACCGGTCAGGCGCCTTCGCTTCAGGCCCTTCGCGACGCAGTGAGCTGACGGTTCTAGTGAGGTCGTCGGGTGCGGAATTCGTGCCGAGCTGGCGGCGCGGTAGCTGCCGAGGCTCTCGCCGCTGAGGCCGCGCTGCGAATTCCACTAGCCCATGCCGGTACTGGTAGCCGGACACGGAGTAGAGCTTTCCAAGTGACTGTGTCAATAACGCCTGTCTGGGGAATTCCCCTTGACGCTTGGAACTGGGTTACTGCGGTCACTGTTGTCGAGCCGTAAGTCCCGTCGACTCTGACGGATTGTCCCGCCTGTTTGAGGTGCAACTGCGCCCAGATGGTGAAGTCTCCCCGTGCTCCTCGCCTGAGCGTGTACCAAGCTGGCGCTGCTGTGGTTGCCGGAGGCCATGACATCTGAGATCCCACGAACGGCCAGAGAGTCAGCGATGCCTCTTGCCAATCCCACCAAGACACGCCAGGGGATCCCCAGACAGCTGCTAGTGATCGGAATCGCAAGATCTCGCGGCTGGTGGGCTTTTGCCAAAGCTGGCCCAATGGAAATATCGTTCTCCCGTAGAGCAAGTTGGTCCGATATGTGTGTGTCATGACGTTGTCCACTCCTGAGCCAATGTCTCGCCAGTAGACCTGCGGTTGGCTGTACTGAGCTCCGCCGGGGCCGAGGAATACTGAGTAAGGGAAGCTCTGGTGGTAGTCGGCCCAGGGATAGCCGGCGAGGGAGATTGGGAACCAGCGGCCGGCTCCCTTTCTGACTTTCGAGATGTATGTGAGGGCTTGGGTGTAGCGGCCCTCATACTCAGTTTCGGCATCGATAGCCAGACAGTCAGCCCCTAACTTGATCGCGTTGATGGCCACGGCGGCCTCTGCGGAGGGTGATTTTCCATAGACATAAGGCCAGGCGCAGACTTGGATGCCAGCGGCGTGAAAGGTCCTGATCAGCGGAGTGTTGAACTGAGGCCAGCTGTGGGTGCCATCACCCGCCTTGAGGAAAACTGTCGTCACATCATGTGCTCTTGCGCGAGCAATGATCTGGGTTAGGTTCCCTCTCTCTGTTTTTGCTAACTGCCAGATCCACATTGCGTTTCCGTCAAACGCCGAGCCGGTCGGGGTCGGCGGCTTCAGAGTAGGTGCGGCTATGGGTGTGAGGCGCCCGAATGGAGCGGACCAGCGTGAGCCAATGGCACTCACCCTGATGGATCCAGTCTTGGCGCCTATTGGGACCTGAACCAGCAGCCTGTTGGCTCGAATGCGACGAGCGGGGACGCGCAGGCCTCCGGTGAATCGGACCTTGGGGCCAGCTTTGGAGGAATCAAGTTGGATCAGGATCCAGGACCCGACGGGCACGCGCAGATTTGACCCACATGTGACGGACGGCCAGCATCGGATCGCGGTTACCTTCGGAGACTTGATCACTGGTGTGGGGGTCGCTGCCTTTGCTTGGGGTAGGCAGGACAGTCCGATGCTGAGGACGGTGAGTAGGAGGGGTGTTGCTCGGGCGGCTCTCAGCATGAGGGGCATCCTCGTCTCTTTCGAGGTTAGGGCACCCATTCCCTTTGGGTCGCGGTTAGGTATCGGCCTGCAAAGTCTTGTGCGAGCCGCTAGCGTCGCATAAATGGAAGAGACTCCAGAACGCAAAGAGGAAGCCACCGATGTGGACGAGCTCAAGTGCGGCCCCTGCTCAGGCAAGGGGCGTCTCCAGAGCAACGCGGGAGGCGAGCCACACGACGTCGTCTGCCCCTGGTGTGAGGGGTCCGGCAAGCGGATTCCCGAACATGACTCCCAAGAAGCCGGCGAGCGTCTGCGTGAGCAGCCGCCGGTCAGCGACTAAAACCGCGGGCGTGTCCTAAATAGGAGCGACTGGTTCCTTAAGTAGCTGGACTTCCTGTAAGAGGGGCTAAGTAAGCCGAGTTTACGGCTAAGCCTTTTGTGGAAAAGGCGGTCGTCATAGCAGTCTGTCTCGGGGCATCTCTGACTGATCTCAGATCAAGGAGGATTCCCAACTGGCTCAATGGGTCGGGGTTGGTGTTGGTGCTGGGTGCTCGCTACGGATCAGCAGGCCCGTCAGGAGTGTTGGACGCATTCGCGTGCCTGCTGATGGCTCTACCCCTTGTGGCAATGTCGCTTGTGCGCCCACTTGGGTTCGGCATGGGGGACTCCAAGCTGATGATTGTTGTGTTCGTCGGACTTGGCTTGTCTGGGCTGTTGGCACTACTGATTGCTTGCGCCGGAGGCACTCTTTGGGCTCTGGTCTCTGGGGGACCCAGAGCCAGCGTTCCCATCGCGCTTGCCCCGTTCATCGCTGCAGGAGCCGTCGCGGCCAGCTTTCCATGGTGAGCGCCGCGTAGACTGGGGCCATGAACTTCAGGTTGATCACAGCTGGCGAGAGCCACGGGCCCGGTTTGACCTGCATTGTTGAGGGTATTCCGGCAGGCCTCGAGCTCACTCAAGACGCCATAAACGGAGATCTGGCCCGACGGCAGCTGGGTCACGGACGCGGCGGTCGGATGAAGATTGAGACGGACAAGGCTGATGTGACCGCCGGAGTTCGACACGGATTGACGTTAGGTGGCCCGATCTGCCTGAGCGTGACCAATGCTGACTTTGCTAACTGGGAGGATCGTATGAATCCTTGGCCAGTTGAACCTGTGATTGATGAAGTCCACCTTCCTCGGCCCGGTCATGCGGATCTTCCTGGTGCGTGGAAGTACGACTTCACCGACATTCGAAATGTCCTTGAGCGGGCCAGCGCCCGCGAGACAGCTGCCCGGGTCGCTGGTGGAGCCGTTGCCAAGGCCATGTTGGCGGCGGTTGGGGTTCAGGTTAGATCTCACGTGATCCAAATCGGCAGCGTGATGGGACCAGAGGTTGATAACCCAGCCCTCTCAGATTTTGATGCAGTTGACGCGTCACCTGTTCGGTGTCTCGACCCCGACGCCAGCGTCGCCATGGTTGAGGAGATCAACGTTCTGCGTAAGAAGAATGAGTCGATCGGGGGAACATTTGAGGTTCGCGTTTGGGGTCTAGTCCCCGGTCTCGGCTCGCATGTCTCGTGGGAAGATCGCCTCGACGGCCGGCTGGCTCAGGCTGTCATGTCTGTACAGGCCATCAAGGGTGTTGGCATTGGTGATGGCTTCGACCTTGCTGGGCGCCCTGGCAGCGAGGCTCACGACGAGATCTTCCACACCGAGGAACGTGGCTGGTTCCGCGAAACGAATAGAGCCGGTGGGCTGGAGGGCGGCATGACTAACGGAGAGGCACTCGTTGTCCGTGCGGCTATGAAGCCGCTACCTACTCTCACAAAGCCACTGCGATCAGTTGATATTTCCACTCTTGAGCCCGCGGCAGCACTGAGGGAGCGGACCGATTCGTGCACGGTTCCTGCGGCTGGAGTTGTTGCCGAGGCAATGGTTGCTTTCGTCTTGGCAGAGGCATACTCAGACAAGTTCGGCGGGGACAGCATGACTGACCTCGCTGCCGCCGTTGCGTCTTACCGCGAGCGGATCGGCTGGAAGCAGCAGCCGTGAAAGGCGTCGCCGGGAGGGCCCTCGTGCTCGTCGGCTTCATGGGGTCCGGTAAGAGCACGGCCGCGCGATCGATTGCGCCCGATGCGCTAGATACTGATGTGCTGATTGAAGCCCAGCTCGGTGCGTCAGTGGAGGCCATCTTTCGCCGCGACGGGGAGGCATCCTTTCGCGAGGCAGAGGAGCGGATCACACTCGCGGGCCTCGACCAAGCTGCTTCGGGTGCAGGCGGCGGGCTTATTTCGCTTGGTGGAGGCGCGCTGGGCTCACAGAGAGTCCGCGAGGCGCTTAAGCATCACACGGTGGTTTTCTTGGACGCCGATGCCGACACTCTCTGGAAGCGGGTTAGTCGATCTAAGCGGCCTTTAGCTGCGGATAGAGATGCGTTTGATGCACTCTTTATTGAACGGGAGGAGGCTTATCTCGCGGCTGCTGACGCAGTTGTTCCGGCTCTACGGCGAGACACGCTCGGTTCGGCACTGCCGGATATTCACCGACTTGCCGCGCTGGGGAAGGGACCCAAGCTGCTCTGGGCTGAATCGGACTCAGGCAACTACCCGGTGTGGATTGGCTCAGGTATTGCGGGACGTGTGCCGCTTCCGGTCGGCCGGCGCTGGGCAGTCATCAGCGACGGAAACGTTGCAGGTCTGCATGGCGACCTTCTAGACCCGGTTATGGCAAGGCTCGTCATTGAACCTGGAGAGCAACACAAGACACTTACTACCTGCGAGCGTCTGTGGAGCGAGCTGGCCGATGCTGGTGTCACGCGAGATGATGGAATCGTGGCGCTTGGCGGTGGAGTTGTCGGTGACGTTGCCGGATTTGTGGCTTCCAGTTTCCAACGCGGCATCCCAATCGTTCAGATTCCGACGACTCTTGTTGCTCAGGTGGACTCGGCCTATGGCGGCAAAACTGGAGTGGACCTCCCTTCGGCCAAGAACTACGTGGGTTCCTATCACCAGCCGGCGGCTGTCATCGCTGACGTTGATTTTCTAGAAACGCTGCCTGCCGTCGAGGTTGCCGCGGGCATGGCTGAGGTGGTTAAGACCGGGTTGATTGCCGGAGGGTTGCTGTGGGAGAGAATCGCTGCGGGCAACGCGGTGGACGATGCCATGGTGCTGGCCTGCGCTCGAACGAAACTTGCTGTGGTGCGTGAGGACGAGCGTGACGGCGGCAGGCGTCAAGTTCTCAACTTTGGTCACACCATCGGCCACGCCATTGAGACAGCGACTGACTACCGCCAGTTCCGCCATGGGGAGGCAGTGTCCATCGGCTTGATGGCCGCCCTACGGCTCTCTGGACACGCGGATCTTCATGTCCAGACCGGTCAGTTGCTCGCGGCTGCGGGACTGCCATTGAGCGCGCCCGGCGTGGATGCTGAGCTCGTGATCAACGCCCTGCAATCAGACAAGAAACGAAAGGGAGACGGAACGGTCCCGTTCGTCCTCTGCGAAGCTCCCGGCATGGTCAGCCACGGGCATGTGATTCCCGCTTCAGCGGTTCGAGCCGCGGTTGAGGAGGTCTGCTCATGAACAGTCGCAATCGGATTGAGATCATGCACGGGGTTAACCTTGATCAGTTGGGTAGGCGTCCAGCGGAGCATTACGGGGCTCTCACCCTCGACCAGCTCGAACAGAAGATTGAGGGTTGGAGTCACGAGCTTGGGCTAACGGTCCGTTTCTTCAGAAGCAATAGTGAGGGGTCGTTCGTCGAACACCTCCATCGACTTGCGGATGTGGCGGATGCCGTGATTCTTAACCCGGGCGCTTGGACTCACTACGCATGGGCGATTAGGGACGCTCTGGAAATCGCTGACCTTCCATCAGTTGAGGTGCATCTGTCTGATGTGTCGGCACGCGAGTCGTGGCGTCAGGTCAGCGTTTTAGAGGGAGTGGTTTCTGATGTGGTTTCCGGACAAGGACCTGAGGGCTACAACGCAGCTCTCCAACTCCTTGCGGCCAAACTGAAGTGACCGGCGCCAGCCTCAGGATCGGGCGTGTGCGCGCCCTCTTGGAGGACAATCAGCTCGATGCGCTGCTGTTGGCCGGTGGTCCGAATGTCCGTTGGCTAACGGGCTTCACTGGGAGTAGCGGCGCTGTTCTCGTTGGGCCCGAATCCGCCTCGTTCATTACGGACTTTCGGTATGTCGAGCAAGCGGGCGAAGAGATCAGTTCGGAGTTCGAAACGCTGATCTCGGACGGGCCGCTTCGCAAGTCAATTGCTGAGAAGGTTTCGTCGAGCCCGGTCCACATGCTCGGGTTTGACTCCGAGGACCTCACTGTCGACTCCAGGGATCAGCTTGACGATGTCCTTCCTGAGGGGGTTGAGCTGATCGCGCTGAAGGGTGTTTCCTCGGTGCTCCGTTCTGTAAAAAATGCCGCTGAGATATCAGCCATCCAGACGGCGGCAGCAGTCGCCGATCAAGTGTTGATGGCCGTTCTCGAAACAGGTCTCATAGGGCGGACTGAGGTTGAAGTCGCCAATGATCTGGAGCGGAGGGCGCGTGACCTCGGCGCTGAAGCAATGTCATTCCCATCGATTGTCGCTGCTGGTTCCCATGGTGCCCTCCCTCACGCTCAGCCGCGACAGGAGGTCATCTCCTCAGGACAGCTGGTTGTCATCGATTGGGGAGTTGTTGTCAGCGGGTATTGCTCCGATTGCACGCGGACCGTTGCCGCCGGGCCTGTCTCAGATAGAGCGAAGGAGATCTATGAGGTAGTCCAGTCAGCGCAGCAAGCTGGTGTGCGCGCGCTGCGTCCTGGGCCGACCGGGAGAGAGATCGACGCCGTCTCTAGAGGATTGATTGAGGAAGCGGGCTTCGGCGAGAACTTCGGCCACGGATTGGGGCATGGGGTGGGCCTCGAGATTCACGAGTCTCCGACACTCGGCAAGACTGGTGATGCGGCGCTTGAGGAGGGCATGGTTGTGACCGTCGAGCCGGGCATTTACCTGGCCGGCGAGCTCGGCGTCCGCATTGAAGATTTGCTCGTGGTGACGGCGGATGGGGCTGATGCGATGACGCATCTGCCTCTCGCTCTGATCGAAGTTGGCTGAGCCCGGCTACTCTCTGTCAACAATGATCTCTACCAACCAATTCAAGAACGGCAACCACATCGAGGTTGACGGCGTGATCTTCAAGATCATGGACTTTCAGCACGTCAAGCCAGGCAAGGGTGCGGCCTTCGTCCGCACCAAGCTCAAGCGCGTGAACGATGGCGCTGCGATTGACAAAACTTTCAGAGCTGGAGAGAAGTTCAGGTCCGTTAGATCAGAGATGCGGAAGATGCAGTACCTCTATCGCGACGGGACCGATGCTCATTTCATGGACGTCGAGACATTCGAGCAGATGGGTATCCCTGAAGGGCTTCTTACAGAGCGTCTTCAGTGGATGAGGGAGAACGATGAGGTTGACGTCCTTTCCATTGATGAGAAGCCAAGTGACATCCAGCTTCCTACTGCAGTCGATCTGACCGTCGCAGAGACTGAGCCTGGCGTTAAAGGGGACACTGCTTCTGGCGGCGGAACCAAGCCGGCTGTCCTTGAGACTGGAGCGCGCGTGATGGTGCCGCTGTTCGTAGACATCGGCGACAAAGTGCGCGTCGATACTCGTACCGGCGAGTACCTTTCGCGTGCGTAGGCGGGACCAGCGGCGCGCGGCTGTGTTTGCGGTCTACCAGCACGACGTCACAGGCAGTCCTGTGGAGGATCTTCTTGATGAAGATGCGACTCCTTGGACACTCGCGCTTGCTCAGGCAACTCAGCTGCGGACAGAGACACTTGACAAGTTGATTGACCTGCATGCCAACGGGTGGGCCGTGGAGAGAATTGCCCCGCTCGAGAGGGCTATTCTGCGGGTAGCGATTCTGGAAATTACTGACCCAACTGCTGTTGAGTACGGCACTCCAATTCCCCCTGAGGGCGCTATCAACGAGGCTGTCGAGACGGCCAAGGGGTTCTGCGGTTCGGAGGCTCCCGGTTTCGTTAACGGCATACTTGGCGCGGTCATCGAAGAGGAGAGGGCTAAATGAGCGAGGATCTAGATCGACTTGTAAAGCGCATAGAGGAGGAGGCCCGGCGTCTGAGTGCGGGTGACCTCGATCAGGACGCTGCGGCAGATGCAGCAAGTGAGCTCGCACGGCTTGCAAGTGAAGCTGCGTCCATTGTCGATGGCTTTGCACGCGCAACGAGGCCGGTGCCAGCAGCTCCGGGCCAGTCTCGGCTCCCGGTTGATCGTGGCGCACAAACTTCCGACTAACGCTGCCTGATCTTCTAAGCTTGTGGACATGAGCTTCTTACGAACAAGAAACGCAGTTCCGACCGTCGCCCTTGATCCAGCCGTTGAGCGAGTCTTCATGAGGACAGTGTTCTCATGGATGCTGCTCGGCCTTGGGCTTACTGCTGCTATCGCCTACTGGTTTGGAAGTAATGACCAGTTGATGGCTGATCTAACGGCTAAGCCAGCGTGGGTCTTTGGAGCCATGTTTGTTCAGATTGGGCTTGTACTCGCGCTTTCGTTCGGGATCAACAAGATCAGCGCGGCTACGGCCAGCTTTCTCTTCATCCTTTATGCGGGTGTCACAGGGGTCGTGTTCTCGGTCATCGTCTCTGCTTACACAACCGGCTCGGTCGCGATGGCGTTTGCCGGGGCAGCAGGTGTCTTTGGTGGCATGGCGGCTTGGGGCTACACAACAGAGCGTGACCTGTCTGGTTTTGGCCCAGTTCTTTTTGGCGCGCTGATTGGACTGATCGTTGCGTCGGTGGTATTCATGTTCACCGGCGGGAGCACGTTCAATCTCATTCTCGGCTTCGGTGGCGTGATTATCTTCGCCGGGCTCACTGCCTGGGATATGCAAATGATCAAGTCGTTTGCTGCAGGCGCAACAGATGAGGAAAGCGGGAGGAAGTTGGCCATCTTTGGAGCGCTCTCGCTCTACCTCAACTTCGTCAACATCTTCCTCAGCCTTCTGCGTATTTTCGGCGGCTCTCGCTCCTAATGAGCGCAGAGGGCGCGGCAGCGCCCGCGGGGTACCCGGACGAGCTCAAGCGGCTTGTTGACGCCTACCTAGAAGAGTTGAAGTTCCCCGGCCACGAGGTCGTTCCGGGACTGGTTGAAGCCATGAGGTATTCGCTGTTGGCTGGTGGAAAGCGGATTCGCCCCGTGCTTGCGATGGCGACAGCGAGAGCGCTCGGTCACGATGCGGAACGAGTCCTTCCTCTGGCGGCTGCCCTAGAGATGATCCACACCTACTCGCTGATCCATGACGATCTTCCGGCAATGGATGACGATGACCTGCGCAGAGGCCAGAAGACGCTTCATAAGAAGAGTGGCGAGGCGGTTGCGATCCTTGCTGGCGACTGCCTCTATGCAGAGGCGTTTGCTCTGGTCCTCTCAACTGACGCCCACGATCCCACGGCGCTTGTTAAGGCGGCGAGCATTCTCGCCAGAGCAACTGGGGTTGATGGGATGGTGGGAGGACAGTTCATTGATGTCCAAGAGACAGCAACTGAGGGCATCGAGGGACTTGAGGTACTGCACGGGCTCAAGACTGGGAGGCTTATCAGTGCCAGTACGGACTGTGTCACGGCTCTTCTCGACGCACCCAAGCAGGAAGGTGAGTCCATCGGCGCCTATGCTCGCGAGCTCGGTCTGCTCTTCCAGATAGTTGACGACATTCTTGACGTGACGGGAACCGATGAGAGTCTTGGGAAGAAGCCGGGGGCGGACCAAGACAAGAGGACGTTTGTGTCCGAGCTTGGCCTCGACGGCGCTAGGGAGATGGCACACTTGCACCATGGCTTGGCGATCGCTGCCATCGAGCAAATGGGTGACGAGGCGACGGAGCTGCGCGTCATTGCGGATCATGTACTGACAAGGACCTCATGACTGACACCAAGCGCCTACTCGACTCCATAAATGGACCACGCGACCTTCACGGTCTCGATGACTCTCAGCTGCAGCAAGTTGCTCAAGAGGTCCGTGAACACATCATTGACACAGTCGGTGAGATTGGCGGTCACTTCGGAGCAAACCTCGGCACCTGCGAGATCGCGGTTGCGATTCATTCGGTGCTGGACAGTCCTCGCGACAAGGTTCTTTGGGACGTCGGCCATCAGGCCTATCCGCACAAGATCCTCACCGGGCGGCGCGATCAGCTCGCCACCATTCGCTCGTATGGGGGTTTGAGTCCGTTCTGCTCGATAGAAGAGTCGGAGCACGACGCGATGGGGGCAGGACATGCATCTACTTCGATTGGTTATGGAGTAGGCATCAAGGAGGGCATGAAGCGCGCCCAGACTGAAGGGATTCCTGTCGCCGATGGACGAGTAGTTGCCGTCATTGGCGATGGAGCAATGACCGGCGGTGTTGCGTTCGAGGCGATCCATCAGGCCGGGGGTCTGGGCACTCCGTTGGTCGTCGTACTCAATGACAACGGCATGTCAATCTCGCCAAATGTGGGTGCCATGTCCCGCTACTTCAACCGCATTCGCCTAAATCCAAAGCTCTGGCACGCCCGCGAAGGGCTCGAAGGTGGGCTCACCAAGCTCCCCGCAGGGATTGGCGCAAGATTTGAACGCCTCGGACCGCATCTGAAGGAATCGATCAAGGCCTTTGCTGCGCCGGGACTCTGGTGGGAAGAACTTGACTGGGCTTATGTCGGAGTGGTTGATGGCCACGATGTTCACACCCTGAGGCTTGCACTGAAGGAAGCTCTCGACGCAGGTAGGCCAGTTGTGGTGCATTGCGCGACTGTTAAGGGCAAGGGTTTTGCGCCAGCAGAAGACGGAGGTCTTGAAGGTATGGAGAAATGGCATGCCGCCAAGCCAAATTCGATTGTTGACCGCGCACCTGCTGCCAAGAAGGCGTCAAGTAGTCCAGCGCCGACGCCTGTCCCTACCTGGACTGAGGTCTTTGGTAACGCGGTGGTCGATGAGTGTCGGCGCGACTCACGCGTTGTCGGTGTTACGGCCGCGATGAACTCCGGGACTGGACTGAACATCTTGCAGGAGGAGATGCCGGAGCGGTACTTCGATGTCGGTATCGCCGAACAGCAGGCCCTTCTGTTCGCTGCGGGCCTGTCTCTGGAAGGCACCCGCCCAGTGGTCGCCATCTACTCAACGTTCCTGCAGCGAGGCTTTGATCAGATTGTTCATGACCTCTGCCTCCAGTCGCTACCGGTTGTTATTGCAATGGATCGCGCCGGACTCGTTGGCGACGACGGTCCAACGCATCACGGCGTGTTTGATATCGCCTATCTGCGTGCGCTTCCCAACATCACACTGATGGCACCCCGTGACGAGGCAATGCTCGTCAACATGCTCCACACCGCGATTAACCATGACGGCGGTCCCGTTGGGATCCGCTATCCACGCGGTGCGGCCGCCGGCGTCGCCACACCCGCCAAGCCCGAGGCGATCGAGATCGGTACTGGTGAGATCCTTATTCAGGGCGAGCGGGTTGCCCTTGTCGGCTATGGCAGCGGTGTTGAGAAGTCGCTCGCTGCAGCATCGATACTCCGAGACGGTGGATTGAACCCAACGGTCGTAGACGCGCGGTTCGCTAAACCAATTGATGCTGGGCTGATGGCCCAGATAGCCGCGGAGCACGATCTTGTGGTGACCGTTGAAGAGGGCGTGCTTCAGGGCGGGTTCGGCAGCGCTGTGCTCGAGACCCTGAATGACGCGGGCGTATTGTCACGTGTGCTCCGAGTCGGCCTTCCCGATCGCTTCGTCACGCACGGCGCTCCTGCGCTCCTGCATCAAGAAGTGGGCTATACGCCTGAGCGCATTGCTGAACGTGTCGAGGCCGCGGTGCTGGACTCCCGTGGCTCTCTAGCCGGCAGCTAAAGCCCCTCCTCCAAGAGGAAGGGCCTCTTTTAAGGGAGGCCCTTCCGGGGAGGAGAGATACATATGTTTTGCTGCTCGTATCTGGCGCAGGGCGGGCCTTTTGGGGCGGGTGCCCTACGCAGGAGCGATGGTGACACAGTGTCGTGTCGGGCGATGTGAGTTGCCGCACATAGGCAAGGATGGCTATCTGGGAGGCCATTTGATCCTCATTTTCCCGAGTAGGTAAGCGAGGTGCCATCATTCTCCGCATGGACGCTACGGGCATCATTGGGGTCAAGGGCTCCGCCAAGCAACGGCTTGACGTTGTGCTCACTGCGCGCGGTCTCTTTGACTCGCGTGCAAAGGCGTCAGCCTCAGTCATTGCCGGGGAGGTGTTGTTGGGCAAGGATCGCGAACGTGCCCGTAAGCCAGGGCAGATGGTTGCCGACGATGTTGAGGTGTCTGTTGAGGGCGGGATAGCGTTCGTGTCGCGTGGGGGAATCAAGATGACCAACGCGCTCGACCAGCTTGGGTTGGATGTTGAGGGAGTGTCGGCCCTTGATGTCGGCGCGTCCACTGGGGGTTTCACAGACTGTCTGCTGCAGCGGGGTGCTCGCAGAGTCATTGCTCTGGACGTCGCCTATGGCGAACTGGCCTGGAAGCTGCGCCAGGACGATCGCGTTCATGTGATGGAGCGCGTCAACGCACGCCACCTAGAACCAGCCCAGCTTCCCTGGGTTGCCGACTTCGTCGTTTGTGACGTCTCCTTCATCGCCTTGGAGAAGGTCCTGGGAGCAATCAGTGGATGCTGTACCCAAGACGCAGAGGTTGTGGCACTCGTCAAGCCTCAGTTCGAAGTTGGGAAGGAGCGCTTGGGTAAGGGAGGTGTGGTTAGGGATGCAGACGACCGCAGAGACGCTCTTCGTCAAGTCGGTATCGCGGCCGCTCGTTTCGGGTTCGTGCCGCAGGCCTTCGTGTCGTCCGGACTGCCCGGGCCTAAGGGCAACCTCGAAAGCTTTGTGCACCTGCGTCCCGGCAGTGAGGTCATCTCGGACTCTTCACTTGAGGCCATGCTGATGAGGGCTGAGCCATGAGCCGGGTCTGTGCGCTAGTAACTCACAACGACCCACTGGTCACCAGTGAAGCCGTTGCCAAGGTCTTGGAGCTCGCTAACGGTGAGGGTGTGGGAATCTGGGCATCGGATGACGAGATTGCTCGTCACGGTTTAGATCCTGCCCTCCTTGCCGCAGCATCGGCACCGGAAGGGCCGGATGTATGGCTTTGCCTAGGAGGCGACGGGACCATCCTTCGAGGACTGAGAGCCTCTACCGCTTGGGCGGCTCCCTCTCCGGCTTACGGGATTAACTTCGGCGAAGTCGGCTTTCTTGCAGCCACCGATCCCGATGATGGCTTCGAGGAGTCGGTCATCCGGGCGCTAAAGGGGGACTTTGATGTGCTCGACCTGCCAGCGCTGACCTCCAGCCTGTCCGGTGGAATGCCGGCGTTCAATGACCTTGCCTTGCAGCGCCGGCCAGGTCTGCGTGTTGCCGACATTGGTTACCTAGTCGGCGGTGAGGAGGTCGGCCGTGTTCGCTGCGACGGAATGGTGCTTTCTACACCGGCTGGCTCAACCGGTTACAACCTTGCTAATGGGGGCCCCGTTGTCGCTTGGGGCGTTAGTGGCTATGTCGTGTCATTCATTGCGCCGCACTCTCTTACGGCCCGAGCGCTGATTGTTGCTCCAGATGACACCGTGACCTTGGTCAACCGCTCAAGCCGCGAACCAGTTGATGTAGCTGTTGATGGTCGGCCGGTTGGTGAGCTTGAGCCCGGCGGCCAACTGGAGATCAGCTACATGCACGCGGCTGGCAGATTGGCCCAAGTTCCGGGGTCAAGCTTCTACCACCGTTTGCGACAGAAGTTCGGACGCTTAGCTTCCTGAGAGTGTCAACTGGGGGCTCCGTCCCCGTGCGCTGGTAGACCGGGTCTGTGCTTACCGACCTCAAGATTGAGAATCTGCTGCTGATCCAGACGGCTGAGATGCGTCTTGGGCCGGGTCTGAACGTCCTCACGGGTGAGACAGGCGCCGGCAAAACACTTCTAGCCACAGCTCTTGGTCTTCTTTTAGGGGAGAGGTCCAGAAGCGGGCTAGTTAGGCCCGGGGCTAGTGAGGCTCTGGTGGAGGGGGCGTTCTCGCTTCCACCCGGTCTCAGCGACGACCTTGCAGATCTTCTGCCTGAGGGAAGCCAAGAACTGGTCTTAGCTAGGCGCCTTTGGCCGGATGGCCGCAGCAGGGCTTTGATCAACGGCCGGACGGCTACCGTGGGCGATCTGAGGGAACTTGGCTCGGCTGTCCTCTCATTTCACGGCCAGCACGAGCATCGCAAACTTGGTCTTGCCACGTTCCAGATGGATGTTCTTGATGGGGCTGTTGGGGGTGGACAGATCGGGCTCAGAGATGACGCAGCACAGGCCCATCAGAAAGTGCGCGAGGCAGTAGCTCACCTTGAATCTCTGAGCGGAGATGGTGGGGCATATCAGCGCGAGGTGGATCTACTTCGCTACGAGGTTGAGGAGATTGAGCGGATCTCCCCAACTGCGAGTGAAATTGGTTCGCTACGAGGCGAGCGTGAACGGCTCAGAAGGATGGATGGCTTGCGCGACGCACTCACAGCCTTGTCCGGGCTGAACAATTCCGATGGTGGGGACTCGCCGTTGGATGCGCTTGGAGTGGCCGGACGGCTGCTAGAAACGGTTGTCGGCGTTGACGCGTCGGTCGATGGCTTAAGTTCGCGGCTGTCCGAGGTGGCAATCGAACTAGATGATGTGTCCAGAGAGGCCCGAGGGTTATTAGAGGGCCTGGATGGCTCCCCCGAGCGGCTGGGTGAGGTTGAGGAACGCTTAGACGAGATCGAACGACTGCTGCTCAAGCATGGTGGAAGTATCGAAGCGGTTCTCTCACATGCTGAGGTTTCCGCCGCGCGACTAGACGAGATCTCAGATCTAGACCAAGCGGTCTCGCGAGCGAAGAAGGCCTGTGACGAGGCGCTCGAGGCTGCAAATGGGATCGCGGTTAAGTTGCGCGCAGGCCGTCTGAAGGCTGCAAAGCATCTAGCTCCAGCAGTTGAGGAGGTACTTGGGGATCTCGCTCTCGAAGGAGCGCGGTTCCGTATCGCAGTTGATAGTCGACCTGAGCCCGGGCCGACTGGGGCCGACACTGTTGAGTTCTTGGTATCCGCTAACGCGGGCATAGACCCTGCTCCAATTAGCGAGTCGGCATCGGGTGGCGAGATGAGTCGGATACTGCTGGCGTTGCTCTCCGTTGCCATTGAGGGCGGCGCGGGGAGTCCTGGCAAGCTGGTCGTGTTCGACGAGATTGACGCGGGGATTGGCGGTCGCACAGCAAAGGCTGTGGGTGAACGCCTTAAGGCACTTGCGTCGCAGCGGCAGGTTCTCTGTATCACCCATCTGCCACAGGTGGCAGCTGGAGCAGATCGTAATTTCCGGATCAGTAAGGGCGTCAGTGATGGAGAATCAGTCACAACGGTTGACGCACTTGTTGGGGACGAGGTTCTCGAAGAGATGGTGCGAATGCTCGGTGCCCCGGACGGTGACGCAGCTGCACTTGCCCACGCGCGAGAGTTGTTGTCGGGGGCGTAAGCCCACACCGCCGGCCACGCCGATAGTCTCGCCCCTGTGGCAAACACTCCAGGAGACACCCGCTTCATCTTCGTTACCGGTGGAGTCGTCTCCTCTCTCGGAAAAGGTATTGCCGCAGCATCGATAGGTCGTCTTCTCGTGGCACGCGGACTGCGTGTCCAGATCCAGAAGTTCGACCCGTACATCAATGTTGATCCGGGAACTATGTCGCCGTATCAGCACGGTGAGGTATTCGTCACCGAGGATGGGGCTGAGACGGACCTTGACCTGGGGCACTACGAGCGCTTCACGGATGCCAATGCGTCCCGCGCATCAAATGTCACGGCTGGCGGCATTTACAACAACGTCATTAGGCGAGAGCGACGTGGTGATTACCTCGGTGCGACTGTTCAAGTCGTTCCGCACATCACGGACGAGATCCGTTCCCGAGTGAGGCTCGTTGCTGAATCAGGCGATGTTGATGTTGTGATCACAGAGATTGGTGGCACCGTGGGCGATATTGAGTCGCTGCCGTTCCTAGAGGCAATCCGCCAGTTCCCTGTCGATGTTGGTCGCGCTCGCTGTCTCTACATCCACCTCACTCTTGTTCCATTCATCGGCCATGCAGGCGAGTTGAAGACAAAGCCGACCCAGCACTCGGTCAACGAGCTGCGGCGGATCGGAATTCAGCCTGACATGGTGATGTGTCGTGCTGAGGCGTCTCTCCCGAAGGAGATTCGCGAGAAGATTGCGCTCTTCACAAGCGTTCCTATAGAGGCCGTGGTCTCAGCTCGCGACGTAGGAAATATCTACGAAGTCCCCCTCGCGTTTAGAGAAGAGGGCGTGGATCAGTTTGTTCTTGATCACTTTGGAATAGAGGCTCCGCAGCCCGATCTAGATGGCTGGAAGGCGATGATCCAGCGCGCCGAGGCTGCAGTCGAGCCTGTCCGTATCGCGCTAGTTGGCAAGTACGTCCAGCTGGAAGACGCCTACCTCTCGGTCGTTGAGTCGCTCCGTCACGCCGGAGTCGCCCATGGCTGCAAGGTTGAGATTGACTGGATTGACTCCGAAAAGCTTGACGCAGCTGAGGCGCAGAGCCGGCTCGAGGCTGCAGACGGGATTCTCATTCCCGGCGGATTTGGTGGTCGTGGCGTCGAGGGGAAAATCGAGGCTGCCCGCGTGGCTCGTGAAGACATGATTCCTTACCTAGGGATCTGTCTGGGCATGCAGGTCGCTGTCTGCGAATACGCTCGCAATGTTGCTGGCATGGATGGGGCCAACTCGACCGAATTCGACCCCGAGACACCCTTCCCAGCGATCGATTTGCTTCCCGAGCAAAAGGAAGTGGCAGACATGGGAGGCACAATGCGGCTTGGTGCTGACCCTGTGACCCTTGTTGAGGGAACACGCATCAGGGCGATCTACGGGGAAGAGGTTGCCTACGAGCGCCACCGTCACCGTTATGAGGTCAACAACCTTCTGCGTCCGCGCATCGAGGAGGCAGGCCTGGTCGTCGCTGGTACGTCCCCAGATGGCCGTCTAGTTGAGGCCGTGGAGCTGCCGGAGACCGTCCACCCTTTCTATGTTGCCAGCCAGTACCACCCCGAATTCAAGTCAAGGCCTGACCGCCCGTCGCCGCTGTTCAACGGGTTCGTAGGCGCTGCGCTGCTTCACGCTAGAGATCGGGCAGAAAGCACAACTCCAGCGTGAGTAGGGAGTGGGCCGCGTCCCACTCTCGGCTGATCGAAGAGCTTTCGTCGGTGGCAGCTTGGCCGCGCGAGACTGAGGTGTCTCTCGCGGTCATCAAGGCGGAAATGGTCCGCCTTGGCCTCGCTCCACGCCAGCGCGCGTGGAACGGCAGGGAGCTTTCAAATTCCGCCAATCTCGAGTTCAGCATCACCGGAGCGGACGCATCACAGCGCATTCTGATCTGCGCGCCGCTTGAGGTTGAGGATGTGGGAGGCGTGGCAGCACTGCTCGTAGCCGCGGGGGTCTGGGCCGAAGAGCAGCCAGCTGTCTGCGTTGATTTAGCTTTCACGGTCCTCCAAGGATCGGGGCCATTAGCTAAGCCCTCGTCTGCGATAGCAGGGGACGATGTGAGCGTCTCTTTTGTTCTTGCTGATCCGGGGCCAATCGGAACCGTGGTTGTCTCCTCACCCTCTCAGCAGACCGTGCGTATTCAGTTCAGTGCCGGCGCCCAGGAAGATCTTGAGGCTGCCATCAATGGTGTGATCTCAGAGAGCAAGCCCGCTGGAAGCCTGATTGACGGTGCAACGGCGGTCCTCCTTGTCAGCCAGCTTGGCTCCCCGGAGCTCGCCGAGAATGTTGCACAGTTAGCTGATGTCTGTCAGAACCAGGCCCAGCGTTACGGATGCTCGGTTGATATCCGACTGACGCCCCGTTTCCGGGGTTATGAACACCCAGATGAGCATTCGGCGGTGGCGATCTGGTCATCGGCCTGCTCAGCTGTTGGGCTTGATGCCAAGAACTGCGTCAGTGCGAGTGGCTCGGCCGCCAACTTTCTCCAGGCTCAGGGGGGCAGTGCGGTGTGTGTGGGCGTTGGAACGAGCCTTAGAGACCACACGGCGGCAGAGACACTTGCCAATCGGTCGCAGTTGGTGGACCTAATACTTGCTCTCCCTCAGCTCTCAGCTTCTGCCTGACGGGCAGGAGGTCGTGTGAAGGTGGAACGCAGCTACCGGCGAAATGCTGTGAATGCCATCTTCCGTCCGAGAGGATCATCTACTTGACTTCCTCGGGTCGCTCGAGCTTGAACGTGGACTGTCTCGAAACACACTTGAGGCCTATCGGACCGACCTGCTGCAACTTTCGGCGTTCCTTGCGGAGCAGGGACGATCCCTCCCCGATGCGACAGAGTCAGATCTTGCTGCCTGGACGGCGGCTCTTGCAACGGGGTCCAGCGACTCAGTTGCTGTTTCGGCTGCAACTCTGAGACGGAAAGTGGCGTGTCTTCGCACTTATTTCAAGTGGTTGCGTCGTGAGGAACTGATTGCCGGGGATCCAACTCGGCACCTTCGCTCACCAGCTCGCGATCGGAGACTGCCAAAGGTCCTTTCGAGAGAGGAAGTTGGCGCGCTTCTTTCGCAGCCAGACACAACCACGGCTGCGGGTATCCGTGACCGAGCAATTCTGGAAACGATGTATGCATGCGGCCTGAGAGCAAGTGAACTGACTGGACTTGAACTTGCGCGGCTGGACCTTGTAGAGGGCACGCTTCGCGTCATCGGCAAGGGCGGCAAGGAACGGATGGTCCCAATTGGACGGGACGCCCAAACCTCCCTTACGGAGTGGCTTCAGAAGGGGCGGTCCGTGTTCGTCGGGGTCAAGGAGGAGCGCCGCGTGTTTGTCAACCAACGCGGGGGAGCGCTCACCAGGCAAGGCCTCCACGGAATTGTCGGTCGACATGCCAAGACCGCCGGATTAGATGGACACATGACCCCTCACACTCTTCGACATAGCTTCGCCACTCATCTACTGGCAGGTGGCTGTGACTTGAGGGCTCTCCAAGAGATGCTCGGCCACGCTGACGCAGCCACGACTCAGATGTACACGCATCTTTCGAACGAAGATCTAAAAGAGTCTTACTTCGCCGCTCACCCGCGCGCTCGGCTCTGAAGCCCGCCGCAGGAGCGTAAGCCTGCTTGACTTTGCGTGGTGCCTGAACTTCCTGAGGTTGAAACCGTTGTAAGGCGTCTACGTCCAACACTGCTGGGACGTGCGATTGAGGCGGTTGAAGTACTGGACGCGCGGTTCTGTTCACCCGCTTCACCAGAGCGATTTGAAGGCGCCCTAAGGGACGTGACGGTCACTGAGGTCACTAGGCGCGGTAAGTACATCGTTGTGGCCCTAAGCAGCGCTCAGACGCTTCTGATGCACCTCCGTATGACGGGAACACTGCTGATCGACCCACTTGTTGAGCAAAAGCACGAAAGGCTCAGGCTCAGCCTGTCTGGCGGAGTGACGGTGGTTTTCAATGACCCACGCAGGTTCGGCACCGGCCACTTGCTTGAGTCATCTGACGTTGATAGCTATTTCCTCCCAAGGTTGGGGTTAGAACCCTTTGATCGGGACTTCACCGCAGACCACTTCTTCGCACTCACCCGAGAGCGAAAGTCACCGCTGAAGAACTTCCTGCTGGACCAGAAGCTGGTTGCGGGAATCGGGAATATCTACGCTGACGAGGCACTTTTTAGGGCCCGACTTCACCCTCTGAGGATGCCTCGCGGTCTGACACGCGAGCAAGCGTCACAGCTACGGCTTGGGATCATTGATGCTCTCCAGGCTGGAATCGATGCCGGCGGCGCCACGATTGATGACTTCCGGGATCCGGATGGAGCATGGGGTGCCTACCAGTCAGAGTTTCTAGTTCATCGACGCGAGGGAAAGGACTGTCCAAAATGCGGAAACGTCATCGTCCGGTTCAAGGTTGGCGGACGATCGACTTACTGCTGCGAACTTTGCCAGCCCCGTCCTTCGAGGGTGAAGGTCAGCCGATGAGCTCGGCGAGGCGGCCAGACCGGTCTGCTGCCTCAAGCTCGGTCCACCCACCCAGCGTTTCGCCATCAACCACGATCTGGGGGAATGTCATCAGACCAGTCTTGTCGGCTAGCTCGGTCCGTCCGTCCGGGTCGCGCGCCAGATTGATCTCTTCGAACTCAATCGAGCGAGCTTTCAGTAGCGCCTTGGCGCGAGAGCAGTAAGGGCAGGGATCTGTTGTGTATACGGTGAAGGTAGGCATGGTGTTAGAGACGTTAGCGGGATTACGTGACAGCGTGATGCCAATGTCTTACTCCGTTGTGGGGCAAGGCTCAGTTTGAGCCGCACGCTTGAGACAGAGGCAGTGATTCTGAGGTCAATCCGGTACGGCGAGGCAGACAGAATTCTCCACCTCTATTCGCCTGAAGATGGTCGACTTGGCGCAATTGCCAAGGGTGCTCGCAAGACGAAGAGTCGGTTTGGCGCCCGACTGGAGCCCTTTACGCGAGCAAAGATGATCCTGCGCGTTGGGAAGGGCGACCTGATGGCCGTTTCGGCGGTAGAAACGATCGAGGCGAACGCCGGACTCCGGTCTAGTGCAGCGTCGCTTGACTGGGCTGCCAGAGCTAGCGACGCTGTGGCTCGGTTGCTCGACGGCCCCGACCCACACGCCAATGCGTACAACCTGCTCGTCAACGCTCTCGCATCAGTTGCAGCGGACCAAAGTCTTGCGACCAAGGCAACGCAGGTCTCCTTCCGTCTGAAGCTCTTGGTGGCGATAGGTCTGCAACCACATCTGTCCAGCTGTGCTGGCTGTGGATCGAAGGAGGCCATCACGGCGTTTTCAGGCGAGGCCGGTGGTGTCATCTGTCGGGAATGTGGAGGAGACGGTTTCCCGTTGGGAGGTGAGGCCCTCGATTGGATGGTGTCAGCGCTGGGTTCCCCGCTTGCTCAAACAGGGGCGACGGACGAGCGGGCGCTACGTCAGGCAGAGCGTGCGGTGAACGACACCGTCGAGTTTCACGCGAACATCCGGTTGCGGCCAGCGGCAGCACGGTAGCCTCACTAGAACATGTCCATGTCAGATCAAGGCAAACGAGTTCACCCGCGCGGTCCACTGACCGACGCGTTTGAGGCCCGTGTCACCGAGACGGAGAGCAGCTTTCTCGCCCCCGAAGCCGTGCGGTCATATCCAGAGGACCGACAACGGCCCGAGGCTGAGTGTGGCTTGCGTACTCCGTTTCAACGCGATCGCGACCGCATTGTTCACAGCAAGGCCTTCCGACGCTTGAAGCACAAGACCCAAGTCTTTGTGTCACCGGTCGGGGACCACTACCGCACCCGACTCACCCACACGCTGGAAGTCACGCAGATTTCCAGAACGGTCGCCCGCGCGCTGCGGCTTAATGAGGATCTAACCGAGGCGATCGGATTGGGTCACGATCTGGGGCACTCGCCGTTCGGCCATATCGGCGAGGAGGCTCTGGACCGCCTTTTGATGGCCAAGTATGGCTTCGGGTTTAGGCATTACGAGCACTCGCTCCGAATCGTCGATCACATCGAACGGGATGGCCAGGGGCTCAACCTCTCCAACCCGGTACGCGACGGGATCATCCATCACTCAGGGCGAGCTGACATGCCCCAAAGCCTTGAAGGCCGAATTGTGCGGATTGTTGATCGGGTGGCCTATCTGAACCACGACATCGACGATGCTGTTCGCGCCGGGGTTATTTCGATTGACGACTTGCCTGTTGAGGCGATGGAGGGGCTGGGGGCAACCGGCGGAGATCGAATTGATCAGCTAGTCCATGACCTTGTTGAGCACAGTGGACTGGCAGGCGACATCGTCCAGGGTGAGGCAGCTGGCCGTGCGATGAACAACCTCAGGGAGTTCATGTTTGAACGTGTCTACCTCGGTCCCGACGCGCGTCGCGAGCATGCTCGAATAGACATGGTGATAGGCACGCTCTTCCAGCACTTCACAGACAATCCGGGAGAGATCCCAGAGGGTGTGTCTCCAGAAGGCGCGAATGAGGGCGAGCGCGTCAGGGATTGGATAGCAGGCATGACCGACCGATTCTCGGTGCGGATCTTTGAAGACATTGCTGTTCCGGCGGCCTTTTCACCGTGAGTCGCTATTCAGATGAGGATCGTGAGAAGGTCCGCGATGCGATTGACATGGTCGCACTCGTTGAAACTCGAACCGAGCTGAAGCGAGCCGGAGCCAACAGCTACTTCGGTCGGTGTCCATTTCACGACGAGCGCTCCGGGTCGTTTCACGTCCGCCCGCTTGAGAAGCACTACCACTGCTTTGGCTGTCAAGCCTCTGGGGATCCATTCAAGTTTGTGATGGAGACCGAAGGACTTGACTTCCGCGAATCGATCGAGCATCTAGCTGACCGGTTCGGAGTTCAGGTTGAGCCGATGGAAGAGGATGCTGGGGCGGCCGATAAGCGCAAGCGACGCGATCGGCTGATCAGCCTTTTGGAACGGACGACCAGCTTCTACGAGAAGGTTCTTCAGGATGCGGGTGAGGCTTCGTCTGCCCGGGAGATGCTCACCCAACGGGGTCTCAACGCGGAGACATTGGCTGCCTTCCGAGTTGGTTATTCCCCAAGTGCTTGGGATCGAGTGCTGGTTGCCTCTCGTGAGGCTGGTTTCAGCGAGGAAGAGCTGATGGCCGCTGGTCTCGCACAGAAGCAGCGTGGGAAGGACCAAATCTTCGACCGCTTTCGGGGACGGATCATGTTCCCTCTCTCAGATCAGCGTGGCCGCGTTCTGGGATTTGGGGCCCGTGCAATGCGGGATGAACAGGGCCCGAAATACCTCAACAGTGCGGAGGGAGAGGTCTACCACAAGGGCTCGCAGCTCTTTGGACTGGACCTTGCCCGAGCACCAGCAGCGAAGGCCGGCTCCATTGTGCTTGTTGAGGGCTACGTGGACGCTTTGGCACTCCACCAAGCAGGTGTGGAGAATGTCGTTGCCCTGATGGGTACGGCGTTGACTGAGGATCAGGCTGCCCAGCTTGAGCGCACCGCCAACATTTTGCTCCTCGCGCTCGATGCCGACAAGGCAGGTCAGAAGGCAATGCTTCGGGCTGGTGAGATTGCTGCTGGTCGTAGGTTGGAGCTGCGCGTGGTGGACATGCCGGCTGGCAAAGATCCAGGCGATCTGTTGAAGGAGGAAGGGGAGGAGCGACTGCGGTCCCGCTTCCAAGTCTCCGAGCCGTTTGTCTCTTTCCGTATCAGGACGATTCTTGAAGCCGCCGATCTGACGGGGGCTGAAGGCAAGGACGCTGCTCTCGCCCAAATCCGACCAGTCATCTCCGAACAGCCTCCAAGCGTCTTACGTGAGGAATTGATTGCGAGGGTTGCGACCGAGCTTGGGCTGTCGGGTGAACTTGCCGCCGGGCTAGTGACTGCCGCGCCTGCCAAGTCAGGCGATGGCCCTCAGCGGCCTCCGGGCCGCGGCCAACAACGTTCACCTATCCCAGTCGTTGAGTCTCCGAGTCCACACAGCCGTGTCGCGCAAACAGAGCGGGCGTTTCTCGCCACGTGTCTTGCTGACCGGCACTCTGGCGGGCTGAAGCTGAACGAAGTTGTGCCCGAGTCTCATTTCACAGGCCTCGTCGAACGCAAGGCCGCCGTTCATTTGAGGGATCATCTGGCTGATCCACTGGCCGGCCTTACTGGTGGAGATGATGACGAGCTTGGCAATGTCATCAGTGAACTTCTCGGCCGGTCGATGGAGCTCGAGGGCGGCGCCGCGGCAGTTGAGCTTGAGTGGCTTCAGCTCGAGAAGCTCAGAGTCGAACGCGAGATTGACGAAGCACGCCGAACCAATCCTGGTGCCGCGGGTCCACTCGCACTTGAGCGAGAGGCGATCAGACGGGCGCTTGACATCGCCTCCGAGGCCCTTGAGGACGAGTCCGAAGCACGCGAGGGTTCACGCGGCATCTGACGAGGCCGGCGGCGTCGGCCGCTGGTAGGTAAAGTCACGATTCCTTCCGGGGTAGCTCAATGGCAGAGCATTCGACTGTTAATCGAAGGGTTGTGGGTTCGAGTCCCACCCCCGGAGCTTCTTTCCTGCAGATGTTGATCTAGAGGCTGAGGATTAGCTCGGCGGCAGTGGCGGTGCCATCGTGTTCAGCGGCCCAAGCACCAGTCTGTTTGCAGCGGGTCCTCATGGAGCTGGAGTCGAGCGCACGCTCGACTGCTAGGCGGAGAGTCTGTGGGGACATTAGGCGCGCTGGTAGGCGAATCCCTAGACCAGCCGAGTCGACCCTGGCTGCGTTCTCGTATTGATCACCGGCGAAGGGGATGATGACGGGGACTGCGCCGGCTTGGAGTGTGCGTGCAACAGTTCCATGTCCTCCCTGAGAGACCACCACGGCGCACATCGGCATTGTGCGTGAGTAGGAAAGCCATTCGACAAGTCGGGTGTTGTCCGGGACGGCCGGAGCGAAGTTGAGCGGTCGGCGGTTCCAGGTACTGATGATGCGCGCGTCGAGACCGCCCAATCCTTCGAGGGAGGCTCGCAAGAGCGAATGGTCAGGATCCTGAGCGGTTGAAGGGGCAACCATCACCAAGGGGCCATCACCCTCGGGAAGTTCAACGTCTGGGAAATCCGGTTCCCAGAAGATCGGGCCAGTCACATGGAAGCGGTCGTCGAATGGTTCGCCGCGTTCAAGCTGAGGGAGCGTGGCGACAATCACAAGCTGTTGAGATAGGGCTGAGTGGTGCCCCAGACGTGGGGGCAGTCCAACAAGGCAACGGAGGTCGTTGTACTCACGGGCTCCTTGATCAAGGCCCAGACCGATTGGCTTTGACAGTCCCCACCAGAGCAGACTCCCGAGTGGTGTTTTTGGTGTTGAGGCGCCCAGACCGTAGGGCGGCACGCCCTTCGGGGTGACCGGGGAAACGTGGGGGATCGAGAGTCAGGATGTCGTGCGCGACTACGTCGGGAGCAAACGCCTTTACGCGAGGTCTGGTGGTCTCCATGGCGGCGGCGACTGCGCCGTACGGGGAGAGGGGAGCCTGCCGGTCGCCAACGGGGGGAAACTCTGGTGCCGGAAAAAACTCAACACCGGAATTGGACACTGAGCTGCGCCACGACTCGGCTGTTTCCAACGCTACTTTGTGGCCCATGGCATCGAGCTCGAGTGCCAGCGCGATTGACGGGAACGCGTGACCTGGGTCGCCAAAGGCGCTAACGAACACGCGGCTGGTCACCGCGGGCGCTCAGATCTCGTCGCGGATCTCCGCAAGGAGACGGAGCTGCTCAATCCGCTCCTCCCGAGTGAAGGTCATAGGTGTGATGGAAAGTGTTCCGACTCCCGCATCCTTGTAAGCCTTCATCCGGTCCTTGACGAAATCTCGCGGGCCAGTCAATGAGACGAGGTCGATCAGTTCATCAGGAATCGCCGCGGCCGCCTCAACCTTCTTTCCGGACAGGTAGAGATCTTGGATCTCGTTGGCTGCGTCTTCGAAGCCGTAGCGGCTGACAAGCTTGGTGTAGAAGTTGTTGTCCTTCGGTCCCATCCCGCCGATGTAGAGCGAAATGAACGGACGAGCGAGATCCCGGGCTGCTTCCAGATCATCAGTTATGAACGCGTTCACGCTTGGGGCAATATCGATCTTCGAAGCGTCGCGCCCAGAACGAGCCGCACCTTCCTCAAGGAGCGGACGGAACTGGTCGACATGCTCTGGCGCGAAAAACAGTGGAAGCCAGCCGTCGGCGATCTCTCCGACGAGCTTTACATTGTTAGGCCCGATGGCTGCAATGTAGATCGGGATCTCTTCCTGCACGGGTCCGATGGTCAGCTTGAGGGCCTTTCCTGGGCCATCGGGGAGAGGAAGTTCGATGGTCTCACCTTGATATTCAAGGCGTTCGCGCCGCAAGGCCATTCGGACGACATCCACATACTCGCGAGTTCGCTGGAGCTGTTTTCCGAAACGCACACCATGCCAACCCTCACTTACCTGAGGTCCTGAAGGCCCCAATCCAAGTCGGAAGCGTCCACCACTGATCTGATCAAGGGTTGCGGCTGTCATTGCTGTCATCGCTGCGCTGCGGCCAGGCATTTGGAAAATCGCTGAGCCCAAACCAATCTTTGAGGTGTGGCCAGCAAGCCATCCCAACACCGTGGCAGCATCTGACCCATAGGCCTCTGCCGTCCAGACGACCGAATAATCCTGCTGCTCTGCCTCTTTAACGATTGCAAGCTGGTCCTCGGCGCCAAGGCCAAGACCCCAATAACCGAGATTTACACCGAGATCCATTACTGACTCCTTGTTGTTTAGAGGTCTTCGCCTGGACGCTGGAAGATGATTTCAGGAACGATGCATGCCGGCGACTGGTGGATCAGCATTCTGACGCCTTCGGCGATGTCATCCGGAGTGATCATCTCGTTAGCAGGAACCTGTCCCTTTGCAAAATCGGTCATTGGCGTATCTACAAATGCAGGGCAGAGAGCAGTTGACTTGATGCCTTCGCCCGAGAGCTCCTTGTTCATTGCCTGGGTAAAGCCGACAACCGCATGCTTCGTGGCTGAATATACAGAAAGCCAGCCCTGACCAAACTTGCCGCTGATGGACGAGGTGTTGACAACTAGGGCTGTCTTGTTCTCCGCGGCCGCTGCCCGCAGGAGGTCGACGGTCTCGCGGTAGAAGAGAACGATTGCTCGGAAGTTCACGTCCATCTGCATGTCGATGGACTTCGTCGTGTAATCGCCTACTGGGGCTCCAACACCGACGCCAGCGTTGTTGATCAGTACATCAAGGCGACCGTACTCTGCTCGGTGAGCCTCGACTACACGCTTGATGTCGTCCTCACTCTGCATGTCTGCTGCGACGGCGAGCACTTCGTAGCCTGCGTGTCGGAGGCCGGCTGCGGCCTTCTCGAGCTTCTCTGGCCGACGGGCGGCAACAGTCAGGGAGTAACCCTCGCTGCCGAGCATGTTGGCAATCGCGAGTCCGATGCCGCTCGATGCGCCTGTTATGAGTGCTGTCTTCTTGGCCATTTGTGTCTCCCCGATGGATGGTTGAGAGGGGCATTGCGCACCCCGAGATGACGTAATCCAAGCAGGCGCGCAACAATCACGCTGCCCCGGTAGCTCAGCGGTTAGAGCAACGGACTCATAATCCGGAGTGCGCCGGTTCGAATCCGGCCCGGGGCATTCAAGCGCCTAGTACTAGCTAGGGAAGGTGAACGGCAGAGAATCGGCGATGTCGGCGAGGCTCGGTGCCTCCCGATCGCGGTCTGACACGAGAATGTCAATGTCTGAAGGCCAGTCAATGGCTACTTCGGGGTCGTCCCAAGCGATACCGGCTTCCGTCGCGCCGTCGTAGTAGTTAGAGCAGCGATATGTGAAGTCGGCTTCGTCGGACAGCACTAGGAATCCGTGGGCGAATCCAACTGGAATGTAGAACTGACGCATGTTCGCGTCACTTAGCTCGTGTGCTTCCCACTCGCCCCAAGTTGGGGAGCCCTTACGGAGGTCAACGGCCACATCAAGAACGCTTCCGTTAGCGCAACGCACGAGCTTGGCCTGTCCGGGGCTGGTCTGGAAGTGCATGCCCCGCAGGGTGCCCTTGCGCGAGCGTGAGTGGTTGTCCTGAACGAACTCGGCATCCACTCCAGCGGCCGGCCAGGAGTCCGCGCGCCAAGTCTCGGCAAAGAATCCGCGGTCATCGCCGTGTACGGACGGCTGCACGAGAACTAGTCCAGCAAGGCGTGTGGGGAGGACTTCCATGAATTCAGATGGTACCCACTTGAGTCTCTGGGGAGGAGGTGGGGCATCGGCGTGGAATAAGGGGAACCTATGGCGAACTCAAACACAACTCAAGAGCGCGGTACGCGCACCCTGTCGTCTTTCATTGCAGATCAGATTGACGACCTGTCCCGTTCACAGCGGGATGTAGCTCAGTACATCGTTGATCACCTCGACGAAGCAGCATTTTCAACCGCCGAGGAGCTTGCCCGCAGGGCTAGTACCTCGTCGAGCACCGTTGTTCGCTTCTCCCAGGCCCTCGGTTTCGACGGCTTTCCAGAACTTCAACAGGCTGCGCGTGAGGAATACAGGCGCCGTCCATCCGAATCAGGCGTTGACGACTCAGGCCCGCTCTTTGACCTTGATCAGTCACCCGCCGAATCTGTAATAGCAGCAGACCACTCAAATGTTGCTGAGACAGCGTCAAAACTCGATCGTGGCGCACTTGAGGATGCGACAGCCGCAATTGCTTCTGCAGAGCGCGTTGTTGTCATCGGTATTGACCAGATGGCATTCTTTGCTTCGTATCTACGGCACCTCCTTCTGCTGCTCGACCTTCGGGTCGATGTCATCGCTGGGACGTCGCAGGAGGCTCTCAGCCGGATCGCCCGTATTGATGAGAACACGCTTGTGATCGCGCTCTCAGCAGGGCGGGCCCATCCGCTTGTCAGTCGCACGCTGAAGCTTGCTGCTCACCGTGGGGCCTCAACGATGGCAATCAGTGATGCCACGCTGTCTGACATTGGAAAGCTCACCCAGCATCGTCTGTGGTGGTCGTCAAGCAGCCCAGCCTATGTCAGGTCTCATGTAGGCCTGCTTAGCCTGATTCAAGGTTTGGCCCATGGCGTCTATTCGCTTGATAGCGACACTTTTGACGACCGAATTAAGGCTTACCGCCTCAAATAAGTACTCGGGTTGCTGTGGGCGGCTTATTTCCTCCGGGGAGTGAGCCGTCCACGTTTCGCTTCCGTAAGTAAGATGATGTCAATGCACGACGAGAGCACATTTAGAGTCAAGGTCGGCCTCGCTGAGATGCTCAGCGGCGGCGTGATCATGGACGTTATTGACGCAGAGCAGGCCAAGATCGCCGAGGAGGCCGGGGCCTGCGCGGTGATGGCACTCGAACGCGTACCTTCTGACATTCGGCGTGATGGCGGCGTAGCCCGTATGAGTGACCCCCTGATGATTCGGGAGATTCAGGCAACGGTGTCCATTCCCGTAATGGCCAAGGCCCGTATCGGTCACTTCGCTGAAGCCCAGATCCTTGAGTCTCTTGAGGTTGACTTCATTGACGAGTCGGAGGTTCTAACGCCTGCTGATGAGGCACACCACATTGACAAGTGGGCCTTTAAGTCACCGTTCGTTTGTGGGGCCACCAACCTCGGTGAGGCTCTCCGTCGTGTCGGCGAGGGCGCCTCAATGATCCGGTCTAAGGGCGAGGCTGGAACTGGCGACATTGTTGAGGCAGTCCGCCACCTCAGGACAATCTTTGGCGAGATTCGCCGCTTGGGGACGCTCGACGAAATGGAGCTTGCCGTTGCTGCCAAGAACCTTCAGGCGCCTGCCGACCTTGTCCGTCAGGTTGCCAAGGAGGGACGCCTCCCAGTTCCACTGTTCTGCGCAGGCGGCATCGCCACACCTGCAGACGCGTCCCTGGTGATGCAGCTCGGCGCTCAGGCAGTGTTCGTTGGCTCGGGGATCTTCAAGAGCTCAGATCCAGCGCCACGGGCGAGGGCCATCGTTGAAGCAACAACTAACTTCCGTGACGCTGCAAAGGTCTGTGCTGCCTCAGAAGGTCTCGGTGCAGCAATGAACTCCATCGAGACATCGAAGCTCCCTGAGGGCGAGCTTCTCTCCCAGCGCGGCTGGTGAGCCCCGTGCAGGGCCCGGTTGGGCTTCTTGCGCTCCAAGGCGACTTCGCGCTTCACGCTCAGCTTCTTGCCGACGTTGGCGTGGATACGGTCGAGGTGAGATGCGCTGACGACCTGACTGGGGTTTCAGGCCTACTGCTCCCCGGCGGGGAATCGACCACGATTGCCATGGGGATTGAGCGTGAGAACCTCAAGAAGCCAATTCGCGACCTGGCCGCAGCTGGGATTCCCATTTTCGGAACTTGTGCGGGAATGGTGCTGATGAGCTCCTCGCATCTGGGGCTGATTGATATGGAGGTTGAGCGCAATGCGTTCGGCCGACAGATTCATTCCTTTGAGGCAGACCTCGACATAGAGGGGCTAGATGGTGCTGGAGTTAGAGGGCTTTTCATCCGAGCACCTATCGTCGCGTCTGTGGGGCCTGCAGTGAGCGTGTTAGCAGAGATAGATGGATCGATCGTCGGCGTGAAACAAGGCAACTGCACCGCCATCAGTTTTCACCCGGAGCTGGTTGGTGACCCTCGTCTGCATCTACAAGCACTCGGCCGGGCCGGTGTGCCTAGCGGAGAGAGTGGTACCTAGTCGTCAGACTTGGGTGGTCCCTTGCTGGCCCCTTCGCGAGACCAGGACTTTCGGAAGTTTTCAAAGGCACTCCAATCCAGCTGCGAGCCGCCGCTGCCGCTAGGGCTTGAATCCCTCGGTCGCCTCGGCTCACCGCCGTCGCTTTCATCGTCGGTTCCCGCGACAACTGCTCGACCAAGCCAAGCAGCACCACACATGCCCTCCGAGGCGACAACGAGCAGAACCGCACCGATGTTGCCCTTGCCCTGACTCAAAAAGAGGATCGCCACGCCATACAAAACAAGACTACCTCCGAGGACTATCCCGGTGACGCCTGGCCGCACTTCTCTTGGAGGTCGGGCCGCAGCAGCGGCAGATACCGAAACGGCTATAACTACCGCGAACAAGACCTTTATTACGAATGGAAGAGTCAAAGTGATATCCGTTCCAACTCCGATGGAATGCTACACACAGTGAGTGACCTTACAGCTCGGATCGCTTAAAAGCGAACTTTTTGGTGAGTCAAGGAGCCGATTCGAAACGCTGAAGACCGTCTGCGTCTAGGGGAGAGGCTGCGACCTGAGCCGCGTCCATCAGAACATCCATGTGCCCGATGACCTCAGAGAACGTTAGGAAAGGCTGAGAACGAGCGGTCTCACCCCAGATAGACACAGCTATCTCAAGCGCGGTCTTAGGTCCGTCAGACAGAGTTGCCAGCATCTTGTCGGCTCTGTCTTCATGCATCGCGAGGCGTTCTTGAATTAGTTTGGCGTGGCCCTCAAATACGGGGCCATGGCCAGGCAGTATTCGGCCAAGATTCATCTTCTCGGTAGCTCTGAGGCTCTTCACATAGGCAGGGAGAGACCTAAATCGTTCCAGTGTGTCCGCAGGTGCATCCACGTCCACTCTTCGGCTGAGGACTGGGTTTGAGCTGACCTTCGGGAGCAAGTGGTCACCGCCAATCATCAAGCCAGTTGATTCCTCAACAAAGATCATGTCGGTCGGCGAGTGGCCAGGGCGTCGGTGTGCCTTGAAGTCTCGGCCTGCGATCGATATTGAATCCCCATCTCCAACGGAGTGGTCACATGGTGCGCTGTCTCCAAAGGCGCGATAAGCACGAGCAACTTGTTTGACGGCTTGGGTCACACCCGAGCCCAACCCGTTGGTCTGCATAACCGCGGCAGCAAGCTCGTCGTCAAGCTCTGCACTTGTCTTCCAGTCAGCGAGGTAGGGCCCTAGCGCGGCAGGCATGATGACCTCGGCTCCGGCTCGTTCGGACACGATTCGCGCAAGACCGACATGGTCAACGTGCTGATGAGTGAGGACAACAACCTCAATGTCTTCCATCTCATGTCCGACCTCTCTGAGGGAAAGCTGAAGCGCGTCGAGTGAGGTGCCCGAGTTAGGACCTGTGTCGATCAGAGTGAGCGGCGGGCCCTCAAGGAGGTAGACGTTGACCCGCCCTACAAGGAATGGCGTTGGAATCGCCAGACGGTGGATTCCGTTGCCCAGCGACTCAACTTCAAGGGCGTGGCTCAACCCTCGCCGCGGATCTGCTCAAGGATTGAATCTCTCTTGGTCTCCATATCTTCTTGGGAGACAAGCGACTCAAGGCACAGGCGCAGCAGGGGCTCTGTGTTCGATGATCGAAGACTGAAGTGCCAGTCCTCGTAATCAACTGTGACGCCATCAAGGTGGCCAAGCTTGGCGTCCGAGAAGCGGTCTTCGATCTCGGCGATACGCGCTTTCGGGTCGCTCACCTCGGAATTGACCTCACCCGAGATGAAGTAGGAGTCTCTGAATTGGTCAATCATCTGTGAAAGCCGTCGCGGGTTGCCTGATAGGAGGCTGAGCATCAGAAGGGCCGGAATGGTCCCACTGTCTGCGCACCAGAAGTCACGGAAGTAGTAGTGGCCGGATACTTCACCACCAAAGACGGCCTCGGGGATCTCTCTCATCCTCGCCTTGAAGAAGGCATGCCCAACCCGGTTTTCTATAGCGGAACCACCATTGGTGTGAACTGTGTCGGCGACGGCTCGACTGGCACGGATGTCATAGAGAATGGTTGCCCCAGGGCTGGTCTCGAGCATTCGGCGTGCCATCAAGGCTGTGAGGAAGTCACCGTCAACAAACGAGCCCGTGTCGTCGATGAAGAAGCAGCGGTCGGCATCCCCATCCCAGGCGATCCCCAGATCGGCCCCTTCGCGCTTGACGGCCTCCATGATGAACTGGCGATTCTCCTCCAAGAGTGGATTCGGCTCGTGATCTGGAAAGTCACCGTTGGGTTCCCAATATGCCGTCACTACCTCAACATCGAGAGATTCAAGGATGGGTCCGATCATCGGGCCTGCCATCCCGTTACCCCCGTCGACGACGATTTTCAATCCTGTAATTGAGGAGGGGTCGACGAACCCGAGGACTTTGTCGCGGAATGTCTCGGTGACGTTCACGGCTTCGATTGAGCCGCCGCCCGGAGCCACGTCCAATCCGGCAAAGACCAAATCCTTGATCTCGCCGATTCCGCTGTCACCAGAGAGAGGGAGGGCCCCGCGCCCGACCAGCTTGGCTCCGGTGTAGCGGGCTGGGTTATGAGAGGCGGTACACATCAGTCCGCCGTCCAAGTCCAGTGATCCGACCAAGTGATAGAGCTGCTCGGTGGCCACCATGCCCGAATCGAGCACAGCCGCGCCCTGATCTGACATCCCAGCGGCATAGCGAGCGGCGAGCTCTGGGGCTTCGTTGCGCATATCGCGACCGAGGCCAAGGCGCAGATCGCTTGCGTCCTTGCCTTCCCTGTCCGCAATAACGAGGGCAAAAGCTCGTCCGATTAGGTAGGCGAGCTCGCTGTCAATTTCCTCTCCTGCGAGTCCGCGAATGTCATATGCCTTGAAGATTCCTGCTGGGGGTGTGCTCATTGGCCGATCGTATCCGTTGCACCCTGCGGCAGACCGGCCGCCCCCTGCCATCATCGCGGTATGAGCCCGACCCAAAAGCCACCCGTGCTGATTCTTTGCGGCGGTAGGGGCACACGGCTGCGCACCAGCTCTGCGTCGTTACCCAAGCCGCTTGTTGAGATTGGTGGGTTCCCTGTTGTTTGGCATGTGATCCGGCTCTACGCCTCGCAAGGCTTTCAGGACTTCCATCTGCTGACTGGACACCGTGGAGACGAGGTTGCAGCGTTCGCGGATTCTGCTGACTGGCCTGAGGGCGTCACCGTCAGCTGCCTTGAGACAGGAGAGGACACGCCGACCGGGGGACGAGTTCATCAGGCGGTGAAAGTGCTCGGACCCGTTCCAATCTGCGTTACATACGCAGACGGAGTCGCAGACGTTGACCTTGACCGGGCGCTGGCCGCCTTGGATGAACCGGGTGTTGAGGCGGTCGTGACGGTTGTCCGCCCCGAACTTCCCTTTGGCGTGGCCCATCTGGAGAACGAGATGATCGTTGGGTTTGAGGAGAAGCCAAAGTCATCTGAGTGGATTAACGGCGGATTTATGGCTTTCAGTCCCGCGGGAACAGCACTAATAGGCGCCGACGACGTCCTTGAGCGGGCCCCGCTGGAGGCCCTTGCGACCCAAGGCCTGCTCGCGGCGCATCGACATGACGGTTTCTGGTTCTGCATGGACACTTACAAAGATCAAGTGGCGCTTAACGACCTGTGGGAAGATGGAACGGCACCATGGCGCACTTGGACCTAACAGGTAAATCAGTCTTTGTAACCGGCGGCTACGGCCTGCTCGGGTCGTGGCTCGTTCGCTCACTCCTAGATCAGGGGGCTGACGTCACGGTGCTGCGTCGCGACATTACCTCGCGTTCTGCGTTGGTTGTCTCGGGCGACGAGGTCCGCTGCTCCGTTGTCAGCGGCGATCTGTGCGAGCCGGGCCTGGTTGAGCGCGCGCTTGGTGAATACGAATGCGAGCTGGTGTTCCACCTAGCAGCCCAGACAATTGTGCCCGTTGCGAATAAGAGTCCCTTGGGAACATTTGAAACGAATGTCCGTGGCACTTGGACCTTGCTTGAAGCCTGCCGCCTGCAGGAAGTTTCAGGGGTTGTCGTTGCTGCGTCCGACAAGGCCTATGGCAATAGCGACACGCTTCCCTATACGGAGGACATGGCACTCCGGCCTCTGTATCCGTACGACGCCAGCAAGGCAGCGGCGGATCTGATCACGCGCTCTTACTTCCACACGTGGGGACTTCCCGTTGCGGTTACTCGCTTTGCGAACCTCTATGGCGGTGGGGACTTGAACCGCTCGCGCTTGGTCCCAGAGGCCATCTCGGCTGCCCTCAGCGGCCGCAGTCCGGTGATTCGGTCCGATGGTTCACCTGAGCGTGACTATCTCCACGTAGACGATGCTGTCGAGGCCTATCTCGCAATCGCCGCTGCGGTTGTTGATGGCAAGGCCGCCGGATTGGCTATTAACGCCGGCCACGGAGAGCCAGTCAGCGTCCTGAAGGTTGTTTCAACCATCTGCGAGCAGATCGGTTCAGATCTCGTGCCAGACGTCCGTGGTGATGGGCCTCCCAAGGGCGAGATTCCTCGCCAGTGGGTTGACCCAACTCTCATCCGTGAGCTAACGGGCTGGCAGGCATCCATTTCGCTCGAAGAGGGAATCGCCCGCACAATCGCGTGGTACCGGGACCATCCAGGTTCGCTCCCCGTTGGCCCGCCTCCTCGATCCAGTTAGACTCGTCAGACCATGGCTGGTCACTCCAAATGGGCTTCCATCAAGCACAAGAAGGCGATCGTTGACAGCCGTCGCGGCGCTCACTTCACCAAGCTTGCTCGCGCGATAACAGTTGCGGCGAAGGAAGGCGGGGGAGACCCAGTTGGAAACGCCGCGCTCGCGACGGCCATTCAGAAGGCCAAGGATGCGTCGATGCCAAAGGACAACATCGAGCGGGCAGTTGCCAAGGGCGCTGGCACGGGTTCCGATGCAGATTCAATTGAGCGCGTCCTTTACGAGGGCTACGGGCCGGGCGGAGTTGCCGTTCTGGTTGACGCAATGACTGAGAACCGCAATCGGACAGGTTCGGATATTCGCCACATCTTCAGCAAGCACGGTGGGAGCCTCGGCGAGCCTGGGTCCGTGGCCTATCTGTTCGACAAGATGGGTGTTATTCGGGTTGATGGCACTCGGTGGAATGAGGATGACCTGCTCGGGGCGATCGATGCCGGCGCTAAGGACATCGAGCGGGATGATGATTTGCTGGAAGTGCTTTGCGAGCCTCAGCTGACGACCCAGGTGAGAGCTGCGATCGAGGCGGAGGGGATTGAGGTGTCCGGGTCAGAGCTCGTCTTTAGACCGTCCACGACGGTTGAGATTGATGAGGAGCGCGCCCGGACTCTGATGCGTCTGATGGACGCGCTTGAGGAGAACGATGATGTTGATGCGGTCCACGCTAATTTCGACGTTGACCCCGAAGTTCTCGAGCGAATTACAGCTGACTGAGCTTTCCCAGCCTGCGCTGGGGCGTCCGATGCGCCCCGCACAATGGCGCGGTGAAGGTTCTCGGGATTGATCCAGGCACTGCCAACACCGGCTTCGGCGTGGTTGGTACTCGTGGTGTTCGACTCGTGGCGCTCGATGGCGGAGTTGTCACCACATCAAGCGAGCTTCCGCTTGAACAGCGGCTCCTAACTATCTCTAAGCGGATAGAGGCTCTGATCGCTGAACACGCACCAGATGCTGTCTCGATTGAGGATCTCTACTTCGGGAAGAACGTTGGGTCAGCACTGGCAGTTGGTCATGCTCGAGGCGTTGTGATGCTTGCAGCTGCCAGTGCAGGCATCAGCTGCTTCTCCTACACACCGCAGCAGATCAAATCCGCGGTATGCGGACAGGGGCGCGCGGACAAGGAGCAGGTGACAACAATGGTTCAGCAACTGCTCTCGCTCCCAGAACCACCAAAGCCGGACCACGCAGCTGATGCACTTGCCGCAGCTATCTGCCACGCCAGCCACGCTCCGCTCTTGGCGGCCTCCCAATGATTGCCAGAGTTCGAGGCACAGTTGCCGTCGCGGCCACAGACCATGCGGTTGTTGACTGCGCCGGTGTCGGCTACTACTTGAGTGTGTCGGCGCAAACTGCCTCGGTTCTTCCTTCTTTAGGAGAGGAGGTTGTGCTGCATTCACACTTGGTCGTGAGAGATGACGCGATGAATCTGTATGGGTTTATAGATCAGGATGAGCGCTCTCTCTTCCAGCTTCTTTTGGGTGTCTCCTCAGTTGGTCCCAAGGTCGCCCTGGCCATTCTGAGCAGCGCTCCTCCAGGTCCGCTGCGGACCGCAATCGCAACCGGCGACGCTCCGCGGCTCCAAGCGGTTCCAGGTGTTGGAAAGCGCACTGCTGAACGGATTTGTGTTGACCTACGGGACTCGGTGGGTCTTGTCGCGGGGATGGTGGGTGGCGGCGAACTTGAATCACCACGTCAGATGGCGCGTGAGGGCCTGCTCAGCCTCGGGATTGATGAGCGCGCGGTAGATGCCCTGCTAGATAAGGCATTAGGAGACAGCGTCGAAGAGCTGATCCAGTCCGCTCTGAGGGAGTCCCGCAAGTGAGTGAGGATCGGATTCAGACGCCCGATGAGCTCCCTGAGGACGACGTTGAGGTCTCGTTACGACCTAGAAGCCTGTCTGAGTTTCTGGGGCAAGAGGGGCTTAAGGGGCAGCTGTCAGTCGCCATAGAGGCTGCGCTAGGCAGAGGCGAGTCACTAGACCACGTCCTGTTCTCGGGCCCACCTGGCCTTGGTAAAACCTCACTTGCTCGCATCGTCTCGGATGAGATGAAAGTGTCGTTCGTGCCCACAGCGGGTCCGGCATTAGAGAAGAAGGCTGATGTAGCAGCGATCCTGACGGCGCTAGAACCTGGCTCGGTGCTTTTCGTTGATGAGATCCACCGGCTTCCGAAGGCCATAGAGGAGACGCTCTATCCAGCGATGGAGGACCACCGGCTTCCGATCACAGTCGGCCAAGGTGCGGGTGCCCGCATAGTCACGCTCGAGCTGCCCGCCTTCACGATGATTGGAGCGACTACACGAGCCGGGCTTCTGAGTAGACCTCTGCGGGATCGCTTCGGTTTGCAATTCCGACTTGAGCACTACGACCCAGCTGAGTTGGCGGGAATCGTTCGGCGGTCGGCTCAAATACTTGGTCTGGCCATCAGCGAAGAGGGGGCCGTAACCATTGCTTCACGGAGCCGAGGGACGCCAAGAGTCGCCAACCGCTTGCTTCGCCGAGTGAGGGACCATGCCCAAGTAGCCGGCGCCGCCGAAATAACCGGAGCTGTGGCGGTGGACGCCCTGACCGCACTTGATGTGGACACGCTCGGACTTGACCGATTGGACCGGGAGATCCTCCGCTCGATCTGCACGACCTTCAGTGGGGGGCCCGTTGGCCTCTCCACACTTGCCGCGGCAGTCTCAGAGGAGACGGACACCATCGAGGACGTCTACGAGCCGTTTCTACTAAAGCTCGGGCTAATTGACCGGACCCCGAGGGGACGCATTGCAACGCTGCGAGCATTTGAACATCTCGGTCTGCCACCCAACTCGGGTGGTCAGCTTGTGCTCGACGAGAGCTGACTATCTGCGGTTGGGGGTGACCCCACCCGCTAGCATCGCGCAACCGTGGCGTATCCATTCATCTGCCCCAACTGTGGTCACCGAACCGCCCGCACCGATCGTCACGCTGGCTTCAGGCGCGAGGCGCCAGGATGCGCGTCATGTGGAAATGGATTTCTCTTTGAGCTTTTGGATGACTACTACCCAGCTCCGAACGCCGCTTTCTTCGTGTGTGATGGAGCAGGTCGGATCATTGGCTGTGGCAACGGCTCGTTTGAGCTCACCGGCTTAAAGGACGAAGCCGTGGTTGGGCGCGAGGCCAAAGAGGTGCTTGGGCTTGTGTTTGACGGCGACGAGGACGTAGTTGCGACCGTGATCGAGTGGGGCGTAAGGGCACTGGATAAACCGGTAGGAGTGAACGCCGAGGGTGACCTACCAGCACGCGCAAAGGCCGATCTTTTTCCGGCATACGATGAGGACGGTGGCCTCTTACTCGTCCTTACTCCGGAAACTGGGTAGGCTCGCCCACTCACATGAGTACGCGTCAACGCAACGGACTGATCCTGCTTCTGATCCTCGGCTTCCTAGCCGGCTCGGGCATCGTCATCGCCTCACAGCCCACGAAGCTGGGTCTCGACCTTCAAGGCGGCGTCGAGCTGGTCTACCAGGCGCAGCCAACCCCGCAGTCCAAAGTTGACTCCAACTCCATCAACCGAGCAATCGAGATCATGCGTGATCGTGTTGATGCCTTGGGTGTCTCCGAGCCTGAGATCCAGCGCTCTGGGGCGGACCAGATTACGGTTGGTCTGCCAGCGGTGAGCAATGCTCAGCGCGCTGAGAAGCAGGTTGGTACTCCCGCGCAGCTGACTTTCTATGACTGGGAAGCAAACGTTCTGATGCCCAATGGGCAACCAGCCTCTTCCGGGATAGCAGCCAAGGATCCGGCCGCGGTCAAGCTGATGTCATTCAGCGGCGATCCTGCTGGTGGCAGCTCGCTGATCAAGGCAGTCACGCTTGGCACTAAGCAGGCCGTTCGAGGTGGCGCCAATATCTCGCGGATTGGACCGCAGTACTGGCTTTTCAACGCCACAGGCAAGAAGCTTGTTGCTGGTCCGGACAGCTCGACCAAGGACCTCTACTCAGAGTTCCCCGGGAAAGTTCCGCCGGCAGGGTCGCAGTTGCTCACCATCCCCCAGGGGACGGTAGTGCTTCGCGCCGTCTACAAGAACAACACAGCACCTAAGGATCTTGCAGCGGCCAAGTGGTACACGCTTCGTGACGATGTAGCGCTGTTTGGCAAAGACATCCGCAACCCCAAGCAGGGCCTTGACACGAATCAGGCTGGCTCACCGGACGTTGAGTTCTCCTTCACCGACCGCGGCAAGACCGCGTTCCACGACGTGACCCGAACTATCGCTCAGCGCGGCCAAGAGGTCTCGGCTCTCTACCAGCCGACCAGGCCAACCCAACACTTCGCCGTTTCCCTAGATCAGGACCTGATCTCAGTTGCAACGATCGATTACGGGAATCTTCCCGACGGCATTGACGGCCTGAATGGCGCCATCATCACGGGCGGCTTCACTATTCAGACCGCACAGGACCTCGCTAAGTTGCTCGAGCTCGGTGCACTGCCGATTGGCTTGAAGCTGATCTCTCAGTCACAAGTCTCGGCAACGCTCGGTAAGCAAGCACTTGATCAAGGGTTGGTCGCCGGTCTTGTCGGCTTTGCGGTTGTCATGTTTTTCCTGCTTGCGTTCTATCGCGTTCTCGGGCTAGTGGCGTGCGGCGCCCTCCTCATCTATGCAGCGTTCCTACTCGCGATTGTCAAGGCCATCCCAATCACGATGACTCTCCCAGGAATTGCAGGACTGATCCTGACCATTGGAGTCGCGGCTGACGCGAACATCGTCATCTTCGAGCGCGTCAAGGAGGAAATCCGCTCTGGGCGGACAGTGGCTGCCGGTATTACTCAGGGCTACAAGAAGGGCCTCTCAGCGATCATTGACGCCAACGTCGTAACGCTGATGACCGCATTCATCCTCTTCATGCTTGCAACTGCAGGTGTGAAGGGCTTCGCTTTCACGCTGGGAGTCGGCACCATCGTTTCACTGCTCACCGCCGTTGTCGCTACCCAAGCAGCCCTCGGTTTCATGTCCAGCAGCCGGATGATCAGCAGTCCTGCCGCTCTCGGAGCGTCTGGCAAGGAGCGTGAGTGGCGCTTTGACTTCATGGGAGCAAGCCGTTGGTTCTTCTCACTCTCGGGACTAATCCTGATGATCGGTGCACTTGCCATTGGAGGTAAGGGACTGAACTTCGGCATTGACTTCACATCAGGAACTCGCATGGTGACCTCATTAGTCAAGCCCGCGACCGAAAATCAAGTTCGCGCAGTGCTCGAGACAAAGGGCATCACTGACGCAAAGATCCAAAGGGTCAACAACAAAGAACTTGGTCCCAACGGAATTCAGATCAGCACGGCTGAACTGGAGCCAGCTCAGGTTGGTGTGATTCAAAACAAGCTCGACGCCAAGTTCGGTGGCACGAGAAACTTCAGCTCCCAGTCCGTCGGTCCTACATTCGGACGGACGGTCGCGGACTCAGCGGTGATCGCGATCATCGCTTCGCTGTTCGTGATTAGTGCCTACATAGCTCTTCGGTTCGAGTGGAAGTTTGCGGTGCCAGTTCTGATCGCCCTGATGCACGATCTGCTGATCACAGCAGGCGTCTATGCACTCTTGGGGAGGGAAGTCACGACGGCCACTGTCGCAGCGCTGCTCACCATCTTGGGTTACTCCCTTTACGACACGATCATCGTGTTCGACCGCATTCGCGAAAACACCCCCCGGATGCCGCGGGCCGCTTTCTCTCAGATAGTCAACCGCTCAATGAGCGAGGTACTGACCCGTTCCCTGGCCACCAGCTTCTGCACCCTGCTTCCAATCCTCGCCTTGCTTTTGTTTGGTGGAGCAACGCTGCAGGACTTTGCCTTCGCCCTTCTGGTTGGCGTGGCGTCCGGCACCTACTCCTCAATCTTCATTGCTTCACCACTGTTGACCTATTCCAAGGAGCGCGAACCCACCTACGCGAGGCGCGCTCTCCGGCTCGCCGCGGCTAGTCCTGGCGGGAAGATCCCTGCCTACTACTCCGGTGCCACAGAGGGCCTCTCTCGCGCTGAGCTTGAGAAGGCAGAGCGACCAAAGCAGCAGGCCGCGATTGATCCGGCAACTGGAGTGGCCCCGATTTCGCCGGCTGAGTTCGAACGTATGGCTGCTGAAGTGCAAGAGGAACTGGCTGAAGCTAAGTCAGAGGCTGCCGCAGAGGACGTTCCATTTGAGCACGCCCCAGACTCCGCGGAAGCTGACCAGCCCGCCCCGCCGAGTGGCCGCCCTTCCAACCGAAAGAAGAAGAGGAGGTCTCGCTAATGGGGATGCTTGCGTGGGTAATGGCTGGGCTGGCCATATGGCACTTCACCGTTTGGCTTCCTGACCGTTCATACGGCGGGATTGTTGGTGCTTTTGTTGGAGCACTCTTGGGAGCAATCATCTTCGGATTTATCGTCAACGGCTTCTCTATTCCCGGTCAGTCAGAGACGACTCTGATGACAGCGCTTGAGGGAATCCCGGGGTCGCTGATTGGCATCGGTGCGATGGTTTTGATCGGTCTCTGGAGCGAAAAAGCACCTCACTCTTGAGCGGCGAGGCCGGGTGTCAAACCGGCCGCCGAGGCGCTCCCTATTTTTTCGTTGATGGGAGTAGCCGCGAGAGTTGATCCGGAGGAGGTCGGGAAGCTGGAGAGTCCTGCTGCCCTGATCGACCTTCCGACTATCGACGAGTCTCAATCCGCTGCGCTCGTATCTGGGCTCGGGGTAAGCGCGATCTTGGCTGACGTCCTTGTGTCGCGCGGGCTCGGGACGCCCGAGGCAGCCACGGCCTTCCTCTCAGCCAAAGAGCCTGTGGATCTCAGTCAGCTGGGCGACCTTGACGCGGCTGCGGTGTTAATCGGACATGCGATAAGCGAAGGTGCTTCCATAGCGGTTCACGGTGACTATGACTGCGATGGCGTTGCTTCAACGACGGCTTTGACTCGGGGCCTCGGTGGATTGGGGGCGACAGTGATTCCGCGCGTGCCAGAACGCACTGATGGCTACGGGCTCTCCATCAAGGCTGTTGAGGAACTGGCGGCTAGCGGCGCCAAGGTACTGATTGCGGTCGACTGCGGTGTGACCTCAGTTGATGAGGTCGCGCTGGCTCGCCAGCTAGGGCTCAATGTTGTAATTGTGGATCACCACCGTCCGCGTCCTGATGGGCATCTTCCCGAAGCACTCATCGTCCATCCAACGCTTTCTAATCCGCAGTCTCTGCCCATGTGCGCGACCGCCGTCGCGGCTGAGCTGGTCAGGCACACAGCCCTCAAGTTGGGAGTGCCAACTCCGGATGTTGGTCTGGCTGAGCTCTCTGCACTTGCAACTGTCACCGATGTGATGCCGCTGACAGGTTCAAACCGCAGCTTGGTCAAAGATGGACTGCAAGCCCTCTCCTTTACGAAGATACCGGGGCTCTCCGCACTGATCGAGGCCAGCGGACTCGATAGAGCGAATCTGAGCGTTAGGGACCTCGGTTGGACCATTGGCCCGCGAATCAACGCGGCGGGCCGCGTACGGGCCGCAGGGGCTGCTCTGGACCTGCTCCTGACTGATTCAGTGGAGCGTGCGGCTGAGCTTGCGGCTGATCTTCAGGCAGCAAACACGGAGAGAAGGCTCCTTCAGCAGGAAGCAAGAATTGGCGCAGAGGCGCAGGCTGCCCTGACACCGAAGAGCTCGGGTTGGGTTGTTGCTTCTGAGTCTTGGCATCCGGGGGTAATAGGGATTGTTGCTGGCGGGCTTGCCTCAACCTTCCATCGTCCTGTGGTGGCTCTCGCGGTCTCGGGTGAGACAGCCACAGGCTCTGTCAGGAGTGTTCCTGGCTATGACGTAGCAGCAGCGCTTGAGCAGTGCTCAGATCTGTTGGAGCGGTTAGGAGGGCATGCAGCAGCGGCCGGGCTCACCCTGCCTACCGAGAATATTGATGCCTTTAGAGAGCGATTCAATGAGGTAGTGCGCGACACGTTGCCGCTGAACTTGAGACGACCACGCGTACGCGTTGACGCCGTTGTGACCCCCGGAGAGATTGGGCTTGGCCTTGCCGAGGAGTTGGCCCAGCTCGAGCCGTCGGGTGAAGGTAATCCGCCCGTCAATCTGGCGGTGCAGGGAGCGCGTTTGGAGAGGCCTGTCCGCATGGGAGAAGGGAAGCACGCCCGGTTTGCCATCAGCGTCGGCGAGATGACAGCAATGGGAGTTGCGTTCAACGCTAGGGCGCGCCTGCAGGTGGCTTGGAGTGAACCCGCGGATGTGGTCGGCAACCTTGAGATCAATCGTTGGGGAGGTAAGGAAGAGCCTAGGTTCAGCGTTCTTCGTGCTGTCTCTGCGGACGTCTCGCGGATTGAAGTTGTAGCTGCTCAAATTGACTGGCTGGATCACGTCAAGCACGAGTTGATCCACCCAACAGGCGCCGGCGAAATCACAACTGTGCTGCCCCCTCGGAAAGAGGCAGCAGCAGCGCGCGGGGGAGTGGCAACGATTTCAAGGCTTGTTGCAGGTGGCTATTCCACTCTTGCGGTTGTAGCCGATGTTCCACGGAGGCTCCCAGGACTTCAGGGCGTTATCGGCGGATTCTCCATCTGTGACTGGGCTACCGTGGCTCTGTCCCCAGAGGTATGCGCTCGGTTTGAACGCGTTGTATTGCTGGACCCGCCAACCAGCCCAAGCCTGCTGGAGATGGCCCGAATAACGGGTCCCGGCTGGATTTACAGAGGGTGGGGCGCCGCAGAGGTACGATTTGCACTCAAGGTCCATGAACACGACACTGACATCGACAGCCAGCTGCGCCCATTTTTCAGGGATCTCCGCGCTGCGTCAGGGCAGAGAGAGGCATCAGAACGCCTCAGGACACTGCAGGGCCCGGGACGACATCCACGGTCGGCTGTCGCGGTCGCCGGGATGCTGTCAGTGCTTCAAGAGCTTGATGTTGCCAAGGTGGACCTTGATGACATCACCGTTGAACTTGGAAAGGCGACTGGGGAGCTTGACTCATCGCTGTCATGGAGGCGGGCTCAAGCCCGGCTCGAGGAGGGACGCTCATTCCTCCACAGCCTGACATCGACGGCCTGAGCGCCGCTGCAGCTACTGACCTCGCCGGTGTAGCAACGCCACCTGAGCTGGCTGCCATTGCCGCCACCGCGAGTGCGAGAGGAATGGCGGACTTTGATCCTGCGGCTATTGCGAAGGCATGGGAGTTTGCGCAGAGCGCCCACAGTGGGCAAACTCGCCTGTCAGGAGAGCCGTTCATTGAGCACCCACTTGCTGTCGCCGAGATCTGTGCGGGCTTCGGGCTCGACACTCAGGCGTTGCAGGCGGCAATTCTGCACGACACGGTTGAGGACACTGCAGCGGATCTTGAGGCAATTGAGCGCGAGTTCGGACCCACGGTGGCGGAGCTAGTAGACGGAGTTACAAAGCTCACCGAGTTGAGTTTTCAGTCGCGAGATGAGGAGCAGGCCGAGAACTACCGCAAGATGATCGTCGCGATGACCCGCGACATTCGGGTGATATTGATCAAGCTTGCTGATCGTCTCCACAACATGAGGACTGTTGGTTCCCTGCCCAAGCAGAAGCAGGCTTTCAAAGCAAAGGAAAGCCTCGATATCTACGCGCCCATTGCTCACAGGCTTGGTATCCACGCAGTTAAGTCCGAACTTGAGGATCTAGCTTTTGCAACTCTCCATCCGCGTAAATATCAGGAGATCAAGGAGCTGGTCAGTCAGCAGCGGACCGAGCGAGAGGAGTATGTCGACGAGGCAGGTCGCATTCTGTCCGGCGAGCTTGAGGCTCTGGGTGTGGAAGCCGTCATCTCGGGCCGGGCCAAGCACTTCTATTCGATCTACTCAAAGATGTCCGGCAAAGCCCGTGAGTTCAATGAGATCTACGACCTCACTGCGATGAGAGTGGTCGTTGACTCCATCAAGGATTGCTACTCCGCCGTCGGTGCGGTACATGCTCTTTGGAAGCCACTCCCTGGCCGGTTCAAGGACTACGTGGCAATGCCGAAGCTCAACCGGTATCAGTCTCTTCACACCACGGTGATCGGGCCAGAGGGTAGACCACTTGAGATTCAAATTAGAACCCGGGCCATGCACGAGACAGCTGAGTTCGGTGTCGCTGCCCACTGGCGCTACAAGAGGGGCACGGAAGCCGGGCAAGGAATCCAATGGCTCGATGATGCCGCCGACCGTGATTCCAACAACTCTGACTCGGTTGACTTCCTGACCGCCCTGAAAGGGGACCTCTTTGAGGATGAGGTGTTTATCTTCACGCCGCGAGGGGAAGTCAAGTCGCTTGCCGCCGGAGCAACCCCGCTTGACTTTGCGTACGAGGTGCACACCGATGTAGGTCACCGGTGTGTTGGGGCCAAAGTTAACGGCAGAATTGTTCCCCTCAGCTACCAGCTGCGCAGCGGCGACATCGTTGAAGTGCTGACCTCAAACCGTGATCGTGGTCCGTCCAGAGATTGGCTCACTCTTGTACGCACGCCGAGAGCAAAGAACAAGATCCGCGCCTGGTTTAGGACAGTTGATCGGAAGGATGCTGAACAAACAGGGCGTGAGTCTCTCAACGACGCGCTGAAACGCGAGGGCCTTCCAGCACAGAAGATCGTTGGGTCCTCACTTCTGGCTGATGTCACCCGCGAGGTTGGTTTCCGCAGAGCCGATGAGCTGTACCGGGCGATTGGATCAGGGAAGGTTTCTGCCAGCAGCGTGGTCCACAAGGTGCTCGAGCGGCTCAAGCAGGGCGAAGCGGCAGAGGATGACGCGAGCGCGGCCGAAGCGCTGATTAGAGAGGGTCGCAAGCGCGACCGGCCCGCTGCCACCGCTGGCCGCTACGGCATCGCCGTGGCGGACGTTGGGCCCGATGTGATGCTGCGCATGGCCAAGTGTTGCCGGCCTGTTCCAGGGGATGACATCTGTGGCTATGTCTCGCTCGGCCGGGGAATCACAATCCACAGAACTGACTGCCTCAACGTAAACAACCTGAGTAAAGACGAAGGGCGTTTCACCCCGGTGAGGTGGGAAGGGCAGGCCGATACCTCATTCCGCGTTGAGCTTCAGGTCGACGGCTGGGATCGACACAGACTGCTCGAGGATCTTTCCCGAACCTTCGCTGAGACCGGAATCAATATCGTCGAAGCGCGGGTGACTACTGATGAGCCGATGATCCGCAATCGCTTCGTGGTTGAGGTTCCGGACACAAGGACCCTAGAGCTGGCGATTGCGAAGCTGCGTCAGATTGACGCCGTTTTTGACGCACAGCGAGTAACTCCCTCCAGCGGCTGAGCCGCTAGCGGTCATTGCGCTAGAGCCAGCCTCGCGACTTGAAGTAGGCCAGCGAACCACCGATCATGGTTACGACAACCCCGATGGTCAGCCAAAACCCGCCGATCACTCCCTGTCCAGGAATCTTGGTGTTCATACCCATGATGCCCGCCACCAGAGTTGGAGGGAGGAATATAACCGTAAGGACAGTGAGGATTCGCAGAACATCATTTAGTTGATGTGAGAGGACTGACTCGTTGGTGGTCTCGAGGGCTTCGACGGTCTCCTTGAAGCCATCGAGCATCTGCCAGATGCGTTCCGAGGCGTCCTCGAGGTCGTCAAAATAGATCTCAAGCTCGTCGGCCAAGATTGGGTGGCGCGTTCGCTCCAGATCGCGGAACACGACGCGCTGCGGTCGCACGATCTTTCTGAAGTTGATGATCTCCTGTTTGACGTTGGAGATATCACGGACAGCCTCTGATGATCTACCCGCGAAGATCTCTTCCTCAAGGTGTTCAAGCTTGGCGCCGATCTTGCGCAGCATCGGGAACCCTGCATCAACGCAGGCGTCGGTAACCCTGTACAGCAGGTAGCCGGAGCCTCTTGAGAACAGGTCCGCTCGGACCTCCTCACTCTGGCGGCAGCGCTCGAAAAGGTATGAAAGTGGGTCGATCGGGTCGTTGGGAATCGTGATGAGATAGCCGGGACCGACAAAAACATCTACCTCAGCGGCTCCTAGACGTCCAGCTTCAGGGTTGAACCTTGGGAAGTGAAGGATCGCGAAAATGTGATCTGAATACTCATCGATCTTGGCCCGCTGGTTGCGGGAGAAGATGTCCTCGTAGGCAAGCGGATGAAAGTCGTATTGCTCCTCTAGCCAAGCGCGGTCAGCAGCGCGAGGGCGCTCGATGTTGATCCACCGAAGGCCACCATGTTTGACTTCGTCTACGTGGAGGCGTTCAGGCTCAGCGGCAACCGGAATCGGACCGCGTATGCGGCCTGATCGGCGGAGACGGGGCTTCGGAAGGCTCGGCATCGGGACTTCGCGGCTCGTCGTTTGTGTTGCTTACTGGTTCCATCTCGAGCGATGGTATCTGGATACGGCGAAAGGGCGGAGAGATGCAACAAGTCTGCGCCGGTTGTGGTTCGGACCGGAATGCTCTATTGTCTCGTTGACATAGCAGCACGCAGTACACATCAAGAGGCGTTGAGGGATTGGCCCTATGACACGCCGGCAACCCCCCACAGTGGGGAAGGTGCCAAATCCATCGAGTTATCAACTCGGGAGATGTGAGGCAAGCGTTTGATCGCTTTCGCCCACGGAACCCGGCGGAAGAACGAAAGGTCAAATTAAATGCCGCCGAAGTCACTGAAGTGCAAGGAGTGCCAGGAGGAGTACCCGCTTGAGGCCATCTACGCTTGTTCGCGTTGCTTTGGTCCACTTGAGGTTTCCTACGAGCCACTAGACGGTCGCGACCCTGCCGAGCTGAAGCGTCGGATTCAAGCCGGCCCTAACACTCTCTGGCGCTACGCAGACTTTCTGCCCGTACAGCGTCCGCCCGAAGGTGCGTTGCCAACGGGCATGACCCCGCTGATCAGGGCGGATCGACTTGGCAAGGAGCTCGGAATTGACGAGCTTTGGATCAAGTCTGAGACTGCTAACCCCACTCATTCCTTCAAGGATCGTGTAGTGGCTGTTGCAATGGCTAGGGGCTTGGAACTTGGGTTCAAGACATTCGCCTGCGCCTCCACCGGGAACCTCGCAAACGCAGTTGCGGCCCATGCCGCAGCCGCAGGCGTACCCGCTTGGGTGTTCATCCCAGCCGATTTGGAGCGGGAGAAGATCACAGCCACCGCAATCCATGGCGCCCGCGTAATTGGCGTCAAGGGGAACTACGATCAGGTCAACCGGATGTGTTCGGAACTTGCGCACGAGCGCGACTGGGCGTTTGTCAACGTCAACCTGCGTCCGTACTACGCAGAGGGCTCAAAGACTCTCGCGTATGAAATTGCAGAGCAGCTGGACTGGCGTCTCCCTAATCACCTAGTAGCCCCTGTTGCGAGTGGTTCGCTTCACACGCGTATGGGCAAGGCGTTCGACGAGTGGCGCGATTGCGGCCTTGTGAGCGGTCCTCTGCCCGCGATGCACGGCGCTCAGGCAGCGGGCTGCGCTCCTGTGGCCAATGCATTTGAGGAGGGGGCTGACTTCTGCCGTCCCGTTAAGCCAGACACCATTGCCCGCTCGCTTGCGATCGGTGATCCCGCCGACGGACCGTTTGCGCTCGAGCTTGCCCGCCGCACTGGAGGAGCGATCGAGTCAGCCACGGACGATGAAATCCGTGAGGGCATTTCGCTTCTTGCCAAGACCACGGGCGTGTTTACAGAGACAGCTGGTGGTGTGACCATCGCCGTGCTTAAAAAGCTTGCCGAGCGGGGAGCGTTCGGTCCAGGCGAGAGTGTTGTCGCGACAATCACAGGAGATGGCCTCAAGACGCCGGACGCGATCTCAGATCTGATTCACATTGACGAGGTAGAGCCAACCGTAGAGGCGTTCGAGAACCTCGAACTTGTAGGTGTTTCGGCATGAGCGTCACAGTGAAGCTTCCAACTCAGTTGCGTGATCTAGCTTCCGGTGAGGCAGAGATCCCCGTTGAAGGTGCGACCGTCAACGACTGTCTCGCTGCTCTGTTTGGCGCCCATCCAGCTCTGAAGGATCGGCTGACAGACGAGAACGGGGTCCGCCGGTTTGTCAACCTCTATGTCGGTGGCGAAGATGTGCGGTTTCTGGATGGAGTTAATACCGCTGTTGCTGATGGAGCTGAGATCACGGTCCTGCCGGCTGTTGCCGGCGGCTGATCTCTTCAGCTAATTCGCTGATTATCTCGGCCACTTGAGTGGGATTCTCAAGCGGCAGTGAGTGGCCTCCATCCAGTACGTCAGCTTTGCCACATCCACTTAGCGCCAATGCAAGGAGCTGGGCGGTGTCGGCATAGGCTTGGTCGCGACCCCCGACTAGAACCCGGGTCGGAATGGTGATCTCATCAAGCCGGTCCCAAGTGGATGGAGCAGTTCCTTGGCCCCAGACGTTGAGTACCCGAGCGAGCAGCGCAGGCTCTTGGGTTAGGAGCATTGCGGTTCGCAGTCTTGAAACATCAGCAGGATCCTCTGCCCATAGGGCGAGTGAATTCCACTCCTGATCGAAGGCTTCGATGCCGCCTACCTCAATCCGCTGAGCAAGCGCAAGGTCGGACTCTCTTCGTTGCTTGCGCTGGTCATGGCCGGTCAGACCGGCTCCCGAGCTGATGAGGACCAGAGCATCCCATCGCTTCGGCTTGTCTAGGCAGAGCGTCAGAGCGAGTCGAGCGCCCATCGAATAGCCAACGAGCACACGCTTATCTGCCGCTGCCTCCAACCCTATTTCGATCGTCCGTTCTGTCGCTTCAACAAAGTCTTGTGTGGAACTGAATTTGTTCTCCAAAGAGAGGCCGTGGCCAGGGAGGTCAGGTGCTCGGCACCGATAGCCGTTCCCTAGGCTGTCGACGACCGCTGCCCAAGCTGAGCTGGTCTGGGTAAATCCGTGAAGAAAAGTGACTTCTGTCAAAGGAACTCCAATGCGCCCGGCAAGATTCGAACTTGCGACTTCTCCCTCCGGAGGGGAGCGCTCTATCCACTGAGCTACGGGCGCGGGTTGGCGTAGCGTACCGGGGGAGGCCGCTCACGTTTAGAGTGCGGCTCTATATGGATTTCTCAATCGTCTTCGTCGGAACGGCTGGTTCTGTTCCCACCGCCCGTCGTGGACTGCCCGCCACGTTGGTCCGGCACGGCGGCAGCCGCGTCCTAATTGACTGTGGCGAGGGCACACAGAGGCAGCTAGTTAGGTCTACCGGGCTGGTTGATCTCGATGCCATCTTCATAACCCACTTTCATGCTGATCACTGGCTGGGGCTGCCAGGGCTACTCAAAACGTTTGACCTCCGAGACCGCGAGCGTCCGCTGGTGATTCATGGTCCAAAGGGGATTCATAGTGTCCTTGAGACCGCGGTACTTGCCGCTGGGCCCACACGCTTCCAGGTCGACACGCACGAGCTGGAGGTTGGCGAGGCGGTCGAGTTCGAAACTCTAAACATCGCCCCATTTCCTGTAGAGCACAGGGGTAGCGCTTTCGGTTACGCGCTCTTTGAGCATGAGCGGCCAGGGCGGATCGATCTGGATAAAGCTGCCGAGCTTGGCATCCAGCCGGGGCCCCAACTAGGACTCCTTCAGCGGGGAGAGTCGGTAGGCAACGTCACGCCCGGCGATGTTATGGGCAAGGCACGTTCTGGTCGTAAGGTCGTGCTCTCAGGCGATACCAGCCCATGCGATTCGCTCATGCTTGCGGCTGATGGTGCCGACGTGCTGGTCCACGAAGCCACCTTCTTGCAGGAGGAGGCTGGCAGGGCGGCCGAGCGTGGGCACACTACGGCAGCGCAAGCAGCGGAGTGTGCAAGGGAGGCGGGGGTAAAGCTTCTCGCCCTGACACACCTATCGAGCAGATATGGTGGCCGTGAGGTTGAGGATGAAGCCAGAACCGTCTTTGAGAACTCCCATGTCCCACGGGATTTTGATGCGGTGGAAATCCCGTTTGCCGAGTCTGGTGAGCCAACTCTGATCAGGCCACAACGTCATAAGCGTGCGCCGGACCCAGCCCAGACCACCACATCT
>JAPLCJ010000048.1 GCA_026392255.1 Solirubrobacterales bacterium
CTGACCTTCAGAGACTTCAGGTACGTGACCAGCGTGGTCTGGAACTTGTTGCTTGTTGCCCTTGCGACCAGTGGGTCAAGGTGCTCCTGATCGTGATCTGAGACGAATGTCGCCTTTGTAATCTTGGAGCCGGTCTTGAATGACCTTGCTCCTGTCAATACGCCGCACTCAGTGGTCTTGTGGGTGTTGATCCAAGCCGTCATTGCTGTGACCGTGGCTGGGTCACCCGGGACGATTGCTGGACGGTCGACACAGGTCAAGCCTGTCTCGAATGCGTAGAGCGGGGTTGTGACTTCAGCCCAGTGCCATGGTCGAAGATCAAGGCCATCAGTGATCGAGTTGCGGGAGAGGTTGGTTGCTGCCCCAACTTCGATCGATAGACGCTTAGGGAAATACCACTCAACAAAGTTCCCTGGCTCGGTGCCAAAGAGCACCTTCAGGTCGGCGATGTCGGTTAGTCCGCCGTCGGTCCAACCGCCGGCAGCGGTGCTGACGGTCGGCTCTTTGATGCTGCCCATGTTCATGTGGAACAGACCAAACGATGCTGGTGAGGTGTCGCGGTCGAATCCGTAGCCGAGACCACCTTCGTTGGTGAGCTTGCCCACGCCTGCGATGACTGGGCGTGTGAATGCTCCGAAGCCAACGGCGTTGAGCAGACCCTGGAGGGCGCCGTTTGCCTTGGGCTCCTTAGTTGCGTATACCGCAGCCATCTCAGGCAGGATGCCTGTCAGATAGGTGGGCGCGCCGGGCAGGATCTGCGAGAACGGAAGCCCGGTTGAGAGGGCGCTGATGTCTGCCGTGATCTTGGCTTGATCTGGAGCAGCGCCGAATGTTCCGCGTGATCCACCGTCAACTAGAACGAGTCCGGCAACATCGCGGTAGCCCGGTGTTCCGTTGAAATCCCATGTGGCGTACTGCGTGGTGAGCGAAGCGCCGAGGGAGTGACCGCCGAGGATTACCTTGCGGCCGCCGACCTTGGCAGCGAGCACAACTGAACGGATGTCTTCGAGTGTGGTCTTGAGTCCCCATGTGCGGGCTGCTTCAACGCCAGCGCTGCCGATTGCGGGTGGAGTGAACTGCCGGCCGTTAAGAGATTGGTTGAAGTAGTAGTAGCCAAGGGCGTCCTTCGGGGCGCCGGTGCTGAATCCGTAGACATCTTCAAGGCACTGACTGCGGCGGTCGATGCCCCAGATCTGAAGGCTCTTAAACTTAGTCGCAAGCCTGCGGCCAATTACGCGGAAGTCGCCTGAGCCACCGAGGAAGCCAGGGACAAGAACGAGCACGCTCTTTGCCGTTGTTGGACCCATCTTGAGTACACGCATCTTGTTGCAGTCGGTCGGCCCTGAGCTGACCGAGCTTGTGACGGTGGTGTAGGTCTCTTTGACCGCGCCGGAAGCGCTGGCTGGGATAAGGGCTAATGCTGCGACAACAGCGATGGCTGTCTGACGGGCGTTGATCTTCACGGTCTCTCCATTAACTTGCGTTGGGTCGGGATGCCTGTTGGCATCCAGTACTTCTCCTCCCCAATAAATGTACCGGCTTAGTCAAGTGGCTGTCGCGGCTCCCCGGGTCTATGCCCCGGGGAGGTCAAAGCGGAAGTAAATACTCGCTATTTGCAGGACTTTTGAGTCGTTCACAGATCTTTCACACCTGCGGCACCCTTTCTTCACCATTCTTTCTCCGGTAGGCAGGGTTGGCACTCAACCCGCAATCACGACGAACAACTAGAAGGAGTTTCACTTGATCAGCAAGAAGGGCTTCATCACAGCAGGAGCAATAATGGTGTTGGGCGTCAGCCTGACCGCATGTGGCGGTTCCTCATCCTCCGGTGGGGGCGACCTCACGGGCTCAATCCGAGTAGACGGCTCAAGCACGGTCTTTCCGCTTGCCCAGGCTGCTGCTGAATCCTTCAACCAAGATCAAGCTGGAGTCAAGATCTCCGTAGGTGAGTCGGGCACCGGTGGCGGCTTCCAGAAGTTCTGTGCTGGAGAGACCGACATCTCAGACGCCTCACGCGAGATCTCACCTGAAGAGGTGGCAGCTTGCGAGAAGGCCGGTATCACCTACCAGCAGGTTCAGGTCGCCAACGACGGGATTGCAGTCGTAGCTAACCCGGCGCTCGGAATTGACTGCGTCACGACAGACCAGCTCAAGCAGATCTGGAATAAGGGCTCGCAGATCAAGTCCCTCTCCCAGGTTGACCCTAAGTTCTCGAGCACGAAGCTTTCGCTCTTTGGACCGGGTACTGATTCCGGAACGTTTGACTTCTTCACCGAGAAGATCAACGGAGAGAAGGGCGCTACCCGTGAGAGCTACCAGGCATCTGAGGATGACAACCAGCTCGTAACTGGTGTTGAGGGCGACAAGGGTGGCTTTGGCTACTTCGGCTACAGCTACGCAGAAGCCGCTGGCAGCAAGCTGACCATTGTTGGCGTCGACGCAGGCAAGGGTTGCATCAAGCCAACCGTCGCCACCGTCCAGGACGGAACCTACGCTCCCCTCGGAAGGTCGCTGTTCATGTACGTCAACGAGAAGTCCATGGCAAAGCCACAGGTCAAGAGCTTCCTTGTCAGCACGGTTGACAACGCGGTCTCAATCGCCGGCACGGCCAAGCTCGTCCCAATGACCAGCGCGCAACTCGTGAAGGCCAAGGCTCAGCTTGCAGTAGCGGAGAAAAACGCCAGCTAGTGAACGCGGTCTCAACGACCACTGTCGAGCGGGTTCGGGCCGATCTGGTCCGGGCCCGCTCTGCGCGTTCGGCGCGGGAGTCCTTGATCAAGGGCCTCCTGTTTTTCGCTGCCATGTTGTCTATCGCCACGACAACGGCGATCGTTGTGACGCTGCTCCAGCAGACGATCTCCTTCTTCGGGGAGATCTCACCGTTGAGCTACTTCGCAGGTACCAAGTGGACTCCGCTGCTCTCTGGGGATCAGCAGTCGTTTGGAGTGTTGCCGCTGCTGTGGGGAACGTTCTACCTCACCGGCATTGGGCTCTTGGTCGCCGTACCGTGTGGGCTCTTGGCCGCTATCTACCTGGCTGAGTTTGCAAAGCCCAAGGTCCGCAAGAGCGTCAAGCCAATTCTTGAGCTTTTGGCTGGGATGCCGACAATCATCTTCGGCTATTTCGCACTGACCTTTGTGACCCCGGTGATCCTTCGTGACGTCCTTGGAATACCTGTCTCACAGTTCAACGGCCTCGCGGCCGGCCTTGTGCTCGGATTGCTGGTCACGCCAACAATCGCCTCTGTGGCTGAGGACGCCATGCGTTCGGTCCCACAGTCATTGCGAGAAGGGGCCTATGGACTTGGCGCTGGCCGACTCCAGGTTGCCCTCCGCGTGGTATTCCCCGCAGCACTGTCAGGGATTGTCGCCGCGCTGATTCTTGGTGCGTCGAGGGCAATCGGCGAGACAGTGATCATTCTGATCGCCGGTGGTCAGTCGCCTTCCATGAGCCTCAACCCGACCGGTTCGTTTCAGTCCATGGCGTCCTTTATAGCGGCCACTGCCCGCGGCGACATTCCGCAAGGGACCCTCAAGTACGAGACGATTTTCGTGGTGGGCTTCACCCTCTTCTGTGTGACGCTGCTACTCAATGCAATCTCAACCCGGGTTGTGGCTCGGTATAGGCAGGTCTACGAATGACCGGTCAGCGGATAGCCGACAGCGCCCTCAAGGGGATGCGCCGGGGCGAGAAGTCAGACAGACGCGCCCTGATCTTCGACGTCCTTATGTATGGCGCGATCGCCTTGGCACTGGTCTCGCTATTGGCGCTGATCACCCAGACCGTGATCAAGGGCGCTCCTGACCTGAGCCTGCAGTTCTTCCTCAATTTCCCATCGCGGATCAACCCAGCCAACTCAGGTGCACAGTCAGCCATTATCGGGACTCTCTATCTGATGCTCCTGACCGCGGTCTTCGTGATCCCAGTCGGTATCGCCACCGCCCTCTACCTCGAGGAGTACGCCGACAAGACCCGTTGGTGGAACCGGTTGATTGAGGTCAACATCCAGAACCTGGCAGCGGTCCCATCAGTTGTCTACGGAATCCTCGGTCTCGCCTTCATCGTCCGAGGGCCTCTTGGCCTCGGTCCTGTGCTGCTCGCCGGGGGACTGACGCTTGGTTTGCTCGTCCTGCCGGTTGTGATCATTGTTGCCCGTGAGTCGATCAGGGCCGTTCCACCGTCCATTAGAGAAGGGGCCCTTGCGCTGGGGGCGACCAAGTGGCAGATGGTTTCTCGCCAAGTGCTTCCAGGTGCTCGGGCGGGCATGGTCACCGGAATCATTTTGAGCCTCTCGCGCGCCATTGGTGAAACAGCGCCTCTGCTTGTAATCGGAGCTGCATCGTCACCCCGGTTCAACCCCTCGGGCCTTGGTGATGCCTTCACTGCCCTTCCGATCCAAATCTTCAGCTGGACTCAAGACCCCAACCCAATCTTCGTCAACCAGGCCGCAACGGCCAGCATCGTGCTGCTCGGAATCCTGCTCGCGATGAACGGGGTCGCGATCGTGATGCGCAACCGCTACGAACAGAGGTGGTGACGTGTCAACAAGCAGCGCCGGACCCAATCCAGATAGTCAGACTCCCAAAGCGCCAGCTGAGGTGGGAGTATCAGGGAGCGTGACCGACCTGACCCCATATCTGCCGCCTGTAGGTAATGAATACGATTTGGAAATGACAGACCCCAAGGGGTCGGCGGGAGTCCCTGATCCGGTTGAGGTCATTTTCGACTGTTCTGATGTGGAAGTTCACTACGGCGAGCACCGTGCTATCCGCGATGTCTCACTCGGCTTCGGCCTGCGCGAGGTAACCGCTCTAATCGGTCCCTCGGGCTGCGGCAAGAGCACCTTCCTGCGCTGCCTCAACCGCATGAACGACCTGATCCCTAACGCCAAGGTAGGCGGCCACGTCATGTACCACGGGCAAGACCTTTACGCCGACGAAATCGACCCTGTTCAGGTGCGCAAACGGATTGGGATGGTCTTTCAGAAGCCAAACCCATTCCCCAAGTCGATTTACGACAACGTCGCCTTCGGCCCACGTGTCGTTGGCATGGAAGGGAACATGGACGAGATTGTTGAGCGTGCCCTGATTCGGGGAGCGCTCTGGGATGAGGTCAAGGACCGCCTGACCGAGAACGCCTTCGGTATGTCAGGTGGCCAACAGCAGCGCCTCTGTATCGCTCGGGCGCTGGCCACGGACCCTGACGTGCTTCTGATGGACGAGCCCTGCTCCGCCTTGGACCCGATCAGCACAGGCCGTATTGAGGACCTGATGGCCGAGTTGAAGGAGCGGATTTCCATTGTCATCGTCACTCACAACATGCAGCAGGCCGCTCGAGTCTCCGACAAGACGGCCTTCTTCACCGTCGAGATGGCTGAGGACGAGAAGCGTCGCACTGGAGTTGTCGTCGAGTACGACGCAACCGACACGATCTTCACGAATCCGTCCGACAAGCGGACTGAGGACTACGTGACCGGTAAGTTTGGGTAATGGAAACACCGGACCCAGACCTCCAAGTGCCTCACCGAATTCAATATCAGGATGAGATCGCCCGTCTTGAGCGCGACACCCTTGAGGGCATCGAGCTTGTTGTCGGTGCTCTTGATCGTGCTTTGGAGGCCCTCGCCCACCAAGACATCGAGCTAGCCGAGTTGGTTGTGGCAGATGATGACCGGATTGATGGCCGTTACCTCCAGATCCACCAAGGTGTCCTGTCGCTGTTTGCCAGGCAGGCCCCCGTGGCGGGCGACTTGCGGCTGCTGGCAGCCTTGCTGCATGTGATCCGCAACATGGAGCGCATGGGTGACCAGTGCGTGAACATTTCTAAGCTGATCCCAGTCTCGGGTACCGCACCACCAACCGACCCTCAGATCCTCAGCATGATGGAGGAGATGGGCATGGCCGTCCGCCAGATCGTTCGACAGTCGATGAAGGCCTTTGAGGGTCGCGACCCTGCGATGGCATTTGACCTCGCCGAACGCGACCAGAAGGTAAACGAGCTCAACAAGGCGATCTTCCGGAGAGCACTTGAAGTCGGCAATGACCTTGACCTGCGTGAGTGGGCAATGACAATGACCCTTGTCGCCAGGTGCCTTGAGCGAATTGGCGACAACGCCGTTGACATCGGCGAGCAGATTGCCTTCGTTGTGACCGGCGTGTTCCGCGAATTTGCGGATGCATCGCAGGCCGGCGACAGCCGCGACCGCTAAAACTGACTCCACTATGGCCAAGCGTGGATCAAGGGACAAGGAAATGCTCGAGCTGTTCGAGCGCGCCGGCAAGAATGCTGCTGCTGCAGCAGCGGTGCTTGACACCCTGCTGGGTTCGATCCCTGATGTGGCCAAGCTCTCGGAGCGGGTGCTAGAGGCAGAGCAGGAGGGCGACCGCATTACCCATGCGATCCTGCGCAAGCTGGACACGGCTTCCAAGCCTTACCAAGATGTGGGCGATCTTCACACGCTTGCCTCAGCGATCGACGACATTGTTGATCACGCCGAGGAAGCTGCGGACATGATCGGCCGCTACGGCATTGAGGCACCAATGGTCCAGGCCTCAGAGCTGGGCGGGATCCTCGCGGAGGCTGCTGCCGAGGTAGCGGGCGCACTCAAGGATCTGCGCAAGGGGAATGACATCACCTCACGGATCGTCGAACTGCATCGACTTGAAAATGAAGGCGACAGAGTCAGCCGTGAAGGCCTTGGCGCGCTCTTCGCCGGCGGGATCGACCCGATGGTCGTGATCCGCTGGAAGGATGTCTACGAGTCGCTCGAGAAGGCGGTTGATGCCTGCGAGGGCGTGGCCCATGCGCTTGAGACACTCACCCTCCGTCGTGGCTCCGCCTGAATCCGTGAATCACCAACAAACTAGGTGTGAACGACTTGTGAACAAGACCGGTTCGGACGTGACAAGACGCCCCTCATACCGTTACTCTTCGCCAAGCAATGTCGATTACTGAATCCCACCGCGTCGAGCAACTGGACGCCGGACTTTCATTCGCTGCTACTCCCGCTCTTCGGATCGCTGTTGTTGATCGCGATACAGGCTTCGGGACAGTGCTTCGCAGGCGCGCCGAGTCACTCGGGTGGCAGCAGCGTGACCTAACTCAGGTCCCAGCGATCGACGCACTTGTATCGATGCGGCTGCACGCTCTTGTAATCGATCCAACTCTGCTGGGCCCACAGTGGGCTGAGACGATCGAGTACCTGCGCGGCAATCTCCCGGAGATGGCAATCGTTGTAACAACGGCGCCAAGCTCAGTCGGTCAGCGTGTCCGCGGCATCAGGGCAGGGGCAGACGATTGGATTACTAAGCCTTGTCATCCGGAAGAGCTGATCGCTCGCATCGAGTCGATCATGCGCCGGCGCAAGCCCGCACAGGGCCTTACTCGCGAGCCAATTCTGGCAGGGGACCTCTCCATCCGTGCAGATCAGTTCCAGGCTTTCTGTGAAGGTCGCAGCCTCGATCTCACACGCAGAGAGTTTGAGCTACTTCACCTCTTGGCTGATAACCCGGGCAACGTTCTTGAGCGCGAAGAGATCTACCAGCGGGTCTGGGGATTCCAGATGGCCCACGGTGACCGCTCGGTTGACGTGTTCATCAGGAAGCTGCGCCAGAAGATCACCCTTTTCTCACCAGGCTGGGATTACATTCACACCCACTTTGGAGTCGGCTACCGCTTCTCGCCTGAACTTCCAGTAGCGGAGAAGCCAGTGTCGGCTAAAGCGGCTTCGGCTAAGCGCAAAGCGGCTAGCGTCGGCAAGGCTGCGGCCTGACCCAGTTGCTTGACTCGGTTATCGCCCGGGTCGCCGTAGTTTTCCTAATTGCAGCAGCCGTGTGGAAGCTTCCTGGTGGGGGTACTGCAGCTTCAGTTGTGTGGGAGGCCCTTGGGGCCGGGATGCTCGCTCTGATTGCTTGGTCTGTCTGGCGATTTGGAAAGGAGCACTGGCTCGAGCTCGACCGGCTTGGTGAGCAGGGACGACTAGTTCTCTACGGCTCGATCGCACTGCTCCTACTCACCCTTGCTGCCAAGTCGCTTCTGTGGCAAACCTCGCCGGGATCAGTCCTCTGGCTGTTGATGGCTGGCGGTGTTGTAGCGGGCGCTTATCGCTCTTGGCAGCTCTGGCGCGAGCTCTAACCGGCTGACCAGCCGCCCGCGCGGTTATGGGCATCAGAGCTGCATTGAAGTTGTGGCATTTAGAGACAGACAGGGCACGTCGGTGCCGGCAAGCTTGTTCTCGTGGAATGGGGTAAAGCGGACAGCGGGCAGGCGACGGTTGAGTTCCTGCTCGCTGTCCCGCTGATACTTGCTCTGGGTTGGGGAGTGTGGGGCATCGCCCTGGCCGGAAGGACGGCCGAGCTGGCGGGGGTTGGCGCGCGGGCTGGGGCCCGAGCGGCCGCGCTGGGCAAGAGTCCGCGGGAGGCGATTGTCGAGGCACTACCCGCGAGCGTTGCCAAGTCGGCCTCAGTTGTTGAGCGTGACGGTCGAGTCACCGTCAGGCTTCCTGTTCCCTCTGCGGGGTTTAACTCCATCCTTGGGACGGTTCAGGCGTCGGCTGGCTTTCCGGTTCAGCGATGACTCGGGTTGCTAAAAGGCTGCTGGCAGAGAGTGGACAGGCCATTGCCGAGTTGGTGGCTTTAGCTCCACTTGTGGTCGCGTTCTCGCTTGCGATCGCCTCTTTATGCCTCTGGGTCGTCGGCCGTCGAGTAGCCGAGGAGTCCGCAGCGGCGGGTTCAATAGCGGTGCTGGAGGGCGGCGATGGACGGAGAGCAGCCGCGAACGCCCTTCCGGGCTGGGCGAGGAAGCGGTCGGTGATCACGGTTGGAGCAACCCAGACGCGGGTAGTGGTGCGTGGGCTCTCCGTCATGGGGGACATCGAACTCCCGGGAATGGCTGCGACTGTCAAGTGGGCTGAGATCCAATGAACTCAATTTGTGTTCTAGGAAATGCGGACTTGGGGCCTGACTCAGCTGGCGCTGTGAGTCTGACCGTTCGCCGTAGCGGGCCTGTGGCGGTGGTCATGCTCTCTGCGGCTGCCGGTGACGGTCTAGCCGATTCCGAGCAGTCGCGCCCGCAGGACAACGCACACCGACTTTCACTACCGCCAACTCTGGGGGCCGCACGGCTCAGTAGCGACATCCGTCAGCAAGGCCACCCCGCCCGTGCAAGCTGGCGGCTCGTTACCAGCAGAGTGGAGACGGTCAACGAGGCGCTTTCAGTCGGCAGCCTCCTCGCAAGCAGAGGCATCCAACCGGTCTTCGGTGCTGAGGGTCCATCAGACCTGAGAGTGGAGGAATTGCTGGCTGAGGTTGATGCGTGCCTGATCGCCGTAAGGGACGGAACGCCGGAGGGCTTCGGTGTCTCCGCGAGCCTACTTCTTGTTAATGAGGACGTGCCGAGGGATGTGATCTCCCTCCCCGACGTTGGGCTTGCCACTGCTTTGGTGAGCGCAGGTATAGCAGCGCCTGGCCCCTGGTCGCAACCCATCGAGGCCTGTTTGGCTGGGCTCCTCGGTTCTTGATGGCTCAGCTCAGACTGGCTCGTGGCTCAGAGTCTGGTCAAGCGTTACCACTCCTAGTGGCAGTCGTCGCTGGAGCCGCGGCCTGTTCAATGCTCGGCCTGAGCACGGTGCGCGCTCTAGAGATTCGTCAGAAGCACCAGGCCATCGCCGACCTTGCAGCTCTCAGCGGTGCTCGGGCGATGTGGAATGGAGGGGACAGGGCGCAGATTGCGCAAGCGGCCAAGGCCTCCGCTGTGGTCAACGGGATCCGTCGAATCTCGCTTGTCGGGCCCCCAACCAGTTCCCCCGCTGGTCGCGTGCAGGTTGAGGTGACAGAACCAATCAGGGTGGGTTTCGGACCGGTAGCCGTAGCAATTCCGTCACGGGATACCAGCATCGCGGAGGTAGTGGATTGGCTTGGGGGTGGTTTGATGCCGGGGCCGGGTGATTACAGCGGCCCTTTCACCTGGAGGCAAGGAAAACCCATGCGACCGGATGTGGCCACAGCCTTTGACCACATGGCGGTCGCTGCTCAGGTCGCCGGTTTAAAGCTGACCATCAACAGCGCGTGGCGGTCGTCAGCGGAGCAGGCCTCTCTGTTTGCCGCCCACCCCGATCCAAAATGGGTCGCACCGCCGGGTCAGTCCCTCCACCGCTTGGGGACCGAGCTCGACTTGGGACCCGACGCTGCGTATGGCTGGCTCGCGATCAACGCCGGGCGGTTTGGGTTCCTTCGGCGCTACTCATGGGAACCATGGCACTACGGCTACACCCGCAGTCCGGGTAGCACCTCGGTGGGCTTTGGGCGCTCCCTCGCTTCAGGCCCGGCGGGCAAATCGATCTCCAGATCTGCAGTTCAATCATGGGTCCCGGTCAAGTATCGGACGGCGATCATCGCTGCCTCAAAGCGTTGGGGTGTTTCGGCGGCGCTGCTTGCGGCTCAGATCAGAGCTGAGAGTGACTTTCAACCCAGCTCCGTTTCATCGGCAGGCGCGCGGGGGATAAGTCAGTTGATGCCCGATGAGGCTCGGCGCTTCCACGTTGACCCCTTCAAGCCAGCTGAGTCGATCCAAGCGCAGGCCCATCTGATGCGCGAGCTGCTGGCCCGCTTCGGTTCAGTCCCGCTAGCCCTCGCCGGCTACAACGCTGGCCCTTCGGCTGTTGCTCGCTGCGGTTGCGTACCGGCTTATCCAGAGACCCGTGCCTATGTGCGGCGAATCTTGGGCTGGCTAAGAGAACGCCAGACCGGCCTGATCGTCAGGCTCGTCGGATGAGGTCGCCGCCAGCGAGAGGCCGGTCAGGCGACAGCAAGCTCAACGGGGATTCCGTTGAGGACAGCATTGCCACAGATGGCGTCAACCGCTGACTCATCCGTAAGAACGTTGCTGTTGACGCCCGCATAGGCGTTGGCGACCTTGGTTGTGGTTCCGTCAAGCCCGTGACCCCAACCGTGGGGCAGGCTGACAACGCCAGGAAGGATGTCTTCTGTGATCTCCACGTCAGCGGTCAACTCGCCAACCTTGGAGCGGATCAGGATTTTGCCGCCATCGTCCACGCCAACCGTTCCAGCGTCCACGGGGCTGATCTGAAGAGTGCAGCGCTTGGGGCCCTTAACGAGGCCTTCGAGGTTGTGCATCCACGAGTTGTTGGAGCGGAGGTGGCGACGGCCGATCAGAACAAAACCTTCGTCATGCCGGTTGAGCGCGGCGATCAGACGTGGCACATCGGCGGTGAATGGCTCTGGTGCGAGCTCAATCATTCCGCTCGGCGTGCGGAGCATCTCGGGCATCCGTGGCTTGAGGGCACCAAGGTCCACGCCGTGCTCCTCAACGATCAGGCGGTCAAGGCTCAAACCGTCCGGGTTAGTGCCAAACCCGTCACCGGCAGGACCGCAGCGCAGCAGAAGGTCAAGCAGGCGCTCTGGTCCAATTCGGGGTGAGGTGGCCGCCACTGCTTCCTCCGCTGTCATCCCCGAGACCGGAGAGTTGTAGCGGGCGATCTCACGCTTGGCAACTTCGAGCGCCACAAAATCATCAAGGCCGCTGATGTCTGAATCAGCTGGCTGGCCTGCGCAGATCATTGAGAGCCGAAGCAGGGTCTCCCACTCATCGGGAAAGTCAGGGTCGGGCTCAACGAGAGCAGGCGAGTAGCGGCTGATGTTGCGAATAGAGAGCTGGTAGAAGGCAAGGTCGTAATGGGAGCGGGCCAGCGGAGACGGGGCGGGGAGGATGACATCGGCGTGCCGTGTTGTCTCGTTTAGGTATGGGTCCATGCTGACCATGAAGTCGAGTCCGGCAAGTGCTTTCTCCAGCCGCTCAACATTGGGTGAGCTAATGACCGGGTTTCCACCAACCGTGAACATCGCTCGGATCTGCCCTTCGCCTGGCGTGTCGATCTCCTCGGCGAGAGCGGCAGTTGGGAGCTCACCCAATGACTCCGAGAGTCCTCTGACACGCGAGGTCCAGCGTCCCGTGGCGATACCGCGACCCTTGCCAGGATCGCCGGAGATTCCACCAGCGACTGGGTCGGGGAACATGACGCCACCCTCGCGATCGAGGTTTCCGGTCAACGTGTTGATGACATCAACAAGCCAGGAAGACACGGTCCCAAACTCCTGTGTGCAGGTTCCCATCCGGGCATAGATGGCAGCCCGGTCTGCGTTCGCAAGGTCACGGGCGAGCGTGCGGATCTCGTCTGCGGTGATCCCGCACTTCGGCGCCACGGTCTCGGGCGCAAAGTGGTCAGCCAGCTGACAGACCTCATCAACGCCGGCAACAAATTCAGCGGTCTTGCCCAGTTTGGCCAAGCCCTTCTCTACGTAGCCCTCCGCGGAGAGGGTGTTGATGATTGCGAAGAGAAGGAACGCGTCAGCGCCCGGTGTGATCGCAAGATGTAGATCAGCCTCCTTGGCGGTACGGGTGCGGGCTGGGTCAATCACAACGACCCGGCCGCCGCGCTCACGGATTGCTCGGATACGGCCCCGAAAGTCCGGTGCGGTCATCATGCTGCCATTGGAAGCCAGTGGGTTGGCGCCCATGATCAGGAGGAAGTCGGTGCGGTCAATGTCGGGAATTGCCACGCCGAGCGAGGAGCCGAACATATGCCCGCTGGCCACCTGCTTGGGGAGCTGGTCAAGGCTGCTGGCGGAGAACTGGTTACGTGAGCCGATGGACTTGATGAAGACCCTGTTGTAGAGAAGGCTTGAGAGGTTGTGCGCGTTGGGGTTACCGAAGTACATACCCACGGCGTTCCGGTCAGCAGCGAGGATCGGCTGCAGCTTCTCGGCAATCAACTCAAAGGCCTCATCCCATGTAGCGGGCCGATGTGTGTCACCGTCCTTGATCATTGGCGTCCTGAGGCGATCAGGGTCGGCGTGCAGCGCGCCAATCGAGGCGCCCTTCGGGCAGATAAAGCCCTTCGAGAAAACGTCGGCGTCATCGCCGCGCACCTTGACCACTTCATCGCCACGAAGCGTGATTTCAAGACCACATGTTGCCTCGCAGAGAGGGCATGTGCGGTAAGTGACTCGCTCCTGCTCGGTCGCTGACATAAACGGCAGACTACTGACTGCTCGTATTGTCGTGGTGGAGATGAGCGATCTTCAGACTAACGACGAGCGCATTCGCGAGCAGCGCCTCGCCCTGCCTGATGCGACGGGGGTTTATCTCTTCCGCAACGGGGGCAATCAGGTGATCTATGTGGGCAAGGCAAATTCGATCAAATCGAGGGTTTCATCGCACTTCAATGCGCCAGCTGGAAGGCGCCAGATGGAGATGATCGCTGCGGTTGAGCAGATCGAATGTGTCGTGGTCCAGACCGAGGCGGAAGCCCTACTGACGGAGCAGGCATTCATCCGCAGACACAAGCCTCGCTACAACATCCTCCTGAGAGACGACAAGTCCTATCCGTTCATCGGCATTTCGATGGATGAGGAGTTCCCGCGGGTCTACTTGACACGCGAGAAGCGCCGCAGAAACCGTTTGTATTTCGGTCCGTACGCAAGCTCGCGGGCAGCCCGTAAGACGGTGGAGATGCTTAACCGCGTCTTCATGTTCAGGTCCTGCGAAGGAACCGAGCCCGGGAGACGTAGCGGCTCGCCGTGCCTCGACTTCCACATTCAGCGGTGTGCTGGGCCATGTATTGGAGAGATCGACTCAGCCAGCTATCGCGTAGGAATCGAGGACGCGATCGCGTTCCTCTCAGGGCGCCACGATGAGCTGCAACAGAAACTCCAAGTCGAGATGGACCTAGCGTCCAGCGAGCAGCGCTATGAAGATGCCACGCGAGCCCGCAACGGTTTGCGGGCGGCCAAGTCAGTTCTTGAGCGTCAGCGTGTAGCTGGGATTGCGGCGGGGACACTCGACGCAGTCGCCGTATCGGTCGGCGAGAACGACGCTAATGCCCAAGTGCTCCAGATTCGAGATGGATTTTTGACCGACAGACTCTCCTTCTACCTAGATAGCGCTGGCGGCACTGTGGCTGAAGTTGCTGAGGCGTTTCTGATGCAGCACTACGGCGATGTGGCGGCTGTGCCGCCGCTTGTGATCGTTCAGTCCGACCTGGCCGAGTCACCTCAGGTCACCGCGATCGCAGAGGCGCTCAGTGAGCGACGAGGCTCCAAGGTTGAAGTTGGGGGTGGCGAACGCGGGGACCGCAGGCAGCTGATCGAGATGGCAGAGCGCAACGCCACGCTCGCCCTTGGGCAAGAGCGCCTGCGGGAGGAGCGCAGCCGGCAGCAGAGGACAGCATCGTTGGATGGCTTGGCTGAGGTCCTAGGTCTCGACGCGCCGCCGTTGAGGATTGAGTGCTTTGACATCTCCCATCTGATGGGTACTGAAACGGTTGCCTCGATGGTGGTTTTCGAGGCTGGGGTACCTGCAAAGGCTCAGTACAGGTCATTCCGCATTAGAGACGCGGTCGCGGGCTCACCAGACGATTACGCCTCGATGGAGCAGGTGCTGGCCAGAAGGCTCAAGCGCTGGGAGCTAGAGAGCGACCTGTCACCACACGACACCGAGCGGGACTCGAGCTTCGCCAGTCTGCCTAACCTGATCGTCATCGATGGTGGTCCCGGGCAGCTTTCAGCTGGGTTGAAGTCGTTGAAGAAGTTCACTGACCAAGGCGTGGCCGTGATTTCCCTCGCCAAGCGCATCGAGGAGATCTTCACGCCTGGCAACAGCGCCCCAATCATGCTCGACCACGACACTCCCGAGCTTCAGATCCTGCAGCGAGTGCGGGATGAAGCGCACCGGTTTGCGATCACCCACCACCGCAGGCGCCGAAGCAAGGCTATGACGGACTCGGCGCTTGACGGGCTCCCGGGCGTTGGCCCGACGCGACGCCGCCAGCTCCTCGCTCATTTTGGCTCAGCGGAGGCGGTCTTTGCTGCAACTCGCGACGAACTTGAGTCAGTGCCAGGACTCCCTGGCAAGGTTGCGAGAGACCTCCACTCGCACATCAACAAGACCTATGGCTGAACAGCACGCTGCAAGCTGCGGGGCTTAGGGCGCGCCTGCGTCACACTTGACTGATGGAAGGCTCACCCGCAAACGCCGCTGAGAACATTGATGGGACTGTCCCAGTCGAGCTGATCGACTTTGTCGTCATCACAGGCTTCTCCGGGGCGGGCAAGTCCACAGCGATCGGCGAATTTGAGGACGAGGGCTACTTCTGCGTGGACAACTTGCCACCGGAGATGATCGGATCCCTCGCGCACCTCTTCAGTCTTGAGGGCTCCAAGGTTGAGCGGGCTGCGGTTGTCTGTGACGTCCGTGGCCGGGAACTGTTCGCAGGGCTGGCCAAGGTCGTCGATGACCTCAAGGCTGCAGGAATGCCACTGCGCGTGCTGTTTCTTGAGGCCGACCAGGAGACACTCGTCACGCGTTATAAGGAGACGCGTCGACGCCACCCGCTTGCTGTTTCAGGCTCGGTGGCCGAGGGTGTAGTTGCTGAGGCAGGGCTGCTTCCACCCCTGCGGGAACGGGCCGACATCGTTGTGGACACAGGCGGGCTTACCGCGGCTTCGCTGAGACGAAGGATTGGCGAGGAAGTAATTGGCGTCAATGCTGGCCGCATGTCAGTCACCTTCGAGAGCTTTGGCTTCAAGCACGGGCCCCCGCGCGACGCTGACCTCCTCTTCGATGTGCGGTTCCTGCCCAACCCTCATTACGACCCGGACCTGCGGCCACTGACCGGCCGCGATCAACGCGTCGTTGATTACATCGACAGCGAAGGTGACTTGGCCGACTTCTTTGCTGTCCTGCACCCGTTTCTTGACCATCTCCTCCCTAGATACCTGGCCGAAGGCAAAAACCACATGGTTGTTGCCGTTGGCTGCACTGGCGGTAGGCACCGCTCGGTCGCCACAGTGGAATCGCTTGTGAAGCGTTACTCGGGTGCTGAAGGTCTCCTCGTGGACGGAAATCACAGGGACGCCGACCGTCAATCCTGAGTCGGTCGCAAGTCATGGGCCGGGGGACCGTTGGTAGGCTAAAAATAGATGCCGCCCAAAGGGGCGGCTCAATGTTTGAGCAACGTCCCGACAGGAAGGATCTTCCAGAAATGTCAGTCCGAGTTGCAGTCAATGGCTTTGGTCGTATCGGTCGTAACGTTTTCCGCGCAGCCCTTAAGTCCGACGCTCCAATCGAGTGGGTCGCTATCAATGACCTCACCGACGCAGAGACGCTCGCGCATCTCCTTCGCTACGACTCAATTCTCGGGCCATTCCCGGGGACAGTTGAAGTAGCGGGCGGCAACCTTGTCGTTAACGGCAAGGAGATCAAGATTCTCGCTGAGCGCGATCCAGCAGCTCTTCCGTGGGGTGAGCTCGGTGCCGATGTGGTTATTGAGTCAACTGGCTTCTTCACTGACCGTGAGAACGCCTCCAAGCACCTCGCTGCTGGAGCAAAGAAGGTCATCATCTCCGCTCCCGCAAGTGATCCGGATGTAACTGTCGCCCTTGGTGTCAACTTCGACACTTACAAGAAGGACGAGCACCACATCATCTCCAACGCTTCATGCACGACCAACTGCCTCGCGCCTGTGGCCAAGGTTCTGCATGAGACCGTCGGAATCAAGCATGGCCTGATGACAACGATCCACGCCTACACATCGGATCAGCGCCTCCAGGACCTTCCACACTCTGACTTGCGCCGTGCCCGCGCAGCTGCGATCAACTTGATCCCAGCCTCAACAGGCGCAGCAAAGGCAATTAGCCTTGTGATCCCAGAGCTCTCAGGCAGGCTGCACGGCTTCGCTGTGCGCGCACCGGTTCCTACCGGCTCAGTAGTTGACCTCACAGTTGAGACCGAGCGTGAGACCTCCGTTGAGGAAGTCAACGCCGCCCTCAAGGCAGCTGCTGACGGACCACTCAGTTCCGTACTTCAGTACACCACTGACCCAATTGTGTCCTCGGACATCGTTGGTTCGCCGTACTCATCCATTGTGGATGCTGAGCTGACCGCCGTCATCGACGGAACGATGCTCAAGGTTGTTGCTTGGTACGACAACGAGTGGGGCTACAGCAACCGCGTCGTGGAGCTCGTCCAGCAGGTCCTCTAGGACCTGCAGGGCGGTCCCAGACGGATCGGGTATAGAAGAACATGGATGGAGTCAAGGGCCTTGATGGTCTCGATGTAAGCGGGAAGCGAGTTCTGCTCCGTTCAGACCTGAATGCTCCGCTCAACCATGGCGGCATTACCGATGACACTCGGATCCGCGAGGCGCTCCCGACGCTGCGTCGGCTGCTTGACGCGGGCGCATCCGTTGTTCTGATTACCCATATCGGTCGACCACATGGGGTTGAGCCGGAGCTCTCGGTTTGGCCAATTGCCCAGAGGCTTGCCAAGTTGCTGGGCTCGACTGTCATCGTCGCCTCAGGCACCAGCGGTCCAGTGGTCAAGGAGCAGGCAGAGAGCCTTCTCCCTGGACAGGTTCTGATCCTCGAGAACATCCGTTACGAGGAGGGGGAGACCAAGAACGACCCTGGGCTGTGCGCCTATCTCGCTTCGCTTGCTGACGTCTATGTGAACGATGCCTTCGGCGCAGCTCACAGGGCCCACGCGTCCACATGCGGAGTAGCCGCACTGCTCCCATCCGCGGCTGGTTTGCTGCTTGAGAAGGAGGTCCAGACAATCGAGGGAATGCTGGCCAATCCCAAGCGACCACTGGTTGCGATTGTGGGTGGGTCGAAGGTCAGCGACAAGATCGCTGTCCTGGAGCGCTTCCTAGATGTTGCCGACAGAGTTCTCGTTGGTGGCGCCATGGTGTTTCCACTGCTCAAGGCTCAAGGCCACAGCGTTGGCGATTCGCTCTGCTCGGACAACGATGCTGAATACGCCCAGGCCGCACTGGCCAAGGTGGCCGCCGGCTGTAACGCAACCCTTGAGCTCCCCGTCGACCTAGTCTTGGGGCGTGAGTTCTCAGCCGAGACAGAGGTCCAGCTGCTCGAAGGTGTTGATGTTCCTGAAGGCTGGATGGGCCTGGACATTGGCCCCAAGAGCGCTGCCACCTATGCGGAGGCTGCCCGGGAGGCTGGCACTGTCTTTTGGAATGGCCCAATGGGTGCATTCGAACTGGATCCTTTTGCGGCTGGAACGCGCACCGTTGCTGACGGGGTTGCGCAGAGCGATGGGCAGACCGTTATTGGCGGAGGTGACTCTGCTGCTGCCATCGCACAGTTTGGACTTGCCGACCAGGTTGACTGGATTTCAACCGGCGGAGGAGCAGCACTTGAATTGATCGAAGGCAAGAAATTGCCAGGAGTGGAGGCACTCAGATGAGCAGACAACCGCTGGTGGCAGGTAACTGGAAGATGCACAAGACGGTTGCGGAGTCGGAGGCCTTCATTCAAGGCCTGCTCCCGCGACTCACAACGGCTGACAATGTTGATGTAGCCATCTGTCCTCCGTTTACATCGCTTGAGGCGATGGTCGATTCAACCCGCGGGTCGCGCGTTGAGGTCTACGCTCAAAATATGCACGAGGAAGCCTCTGGAGCATTCACGGGTGAGATCTCTGCGGCGATGCTTAGTGAGCTCGACGTACACGGGGTGATCCTCGGGCATTCAGAGCGGCGGGCTTACTTCGGTGAGACGGATGAGGCGCTCTCGAACAAGGTTGTTGCCGCCCTTGAGGCCGGACTCGCTCCAATGCTCTGTGTTGGCGAGACCGATGACGAGCGCGAGGCTGGAACCACTGAGGATCGGCTCAGGATTCAGATCACGGAAGGCCTGTCCAGAATTGACGACGCTCAGCTTTCGTCAGTGGCCATTGCCTACGAACCTGTCTGGGCCATCGGCACTGGCAAGGTTGCGACATCACAACAGGCTCAGGAGGCTTGCGCGTTCATCCGCTTATTGATTGCCGAGCGCAGCGAAGAGGCTGCTGCGGCGGTAAGGATTCTTTACGGAGGGTCAGCCAAGCCTGACAATGCGGCTGAGCTGCTTGGCCTTGCGGACTGTGACGGGCTCCTGATCGGTGGCGCCTCACTGGATCCGGCGTCCTTCGGCGACATGGTTGCTGCCGGCTGATGACAATCCGGCCCGGAGCCGACGCTCTGCCGGCGCCTCGTGCGGTGCTGATCGTGCTTGATGGCTGGGGGCTGGCTCCGGCTGGCCCGGGTAACGCTGTTGAGATGGCCAACACGCCCGTCTTTGACGAAATCTGGGCTACCTACCCGCATACGACCTTGACCGCCTGTGGACCCGCCGTTGGTCTACCTGAGGGGCAGATGGGAAACAGCGAGGTTGGGCACCTCAACCTTGGTGCCGGGAGCGTGATCAGGCAGGACTTGATGCGGATTGACGAAGCGGTCGCGGATGGTCAGTTTGATGAGAACGAAGTTCTCGTCGACGCTGTCAAGGGCGCGACGCGAACACACCTGATCGGCCTCGTCTCAGATGGTGGCGTCCACTCAAGCCTTGAACACCTCCAAGCCCTGATTGCCCAAGTCTCCACGGCGTCGATAGGTGAGGTGATTGTCCACGCGTTTACCGACGGGAGGGACACCTTGCCCACCAGCGGCGCCGGTTATCTGACCAAGGTTGACGCCTGGTGCGCAAAGGCCGGCAATGCGCGAGTCGGCAGCGTCATCGGCCGCTACTTCGCGATGGACAGAGATTCACGCTGGGACCGCGTTCAGAAGGCCGCTGACCTGATGTTGGGCGGTCAAGGGGAGTTTGCCTCAACAACTGGATCTGGGGCCGTAGAAGCCGCTTACGCGCGTGGGGAGACCGACGAGTTCATTCTGCCCACAACTGTCGGGGATGACATCGCCATCAGGCCCGGGGATTCAGTCATCTGCTTCAACTTCAGGCCAGACAGGATGCGGGAGATCGTGCGCGCCTTGGCAGACCCGTCATTCACAGATGTTGATCGGCGTGGGGTTGAACCGGTCGAACGGTTGGCGTCAATGACCGAGTACGTGGAGGGCTGGTCCTACCCGGTCGCGTTCCCGCCGCACCGTCCCGATGTAACCATCTCGTCTGTCATTGCTGGAGCAGGACTCCGGCAGCTGCATGTTGCTGAGACAGAGAAATACCCGCATGTCACCTACTTCTTCAACGGAGGAGAGGAGACCCCATATGAGGGTGAGCGACGGGAAATGGTCCAGTCACCACGCGATGTTGCGACTTACGACATGAAGCCCGCGATGAGCGCGCCTGAAGCGGCAGCGGCCTTTGTCTCCGCCTGGGAGCAGGACGGCCCGGGGTTCGGAATCATCAACTTTGCCAACGCTGACATGGTCGGCCATACGGGCTCCATTCCTGCCGCGGTAGAGGCAGTTGAGACGGTTGATCGTTGCCTTGGCACGATCCTTGAAGCAGTTCACGCATCGGGCGGGGTGTGTGTTGTAACAGCAGACCATGGCAATGCGGACAACATGCTCGAGCCTGATGGGAGTCCCAACACAGCTCACTCCCTCAATCCCGTGCCGCTGATCGTCACGACGCATGGGCCGACGCTGCGTGAGGGTGGCGTGCTGGCTGATGTGGCACCAACGCTGCTTGGCATTCTTGGGATTGAGCAGCCAGCCGGTATGACCGGCGTCTCGCTGATCAACAGCTGATGTTCCTATCGGCCGCGTTGGCCGGACACCGTTAGTCTCTGGCGCCATGACACAAGCGAGTCCAGAGGGCCACAACAGATTTGAGATCCAAGCCCGAGCGAGTGACTCGCAGGCCCGTTCAGGGGTTCTACATCTCCATCGGGGCGACCTTAGGACTCCCGCATTTGTCCCTCTGGGGACGAAGGGGACAGTCAAGTCACTGACGCCACGCGAGGTTGAGCAGCTCGGCTTCGAGATGATTCTTGGCAACACGTTCCACCTGATGATCCAGCCAGGCGCCGATCTTGTCGACGACTTTGGGGGCCTAGGGGAGTTCATGCGCTGGCCTGGGCCGATCATCACTGACTCAGGCGGCTTCCAAGTGTTTTCGATGGGGCATGGAACTGTGGCCGATGAGGTCAAGGGTCGCAGCGCCAACGGGCCCGGTAGGCAGGGTCGCATTCTTGGCATTGACGAAGAGGGCGTCCGTTTCCGCTCCTACGTGGACGGGGTGGAGATGTTCATGGGCCCAGAGACCTCGATGGAAGTTCAGGCCAAGCTCGGTTCTGACATTGCCCTTGTCTTTGACGAGTGCACACCATTCCATGTGACTCGCGAGTACACCGCCAAGTCGACGGAGCGAACACACCGCTGGCTGGACCGATGCCTTTCGTGGCATAAGGCCAACGGCCCGGAATGGCAGATGGTCTACGGAATCGTCCAAGGTGGTGTCTACGAGGACATGCGGCGTGAATCCACTGTGGCTGTAGCTGACCGTAACCCTGACGGCATTGCTATCGGCGGTTCCCTCGGTGAGAACAAAGAGCAGATGTACGAAGTGGTTAGCTGGGCCACCGATGAGCTTGATCGGGTCGCACCGAACAGTCCAAGGCACCTTCTAGGCATTGGCGATGTCGACGACCTAATCCGCGGTGTCGAGCTTGGTATTGACACGTTTGACTGCGCGATGCCAACCCGGATCGGCCGGCACGGCACAGCAGTCGTTGCCGACCCCGATAACCGCTGGCGGTTGGATCTGACTCGGGCGACGGCGAGGAACGACAGCCGGCTCCTGTCTGAGGGATGTGGTTGCCCGGCTTGTTCTGAAGGCTTCACGAGGGCGTACATGCACCACCTGATCAGGGCTAAGGAACACACAGTTATGCGCCTGATCACTTTGCACAACCTGTACTTCATTGCGAGGCTGATGGACCGGCTTCGCGATGCCGTTGCCGACAACACTCTGCCTGCTGTTGCAGCGGCTCTGCGAGCCGGCGCGAACCCGTGGGACGCTTAAAGGACTAAGGCGTATTTGCGTCGATCAGGTCGCGCATTGACTGCACGGCCTGCTGAGCGTCACCGCCAGAAACCTGTTGAAGCTTGATGCCGCCGCTGGTGTCCCGAGTGGCATAGATCGCTGCACCAGCACCAGCAAAGAGCAGTGCCACGACGGTCAAGAACGCTACGAGGCGTCGCATCGCAACGTTCTTGCGCTTTTCAGCCGGCGCACTAGGGGGGAGTTGTTGGTCACGCTGAGGATTGCGTGGAGGGCGTGCTTGACGTTGCGCTGTGGTTGGAGGGGAATCAACCGTCGTTGCGGCGGGCGCTCCCTCCGTTCCAGCAAGGATCCGCGTGGCGGAGGTCGGCTGGTCTCCAGCGTGACCCCGGAGCATGTTGGCGAAGACCGCTGCGTCCTGAGGGCGATGACTCGGCTCGAGCGAGAGGGCCTGCTGGACAGCATTGGCGAAGTCGACCGGAACGGTCGGGTCGACCACATCAAGTCGTGGTGGGGCTTCCTGCTGCTGGCGTAGGACCAATTCAGAGAGTGATGAGGCGTCGTATGGGAGCCGGCCGGTGGTGAGCTGGTAGGCGACCACGCCGAGGGCGTAGATGTCGCAGAGAGGGCTTGCATCCTCGCCGCTGGCCTGCTCTGGGGCAAGGTACGCGGCGGTGCCAAGAACTGATCCCACCTGAGTGACGCTTGCTTGCTCAGTGGCTTTGGCAATGCCGAAGTCGGCAAGTTTGACGCGGCCACCCTCGTTTACGAGCAAGTTGCCCGGCTTGACGTCGCGGTGTACAACCCCGTGACGGTGGGCATAGGCCAGTCCCTCTGCGCAGTCAGCCGTGAACCCGGCCACCTCGGCAGCGGGTAGCGAACCGCGGTCACGGAGTAGCTCAGCGCAGGAGCTGCCGGACACGAACTCCATCACGATGAAGTGGCGGTGCGATGACTCATCGAGCCCGAAGTCAAATACCTGGACCACATTTGGATGCACGAGACGTGCGGCTGCCAATGCCTCGTGCCTAAAGCGTGAGATGAACGCGGGATCATCCGCCAGGTGTTCGGCAAGAAGCTTGACGGCAACCTTGCGCTGGAGCCGCTCGTCAAAGGCAAGGTGAACCGTTGACATACCGCCCGACCCAAGGCGGCCCTCAAGCCGATAACGGCCTGCGATCATCTCACCCTCAGCCATTACGGAATTGGCGGTGTCCCGCCGCCAGTGTCCGTTGTGGTCGTCGTAGTCGGTTCGGTTGTGGTCGTTGTGGTTGGGGTTGTCGTCGAGCTTGTGGTCGTCGAGCTGGAGGAGGTTGAGGTAGAAGAGGTCTGGGTAGAGGTGGTCGTGCTTCCCTTTGCGCAATCGACCAGCGCAGCGGTCTCGACCGTCAGGGCTCCATTACCGAGATACGCCTTCAGGGCACTATTGACACTCGGGGGAAGATCGTTGACCACCCCGCTCAGCGCGGTCGTTTCGATTGCGGTTGCAGCGCAGTCCCCGCTTTGAGTTGCACTGTCCACGCGGTTAAGGGCCTCGTTCAGTGCGTCGGATTGCCCCTGCGTGAGCATCCCAGTTGTCGTTGACCCGCAGCCAGCCACAATTCCAGCCACCACGGTCAGGGAAATAAGCAGCACTGGTGTTCTGAACTTGCGCATGGGAAGGATGCTAGACGCCAAGTCGGAGCCGGTCCGCAAGTGACTCAGGCAGGCCAGCGGCGCGGATTGCACTCTGCGCGGCTTGAATGTCGTATTCGGCACGGCGGTACTCGCATCGTCCCTCGCTCATGTCCAGGAGCATCCAAGCGGCCCGGGGGTCGTTGTCACGGGGTTGTCCTACCGATCCTGGGTTGAGTATCCACTCAGCGCCCTTGAGGTCAAGGATGGCTCCTTCCCGCCGGGTTTCCCCGGTGGCCGGCTCTCCAGGGAGCCGCGAGAAGGCGAGAGCAACGTGGGAGTGACCGACCAGAATCAGCGGGCGACCTGCCTCGTCGAAACACATCTCGGCGGCCAGAGCGGAGAGAACGTACTCCCAAACCGGGTCGCGCGGACTCCCGTGGTAGAGGGCGGCCCCCGCGTGATTACCAGCGGGTGAGAGGTCCGCCAACCAGCCACGCTGTTCATCGCTGAGCGCTTCGGTGGTCCAGCGTGCCGCGACCGCTGCGCCCTGAGTGAACACATCAGTTGATATTGCTCCGATGGCTGCGAGGTCGTGATTTCCGGCAAGGCAAACGGCTGACCTTTCCCGCATTAGGTCAACACAGGCCCCAGGATCAGCTCCGTAGCCAACAACATCGCCAAGGCACCAGACCTCGTTAACACCTTCGCGGTCGGCAGCTTCAAGCACGGCCTCGAGCGCCTGCACGTTTGCGTGGATGTCTGAAAGAACGGCGGCGAGCATGGATTACGGTTAATTCCTCTCTGGCCTACTATCGCAAGGGTGCGGATTCTCCTTGTAGCGGTTGGAAAAGTGCGGCCGCCATATGCGGACGATGTTGACCACTATGCAAAACACCTGCGGCCCCGGGCCAACGTCGAACAGGTTGAGGTTAAGGACGCGGCTGCTGCAATCGCGCGCATTCCTGCTGGAGCAACAGTTGTTCAGATGGACCCCACGGGAGTCCAGATGGATTCACCTACCTTCGCGAAGTTCATTTCGGATCGACAGATGGAGGGCAAGACGGTCTGCTTTTTGATCGGCGGGCCTAATGGGATTGACTATCCCGCCGCCCACCACAAAATCTCGTTCGGAGTGATGACCCTTCCTCATCAACTAGCCCGTGTTGTGCTTCTTGAACAGCTGCTTCGGGCCCATGCCATTCTCGCCGGGGAGCCATACCACCGGTGACACAGTGTCCCCCGTCCGGGTGGCACGGGTAGCCTCCCCTTCTGCATGAGTGATCCAATCGCCGAACTGAGAGCAACGCTTGCCGAGGCAATCAACGCCGCAGGCGGTGACGCGTCTGTGATGGATCGCGTTGCGCTCGATCCGCCGAAGGATCTTAAGTTCGGCGACTTGGCAACCAACGCAGCACTTGTCAGTGCCGGTAGCTCTGGGCTGCCACCGCGTGATTTCGCGGCGATTTTGGGCAAGGAGCTTGAGGCCAAGCTTGGTGATTCTCTTGCGAGCTGGGATGTAGCTGGGCCGGGGTTCTTGAACCTGACGCTCGGGGATGCCTGGTATCTGAAGGCCGCGGGGTCTGTTGTTGAAGCCGGCGGCCAGTTTGGCTCAGGTGGCAGCCGGGATCTGGAGAAGGTCATTGTGGAATTCGTGTCTGCCAACCCAACCGGCCCTTTGACCGCGGCTGGTGGCCGCCATGCGGCCTACGGTGACTCGCTTGCGCGGATACTTGAATTCCACGGCAACACTGTTGACCGGGAGTACTACATCAACGATGCTGGGGCTCAGATCCAACGTCTCGGACTTTCGATCATCGCTAGGGCCAACGGAACCGAGGTGCCCGAGGACGGCTACTCAGGGGACTACATCATTGAGTTGGCATCGCAAATCCCCGGGGCGGCGGACGAGGAGCCGGCTGAGGTAGCCCAAGCGGGTATCAAGATCCTTGTGGCTGGGATTGCATCCACGCTTGAGCGCTACGGCGTGAGCTTTGATCACTGGTTCTCTGAGGCAACCCTGCATGGACCAGACGGCTCATCCCAAGTCACCAAGACCTGTGATGCCCTGCAGCGCGGCGGGCACGCCTTCAGCGAAGACGGGGCTCTGTGGCTGAGAACAACTGATCTAGGCGACGACAAGGACCGAGTGCTCGTGCGGTCCGACGGAGAGCCGACTTATTTCGCAGCTGACATTGCTTACCACGCTGACAAACTTTCACGGGGCGAGCGCCTGATCGATGTCTGGGGTGCTGATCATCATGGCTACGTCGCACGGATGACTGCTGCGATCGCCGCACTGGGAGAGGACCCGGCCCGGCTTGAGATGGTGATCATGCAGTTCGTCAACCTCGTCGAAGGTGGCACTAGGTCGCAGATGAGTAAGCGCCGGGGCGACTTCGTGACCCTGGATGATCTGCTCGACGAGATTGGCGTGGATGCGGCTCGCTGGTTCATGCTCCAGCGCTCCCACGACACAACGGTGGATCTTGATCTCGACCTCGCCCGTGACAGTAGTGCCGAGAACCCCGTCTATTACGTGCAGTACGCCCACGCGAGAGCGTTTTCGGTAATCGCCAAAGCCGGAGTTGGCGTACCCGCAATCCCCATGCCTGCCGCTGAGTTGCATGAGTCTGAGAAACAGCTGATCCGCCGTCTGGTGTCCTGGCCGGCCGAGGTGGCAGAAGCCGCAACGCGCAGAGCTCCCCATCGGATTTGCGCCTATGCGCTGGTTCTCTCGCAGGAGTTCACAGCCTTCTACCGGGACTGCCGCATCATTGGAGCAACGGACACAGAGCGTGACTTCAGGCTGGTTCTTGCAGCAGCAGCACAGGCTCAGATCGCCACGGCGCTCGGGCTGCTCGGCGTCTCAGCGCCCAACGAACTCTGACCTTTTAGCCTTATGAGTTGCTGTCGGAGCGGAGCGCCTCGTCGACCATTGCGGCATCGGTGCCGCTGATGGGGGCGAGGGGTGAAGTGCTCTGCCCGTCCTGATCCACCTTGCCCCGGGACCTAACCCAACGAAGCAGGATCATCACTAGTCCCGCGAAGGCAGAGACAATCAGCAAGGCGGGTACAAGCCAGGCCCAGAGGTCGAAGCCCTCAGCTTTCGGAGTGGCAAGGACTTGGGGGCCATATGAGGCCACAAGGCTGTCCTCTATCTGCTGCTTGGTTTTCCCTTGCTTAATCAGGGAGAGGATCAGCACTCGTTCCCGCTTGGCGGCTGGGGCCTCGCGAGCGAGGGACAGAGGAACTCCGCAGACGGTGCACATCACTTCGTCCTCTACCTCGGCAAGCGTGGGGTGAGGATTGCTGGCAATGGCCTGGGCAGGACCCCCGAGCGTCAGGAGTGCAAGTAGGAGCGCAATGCTGATCTGGGGGAGGTGGAGGCGAGTGGTCACTTCTTCACCTGCGTCAGGAGTGGATCTAGGTTCTTGGCGAGAAACTCGGCGGTGATCCCACCCCGGTTCAGGGCGACAACACGCCCTTGACGGTTGATGATGAATGTCTCAGGCAGGCCCTTGGTGCCGTAGGCCTTCGCGAAGTTTCCTGTCACATCACGCAGTTGGGGGTATGTCATTCCCGTCTTACGAGCGAACTCTTTGGCGTCAGGGACAGAGTCGTTCCAGGTGACCCCGATCACGGTCGCCCCTTGCTTGGCGATCTTGACCTGAGTGCGCTCCAGTAGGGGTGCCTCCTCGCGGCAGGGTGGGCACCAGGAAGCCCAAAGGTTTAGGACAATGACCTTCCCCTTGTAGTCGGCGAGAGACTGGGACGGGCCGGCAAGAGAGGGCAGTTTGTCCGTCCAGCCGGGGGCGATTGGTTTGCTGGCCTTGGCTACCGCTTGGTCCAGCGTTGTGTCATCGCCGGTCTGCGACACGCCGAAGATGATCAGCGCTACAAAGCCTGTGGCAGCGAGGATGGCGATCAGGGGTAGGGCGATGCGGCGCACGTGGTCAGAGTACCCGTTGACCGCTGGGCGTTAGGCTTAGGACCGCACGCGGGATTAGTTCATTGGTAGAACGCCAGGTTCCCAATCTGGAGAGACGGGTTCGATTCCCGTATCCCGCTTCTTGGCTTAGAGCGTGCCTGTGGGTACGCGAGGCATTACTTTCAGCCCGTTTGCCTTGGCAATGCGGAGGATCTCTTTGATCAGGTCGTTCTCCGCAGTGATTGCCTGAGGAGTAAAGGTCGAGCCGGCAAGGTCAACCGTGACTTGCCCGAGCGCCGCTCGGGCGCGGCCGGCTGCGGTCGCCAACTCGGGGAGTTTGGCTTCAAGGGCGCTAACTTTCAATAGATCGAGGCGGCGGGCAAGAGCTTGGTTTGCAACCCGGGCGTTTTGCAACTGGGCGGGCGACATTTTTCCACCAGTTCCAGACTTGGATGGGCTCCAAATAAACCTGTTCCAGATTCCAACTACGACGCCCACGCGGAAAGCTGATTGTGATGTTGGACTAGCGGTCTTGGCTCGGTCTGCAGCTGCCTTCTTCAGCGCGGCGTAGCGCTGCTTACGAAGGATCTTCTTCTTGGCGTCGAGGAACTGCGTCAGTGACTCAAAGCGGTGCCTTGCTGCCGCAGAATTACGAGCGTGTTTGGCTGTGTTGGACATCTCAGCGCCTTGGCAGCCGATGCCCGGCGCGAAGAGCAGCACTCCAAGTGCGGCTGCAGCTACCACGGCTAGCGCGATCAGTCCAGCCGTGTGCTTGCGGTCGCTCATTGGCCTGTCTCCGTGAGAACGGTGAGGATCTCGCCAATAGCGTGGGTGCTGTCCATTGGGTGCCTCATGGGCAGGCGGCCTTTGACTGAGTAGCTGTTGCGACGGCCTTCTCGGCGACGCTCGACATACCCCTCGGTCACGAGCTCACCGACGATTCTCTGGCTGGCTCGTTCTGTAATTCCTACCCGAGTTGCAATTTCGCGTACGCGAACACCCGGGTCCTTAGCTATGCAGACCAGTACATGAGCGTGGTTGGTCAGGAATGTCCAATAGGCCATGGGCCGAAAGGATAAAGGCTTCTACCAGGGCTGCCCGTTGCCACAGTGAGGGCAAGGGGTAGCTGCTGCGACTGGGGCGGTGAAGCTGCTGCCACAGACGCAGCTGTAGAGCGCGTTGTCGTTGGGATGGTCATGGTCACGAGCCCGCATCGCAGCGACATTGCCTTGGATGGGGTCGGGCAAAACATGGAGTGCTCGGCTGGTGGTCGCTGAGTCCATCAGCCGGGTGGCTGCCATTCGGAATCCATTGCGGTTGGCCATACCTTCGAAACGCGTCACGATCAACAAAGTTTCGGCAAAGATCTAAGGACTCCTCCTGTGGGTTGCGTGCGCCCGGCTTGAGGGTGGGGCTAGAACAGGGTCGCGAGTCGGGTACGCTCCATGTCTGAAGATGGATCCGTCCCGGAAGCGAACAACCCGCCTTGTTGTTGCCCTCGTCTGTGCGCTGGGTCTGGCCACTGTGCTCATTTACACCAGCTTCAGCGCTGGGAGTGAGGCCAAGACACCCACTGAACTGCTTGCAGGAGCCAAGATCGGCCGTTCGTACCAGTTGACGGGCAAGGTGGTTGACGGATCAGTCGTGCGTGAAGGTGGACAGCTACGGTTTAAGGTCCGTGACCGCGTCGGCACTGCGAGCGTTCCAATCATCTACACCGGGCAGGTTCCTGACCCCTTCCGCGTCGGGCGTGAAGTAATCGTCACTGTCAGGAAGGCCCCCGCGGGCGGGGCCTTCATCGGCGAAAAGGACTCTCTGCAGACCAAGTGCCCGTCGAAGTTTCGTGCCGCCAAGGCCGGATCCTGACCTGACATGGCAACTGTTGGCCGCTCCCTGCTGTTCATTGCGTTCAGCGTTTCACTCTGGGGGCTGATCACAACAGTCGCCGGCGCAGTTACAGGGAGGAAGGATCTAGCCGACTCAGGACGGCGCTCGATGCCCGTGCTGATGGCATTGCTCGTCGGCTCGTTTTTACAAGGCAGCCGCGGCTTGGTCATCGCAGGAGGGGTCGTTGCTGCTCTGGGCAGTGCTTCTGAGTATTTGGTCCACCTTGGCGCTGAGGGTTGTTAGAGGGCGACTTGCAGAGGTTGTGCCCGTTGCTACGGCAGTCCTGTTTGCCCTCGCGGCTGTCTTTGTCGGCATGACTGTGTTCCTTGCAAACCCTTTTGTCACGCTCGCCCAGGTACCAGTTGAGGGCACTGGCCTGAACCCACTGCTGCGCCATGCCAGCATGATGATTCACCCTCCAGCTCTGTATTCCGGCTATACGCTCTTCTCGATCCCATTTGCCTTTGCGATTGGTGCGCTTGTCACGCGCAGGCTCGGCGCTGACTGGCTCCTTGCCACACGGAGGTTCGCGCTAGCGGCCTGGCTTGCGCTAGGCATCGGCATTCTCCTGGGAGCGCGCTGGTCGTATTTGGAGCTCGGTTGGGGCGGCTACTGGGCCTGGGATGCGGTTGAGAACGCTGCCCTGCTGCCGTGGCTGTTGGGAACCGCATACCTTCACTCCGCGACAATCCAGGAGAAGCGCGGGATGCTGAAGCTCTGGAATGTCTCCCTCGTGCTTGGCGCTGGAGTCCTTTCGATCCTCGGGACATTCTTGGTTCGGTCCGGGATCTTGAGCTCAATCCACGCCTTCGTTGAGCCAGGGGCAACACTGCGTTGGACCTTTGTCGCGCTGATCGTGATTGAGCTTGTGGCCTCTGTCTGGCTTGTTATTTCGCGCAGAGAGCAACTTAAGACCGAACACCGCCTTGATGCGATCATCTCGCGCGAGAGTTTCTTCCTCGCACAAAACCTAGTCCTGTTAGCTCTTGCCTTTGTCGTGATGTGGGGCACGTTCTTCCCGCTGATCAGCGAAGCTGTCACAGGCACTAAGTCAAGTGTGGGGCCGCCGTGGTTTGACCAGTACGTTGCCCCGCTGGCACTCGTTTTGGTCGCGCTGATGGGCATTGGCCCACTTGTTGCCTGGAGGCGCTCGGGACTAGCTGAGCTGGGGAGGTCAATCGCCCGACCTGCCGGCATTGCGATCGCCTTTGGAGTGTTGCTGTACATCCTCAATGCTGATGTTCGGACCGATCTCTCCGCGTTGCTGTTGTTCACATTGGCGGCGCTAGTGGGTTGCACGGTTATCCAAGAGTTCGCACGGGGGGTAAGGGCACGGCGTGCAATGGCTGCTGAGCCAACCGCGAAGGCATTGGCACAGCTGGTCAGGCGTAACCGCAGGCGTTATGGCGGCTACGTGGTCCACTTTGGCTTCGCTGTCTTGCTGTGCGGCATCGCGGCGTCCTCCTCATTCCAGCGAGTAACTGAGGTGCCACTGAAGGTCGGGCAGAGCATCCACACGCGTGGCTACACCGTGACCTACAAGCAGCCAACAGCATCCGTCAACGCCGAACGCGTCTCACTTGGTGCCGAGCTCCTTGTGACCCACAATGGCAAACCAGATGGCACGTTTGACACATCCAAGAGTTGGTACCCGGCTAACCAAACGCCGACTGTCGGCGACGCGTTTGCGGGAGAGACTGAGACGGATGTAGGACTCAGGGCCGGCCCGCTTCGCGACCTGTGGGCGGCGGTTGAGCCGGACACCTCAACGATCCTTCCGATTGCAGAAAGGCTTGACAAGAAGTTCGGTGACCTCACCCCGATTGCCCGGGCAGTTGGGATCGCGGCAGTGGCACGCGCTTATCTTCGGAACCCACCTCCTGCGACATTCCGCATTGTGGTTTCGCCAATGGTCACCTGGATCTGGGCCGGAGGAATCATCGTCTTCTTCGGCGCACTGATTGCCATCTGGCCGCCGGGCGAGCCCGTTCGCCGCAGGCTGCGCATGCCAGTCGGCCGCAAACGCAAGAAGGTGGGCTCATGATTGGTCTTGTCTTCGTGATGTTGGTTCTGCTGGCAGTGGTCACGTTCATCGGAGCGCCTATCTATCGGGACGCTGCCGAAGGCCGCCGCGGGAACAAGGCTGACCTCCAATCGTCTGAGTTGGACCAGTTGGAGGCGGAGCGCGATGCCAAGCTGCGTGAGATACGGGACGCGGAACTTGACTGGCGGACTGGGAAGTTGAGCGAGGCTGATTGGCAACAGCTCGACGCCGAGCTGCGTTCAGAAGCTGCGGCGATTCTGCACAGAGTTGAGGCCGAGGGCGTAAAAAAGCCTTCCGAGCAGTAAGCTGGCGGCAATGTATTTGATTCTAGGAATCCTTCAAGTCATCGTTTCGATCGTCCTGATCTGCCTGATCCTCATGCACTCGGGCAAGGATGCCGGCATGTCCGGTGCCTTTGGCGGCAGCGGCGGCGGTGGGCCTTTCGGTGGTGGTTCCCTTGTTGAGCGCAATCTCAACCGCTGGACCGTTGGCTTTGCGGTCGTGTTCGGACTGAACACGATCCTCATGCTCAAGATCGGCTGACACCCCAAACGGCAGGAGCCCCGCCGTTAGGCGAGGCTCCGTTTCATGCGCCCGAGAGGAATCGAACCTCCACGACCTTGCGGTCACAAGGTCCTTAACCTTGCGCGTCTACCAATTCCGCCACAGGCGCGTGAAGCCGGATTATAGCCCCACGGCCCATTGCGCGACTGTCCCCGGGGGTCAAGTGGCAGGAGTTGCACCTATCCGTGGCGAAGGCTAGGCTGTACGAACATCCGTTCGCCATCAATCACGCGCCGAGGAGGCCACGTGACCCCGTTTGAACTGACACGCCGCCAGCAGGAAATTATGGACGCCATCCGTGGCTTCACTGGCGAACACGGCTACCCACCCACAGTCAGGGACATCGGCAAGGCAGTTGGGCTGACATCAAGCTCAACGGTGCATGCCCACCTAGCCAACCTCGAGAAGCTGGGGCTCCTGCGCCGCGATCCCACAAAGCCACGTGCAATGGAGCTTGTTGATCGCGCAACACGCGGGGTCAAGGGCTTCGTGTCTGGGCCTGGTCTCCCCGTCGTCGGCCATGTAGCCGCCGGTAGTCCCACTGTTGCCGAGGAGCTGATTGAGGACCACGTAGAGGTCCCCCAGCAGGCTGGTGGTCGGGATGGTCAGTTTGTTCTCCGTGTCCGCGGTGACTCAATGATTGACGCCGGCATCCTCGACGGAGATCTCGTCGTGGTCGCTGAGGCCAAGGAGGCACGCGATGGGGAAATTGTCGTCGCGCTGGTTGGTGAGGACAGCGAGGCTACGGTCAAGCGCTTCTTTAAAGATGGCAAGAAGGTCAGGCTTGAAGCAGAGAACAAGGCTTACAAGCCGATCATCACCGATCAGGTTCAGCTGGTCGGGCGCGTTGTTGGTTTGATGCGCGACGTTCGCTAGAAGCAATCTCCGCGGAGCGCCCGTCTGTCCGTGGCGCTGCCTAGCCTCACGTTATGAATAATTACATTTCCATTGACAGGCTTTTGCATCGGTCACTCTTCGTGTTCAAGAAGAGGCTTGGGCGTTTGGCAGCTCTGTCTGGCCTACTACTGGTGACACTGGCCTTGATAGTTACTCTGATCGTCGCGCTCGTTGCAATCGGCTCAGGTGGCAGCCAACCCTTTGTCTTTGTCCTTATCGTGATTGGCATCCTTCTCGTGGGTGCTGCAATCGCTGCGATGTCAGCCTTCAACGCCTCGGTAGTACGCGTTGTCGAAGCTGAGGAACGGGGCTTAGATCTAGGTGGAATTCTCGATGTCATCAAGAGCGTGAAGACGCGGATCTGGCCGGAGTTCTGGGTCGGTTTGCTTGCGTCGGTTGCGACCGTCGTCGGCTACTTCATCTTCCTGATCCCTGGCATTTACCTTGGGGTTGTGTGGGCAGTCGTGACACCAGTAATTGTTGTTGAAGGGCTGTCACTCGACGCCTTGGCTCGCAGCCGCCAGCTCGTTAAGGGCAACGGCTGGGGTGTATTTGGATTTGGACTGGTGGCGATTCTGGTGCTCCTTGCTGTCGCTTACCTCCTGATGCTGGCCGTGGTGCTCGTGGCAGCTCTGCTGGGCGCGATTATTGGAGGCTCCGCTGGTGGCGGAGTGGCCGGCGTCGCCATGGGAGTCGCGTACCTGGCTTTCTACGTGGTTGCGCTCCCAGTTACCGGCGTGATCGGCTCCGTCCTTTACTTCGAGCTTGGCGGACTCGATGGCCACTCAGTTCCCCAGTCAACGCCAGCTCCCGCAGTACCCGTAGCGCC
>JAPLCJ010000027.1 GCA_026392255.1 Solirubrobacterales bacterium
AACGCGAGCCGGTGATCAGGCTCAAGATCCTGCCACGCGAGGCCGTCGGCTGCCGCCAGGTCGGCCGCGGCCTGAACTCTGTCCCGGAAAAGGTTGCTCGTCGACCTGATCGCCAGCTCCGGATCAACTTTGGTCTTGCGGCCCACATTGACAGCCGCAAAGAGAACATCGCCAAGCTCTGAATCAATTCGATTCATATCACCCGAGGCCAATGCCTCCTCCAACTCATCAACCTCACCCCTGAGGGCCTCTAGGGCGTCCTGAGCGGTTCCGAAGTCGAATCCGCTTGTGGCTGCCCTTCTTTGCACCTTGCGGGCGTAGAGCGTCCCTGGGAGGTTCTCGGGGACTTCCCCAAAGATGCCTGCCTCGCGGTTGGGTTCGGTCTGCTTGATCTGATCCCAGTTCGCCGTGACTTCGGCTGCGCCTGAGACCTCCACCTCGCCAAAGACATGCGGGTGCCTGCGAATGAGCTTCTCGCGGCAATGGTCGGCAACGGCGGCTAGGTTGCCCACTCCCCTCTCCTCAAGCAGGAGGGACATGAAGTGCACCTGGAAGAGCACATCACCGAGCTCATCGATCATCTTTGCGTCGTCACCCGAGCGAGCGGCATCGGCCAGCTCGTATGCCTCTTCAAGCGTGAACGGGACTATTGACCTCTCATCCTGCTCCCGATCCCACGGACACTCAACCCGCAGGACGCGGGCGAGGTCGTCTAGCCGCTCAATCGCGGCGGCATTATCCGGCGCGCTCAAAGCGCTGCCGGATCAGGGAGCTTGCTGCTGCGCCGGAGCTTGCTGGACTGTGCCCGGACCCGGCTGTGCTGCTGCCTTAGGTGCGTTCCCGCAGAGATCCACGATGTAGATCTTCGCGCACTGAGTCCGCTTCTTCCAAGTTTCCTGGAAGCTCTTGACGAAGTTCTGAAGCGTTGTCTGCTGCTGTGTCTGCTTGAGAGCTTGGACGATGCTGGCCCTAGCCTTATCAAGCGGCTGCACAACACCCTTGTTGACCGCAACAACCCGGATGAGGTCGTAGTTGCCGTCAGCCGTGCGGATGATGATCGGCTGTCCATTGAGCTTCTCCGAGAATGCCTGGGTGAAGTTTGGATCCTGTCCTTGAACGACTCCGCGCTTGACGCCACCGGTGGCTACTGAAGCCTTGTCGGTTGAGTACTGCTTCGCGACTGCTGCCCAGTTGGAGTAGTTGGCTGACAGAGCGGCTTTAGCCTTCTCTGCCTCGGCCTTGGTCTTGGTCTGAATGACAGCGATGTCACGCGTCTCAGGCTGACCGAACTGCTGCAGGTGGGATGCGTAGTACTTGGCAACAGCTTGATCGGAAACCTGATCTGCCCCCTTCAGAGCTGCATCACGGATCTTGGTGCTGAGGGCGTCAATCTTGATCCTGAAGAGGATATCGTCCTCGGTCTCGCCTGACTGCTTGAGGAACTTCTGGTAGGCGGCTTCTGTTGGGAATGCGCCCTTCTTGGTCTTGTCAAACTGCTTCCGGACCTCGGAATCGCTAACTGTGACGCCCATGGCCTTGGCCTGACCCTCGATCCACGCGGACGTGATCAGAAGCTGCATGACCTGACCCTTCTGCGAGTCAAACTGTGCTTGACACTCTGACTTCAGCTGAGCTGCTGTCGGAGATGGAGCCTTGGCTGTTGCCTTCGGAAGGGCAGCTTGCTTTTGGCTGACGCAGTTGACGAAGTTGGGAGCGTCCGGGATAACGACTGGGGCACCTGGGTTCTGCTGACCCTGGGACTTAGCGGCAATTCCCATCCACTTGTTAAACGTCTCCGTGGTGATGGGATCGTCAGCGACTGTGGCAACAGAGTTCGAAGGAACTCCACCACAGGCGACGAGGACGCCACCGAGGGAAACGGCGATGGACAGGATGAGGATTTTCGCTAGGCGGTTCATAAGTTTGAGAGGGTAGCGCAACCGGACGCTGGAGGACGCCACAAGCCAGCGCCCGTTCGCTAACGCTCAGGCTGCAGCGCCGGCTGTGACCGCTGCGAGGGTGTCTGCGACGTGGACGAGTGCCTCATACCTTGACTGCGGTTCGTCCTCTACTGGGACCGTGACAGTGCCAGCGCCGGACTTCCACGCTGCCACTGGGATCCGGTCTCGCAGCTCTTTGGCGGCTTCCGGAAGCAGATCTAGACCGCCAATAGTCAGCTTGCCCTGGCGGTAAGAGGCGTCACGTGCACCGGCCATACGTAGACGGACCTGCGCGCGCTGCATACCCAAAAGCCTGTCCACGGGATCCGGGACAGGGCCGAACCGATCCTCCAACTCAGATCGAAGGTCTTCCAACTCAGCCACATCGACGGCGGAGGCAACGCGGCGGTGAATATCAATCTTCGCTCGTTCGTACTTGACGTACTCCTCAGGCACCCAGGCGTCGATCTGAACATCAACGCGAACTGACTGCAGCTCGTTCTCGCTTGAGCCTTCCATCTCCGCCACGGCCTCATCGAGCAGCTTCATGTAGAGCTCAAAACCGAGCGCCGCAACATGCCCTGACTGTTCCGGACCAAGCAAATTGCCGGCGCCACGGATTTCTAGATCCCGCATGGCAATGCGGAAACCTGATCCAAGCTCAGTGTGGTCAGACAGGGCAGCAAGGCGTTGCGCAGCGTCATGGGTGAGGGCAGCCGCGGAGGGATAGAAAAGGTAGGCGTTCGCCCTTTCAGTGCCGCGCCCAACGCGTCCGCGGATTTGGTAGAGCTGGCTAAGACCAAGGGTGTCAGCGCGTTCAACGATCAGCGTGTTGGCCTCGGGGATATCTAGGCCGGCCTCAATGATGCTCGTGCACACCAGCACATCGGCCTCGCCACGCACGAATCGGAGCATCCGCTCCTCTAGATCCCCCTCCTCGAGCGCTCCGTGGGCGATCTCAACCCGTGCCTTCGGAACCAGACTTGAAATCTGTTGCGCCGTGGCCTCGATTGTCTCAATGCGGTTGTGGAGGTAGAACGCCTTGCCCTTGCGGTCAAGCTCGCGCTGAAGGGCCGTGCGGAGAAGCTCCTCGTCGAATTCGCCGACATATGTCCTGACCGGCCGGCGGCCTTCGGGTGGGGTCTCAATGACACTGATGTCCCTCACGCCTGCGAGCGACATCTGGAGGGTTCGTGGAATCGGGGTGGCACTCATCGCCATCACATCAGTGCGCAGTTTCAGCTGCCTCAGCAACTCCTTTTGCTTAACCCCAAAGCGTTGCTCCTCGTCGACGATTATTAGCCCAAGGTCCTTGGGTTGAATATCCCTCCCAAGCACCCGGTGAGTGCCAACCAGAACATCGACCTTGCCGGCATTGAAGGCAGCGACCACTTCCTTCTGCTCCGCAGCCGATCGGAACCGGCTGACGTGGTCAACGATCAGTGGGTGGGCTGAGAACCGCTCAGCGAATGTCCCGAAGTGCTGCTGGGCAAGGATCGTGGTCGGCACTAGGACGAGTACCTGGCGACCTTCAAGCGCGCACTTGAACGCGGCTCGCAGGGCGACCTCAGTTTTGCCGTAGCCAACATCCCCACAGATCAGGCGGTCCATCGGCTCCGGAGACTCCATGTCAGCCTTGACTTGCTCAATGGCCTCGAGCTGATCCGGGGTTTCCCTATGTGGGAATGAGGCCTCAAAGTCGCGCTGCTCCTCTCCGTCAGGCGCGAAAGCATGACCCCGTCGCCGCCTTCGTTCTGCGTACAGATTGAGCAGCTCACCAGCAAGCCTGTCGGCAGCGGCCCGTGCCTTGTTCTTAATTCGCTCCCAAGCGTTGCCGCCGAGTTTGGAAAGGCCAGGTTCTTCGCTTCCAGACCCGAGGTGTCGGGTGATCTTTGCGAGCTGGTCAACCGGCATGAAGACCTTGTCTCCGCCGAGGAACTCAAGTTGGAGGTAGTCGCGTGTGACGCCAGCGACCGTCTTGGTGTCAAAGCCCGTGAACCGTGCCACGCCGTGGTCCTCGTGGACAACCGTATCCCCTGCCTTGAGGTCGGTGAATGACTTCAGGGCTGCTCGGCCGTGGCGCGGCTCGCGGCTGCGCACGCGCCTGCGCACCAGCCGATCCGCCGGGATTACTGCGAGGGCGAGGTCAGAGCAGACAAAGCCTTCTGTAATCCGTGCGGCGGTGAAGACCAAGGACCCGTCCTCAGGCGCTTCATCACCGAGTGGGACTGCTGCCATACGAACCAAGTTGAGTGCTGCACGGTCAGCGTCACCGCGCCATGGGAAAGCGACCGCCACGCGGTAGCCGTCACGGGTCAAACGCTCTAGGTCGGGCTCAGCGTCTTTCAGCGTGCGAGCTGCAATTGCTGGAGTCCCGCCCCGCCACGCAATCTCCTGTCCCGAGTCGTGGATGGAAAGCGATGCAACCGACCTGCGACTCAGAGCCTCCTCAACTTCAGCTGGTGTGGAGTTGAGTGCTGCGGCATCGGCCTCACCGAGGGTGGCCTCAACGTCAAGCCACCAATCGTCCAGCGAGGGTTTGATCTCCTCACTGGCGGCAATCACGATTGAGGCCGAGTCGATCAGATCCAATGGGGCCACATAACGGGCAAGTGGAAGTAGGTCGGCTAGCGGAAGACGGTCATCTGGGTCCTCCAGCGCTGCGTACTCAGCTGCCTCACGCAGGTCCAACCGCAGCTCGGCTGCAGGTGCCAAGAAAACCTCATCCGCAACCCCCAGCGAGCGCTGAGTGAAAGTGGAGAACCAACGCAGCGACTCAATGTCCTCATCCCAGAGGTCGATACGAACCGCATGCTCAGCAGTCGCTGGATAGATGTCAATGATGTCTCCCCGAACAGAGAACTGACCGCGCTCGGTCACCTGCTCGACCCGTTCGTACCCGCAGTCAACGAGCTTGGGGAGCATCTCCGACATTCTGAACCGGTCACCCTTGATCACAGAGAATCCATGCGGGCGCAGCTCAGCCTCTGGAACCTTCTCTGCGAGGGCAACCGCGCTTGCCACAACGACTGGCGCTCCGTCAGCAAAGTCACTGCCGGCGAGTGCATCCAGTGCGCCAAGTCGCAGGCCGATCAGATGGGAAGGCGGAGCAAGGTGAGAGCCGCCAGCGATCCCGCGCGTCGGGTAAAGCAAGACAGGACGGGGTTTAAGCCAAGCCCTGAGGTCATCGGCCAAGCGGCGGGCTGCCGCATCATCACCTGCGATCACCAGTAGTGGCGTGTCACGGTCTGCCGCGGCGAGTGCGGCAAGAACGAATGGCCTCATCCCAGTGGAGACGAACGCGGACCCTCCTTCTGCTCGCAGCTGATCCAGCTGGCCCTTGGAGTTAGCAAGCGGGAGGAGCGGTGACAGTGGCTCGTCGCGGTCTGGGGCCGGGGATTGATCGACCGAAGAGGCGGTCATTCGGCCTCAACCGCGGTCGCCGCGATCAGGTCCTCTGTCGCGCGGGCGGCATCCTCAAACAGCCTTGCAACCTCTGCCTTGGGCTCCGAGAAAGCTCCCAGCACGTAGGCGCTCACCAAGTTTGCGTCAGTCGAGTCTGGCCTGCCGACGCCGATCCTGATGCGGTGGAAGTCGGGTCCACCAAGCTCGCGGGAAAGGCTTTTTAGTCCGTTGTGCCCAGCAAGGCCACCGCCAAGGCGCGTGCGCACTTCGCCAAATGGGACATCGAGTTCATCGTGCAAGACAATGATTCGGTCCAGTGGTACGCCAAAGGCCCCACGGGCCGGGCTGGCGCTGCGGCCTGAGTCGTTCATGAATGTCTGGGGAAGCAGGACCGCTACCCGCGGTCCACCGGGTGAGATCCGACCTTCAGAGACAAGTCCGTTGAACTGCTTCTTAGCCTTGGGAAGGTCCCAGCGCTGGGCGAGAAGGTTGGCGGCCTCAAAGCCAGCGTTGTGCCTGGTTCCCGCGTAGCGGGTACCGGGATTGCCCAGTCCGACAATCAACCAGTCAGCTGGCGCTGTCGAACCCCGGCCGCGCTTGCCGCGCAGCCGCACGGGCTACTCGCCGTCGCCGTCGCCGTCGGAGCTGGCAGCTTCGTCGGAGTCGGCTGCTTCGCCGTCTTCGCCTTCTGCTGCTTCGCCATCGCCGATGAGCTCGGTTTCGGCTTCCTCAGCGTCGCGCTCAACCTGCGCGGCCAGACGGGATGCGGCCATTGTCGCGATAACAATGTCACCTTCATCAACCATCTCTGCTCCCTCTGGAACGGCAAGGTCGAAGACATGAAGTGAATCGCCAATCTCCATTTGGGATGCGTCGATGATGATGCTGTCTGGAATCTCTGTTGGCAGACACTCAATGTTTGCCTCACGGATGATCTGCTCGACAAGGCCACCGAAGCGCACGCCCGGTGAGTCCTCGGCGCCGATGATCTCGATCTGCACTGAAGCCTGGACCTTCTTCTTCAAGTCAACGCGGATCAGGTCAACGTGGACGGTGCGCCCGCTGACTGGATGGCGCTGCTGCTCACGGACAAGTACTGGCTGAGGTTTGTCGCCTTCGATGTGAAGGTCGATCAGAGCGCTGTGGCCGGCGAGGGCAATCCGAAGATCGCGCTCAGTGACCGAGAGGCTGACAGGGTCAATCCCGCCGCCATAAACGATACCCGGTACAACACCTGCGCCACGGAGGCGGCGTGCGGTGCGTGAGCCTTCCGGCGTGCGGGGCTGTGCTGCTAATACTGGAGTCTCGTTGGCCATCGGCACAGCAGAGTAGCGGTTGCTGCCGGACCTGTGCGGCCCGGCAGCTCCGATGCCATCTAATTCAGCTGGTCAGGAGACCTTTACGGTCGTCTTCTGAACTGTTGCCCCGTGAATGGTGCAGATGTAAACAAAGGTTCCCTTCGCTGAGAAAGTCCTGCTGGCACCGCTTGTTGACTTGTTCAGTGAGGGACCTACAACGTTGTGGCGCCCACTCCAGTTCCACTTGACGGTATTACCCTTGGTGATGTTCACGGTATTGACTGTGCCGATCCTCCAGTTGACTGTTGTCGTTGCCGCAAATGCGGGAACGGCAAGAACAGCGGTTACGGCAAGGGCGGCAAAAATGATTGTTACGCGACGCATTGTCTCTCCTGGTTTGTGTTCGAACTTCAACTTAGGTTAGTGGAAGTGTCTCACACAGAGCGCCGCTTCTCGCGCCACAACGTAAAGATTTGGAAAAGCCGCTGAGCGCTACACGAGCAGGTTGGCGACGCCAGGGCAGGCGCCTTCGCGGGCGATCGGATTCGACACGCTCGTGAGGTGAATCGCGAAACCGCTGATCACATTTCCGGTGCGCTTGATGCCAAGGCATTGAACTACCGGGAGCCGCTTTCCAAGATGCCAAGCAATGCGGGCGACACCCGTCGCTCCCCCCGCTCCAAAGCCGGCACCGCGAGTGATCTGAAGGGTCTCAAGTGTCAGCGTCGGACCTTGTACCCGTTTGACAAGTGCCGTGATCTGCTTGTTGCACTTGGTCCCAGCGCCACAGTCAGGCAGATCCTTGATCAGGGCAGCGGTGTCCCCCTTGGCCTGAGCCCGGATTATCTGCTCAACCAGAACGCGCTCCGAATCGCGCGCGCCCAGCATCCGACCAACTCCAAGGCTGATCACGATGAACGCGACGACGCCGGCGAAGATAAGGGCTATGCGTGCTGGGCGAGACATTGTCTAACCGAGGATACGGACGACAGGCACTTCAGAGTCAGGCGCCCCCGCCGCGGATCACAAAGCCGCGCTCAGAGAGGGCACCAAGGGCGTCCTCAAACCCGATGTAGTTGCGCGCCACAAGCAGCTCCACTGGAACCCCCGCTGGCCCACCCGTCCGAACCCAGCGTCTAAGCAGTTTCTCGCCCGCGGCCTCCTCGGCTTCGCGCAGCAGCTCAGTCAAAATCGGCACCGCTGTCAATGAGTCAGCGTCTCCAGAGATTAGGTCCAGCGACGAAGCACCTAGAGCTTCGCAGAGTTCGTCGTCACTTAGGCCGAGTAGATCTGCCAGACGCTTGGCGTCACCCTCCGCCATTGATCAGAAGAGCTGGTTCTCGCCGCCAAAGACCTCGCTCACCGAACCGTCGGTGAAGATCTGGCGGATCGAGGTCGTGAGCAACTCTGCACACGAGAGAACGCGGATATTGGAAGGCGCTCCTGCTCGGAGCGGAATCGTGTCGGTAACGACGATTTCCTCAAAGCCTGACGAAGCAAGGTTCTCGAACGCGTTGCCCGACAGGACGGCGTGAGTTGCTGCTGCATAGACCTTGGTGGCGCCTTCATCCAAAACAGTCTGCGCAGCAGCTTTCAGCGTGCCAGCCGTGTCGATGATGTCGTCAACGATCAGAGCCGTACGGCCGCGTACATCACCAATGATGTGGCCGACCTCAGCTTGCTGATGCTCTGGCCGTTCCTTGTTGAGGAGGGCTAGGTCAGCTCCAATGGTCGAGGCAAATTTCTTGTTCAGTTTGACTCGACCAGCATCTGGCGAGACCACTACGAGATCCTCAAGACCAAGGTCATCGAAGTACTGCGTCAGGGTGAACATCGCTGTCATGTGGTCACAAGGCTTCTGGAAGAAACCTTGTATCTGACCTGAGTGGAGGTCCATCGTCAGGATCCGGTCGATGCCGGCGGCCTCAAGCATGCGGGCGACAAGACGGGCACTGATCGGCTCACGAGGGGCGCTCTTCTTGTCCTGACGGCTGTAGCCGTACCAAGGGCAAACGGCGATCACTCGATGGGCCGAGCCACCGACGGCAGCGTCAACCATCACCATCAGTTCCATCAGCGCATCGTTGGCTGTCAAGCCAAGCTCAGGGTTTGCGCAGATTGGTTGGATCAGAAATACATCAGCGCCACGGATTGACTCATGGAAGCGGCAGTAGACCTCGCCATTGCTGAAAGTCTTTGTTGTCACGCCGCCAAGCTCAACGCTCAAGCGGTCCGCAATACGGGCTGAGAGCGTCGGGTTTGCGCGCCCGCTGAACAGCATCAGGCGCTTGTCGTAATCAATGTCCAGATGGGTACCGGTGGCGAGTGCGTCCTCGAGGGTGCTCATGGATCCGCGAGTGTACGCGGCGCGCGGGACGGCGGCGGCAGCGGGCGTGCCCCAGAGTGGCTCAGGCATCGTCTTCATCCCTCGTTGAAAAGTCCTCGACATTGGTCTGGCGTGGGCGGGTGATCCCCAGCGCGCCGTCAGGAATGTCGTCAGTAATTGCCGAGCCAGCGCCGGTCAGTGCATCCTCGCCGACCTCAACGGGAGCAATTAGCGACGTGTGGACGCCTGTTCTGGCTCGGGCACCCACAACCGTTCGGTGCTTATTGCGGCCGTCGTAGTTGGCAGTGATCGTGCTCGCGCCGAGGTTGGCACCAGCGCCCACGTCAGCGTCGCCAATGTAGGAAAGGTGAGGCACCTTTGCTCCCTCTCCCAGCGTGGTGTTCTTGAGCTCCACGAAGGTTCCAGCCTTGGCCCCATTCCCAACATCGGCCCCTGGCCTGAGGTAGGCGAATGGCCCAACGGTCGCGCCGTCTCCAACCTTGGCGAGCACCAGACGGCTCATTGTCACCTCAGAGCCGTCACCGACCTCAGCGTCCTCAAGTACAGAATGAGGACCAATAGTCGAGCCGGCCCCCACAACAGTTGTTCCCCTCAGAACAGAGCCGAGCAAGATTGTCGTGTCCTCGCCGATCTCGACCGATGCGTCGATCGCCACTGAGTCGGGGGATTCGATTGTCACCCCATTGCGCATGTGCAGGTCACAGATTCTGCGCTGAGCGATCTGCTGGACACGGGCAAGATCAGCCCGGTCGTTGACACCGATCGTCAACGCTGGGTCATGCACCTCAACCGCAATCACGGTCTCGCCGCGATCGGCAAGGAGTGCCACGGCATCCGGCAGATAGCGCTCGCCCTGAGCATTGGCGGCCCCAACGCCCGCGAGCAACTCGCCGAGTCCATCCACCCGGAAGACCACAACTCCAGTGTTGACCTCCTGCAGAAGAAGCTGGTCAGCCGTGGCGTCCTCAGGCTGTTTTGTCTCAACAACCTTCACGAAGCCGCCGGCCTCGTCTCGGACTATGCGCCCGTAGCCAGCGGGGTCATCAAGAACCATGGTCGCGATCGTGGCTGCCGCGCCCGCCGCAGCATGAGCCTCAAGCACTCGCCCGATTGTCTCTGCATCAATCAGCGGGACATCGCCAGCTAAGACAACGACTGAATCTGTACCACTGAGGTGCTCAACCGCAGCAGCAAGCGCACCAGCGGTTCCGTCCGCCTCCGGTTGCACGGCGTGAAGAACGCCTTCTGGGAGATGAGCTTCAAGCGCGCCATCGGGCGATCCGACCACAACTGTTCGCGTTGCACCAGCTGCCTGAGCAGCCGAGATTGACCAAGCAACCATGGGAACTCCGCAAACCGGGTGTAGGACCTTCGCAAGCGGGGAGCGCATTCGCGTCCCTCTCCCTGCGGCAAGGATGGCGACGGCCACGCGGTCCACAGCTTCGGACATTAGCCGTCCACCGCTACGATCGCGGGCAGCGCAAGATTGCTGCGCTGATGGGGGGTCGTCTAATGGCAAGACTCCGGCTTTTGGAGCCGGCTATCGGGGTTCGAATCCCTGCCCCCCAGTTACCGGCCTCTAATGCCATCAACTGATCAACCGACTGATCTCGAGATCAACAAGCGGATCAGCCTGAGCAGCCTTGACATCAGCCGGCCGCACCAGGTCGCGTTCGGCTCCCAGAAGGCCAACCTCAAGCCCTGAGACATTCTGTGCTGCGGCAAGGAGCGAGCCCGCCGTGCCCGAGGTCCCGTCGCCAGCCGCCTGAATCAAATCCTGATTGACAGGCGATAGCGCAAGTAGGTACCAGCCGCCAGTGAGAGTCGGTCCAACCACCAGCCCACATCCATGCGCAAGGTCGTCACGTACATCGTGGGCGTGGTCCAAGCTGAGCCGAACCAAGGCTGGTCTGACAATCACAACAGTCTCGGCCCCAGCGGTCGCAGCGGCGAGGCCGCTGATCTCAACAACACTCGGCTCCGTTCCCGTCAGAGTTTTGGCCCACTCCCTGGTCCGCCTAAGTAGCGCTCCTGACAGCGCTTCGCGCCGATCAAGGGCAAGCGCGCCCTCAAGCGCAGGCAGCGAACTTCCAGCTGGGGCATCAATCAAGACGACTGCCTTGATTGCTTGTTTCTTCTTCCCGGGTGACATCAATTGTCGATCCTACGCCCAACCCAACCCGACATAGATCGGAGCACTTGCCGTTTGCTCAGACAGGGGTTAGGGGCTATTCTTTTTCAACTGGGTCGGGGAGGCCCAGTTACAACCTCAGGAGGACTTACTTCATGCGTCGCATCGTTCTAGCAACTGCCGTTGCCTTTGCCGCCTTTGCACCCACCGCCAGCGCTACCGAGCCAACACCGTTTGGCAACAGCTGTAGCGCCACAAATGGAGTTCGTTTTTGCCCAGCAACTGAGCTGAACCAGCGGACAACATCTTTCGACGGCACTCCTATTGACGCTGATGTAACCCTTCCTGCCACTGGCAGTGGTCCATGGCCAACGATCGTGATGATTCATGGCTATGGCGGCAGCAAGACCAGCCTGGAGTCAAACTCGGCCGCGACAGCCAACGGAATCAACAACGTCTCCTACGCTGCTCGCGGCTACGCAGTCATCAACATCTCCGAGCGTGGCTGGGGTCGCTCATGTGGTCACGACCCGGCAACACGCACGACCGGTTGCGATCACGGTTACGTCCATCTGATGGACACCCGTTACGAAGCGCATGACGCCCAGTATCTGCTCGGCAAGCTTGTTGAAGCTGGCATTGCTAACCCAGCTGCACTCGGCGCCGTAGGTGGCTCCTATGGTGGCGGCGCAACGCTCGAACTGGCGTATCTCAAGAACCGAATCCGCAACACCGACGGAACTTACGCTCCGTGGACCAGCCCGAATGGCATTCCACTTAGCCTGAAGGCTGGCTACGCGATGGTCCCGTGGTCAAACCTTGCATCGGCTTTGGTTCCCAATGGTCGCTACCTCGACTTCGACTCGAGGACAGCAGACCTGTCCACCTCACCTGCAGGCGTGGCGATTGGCTCATACATCAGCGGTCTCTACCTTTCGGGCGTCAGCTCAGCTTGGTACATCGGCGCTGGCGTTGACCCTGAAGCAGACCTCACAACCTGGCGCAGTCAGATCTTCGCCGGGGAGCCCTTCGGCACCAGCACTCTGGCCAATCTGAAAAAGATCAGCGACTACCACAGCGGTTACACCGTCAGTGGGACACCGGCCGCTCTTCTGATCCAGAACGGTTGGACTGATGACCTCTTCACACCAGCTGAGGCACTGCGGGTTTACGAGAGTCAGAAGGCAGCGGGCAACAAGAACGTCCGCTTGATCTTCAACGACGCAGGTCACGCTCGTTCGCAGAACAACGCGGAGACAACCGAGTACATGAACCAGCAAGGTCGCCTGTTCTTCGACAATCAACTCAAGGGCATCGCTGGCGGCATGGCGCCTGGCGCAGCAGTTGCGATGGGCATGGGTTGCGAGGGCGCAGCAAGCGGCGGTCCCTGGACTGCAACTAGCTGGGAGAAGATCCACCCTGGCGTTGTGAGCTACACGAACAAGAAGTCACAGACGATCAGCCGTACCTTGAGCCTCGTTGGTGGAGACAAGAACACTGCTCTTGCTCTCGACCCACTGACCGGGTCAGCTGGCGCCTGCGGCAAGTTGACTGACATGAAGGAGGCAGGTGTAGCTACCTACACTTTCCAGAGCAAGGGCTTCACCATGCTCGGCCTCCCAACAGTTCAGGCAACGATCAAGACGACGGGCCGGTACGGAGTGATCAACGCTCGCCTCTGGGATGTAACCGGTGGTCAGCGTCGCATGATCACCCGGGGCGTCTACCGACTGCTTGACAACCAGACCGGCACGATCACATTCCAGCTTCACGGCAACGGCTACAACTTCGCAGCCGGCCACACAGTGAAGCTTGAGCTCCTTCCACAGGACTCGCCCTACTACCAGAACACCAAGGGCATCTTCTCAGTGAAGGTCTCGAAGGTAACCCTCGAGCTTCCAACGCTTGAGGCTAAGAGCTCAAGCAAGGGAATCACCAGCCCAGTGATCAGCAAGTTCAAGCGTTAAGCCCAGACTGACACCAGAAGTCACGCGACGCCCCGGTTTCGACCGGGGCGTTTTGCTTGGGTAAGGAGCCAGCTTGGGAGGCGCTCAGTCGCGAATCATCGCGACGACACGCGCGGGGCCGGCGCTTCCGCCGACAACCTTGAGCGGGAAGGCTGCGACCTCAAAGCCCGTCGGAGGAAGTTGGTCCAAGCCGGCAAGCCGCTCAATCTGGCTGTAGGCACGATCACACTGGTGGGCGGCCCAGAACACGCCAGCACTGTCCTCAGCCTTGGCTTGCTCAGCCTGCATGTAGAGCGGAGCGTCCCAACCCCAAGCGTCAATTCCCACTAGGCGAACACCGCGGTCACAGAGCCACACGGTTGCCTCTGCTGTCACACCACAGCCCTTTGCCATATAACCCGGATCGGCGATGAAGGCGTCCATGCCCGTGTGGACAAGGACGACATCCCCGGGGGCCAGGTCATGCCCGATCCGCTCCAGTTCAGCCTCAAAATCAGCGATGGTCAGCGCGTCCCCATCCTCGCGCCCGGTGGCATTGATCACAACACCAGGCCCGTGGAACCAGTCGAGTGGAAGTTCGTCAATCGTCTTGGCAGGCTCGCCACCGATGCGGCTGTTGTAGTGCCACGGCGCATCAACATGTGTCGTGTTGTGCGTGCCCAAGGTGATTGTCTCCACGGCCCATCCTTCGCCATCACGCAGGAGACCGGGCCCAACACCGATCAGAGTCTCAATCCCTTTGGCGCCTTCAGCGTGACTGCCGTGGTCAACCTTCACCGCGAGCATGTCGGGTGTCCCCTCAGGCGTCGACACGAGGGGAACGGAGAGGTCAAAGTACCTCACGCTCAACGGCCTCCGGCAGTTGGCTCACTCGCAGGTCCGCGCGGCGGCGTGATGCCCAGGACCCGCATTGCCTTGAGGCCGAGGGACAGCTTCTCCCGCCCCTCGCTTGACCCAACGTCAAGTCCGGAAAGCTCTTTGATCCGTTCGAGCCGATACCTAACCGTGTGGCGGTGGGTGATCAGCCGCGCGGCGGTAGCGCCAACGTTGCCGTCACATTCAAGGAACGTGCTGAGTGTCCCCACAAGGTTGCTTTCGTACTGAGTGTCATATGCGGCGATCGGCTCCACAGTCTCTCCGTAGAACGACCTGAGCTCCTCCGGGTCCTCGGTCATCGCACGCAGAACCAGTCGGTAGGCCCCAGTCTCCTCAAAGCCAAGTGATTGCCGGTCCTCGTCGCCCTCGACAACATTGGCGGCAAGGAGCGCCTCCTTGGCAGCGCGGGCAAGGCCAGCTGCTCCGTCCGCGCGGCCACTGCGCCCGATCGCAAAGCCAAAGCCTGGAAGCCCTGCAGTCAACTCGCGCAGAAGGGCATCGCCGACTGCCCGGCCAGATTCGCCATCAGGGTCCGGGACGATCACCAAGACCTCGCCGTCGGTTCCAACATGAGCAGTGTTGGCGGCCACTGACCCTGGACGGGATCCGCGTGCAGCGCGACCGGCAACGGCCAGTAGACGCGGACGCCAGTCGTCCCCTGAGGCAACCCTGGCGTGCGCTCTTACAACGAGAAGGGTAACGCCGTCCTCCAGCCGCAGGCCCATCTCGGAGGCTCGTGCGTTGCCGTCCTCTGCGCTGATGATCGAATCTGAAAGTGCGTCCTCCAAGAACGACCCGAGGGCCTCCTCACTGGCTCGCTCCGGCGCCCTGACCCGTTCAACCTCACTGGCGACAACCGCCGCCACAAGTCGACGCAGAGAGACATCAGCATCCTTCCCGCGCTGACGCAGACGCAGGCTCCCAACCTCAGCGTCACCCACGCGTAGGTCAATCGCCTCTACACCCTCGCTGTCGCGTAGAAGTGCTCGCTCATCGGCCGTTGAGCGTGCTGCCACAGCGAGCACGGTGCCTCCCCTGTCAATCAGCACAAGGCTTGCGTCAAGTACCCGGGCGGCTGCACGGACGATCTCCGGCAGGCCAGCGCCATCCTCCACTGCTGTGGTGAGCAAATCAAGGGCGGCAAGCCCCGAAGTCTGTTCGATGCCGGGGGGCATGTGAGTAAGGCTACCGGGACGGACGTGTGGTCAGGCGATCTGGGGCCACGCCCAGATGATTCCAATGCCCAGAGCAACGCCAACCCCAGCGAAGACGCCAAATGCGTAGAGGCTCAGAATCCCAGCTGCAAGCCTGTCTGATGTCGTCTTCCTTGCCCTGATGGCAGGCACTGCGACGTAGCGCAGAAACACGGTGACGGAGCCGACCAGCGCGAGAGCGACAACAGCTTGGGTGATCAGAAGATTGCTCATTGAAGTTGTTCAATCGTGCCAGATCCCGGCGACGCAGTCGCAAACACAGCCACCGGAGTGCGACCAGCAAGACCGTCAGCCGCACGTTTGGCTCGCTCTGGACCGTCAGACCCAAGGAAGAGCCCCACGACGGTTGGGCCCGAGCCAGTAACGAATGCCTGATCCGCACCCACCGCCCGAGCCTCATCGAGACCTGCTGAAACCGCTGGCTCCAAGTCAGCTGCGGCCGGGCCAAGGTCGTTAAGCCCAAGCAGGCCAGCAGGAAGCTCCCAGCCTGGGGCTGATGCCTCTGCCCTGATGGCCTCGGTGATTGCGGCGAGGTCCTGGGAGCTACGCCGCAGACCCAGCTCCCCAGCCCGAGCAAAAACAACTGGCGTTGAAAGACCAACCGATGCCGGAAGGATCAGGATTCCAACGGCCGCGGGCACAGGAAGGGCGGTGACGCGGTCACCAATTCCCTCAACCAGGGTTGGGCCGCCGTGGAGGAGCGGGGCCACATCAGCTCCAAGCCCGGGAGCCAAGTCATTCAGCAGCGGATCATCAGGCCGGCCGGCCCAGGCCGCCACCAATCGCAAAGCGGCAGCAGCATCAGCTGACCCACCGCCCATGCCGGCCGCAACTGGCACGCGTTTTTCAATCGTCACCCTGACCGGCTTGCCGTCCCATCCGCTTGCCTCGCGCCAACGAACCAGAGCGGTGGAAACAAGGTTGTCGCCATCCACTCCAGGGCAGATCACCTGATCGCGCTCGGCGTTGGACGGTTCAATTACCAATCGGTCCGCAAGGTCAAGTGGCAGTACAACGCTGACCACGTCGTGATAGCCGTCTTCCCTCAAGGGCCCAAGTGCGAGGCAGAGGTTGATCTTCCCCTGCGCGTCAAGCCCCATTGGCTGTCCGTTGGCCTCAGGCATCAAGTCCCATTCTTTCGGCCAGCTCCACAAACTGCTGGGGCCCAAGGGTCTCCGCCCGGGCATCAGCAGGAAGGCCCATCTCTTCAAGGGCAGCCCGGGTGCGATCGCGGATTCCCTCTGCCGCTCCCGGAGCAAGCGAGAGCGACCTAGCCAATGCTTTTCGGCGGTGTGCGAAGCCCTCCCGGATCAAAGCTCGGACCGCTGGCCCAGTTGCGGGTCGGACTCGGTCAAGGCGGACAATCACCGAGTCAACGTTTGGAATTGGCCGAAAGACCGTCCTAGAAACCGGTCGGACAACCTTGACCTTGCAAGCGAGTTGGGCGAGCGCAGATGGAGCACCGTAAGTCTTTGACCCCGGGCTAGCCGCGAGGCGATCGCCGACTTCCTTCTGGACCATCCCAACCCATATCTGACACTTAGGGAGCGCGGGAATTGAGTCAAGGATCAACGGCGCGGCAATCCCGTACGGAAGGTTGGCAACAAGTTTTGTTGGCTCCGGGTCAAGGCTCCCAAGGTCCATGTGCATCGCATCGGCGAAGTGGAGGGTCACATTGTCAAAAGGTTCAATGGCCTCGGTCAGAGCACCCTCGAGTCCGGGGTCAATCTCAACCACATGGAGATGGGCGGCTTTGGCAGCGAGGTGCTCGCTCAGAATCCCAAGCCCGCCGCCAACCTCAAGCACTGTGTCCCCAGGCCCAACATCAGCCTCTTTGGCGACGACCTCAAGCATGTTCGCGTCGATCAGGAAGTTCTGCCCAAGGTCCCGCTTGGGCTTTATTCCTCCCTCACGCATCCGTTCCAATGATGCTGCGACTCGTCGCTCACCTGCAGAGCTCACCACGCAAAAACCTCGGCGGCCGCCTTGGCTACCCCGTCGGAGAACTCGTCGATGCCGACACGGCGCTCAGCCGCAATCACAGCAGCCGTGTACATCACATTGGCGGGCTTGTTGCGCTCCTTACGGACGGCCTGTGGCGAGAGGTATGGCGCATCGGTCTCGACCAGCAGCCTGTCTGTAGGCACTGCGACTGCCGCGGTCCGCAGGTCCTCAGCTGACGGGTAGGTGGCATTGCCAGCGAAGCTGATCCACCAGCCACGTGCCACGCACTCGCTGATGCGATCAGGCATGGAGAAACAGTGGATGATCACCCGCAGGCCTTCCCCGCACTCATCAAGAATGGAGATTGTCTGCTCGTCCGCAGCTCGCGTGTGAATGATCAGCGCCTTGTCCAACTCGCGGGCAAGGTCACATTGAGCGCGGAAGGCAGCTTGCTGGTCGGCTAGCGGGGCACCTTCCCGGTACAGGTCCACGCCAGTCTCCCCAACTGCGACGCAGCGCGGATGGGCGGCAAGCTCGCGTAGAGCGCCAAGATCCTTAAACCCAGTGGCAGCATTGGGGTGCAAACCAACAGCCGCGTAGACCTCAGGATGAGCTTGAGCGGCTTCCAGAGCGAGGCGGCTTGATGCCTCTTCAGTTCCGACAGTGACCATCCGTTCTACCCCAGAGGCAACCGCCTGGGCGACGACCTCGGCTGTGTCGCCTTCGCAGAGATGGATGTGCGTGTGGGAGTCGATCAAGGCTTAGGGAAGAGTGGTGCTAGCGGCCCAACCTTGGACCCGGTGCCCACTGGGCGCCACGTGGCGGCAGCCCAGCTCAGATCGTCCTCGCCGAGGGCAGCTATCAGCGTTCCCGTTGAGACCGGGATGAACGCGTGAAGCGCAACGGTCACTACACGGACGCCTTCGATCAGCGTTGCCAACACTTGGTCAAGCCGGTCGGATTCAGCCTCGTCCTTGGCGAGTACCCACGGTGCGGTCTCCTCCACATAACGGTTGAGGCGCCTGATCCTTTTCCAGATTGCTTCAAGCGCGTTAGTTGGCTCGACCGCATCAAGTAGTGCGGCGACCTCTGCGGCGACGCCTGACAGCTCTGCCTCGATCACTGGGTCGTGGGCAACGGCCGGCGTCTTGCCATCCCGCCAGCGCTCAACCATGGCGACCGTCCTGCTGGCCAGGTTGCCGAAGTCGTTAGCCAGCTCAGTGGAGTAGCGCGTCTCAAAGCCCTCAGTGCTGACAGTTCCGTCAGCTCCGAACTGGACTTCGCGCATCAGATAAAAACGGAGTGCGTCTGCCCCGAAGCGGTCCATCACCTCAAACGGGTCGAGCACATTGCCGAGTGATTTGGACATCTTCTCGCCGTCCATCAGCAGGTACCCGTGCACGATCAGCGACCGGGGAACATCCAAGCCGGCGGCCATCAGGATGGCTGGCCAGTAGACGGCGTGGAACTTAAGGATGTCCTTGCCGATCAGCTGGACTGCCGCCGGCCAGTATTGCGAGGTGATGTCCTCGCCTTCGCGGGCGAACCTGAGCGCTGTCACATAGTTGAGGAGGGCGTCAAACCAAACGTAGAAAACTTGGGACTCATCCCACGGGACAGGAACGCCCCATGTCAGACCGGAGCGTGAGCAGGAGATGTCGCGCAGGCCGGACCGGATAAACGAGAGTGCTTCATTACGGCGCTCGGGCGGACGAACAAAGTCGGGCTGTTCGTCAAAGAGGCGCTCAAGGTCCGCTTGGAAAGCTGAGAGGCGGAAGAACCAGTTCTCCTCCTTCTCAACGGTCAGCTCAATCCCGTGAACGGGGCACGTGTCCCCCGGCCCAACCTCCTGAGCAGTCTTAAAGTCTGCGCAGCGCGGGCAGTAGAGCCCCTCGTACTCACCCTTGTAGATGTGGCCGGCCTCGTGGATGCGGACCATCAGCTCGCGCACCGCTTCGGTGTGGCGCGGGTCAGAGGTCCTGATGAAGAAATCGTTGGTCGCTTCGATCCGTGGCATCAGAGCTTCAAAGCGAGCCGCATTGCGGTCGGCAAGCTCCTTGGGGCTGATCCCCGCGGCCTCAGCAGCAAGCGCGACTGGCTCGCCGTGCTCATCGGTTCCGGTCAGGAAAAAGACGTCCTCACCGCGCTGGCGCATGTGCCGAGCGAGCACGTCGGCTGCGATCGTCGTGTACGCGTGGCCCAGATGGGGCTGGGCGTTGACGTAGTAAATCGGCGTGGTTACGTAGTAGCTCACAGAAGCGAAGGCTAGTCGCCCCCGGGCGCGTCGCCGGCCTCGGGGTAGAGATCATTGGCGCGCAGGCCCGTCAGCCGGGCGATTACTTTGGCGGCAGCACGCGGCTTGGCGCCAGCAGCAACCAAGTCGTCGACCGCAGCAGAGGCGGTCACCTGATCACCCGTCTGCTGATTTGATGGTCCGACAACAAGGGTGATTTCGCCCTTCACTTCAGTGCGGCTAGAGAGGATCTCTGCGACCTCAGCTGCCGTGCCTCGAATCGCTTCCTCGTGGATCTTTGTCAGCTCGCGACACACTGCCACCTGACGGTCAGGGTCCAGCTCGGCCAGAAGTGACACGGTCGCCGTGACCCGCTTGGGGGATTCGAACGCCACAAGCGTGTCGCCTGACTCAGTGAACACTCTGGTCAGGTCACCTTGGCGCTTGGGCAGGAATCCAACGAACCGGAAGCTGTCGGCGGGCAGGCCCGAGAGAACAAGGGCTGTGGTCACCGCCGTTGGGCCTGGCAGTACCACAACACGCAAGCCCTCCTCAATACATGTGCGAACGAGCAGATACCCGGGGTCGGAGACGATCGGCGTCCCTGCGTCTGAGACCAGAGCAACAGTTCCTCCTGACCGAATCTTCTCAACTAAGGCAGGCAGTGCGGACCGTTCGTTGCGGTCATGGAGGGGAACTGGTCTCGCATCGATCCCCTCGTTTTCAAGCAGTATCCGCGTACGCCGAGTGTCCTCGCTGGCGATTACATCCGCTGACCGGAGTGCCTCTGTGACTCTCCGCGTTGTGTCCCCAAGATTCCCAATTGGCGTTGGGCAGACCACAAGCCGACCAGCCGGCGTAGCGCTCATCTGGCCCTATCTCGTGCGGCACGGTCACGGGCAAGTAGCGATGCGCCGATCAGCCCGGCGTCAGCGCCGAACTTCGCGGGGATGATCTCCATCTCAAGCGCGGCGGGCGGCATCGCTCTCTCCCTCAAAACTGCACGGGCTGGCTCGAGGATTAAGTCCCCCGCTGCCGCTAGCCCGCCGCCAACAACGACCATCTCGGGGTCGAGCAGATTTGCGATTGCCACTAGCCCTGTCCCAAGCCAGTGCCCGACCGTCGCAAGGGCTTCTAGTGCGGCTAGGTCACCGTCATGTGCAAGCTCGACGACACGAGCACCGCGCAGTGGGCCGTTGGCGGCAGCTTTGGCGAGTTCGCTCTGGGGCCGCGCAATTGCGACCCTTTCAGCCTCACGCTCAAGCGCCGGACCACTAACGCGGGTCTCAAGGCAGCCTCGCCCAGGACACCCAGGTCCGCAGTTCAATCCATCCGGCTCTACGGGCAGGTGTCCAAGTTCGCCAGCCGCGCCGTGAGCTCCGCGCCTCACCTCGCCATCCATCACTAGTCCTGCTCCAATCCCAGTACCCAAGGTCAGCACCACCGCATTGAGGACGCCTACGGCTGCGCCAGCTCGGTGTTCGGCAATTGCCGCACAGGTGGCGTCGTTGTCGGCGACCACTGGAAGGCCCAGCCGTTCAGCCAAGAGGTCCTCTATCGCGAGGTCAATCAGCGGCAAGTGGGTTGATCGGACAACGCGGCCTTTGGCGTGATCGAAGGTCGCTGGTACTCCGATCCCCACTGCGACCGGCTCATCGGCAACGCCGCGTCTGGCTTCCTCAACGGTGGCGACAATCACGTCAATCAGCTCTGGGCGCGACAGTCCGCCCACCTCATGGCGGACTCTTGACCGAATACCAAGATCGGCGTCCAGTACTCCCGCGAGCACCTTCGTGCCTCCCAGATCGACCCCAATTGTGCACTCATCAGCCACCTTGTTCACTATAGGTGTGGCAGTGGCCGATGACACGCCCGACTACACCGTCTACCGAGCCAGGCCCCGCGGCCTGCGCGAACGCCTCCGTGGCGAGGCAGCCCCTGCGGAGAATCCCGGTCGCAAGCCTCAGCGAGGCAGCAGTAAGCGCAAGACCCCATGGAGTCCACTCCGGGTACTTAAGTTCGCGCTCATGGGAGCGGTTGGGTGGGTCCTCCTTGCGGCGCTCCTGTTTCTAATCAGCGCCCATTCGCAGGAAGGCAAGGGGATTTCCCAGGAGGCCAAGGCGGCACTTGCCAAGGGAGGCTTTCCACCGCTATCCCCCACAACAATTCTGGTACTCGGTTCCGACAAGCGGCCGAAGGGAAGCAAGGAGCCAGGTGCGAGGGCCTCGGGTCAACGGTCAGACACGATCATGCTGCTGCGCGTTGGCGGGGGTGCCTCATCCAAACTTTCAATCCCCCGTGACACGGTCGTTCCAATCCCCGGCCATGGGGTTGACAAGATCAACTCGGCTTACGCATACGGCGGTGCGGCCCTTTCGATCAAGACCATCTCCAACTGGACCGGGATCAGCATTGACCACCTGATTGAGGTCAACCTTGAGAACTTCCCCAAGTTCATCGACGCTCTGGGCGGGATCACGGTGAAGACTCCGTGTGTCATTTCCGACATCAATGGCGGCCGGCGCAACGGCGGAGTGTCGATCCGCCTCCAAAAGGGCGAGAACGACCTGACTGGAAAACAGGCTCTTGCTTATGCGCGAACGCGTCACAACCGGTGCGATCCTTCCTACAGCGACATTGACCGGGTCCGGGCGCAACAGCAGATCATTGGAGGCATGCGTGGAAGCCTGCTGTCACTCGGCGGATTCGTCCGCCTGCCTTGGGCAGCATGGGCAGCTCCGCAAGCCATCAACACTGACGTTGGAGCCCTTGAGCTATCCGGAATCATCGCCTCAATCGTCGTCTCAGGCTCACCACCACCAAAGGTCCTCAAGCCCACAGGCGCAGTGGCGCTCTCCAACGGTGGGGCTGGATTAGTCGTCAGCGACAGCGCCAAGCAGCGTGCCGTTAATCAGTTCCTCAACGGCTGATCGGGGTCAGTCAGACTTCTTGGATGAGCCGGAGTCGCTGCTCTTGGACTCTGACTTCTTAGGCGAAGCCTTGTCTGAGCTTGAGCTCGAATCGCTCGGCTTGGGAGTGCTGGAACCAGAATCACTCGATGCGGCGCTGGAGTCCTTCTTGGCCTTCTCCCGAGCGCGGCTCTTAGTTCCATAGTCGGTGTTGTAGAAACCCTTCCCCTTGAAGTGCACCGCAGGGGCGAAGAGAATCCGTTGCGCCGGCGCGCCACATTCCTGACATTTAGTCAGTGGATCTTCAGCCATCCGCTGAATAACTTCAAACTGATGGCCCTTCTCACACTTGTATTCATAGACGGGCATTGGTCCGCGAGTATAGGCGGGCCCGGGCAATTACATGCAGTCAGCGAGTATGTACCCTCCGGTTTCCGCAATGACCTCCCCAGAACAGAACACCCTCAGCCAGCCACTTTCGCTCCCCTGTGGCGCTGTCGTAGCCAACCGCTTTGCCAAGGCTCCGACCAGTGAACATCTGGCCGAAAGAAGCGGCGACCCAGGCAGAGAGCTCGAGTCGCTCTACCGGCTCTGGGCCAACGGCGGCACCGGCCTGATCATCACCGGAAACGTGATGATTGAGCGCCATCGCTTCGAGGCCCCTCGCAACCCGGTCTTTGACGCTAAGACAAACCTGGAGGCAGTTAAGGCATACGCGACCGCAGCCAAAGCTGGGGGCAACTTGGCCATCGTCCAGATCAGCCATCCCGGTCGCCAGCAGCAGCGCGGCCACGGAAAGACGGTCGCGCCTTCCGCAGTAAAGCTCGCAGCCCCAGGCCTCCTCTTCGGCAAGCCACGAGCACTTACTGGTGAGGAGATCCAAGACTTGATCAGGAAGTACGCCACTGCGGCCCGGATCGCAGTGGATGGGGGCTTTGACGGCGTTGAGCTCCACGCAGCGCACGGGTACTTGATTAACCAATTCCTCTCCCCTGTCGTCAACCAGCGGACGGACGAGTGGGGCGGGAACTTTGAGAAGCGGTCGCGCTTCCTCCTTGAGGTTCTCTCCGCGGTCAGAGCGGAGATCGGACCAGAGCGGATCATCGCTGCCAAGCTCAATTCAGCTGACTTCCAACGCGGCGGGTTCACCAACGAGGACTCAATCGCAACCGCCAAGTTGCTTGAAGCAGCCGGCCTTGACCTGCTCGAGGTCTCGGGGGGCACCTACGAGGACCCCCAGATGTTGAGCGGGCTTCCCAAGCGTCAGAGCACCATTGCTCGCGAGGCCTACTTTTTGGAGTTTGCCGAACGCCTCCGTGGCGAGACGAAGCTTCCTTTGATGGTCAGTGGCGGCTTCCGTTCCTCAGCAGCGATGGCAGCCGCCGTCGAATCAGGAGCAACTGACCTAGTTGGTCTTGCACGGCCCCTGACGCTGGTGCCTGACCTGCCTAACCGAGTCCTGTCAGGTGAGTCAGTGCGCGCAGTCGATGCTGAGCCCCGTTCCTCAATCAAGTTTGCAGACGCATTCCTTGGGTCCTCTTGGCACAACCAGCAGTACGCCCGAGTGGCAAATGGCAAGCGCCCAGCCGAGCAGCGTGGGGCACTCGCAACGCTTGCAATAGGAACAGCCAAGTTGCAGCGGGATGCCGCGTTGTACGGCCGCGGTTAGGCTGCTCACATGGCTCAAGACGCAGTAACAATGGAAAAGATCGTTGCCCTCGCCAAAAGGCGTGGCTTTGTCTTCCCCGCTTCGGAGATCTACGGCGGCATTGGGTCGACCTATGACTACGGCCACTACGGCGTTCTCCTGAAGGGAAATGTCCGCGAGGCTTGGTGGCAGTCAATGCTGCGCGAACGTGACGATGTTGTCGCGTTGGACTCGGCGATTATCCAGAACCCCCGCGTCTGGGAAGCCTCCGGCCACCTCGCAGGATTCACCGATCCGATGGTTGATTGCCGAACCTGCAAGATGCGCTTCCGCGCTGACCACATTGACCAGCTGCCATGCGGCAAGAAGCCGTCCAAGACTGCCGGCGAGACCAGTGAGTGTGACCTGACTGAAGCCCGCGACTTCAACCTGATGTTCCAGACCACGATGGGCGCCGTCAAGGAAGAGGGCGCGACCGTCTACCTCCGCCCAGAGACCGCTCAGGGAATTTTCGTCAACTTCAAGAACGTCCTCCAGTTCGCACGAAAGCGCCCGCCATTTGGCATCGCCCAGACGGGTAAGAGCTTCCGTAACGAGATCACCCCCGGCAACTTCATCTTCAGGACACGCGAGTTTGAACAGATGGAAATGGAATTCTTTGTTCCGCCCGATGAGGCAGACAAGTGGTTTGAGCACTGGTGCGACACCCGGATGAATTGGTACTTGGACCTTGGAATACGGCCATCCCACCTCCGCCTGCGCGCACACGAGTCAACTGAGCTTTCGCATTATTCATCGGCCACAAGTGACATTGAGTACCTCTTCCCAATTGGCTGGTCCGAGCTTGAAGGTGTGGCCAACCGTGGTGACTTCGACCTCACCGCACACGCTGCCGCATCGGGCGAGAAGATCGAGTGGAGTGATCCCCAGAAGGGTGAGAAGTATGTGCCCCACGTGATTGAGCCAGCCGCAGGCGCAGACCGGGCAATGCTTGCCTTCCTCTGTGACGCCTACGACGAGGAGGAGGTCGAGGGTGAGATGCGCACCGTCCTGCGTCTTCACCCTAGGCTCGCACCGGTCAAGGTTGCAGTGCTTCCCCTGATGCGCAAGGACGGACATCCGGAGAAGGCCAAGGAGATCCACGCAGAGCTGCGTCAGCGGATGAACAGTGAGTACGACGAGGGTGGGTCAATCGGCAAGCGCTACCGCCGCCAGGACGAAATAGGCACGCCGTTCGCGGTCACAGTGGACCACCAAACACTTGAGGACAACACCGTCACAGTCAGGGAGCGAGACTCGCTCAAGCAGGACCGGCTTCCCATCGAGGGCCTCGCGGATGAGCTTGATCGGCGCCTTCGCGCGCCGTGGATTTCGCCCAAGCCCGACGTGCTGCCTGCCTGACAGCCATCATTGGCGCCATGGAAGGCGTCACCCCCACAGCTCAGCCAGCGTCAACCGGCGAGCGGCTCTCAAGAGCAGCGCTCTGGGCATCGATCACAGCCTTCACCCTCCTGTCCCTGACGGTCGTAATCGTGATTGTCTGGAACGCACTGTTCAACGGGGCAATCTGGACAGGCGCGCTCGGTTACGTCTTCGACTCGATGCAGTACCTCGCATGGGTCAGGGAAGGCTCCGACCACTTCCTCTCCGCGAACCTTTTTGACACCGCTCCTCTGGTTAGGGACTACCTGAACCCGGGTCTGATCATCTCCTCCGGCTTGCATCGCCTAGGCCTCTCGATACCTCTCGCGTATGCATTCTGGGTGCCGGTTGGAATTGCCGTTGTAGTCGTTGCGGTCGTGAAGTACGCGGGTCAGATGCTGCCTAAGGGTTGGTGGCGGGTGGCAGCCATTTTGCTGGCACTCACCTACAAGCTCCCCATCAAAGCGATCCTCGAGGGCCATGTCCCCAAGAAGAGCCTTGACGCAACAACCTACGCGGGCTTTGACGCATGGCCGGTCTACTGGTCTTGGGGCTTCTCGCTGACAGCCGTAGCAGTTGCCTTGCTCTGCTTCGGTCTGATGCGTTACGACGCCGTCAGGAGCCGCGGCATTCGCTTCTCCGGGTCGTTGGCAGCAATCGCGCTGTTCTGCTCTTGGCTGCAGCCGTGGCAGGGCGCAACCCTTCTTGGCGTGATCATTGGCGGGGAGATCATCGGCAGCCTTGTCCTCAAGGGAGAGGATTCAGCCGGGCTCCGGGGGCGGATGAGCCTGATCGGGACAACGGTCCTGTTTGGGATGGCGCCACTGGTCTACTACGCGCTGTTAGGCAAGTTTGACGAGGCGTGGCGAATTAATGGAATTCAGGCCAACAACTATGTTGCGGGTGCCAGCTGGTGGACAGCATTTGCGATTCTGGGTCCTCTGATTGTTGGCGCCGCATTCGCGCTGAGGTTCCGCCCAGAACGGTTCCGGGATGTTGCCATTCGGCTCTGGCCGGTTGTTGCGATCGCCCAGCTGATTGTCATTGACGCAACTCAGATCGGAAACACCGCAAGCCACGCCCTCAAGGGCATCACCATCCCCCTCGCCATTCTCACTGTGATCGGAGTGGCCCCGTGGTTTGCTCAAGCGGCAGGTTCGCGAAGGTTCGGGAAGCTCGGCCCCGCCTTGAGTGCTGCGATCGCCGTTGTCTTGATTGGCCTTCTGACGATCCCTGGCGCAATCAACCAAGTCCGGTTGCAGCTTGATGACATGAAGCTCGAAGGTCGCGGCGGCTACGCCATTTCCAAGGATGATGTTCGCGCCTTGAACTACATTGCACGCTCGCCTCGTAAAGGATCCGTCTATGCCAGCTCTCTCTACGGGTCCATGGTCCCTTGGCGAACGGATCGGGCGACGTGGGTGGGCCACGAAACTTGGACCCCAAGGTTCCAAGGCAGGTCCTACTTCAACGAGGTCGCTCTCGTGGGAGGCCTAAAGTCCGTTGGTAAGGGACTCACAATTGCGCAAGTGGTCCGCTGGACTGGGGCCGCCTTCGTGCTCCAGGACTGTTACCACTCCAATTACTACCTAGCCAAGGCTCTGGCTCCGATCACGAAGACCCGCAAGAACTTCTACTGCGCAACCGTCTACGAGATCAAGCCGGCTCCAAAAGCTGAACTGCCGGGGATCGATCTGTTCCACCTCGACTGGACCAAGCGCGACGGCTAAGCAGCCGCCAGACCCCACTCAGGAGGTCTGCTTCTCGTTTGCTGGTGGCGTCTGAACTGCTTCGGTGGGCTCATAGTTGAACTCCTCCTCTGCGCCGAACAGTGAGTCAAGAACACGGTCCCGCAGGCCCTCGCTGAGCGTTACTGCGAGCACCGCGAGGATCACGACGAACATAATCCACTTGAGGATCCCGCCTGAATCTTGGTCTCTGTTGTTATCTGCGCTCATGATTTCCCCCTGCTGTTTGACTTGCCGGTGACGGACACCTTTGGGGCCGTCGATGTTTCGAGCATACCTTGCGTTTTAGTCTTGAGTGCTACAGATTCCAGCTGGAGCCCTGTGCCGACATCTCAACCGGCCCGGCAAAGACGGCCGCTGCCGCCTGCCTGGACCCCTCAAGGTCAAGGACATCACTGGCATGGGTGAGCACAAGCCGCCCAACCCCAGCATCGAGAGCGATCTGCCCAGCCTGAGCTGGAGTCAGGTGTCCGCTTTCAGCTTGCGGATCAGCAGTCTGCCCCGCGGGCAGAGTCGCCTCGACCATCAGGACATCCGCCCCACGAGCCAGGTCAACTAGTGCTTCAGAGATACCGCAGTCAGCCCCGTAGACAAACTTGGCGTGCGCTGATGTTGAGATTGCCATTGCGTAGGCGGGCGTGAAGTGGGGAACCTCAGCCATCTCAATGGCAATGTCACCAACCGTCACTCCGTCGCTAGGGACATACTCGACCGTCTCAAATGCGTCCTCGATCAGGGTGTCCTTATCGAAGGAGCCTGCAATCGTGCGCAGGACTTCCCTACCGCCGGGCGGCAGGTACAACATCGGCTTGCCAGCTGTTCTGAGCGGCCCATAGATGAGCGCGTAAGCAAACGGGAAAAGGTCAAGAATGTGATCACCGTGCGGGTGACTAATGACGACAGCGTCAAGCTCCCTGTGGTCCAGCTGCGCCCGCAGCTTTCCGAACACTCCATTCCCGCAATCGACCAGAATCTTGATTTCATCCGACTCAACGAGGTACCCGCTGCATGCGCCGTTGGCGTCTTGCCAGGCTGGAGAGCGGCCGATAACTGTTATGCGCAAAGTGATGGTCTCGTCGGTGTGAATGTCATGCTGGGTGAGCCTGCTGGGAGACTTTACCCCGGATGAGCCACGCCGTAACAATTGCCACAGCGCCCGCCAGCAGCCTCAACCATGTCTTGTTGGTGTTGGGAGTACTGCTGATGGCTGGTGCGCTACTGGCCGGCTTGGCGCGCCGGGGCTTCCTCAGCATGGTTGCTCTCTACGTAATCACGGGCCTTGTGGTTGGGGAAAGTGGCTTTGGCTGGCTGCACTTCAGCGCCTCCTCCCCATTCGTCAGCGACCTCACCGTCATTGCCCTTGTCGTGATCCTCTTTCGGGATGGGATTGAAGTCGAGGGGGAGATCCTTAAATCCAGCTGGGTGCTTCCAGCTCGCAAGCTGGTCCTTGCCATGCCGATCACGGCCGCGGTGATCGCCGCGGTCGCGCACACAGTCGTTGGACTGACCTGGACGGAAGGGTTCCTGCTCGGCGCCCTGCTCGCGCCCACCGACCCAGTCCTTTCCTCTTCGGTTGTTACTAACCCCCGGGTCCCGGCCGTCATTCGGAACTCACTCAACCTTGAGTCGGGTCTGAATGACGGGCTTGCCCTCCCAGCAGTGCTTGCGCTGGTGGCTGTCCTTGACCATCAGAAGGACTTCAGCCTTGGCACATTCCTGCTTCAGGACGTCGGCGGGGGTGTTCTCGCTGGACTGGCCCTGGCTTGGATCGCAGCCAAGCTGATGCCATCGGGGATGAAGGACATCAAGCGCCATCTGATCTCCCTCTATGCGCTCGGTTCGGCTCTTTTCATCTACGCCTTCACTGTCCTTGTCATCAACGGCAACGGTTTGATCGCCGTGTTTGTCGGAGCGATCACCCTTGGCCTCCTCCGTACGGACATCGCGGACGCTTTCGTTGAGCGCGCGGATGACATCGTCGAGATCGTCAAGCTGACGGTCTTTGTTGTCTTCGGGGCAACTGTCTCGCTCAGCTCCATGTTCAGCTGGGCCTGGCCGGCAGTTGCAATCGTTCTGACCACGTTCTTGGTCGCGCGCCCCCTCGGTGTCGGCATCTCTCTTGCCGGCTCGGGCCTTGACCGACAGACAAAGGCCTTCATGGCTTGGTTTGGTCCCAAGGGTGTCGCCACGATGAGCTTCTCCCTACTCGTACTAGGACGACTCTCTGGCAGTCAGGAGATCTTCGACATGGCTGCCTTGTGCGTTCTCGTCTCGATCATCGCTCACGGCCTGTCTGACGTTCCTGGCGCAAAGTGGATCGCCAAACATGCGGCTACCAATGATGAAGCTGCAAGGGCGGGTCAGGCTACGGCGTGAATCTCGGCCTGCTCCTGAGGTGTGGGGAACGCCCACACTGTCTGGACGCGGCGAGCCTCACGGAAGTGGAAGCGCATCTGGCTTGGGGCTTTGAGCCCATCAGCTGAGAGAGGTCTGAAGGTGGCGCACGGAGTCGGGTCCGGGAGAGCACAAAGTCCATTGGCGCCGAAGTGGCAGCCGGCACATGTGGGCTTCGGTGCAGACCTCCTCTTTGCCATCAGTAAGACTCCTCAGTGTCACTGCGGACGACCACCGTCCGACCTGCGTCATACCACCGCAACTCGCCCCCCTGCGCAAGCGTCGTTCCCGCTCCTCGCGAACTTTTTTTCCGCGAGCGGCGTAGCCTCGTTTGAACAATGCGAATTCTGATCACCGGCTTGACCGGCTTCATCGGCGGGGAACTCGCCCCCAAGCTCCTTGACCGGGGCCACGACCTCGTTGCCCTTGTGCGGGACCCTTCTCGCGTCCCAGCCCATCTGGCTGGGCAGATCGAGCTGATCACTGGGGATGCGCTTGACCCGGACCGCGCGGGCCTGAACCGGGCAATGCAGGGCTGCGATGGGTTTGTCTGGCTGCTGCACTCAATGGAGCCAGACGCAGCCGGGACTGACTTCCGTGCTCTAGAGCTGCTTTCGATTGACAACGCGATCACCGCGGCACAGGCAGCAGGTGTGACACGTGGGGTCTACCTCGGAGGCATCGCCCCTGAGCAGGCCCCGTCACCCCATCTCGGCAGCAGGCTGGCCGTAGAGACCCGGTTGCTCGACGCGCTCCCCGAGTCAACTGCGTTGCGGGCCTCGATCGTGATCGGGGCTCACTCACGGTCATTCCGTTTCCTCGTCCGTCTAGTTGAGCGCATGCCTGCCCTTCCCCTGCCTGCGTGGCGTGACAACAAGACCCAACCTGCTGACCAGCGCGACATCGTTGAGGCCCTGGTCAGGTCCGTGGAGGGCAACGCACGCGGTCAGTCACTTGACATCGCCTCCCCTGAGGTTGTCACCTACCGCGCCCTGATCGAGCTGATCGCCGATCGCATGCTCCTGACCCGCCCAACGATGGGCCTGCCCTTCTCCTTAACAGCCATCGCCGGGCCTGTCGCCGCAGCTCTTGCAGGCGAGCACCGCGAGCTGATCGCTCCCCTCATGGGCAGCCTCGGCGTTGACCTACTTCCCCGGAGCGATGGTCTAACCGCCCTAGGAATTCGCGCCCACTCCCTTGAATCATCAGTTGACCGTGCCTTAGGTGACTGGGAAGCCGAAGAGGAGCTGGCCGGCCGATGAGTCGCGTCGAGACCTCCATCCAGATTGCTGCCACCCCCGAGGAGGTTTGGGCCGTTGCCTTAGACCCGCACAAGCTCGGCGACTGGGTGACGATCCACGGGAAGCTCCATTCAGCACCCAAGGGCAAACTAAAAGTTGGTGATCAGATAGTTCAAACCTTGATCTTGAGGGGAGCGCCGTTCAAGGTGACATGGACAGTTGAGGAGCTCGACAAGCCCAGATCAGCCGTCTGGGTTGGCAGAGGGCCAGCGAGGTCTGTAGCTCGGACCGAGTACCGCCTCGAGCCATCGCGCAAGGGCACAAAGTTTTTCTACGCCAACGAGTTCAACCCACCGGCTGGACCCTTAGGGCGTATCGCAGCCAAGGCTCTTGTCGGCGACATTCCGAAGCGGGAAGCTGAGGAGTCGCTCAAGCGCTTAGC
>JAPLCJ010000017.1 GCA_026392255.1 Solirubrobacterales bacterium
ACTGTGCGCCGGCAACCAGATCAGCACCACATTCACTCCACAGAGCACCGCCGATTCCACCAGCGGCCCCCGTGTAGTTGATCCCAGTTGGGTCTTTGCGCATGCTCTTAGCTTGTTGAACCATCTCCTTGGTTAAGCGCACTACTGCCGCAGGGTCAGCGCCCTTCTGTGGGCCAAAGACCTTGGCTGCCTCCTCCCATGGGGATCGGGCATCGCACAAAACGGTGATCTTGGGGCCTGTCCGGCGGCCGCCACTGAGTGTTCTCCCTGCCTCGCTGAGTACGGCAAGCAGACCCCGCCCTCCGTCAACGGTCGCGCTCCCACCCAGACCCACTAGGACCTCATCCACGCCTGCATCCAGCGCCGCAAGAATCAACTCGCCGGCCCCAGCTGAGCTAACCGCCTCCGGGTTGCGCTCGGCCTCGGTCAGCAGAACCAAGCCAACCGCCTCCGCTGTCTCAACAACCGCCGTCTTGCCGTCCTCGATCAGCGCAAAGCGGGCTGTGACCGGTCGGCCCAGTGGGTCGCTGACCTGAACCTGCCGCAGCTCTGTGCTCCGATCCCCAGCGGTAAGGGCCTCAAGCGTGCCTTCGCCCCCGTCAGCCAACGGGCAGGCATCGGCCGCGCGACCACCATCCTGAAAGCCATCACACAGTGCTTTGGCTACCTCAACGGCGTGGAGAGTGCCCTTGAACGAGTCTGGGGCCACCAGCACTGGTGGTTGGCGCAGGTCATTACCCTTGGGCGACATGGCTGATTAGTCGACGCGGGGCGCCGCGTTGCCGCCACGCAAGACCCGGAGGACGCGATCGCCAAACTTTGGCGAGATTCCGTGGGCAATCCTCAGCAGCCGGACAAGCGGCGGGTGGAAGACCTCGCGCTTATTGCCCTCAATACCCTTAATGATCGCTGCGCTCATCTCTGCTGCAGGGACAGCGTCCTTAGGCCGGTACCAATCGGGGAGACGGTCCTGCTCATGGGCGTGGAGGTCCGTCTTGATCTCCCCGGGATAGACAGTCGTCAAGTCAACGCCGGTGCCGCTCAGCTCGTGCCGCAGGGCCTCAGCAAACATTCGGTCCGCTGCCTTCGTCGCGCCATAGACAGCAGCCCATGGGAACGACCGCAAGCCGGCGCCAGACGAGACGACGACAACGTGGCCTTGCGCGCGTCCCAGCATGTGTTCAAGGCCCGCGCGGACCGTATAGATGGTTCCAAGCACGTTGATGCGGACCATCTCCTCAGCGTGCTCTAACGCAACATCCATGAACGGCCCGTAGTGGGCGATGCCCGCGTTTGCGATCAGGATGTCCAGACCACCGGCCTGGCTGACGAAGGACGCGACCGCTGCCCCAACAGCGTCACGGTCACCAATGTCACACGGAAGGGCAAAGTGGTTGCCGGGAAGCTCCTCTGCGAGTGCCTCAAGCTCATCGCGGCCCCGGGCAAATAGACCAACGGTCGCGCCACGTGCAGCAAAGTCAACGGCGAGCGCACGACCGATCCCGCGCGAGGCACCGGTTACAAGTACACGGGTGCCGGGCAGGATCTCCATAACTTCGCGTCAGCCCACTCCCAGCTCACGCGCGGCCCGAGCAAGACGGGTGACGCCCTCCTCGATCTCTGCCACGTTGGCAGCCGAGTAGGCAAGGCGGATGTATTCCTCGCCGCCCTCATCCATGAAGTCAGCTCCAGGAACAATCGCAACACCCTGATCCGCGGCGGCCTTGGCAAGCTCGACACCGTCAGCACCGGGAAGCCTGAGCCAGAGGAAGTAACCGCCCTTGGGAACTACAAACTCAGCGGTGGGCAGTTCCCGCCGCAGCGAATCCACAAGTGCCGTCACGCGCTCGCCGAGTGCCTTACTGACACTGGCCACAGACCGGTCGAAGGCGCCGGACAGGATGAACTCGTTGACAAGGCCCTGGGCAACCATGCCAGGGGCGATGTAGGTACCTGTCGCAAGATCACGGATCGGGCCGATCAAGCTCGTTGGCCCTGCCAACCAACCAACACGCACACCTGGGCAAACAGTCTTGGTGAATGACGAGGCGTGAATCACGACACCGCCCTCACCCGGCATGTCGCGGTCAATGTCGAGCATTGTCGGAAGCGGCTCACCCTCGAAGCGGACGTCGCGATACGGGTCGTCCTCAAACAGGACAAAGCCATGCTCACGGGCAAGCTCGACAAGACGGGTACGGCGATCCAGCGGCAGCGTGCAACCGGCTGGATTATGAAAGTTGGGAATGACATGCACCAGGGCAGGCTTAACGCCGCTGGCGAGCAGGTCTTCAAGCTGCTCAACGATGATTCCTTCCGAATCAAGGTCCACGGTGTGAATATGAGCTCCACGGCGCTTGAGCCCAAGCAGAGTCCGGTCATACGTTGGACGCTCCACCACAACTGGCGTACCTGACGAGACGAGCGAGTCAAAGAGGAATGCTCCGGCCTGCATCGACCCGTTGGTGATCAGGATCTCATCGGCAGAAACACCGTGGCGATTGGCAAGCCACTCACGCAGCGGGAGGTAGCCAACAGCAGTGCCGTAAGCGGTGATGCCAGCTGGGTCCGCGTCGAACGCGGCTACCGCAGCAGACTTGAGTCCCTCAACATCAACGATGTCAAGTGACGGTGCCCCGCGTGCGAATGAGATTTGGTCAGCGGCCATGGGACGCAGACTAGGCGAAAACGGAGGCCGGTTAAGCGCCGAGAATCTCGGCGGCGATATCCGCGACTGCGGTAGGCGTGCGACCAACCCTCACGCCACAGGCCTCGAGCGCTTCAGCCTTGGCTGCAGCAGTGCCCTTCGAGCCCGAAACAATCGCCCCGGCGTGACCCATCTGCTTGCCGGGAGGTGCGGTGAAACCAGCGATGTAACCGATCACTGGCTTGGTCACGTGATCGCGGATGTATTCGGCGGCCTGCTCTTCAGCATCGCCACCAATCTCGCCGCTCATCACGATCAGTTCAGTCTGTGGGTCATTCTCGAACAGTTCGAGAATGTCGATGAAGTTTGAGCCCGGCACAGGATCGCCGCCAATCCCGACGATCGAAGAGTTGCCGAATCCGCGCTGGGCCAGCTCGTTACCGATTTGGTAGGTCAGCGTGCCGGAACGGGATACAACGCCAACCTGTCCTTCGCGGAAGAACGAAGCTGGAATGATGCCGACGTTTGCCTTGCCTGGGGAAAGGATGCCGGGGCAGTTGGGGCCGATCAGGCGGCTGCGACCGTTGGCCTTGATGTGGTTGTAAACGCGGAGCTCGTCGTGAGCGGGAATGCCCTCGGTGATAGCAATGATCAGCTCAATGCCAGCATCCTCAGCCTCAAGGATTGAGTCAGCAGCAAAGCGTGGTGGAACGAAGATCATTGCCGTGTTGGCGCCGGTCTCCTCAACTGCCTTGTGGAGCGTGTCAAAGACTGGAATGCCCTCAACGTTTTGACCACCCTTGCCGGGAGTCACACCGGCAACGACGTTGGTGCCGTAAGCCTGGTTGTTGAGAGTGTGGAAGGTGCCTTCGCGCCCGGTGATTCCCGAGACGACCAGCTTTGTGTCTGCTCCTACAAGAACGCTCATCCGGCCAACTCCACAACCTTCTCGGCGGCCTCGAGCATCGTCGCGACCGTATGGACATTTGGCAGGGCTGCCTCGGCGAGAAGCTCGCGGCCAGCAACATCGTTTGTGCCATCAAGGCGGACCACAAACGGAACCGTTGGGTTGATCGTCGCGAAAGCTTCGATCAGACCCTTGGCGACTTCGTCACAGCGGGTGATTCCACCGAAGATGTTGAACAGGACGGCAGTGACTTTGGAATCGGAGAGGATCACTTCGACTGCGGAGGTAATGGCCTCAGCCTTGCTTCCTCCTCCAGCGTCAAGGAAGTTGGCCGGCGCGCCGCCAGCTTGGGCGACAACGTCAAGGGTGCTCATTACGAGACCAGCACCGTTGCCAAGAATGCCAATGTTACCGTCGAGCTTGACGTAGGTAAGTCCTCGTTCCTTCGCCATCTTCTCCTGAGGATCCTCAGCTGAAGGGTCTGTCAGCTCAGCATTCTCAGGATGGCGGTAAAGAGCGTTGCCGTCGAGGGTGACCTTGGCATCAAGGGCCTTGATCGAACGATCGTTGGTGATGATCAACGGATTGACCTCAATCAGCAGCGCCTCTTCCTCAAGGTACGTCTCGTAAAGCTTGGCGAGCATGTCGCCGATCGGACGGATCACATCGGCATCAACGCCAGCGTCAAACGCGAGGCGGCGGCCGTGGAAGTCCTGGAAACCAAGCAGGGGGTCAACGTGAAGGTGGGCGATGGCGTCGGGGTCCTCATCAGCAACGGCCTCAATGTCCATGCCGCCCTTGGTTGAGAGCATCACGAGGGAAGACTTTGCTGAGCGGTCGAAGACGATCGAGGCGTAGTACTCGGATGCAATGTCGGACGCCTCTTCGATCCACACCTCATGGACTGTCAAACCCTTGATGTCCATGCCAAGAATGTTGCCTGCGTGCTCCTCAACTTCTGCACGGTTGGCAGCAACCTTGATGCCACCAAGCTTGCCTCGGCCACCGATCTGAACCTGTGCTTTGACAACACATGGATATCCGATCTCTTCTGCGGCTGCGACAGCCTCGTCGACCGTGGTGGCCGGCTTGCCCGACGGCACGGGAACCCCGTGACGGGCCAGGAGCTGCTTGCCTTGATATTCGAGAAGATCCATAAGGGGCGGGCCGAATTAACGGCGTTGGGTGACTCTATACGAGGCTTATGGATGTTTGCGTTGAGGCCCAATTCACGCTCGGATCCGGCCTGGGGGCCAACTTGCGGCATACTGGCCGTCGCGATGGTAATTCCAAAGAAACCAACTTGGGTGACGCTTGACGTCTACGGAACACTGATCGACTGGGAAACCGGCGTGATGAAAGCACTTGAAGAAGTGTCAGAAGGAAACGTCAAGTTTGACAAGGCTGAAGTGATGAGCCAGTTCAAGGAAATCCAGCACAAGATCGAGTCCGGCTCCTACGAGCTTTACGCCGAAGTACTGCGCCGCACGATCCTAGACATCGCCGACAACATCGGCTGGCGGCTGGAGTCATCACAGGCTGGCTTCCTCCCAACTTCAATCTCAAGCTGGAAGCCATTCTCTGAAACCAACCCTTCGATTAAGAAGCTCTCCAAAACCTTCAAGACCGGGTTGATCTCCAACATTGACGACAAGCTGCTCGGCGAAACCCGCCGTCACATCCCACTTGACTTTGACCTTGTTGTCACCGCGCAGCAGGTTCGCGCCTACAAGCCTGAGCCCGCTCACTTCAAGGAGTTCGCCCGTCGCATCGGCGGCAAGAAGGGCTGGGTCCATATTTCATCCTCGTACCACACGGATGTTGAGCCTTGCTTGAAGATGAAGGTCCCCGTCATTTGGGTTAACCGAAACAAGGAGACCCTCGAGAAGGGTCAGAAGAAGCCTGACGCTGAGGTCAAGAACCTCCGTGAGGCCCTGAAGCTGCTCGGCGTCAGCTGAGCAGACCGTCTGGGCTGCTGTGCGTGCGCTTGCCCTGCATGAAGATGTCCTGCTCCTAGAGAGCGGCATTTGGCATACCGCCGCCGTTGCTGTCCGCAGTGGGGACGAAGCGTTCCTGATCGACAGTCCGATCCTTCCGGAGGAGCTTGAGACTCTGCCATCACTGTTTGAGCAGGCGGGCTTCCCAATCGTTGGTCTTGTGGCCACGCATGCCGACTGGGACCACCTGCTCGGCGGCCAGGCCTTCCCCGATGCACCACTCGCGGTCGCAGAGACAACTGCCGCCCGTCTGACAGCTGAGCCCGGCGCTGCAGCGCGCGACCTGAGGCAGTTCGACGACCAGTGGTACGTCAAGCGCGCCCGACCACTCTCAATGCCTGCCGCGGAAGCACTTCCCGTCCCTGGCCTATTGGAGATCGGCGAACAGGAGCTTGAACTCCACCCAACAGAAGGGCACACGGCCGACGGTATGGCGATCTTTGCGCGCTGGTGTGGAGTACTCGTCCTTGGTGACTACATCTCTCCTGTTGAGATCCCAATGATCTCCCCGGGCGGGTCAATCAGCGCTTACAAGGCAACCCTTGAACGCCTGCGAGAGCTTGTCGCCCAGGCCACGAGCATCGTGCCTGGGCACGGTGGGCTACTTGACCCAATCCGGGCCGATGCGTTGATCAACGAGGACCTCGCCTACCTCAGTGCCCTTGAAGCCGATGGCGCCAGTGCCCCCCTTCCCTTGGCTCGGACCACTCCGGAGCAGCGACGCATTCACGCCGAGAACGTCGAGCGTAGTCAGTCCTGACTGTCGGGCAGGGTGAGGCGCATCAAGAGGTCCTTCTTGGGCTCGCTCTTGTAGCCAAAGCCAAGTGACTGATAGAGCTCGATTGCCGGCTCATTGACCTCACTGACATCAAGCTCCATCCGGCGGCAGCCGCGGGCCTGTGCCTGCTTCACGGCAAACTCAACAAGTGCCTTGGCTACTCCGCTGCGGCGCGACTCGGGCTCAACGTAGAGGTCCTCAAGCCAGCAGTCGGTTGCCGCGTGCCAGATCCCAAACCGAAAACGCAGTTGGCAAACCCCGGTAGGAGGAGAGTCATCGTGGGGAGCTGCGAGAAGCAGGTCCGTGTCAACGTTGAGGATCAGCTTCTCGACACCCGCGAGGAACGCGTTGTCGGATGGCCAGTCGCGGCCAAAGTCGTCGCGGAAGGCAATTAGGAGCCGCGCGACTGTCTCAGCCTCGTGCGGCTCGGCCCGCCAGACGCGGACGCTCACGCGTCTTCGGCGACGATCAGCGCGATCGTGTCGCCACTACCGACGGCGCCGCCAACTTCAATGGAGAGGTCCTTGATCACACCGGCCTTGTGAGCGGTGATCTCATTCTCCATCTTCATCGCTTCGATGATGCAGATCAGCGTTCCCTCTTCAACCTTCTGGCCGGCTTCGGCCAGGACCTTGAAGACAGTTCCTTGGATTGGTGAGGTGAGGGCATCTCCGCCACCACCGCCACTACCGGAGCGCTTGGCACGTGAAGGCTTCTTGGCGACTGACGCTGGGCCACCGCCGCCGCCGAAGGCCGGACCGACAACCTTGACGTCAAACCGGCGACCTGAAACTTCAACGAGATAGTCCTGCGTAACTGTTGGAGCCGGCTCCTCGCCCTCTGGTGCGTCGGGAACTTCAGGGGCGGGCGGATCCGTGGCCTTCAACCACGCCTTGTCCTCAACGAGGTCGCGGCAGGTCTCACCCTTGGCCCACTGCTCAGTAGCAAGGATCGCCTTGTGGAAGGGCAGCAGGGTCGTCAGGTTCCCGATCTCATACTCGCCCAGTGCGCGCAGCATGCGGCGGGTTGCGCTCTCGCGGTCCTCGTCCCAGACGATCAGTTTGGCGACCATTGGGTCATACATTGGGGAGATCTCGCTGTTGGAACCAATGCCTGAGTCAACTCGCACGCCGGGACCGTTTGGCTCGCGGTAGTTGGTGATCATTCCCGGTGCAGGGGTGAAGTTCTTGGCTGCGTTCTCCGCGTTGATGCGGCACTCGATCGCATGGCCCTTCATCTGAATGTCGGCTTGGGTGAACTTGAGCTCCTGCCCAGCTGCGATCAGAATCTGTTCGCGGACAATGTCGATGCCGGTGACCATCTCGGTCACGCAGTGCTCAACCTGAACTCGGGTGTTCATCTCGAGGAAGAAGTACTCGCCGTCCTGCAGCATTCCCTCGATAGTCCCGGCGGAGTGGTAACCGACTGCTCGCGCAGCATCCGTGGCGATCTTGCCGATCCGAGCACGCATCTCCTCGTCAACCATTGGCGCTGGAGCTTCCTCAATCAGTTTCTGATGGCGGCGCTGGATTGAGCAGTCGCGTTCACCGAGGTGAACAACGTTGCCTTGGCGGTCAGCGAGAATCTGAACCTCAACATGCCGTGGGTCGGGCAGGTAGCGCTCGAGGTAAACAGTTCCGTCGTTGAAGAACTTCTCGCCCTCACGTGCGGCGCCCTCGAAGGCCTCCTCAATGTCGTCCTCGGTCAGAGCAACGCGGAAGCCCTTACCGCCACCGCCAGCAGCAGCCTTGACTGCAACCGGGTAGCCAATGTCGTTCTTGGCGATCTTGCGGGCATCTTCAATCGTCTCAACTGCGTCAGTGGTGCCTGGGACAATCGGCACGCCGGCGGCTGCCATCAGCTCGCGGGCCTTGGTCTTTGACCCCATCGCATCAATCGCGGAGGCTGGCGGTCCAATGAACACGACGCCGCGCTCCTCTAGTGCGCGGGCAAACTCTGCGTTCTCAGCAAGGAAGCCGTAACCGGGGTGAACCGCGTCAGCACCTGAGCGGTCAATCACGTCGAGCAACTTCTCGATAACGAGGTAGCTCTCTGCCGCTGGGGCAGGCCCGATCAGATAGGACTCGGTGGCGCGCTTGACGTGGAGTGCGTCGCGGTCGGCCTCTGAGTAGACGGCGACGGTGTCGATGCCGAGCTCTTCACAGGCACGGATGACGCGGATCGCGATTTCGCCTCGGTTGGCGATGAGAACCTTGTTGAACATAGGGCGGTGGATCCTAACTGCCGCGCGGCGGAACCGCCGCTACGACGTTTTGGTTGCTAAGCGGGAAAACCGAACTGCTCGACCGGCGAGCTGAACTCGCGGGCCACGCCTTCGGCAAGACTTGCTCGCTGCCAGGCTGGAATGGAAGGACCTGCAGTGACTGCTGCTGGTGCTGTTTGCCGGATGAACTGACCAAGTGCTGCGGCGATCGCAGCGGACTCTTCCACCGAGGCATTCGGGGCGATGATCTTGAGCTCGGGGCGACCGTTCATCAGAGTGATCCGATCAGAGCGGAATGTTGCCGTGCTTGCGCTTCGGCCCTGGGTCGCGCTTGGTCATCAGCGCCTCAAGTTCAGTGATCAAGCGTGGACGGGTCTCGTGGGGAATGATCACGTCGTCCACAAACCCTCGTTCAGCAGCTGAGTACGGGTTGGCGAAACGCGCCTTGTAGTCGTCCATCAGGACCTGACGGCGTTCGTCAGGCGTTGGGCTCTGCCCAATGTCGCGGCGATAGATGATGTTGACGGCACCCTCTGCGCCCATCACGGCAACCTCAGCCGTTGGCCACGCGACGGAGAAGTCGGAAGCCAAGTGCTTGGAGTTCATGACCACATACGCGCCGCCGTAAGCCTTGCGGGTGATGACGGTCAGCTTCGGCACGGTTGCCTCAGCAAATGCGTACAGCAGCTTGGCTCCGCGGCGGATGATCCCCTGCCACTCCTGCGTTGTTCCCGGAAGGAACCCTGGAACGTCAACGAGGGTGAGGATTGGGATGTTGAAGGCGTCGCAGGTCCGCACGAAGCGGGCTGCCTTCTCCGAGGAGTCAATGTCGAGCACGCCAGCCATCTGGTTTGGCTGATTACCGACAATGCCAACCGGGATGCCGTTGAGGCGCGAGTAGCCGCAGATGATGTTTTTGGCGAAGTGCTCGTGCACCTCAAGGAACTCACCGTCATCAACGATGTGCGCGACAACATGGCGCATGTCGTAAGGCGTGTTTGGATTGTCAGGGACAACCGAGTCAAGTTCAAGATCCATCCGCAGTGGGTCATCAGTCGGCTGCACACGCGGTGCTGGTTCAAGATTGTTCTGCGGCAGGAACGAGAGCAGATAGCGGGCGTCTTCAAGGCAGGCTTCCTCGTCCTCGCTGGCGAACTGGGCAACGCCAGACTTGGTGTTGTGGGTCATTGCGCCGCCAAGGTCCTCGAACGTGCACTCCTCACCGGTGACCGTCTTGATCACATCAGGGCCGGTGATGAACATATGGCTTGTTTCCTTGACCATGAAGATGAAGTCTGTGATTGCCGGGCTGTAGACGGCACCGCCAGCGCATGGCCCCATGATCAGTGAGATCTGAGGGATGACACCTGAAGAGCGAACATTGCGAAGGAAAACATCGCCGTAGGCGCCGAGTGACACGACGCCTTCCTGGATTCGCGCGCCGCCGGAGTCGTTGATGCCGATCACGGGGCAGCCGATCTTGGCGGCAAGGTCCATCACCTTGCACATCTTCTCGCTCATTACTTCACCCAGCGACCCGCCTACAACTGTGAAGTCTTGGCTGAAGACGCAAACGCGACGGCCGTCAATCGTGCCGTGACCGGTGACAACTGCGTCGCCCCATGGCCTGACCTTTTGCATGTCGAAGTCATAGGTGCGGTGACGTACGAAAGTGTCGGTTTCAACGAATGAGCCGTCGTCGAGCAGCTTCTCCACGCGCTCGCGGGCTGTGAACTTGCCCTTCGCGTGCTGCTTCTCAACTGCTTCCGGCGAAGCGGAGTTGATTGCCTCGTCGCGCAATGTCTTGAGGAGGTCAACCTTCTCTTCGTAAGTTTCCGGGGCCTTTTCGCGTGACATCTAAAAGTCGATCCTTTTCTCTAGAACTCAGGCTTGTAGGAGCCAAATACGTCGCGCATGGCGGCGCACACCTCACCAAGCGTGCAGTGGTCGCGAAGAGCCTCGCGAAGTACAGGTAGAAGATTGTCGGTTCCGGCGGCGGCAGCACGGATTGTGTCCAGGTGGTTGGCGACGACTTCCTGGTCGCGGTTCTCCTTGAATGCCTTCAGACGAGAGACCTGATCATCCTCAGACTTCTGATCAACACGGAGCGTGTCGGGAACCTGAAGTTCATCTGTGACATAAGCGTTGACGCCGACAACGATGTCCTGGCCGGTGCGGTAGCGCTCCTGGTAGCCCCAGGCTGATTCCTCAATCTCATTGGTGATGAACGAGATGGCGTTCGGTGAACCGCCAAGCTCGTCAACCTTGGCGATCAACTCTTTGGCGCGGGTCTCGATCTCATCAGTCAGTGACTCAACGAAGTACGAGCCTGCGAATGGGTCGATCGCCTCAACCGCGCCGGACTCAGCGGCGATGATCTGCTGCGTCCGCAATGCGATCCGTGCTGCATCCTCGGTTGGCAGTGCGAGTGCTTCATCAAAGCCATTGGTGTGGAGTGACTGCGTGCCACCGCAGACCGCTGCGAATCCCTGCAGGGCGACCCGGGCAATGTTGTTCTCCGGCTGCTGAGCGGTGAGGGTGACGCCACCAGTCTGAGTGTGGAACCTCAAGCGCATTGACCGCTCGTCCTTAGCGCCAAAGCGGTCGCGCATGATCTCGGCCCACATCTTGCGAGCGGCGCGGAACTTCGCAACCTCCTGGAAGACGTTGTTGTGACCGTTAAAGAAGAAGGCAAGCCGTGGTGCGAACTCATCAACGGGCAGGCCGGCGTCAAGTGCTGCTTGCACGTAGGCAATGCCGTTGGCCAGTGTGAACGCAACCTCCTGAACTGCTGAGCAGCCCTTCTCCCTGAAGTGGTAGCCGCTGATGGAAATCGTGTTCCACTTCGGAACGGTCTCGCGGCAGTAAGCAAAGAGATCTGTCGTCAGGCGCATCGACGCTTCAGTTGGGTAGATGAAGTTGCCACGGGCGATGTACTCCTTGAGCACATCGTTCTGTGTGGTTCCCCGTAGCTGCTCGGCAGGCACGCCCTGCTCCTCACCGACAAGCTGGTAGAGCAGGAGGAGAACTGAAGCTGGTGCGTTGATTGTCATCGACGTTGAAACCTTGTCGAGCGGAATCTGGTCGAACGCGATTCTCATGTCGTCGATCGAGTCGATCGCGACGCCGGTGCGGCCAACCTCACCGAGGCAGCGGCCGTCGTCGGAGTCAAGGCCAAGCTGGGTTGGTAGGTCGAAGGCCATTGAAAGGCCGGTCGAGCCGTTCTCAATCAGGAAGCGGTAGCGCTCGTTGCTTTCGCGTGCTGTCGCATACCCCGCGTACTGGCGCATGGTCCAGAGCTGCTTGCGGTACATCTCCCCGTAGACACCACGGGTGAAGGGGAACTCGCCAGGCTTGCCAAGAGCAAGGTCCTTGGGAACGTCGCTCTCGTCGTAGATCTCCTTGAGCTCAATTCCCGAGTCCGTGAAGCGGCGCGGGTCATCCGGGCCGACGATCGGAGCGATGGTGGGATGTTCGGTTTGTTCTTTCACAGCGTTGAAAGGGTACCGTTTGCGGCGTGCTGGTCAGAGTCAGACTGTTTGCCGGTTTGCGGGAACGCGCCGGACAAGATGAGGTCGAGGTCGAACTCGCACCCGGTTCGACGACCACTGACCTGCTTTCACAGCTCTCTGAACTTGTTGGTGAGACACGCTGTGTGGTCGCAGTTAACCGCCAATATTCCGGCCCAGGAATGGTCATCGCCCAAGGTGATGAGGTCGCTCTTGTCCCACCCGTCTCAGGCGGTGCGGGCCCCACAGTGCATGTTGGCCCAGAGCCGATTGACCAGCAGGCGCTCGCCAGCAGCGTCGGTGATCCTGGCACGGGAGCAATCGTGACCTTCATCGGCGTCACTCGCGAGGTTGAAGAACTTGACTACGAGGCGTACCTAGAGATGGCCGGCGAACGAATCCTCAAAATCTGCGAGGAAGAACAGGCTGCTCACGGGCTCCTCGGTGTTGCAGCCGCACACCGGACCGGGACGGTTCCACTCGGTGAGGCTTCAGTTGGGATCGCTGTCTCAGGAGCGCACCGCGGTGAAGCGTTCGCTGGCGCGCGTTGCGTGATCGACAGGATCAAGGCCGAGGCGCCGATCTGGAAGGTTGAGGTAGACGGCGCTGACCGGCACCGCGTGGAAGGCACGCTGCCAGAGGCCTAAGGCTGATGGGGTGTGCGCAAATGGCACATCGGCTCTCACCGCAGTGGTGACCTAGCGCAGAGGTCTATCTTTCTCCGTCATGCCTACTGCACTAGTTACCGGGGGAGCAGGCTTCCTCGGCTCACACCTCTGCGAGACCCTTCTGGCACGCGGAAACCGTGTGATTTGCGTCGACAACCTGGAGACAGGCTCGCTCGCCAATATCGAACACCTGCGCGACCCGGACTTTGTTCACATCAACGTAGACATCACCTCGCCGTTCTATGTGGATGAGCCTGTTGACAGCGTCTTTCACCTCGCATCACCAGCAAGCCCAATTGACTATCTGCGCCTGCCACTCCACACGCTCAAGGTTGGCTCGTATGGAACCCACAACACCATTGGCCTGGCCAAGCACAAGCGCGCCCGTTTCCTGATCGCCTCGACATCCGAGGTCTACGGCGATCCCAAGGAGCATCCACAGACTGAGTCCTACTGGGGACATGTCAACCCCATCGGCCCACGCGGGGTCTACGACGAGGCAAAGCGCTACGCCGAGGCACTGACAATGGCGTACCACCGTCAGCAGGGTGTGGACACAGCAATCGTGAGGATCTTCAACACCTATGGCCCTCGCATGCGTCCGCATGACGGCCGTGCCATTCCAACATTCCTCCGTCAGGCGATTCTTGAACAGCCGATCACAATCTTCGGCGACGGAAGTCAGACCCGTTCTTTCTGCTTCGTTGAGGATCTGATCGACGGAATCATCCGCCTCTCAGAGTCAGGCGAGCACAACCCCGTCAACATCGGTAACCCAGATGAGTTCACGCTGCTTGAAGCAGCCCAGATCGTCCAGCGAATCACCGGCACTAAAGCCGAGTTGATCTTTGAACCGCTGCCAACTGATGACCCTCAGGTACGCCGGCCGGACATCACACGGGCACGCGAGCTGCTTGGTTGGGAACCAAAGGTCGCGCTGGAAGATGGTCTGCGCAGGACGATCGACGAGTCCGGCGACGGTCGCCTCACCGGACTTCTGTAGACATTGCATCACATCGCAAATTGGGCATGTCGGTTCCGGCTTGCCTCCACTACCCAAAGACCGCTACTTTCCTTGTACTCCGGAGTTTGAGGAGTCAGGGGATAGATGAGAATCGACGAACAAACTTCCACGCAAGCCAAACCGGATGAAGTCCGCAAGCCTCCACGCGCCCACGAGCGATCGAGGCCGGTCGGGGTGACGGCCAACGGCGTCACGGTCCCCATCACGCTGCCACAGCCGCATCGCGACATCCGATCACAGCGCGCACCTCTGGTTGCCAGGGCCCTTCGAGCAAGCACTCTCCGGGCAGCCATTCGAATCATCACCCTGTTGGTCTGCGACTACGCGGGTATCGCACTTGCGCTAATCGGCTGGCTCTCATTCAAAGCTTGGTGGAAGGGTGACTTCAATACTGACCTGATCCGCGGCCAAGTAGACGAGTACCTGACCTTCGCCTTCTTCGTCACAGCCCTGCTCTTTACCCGCCATGACCTTTACAAAGAGCGGGTCCGCCGTCCGGGCATGGCGGTGACCGTCAACGGTCTATTCCAGGCAACCGTCATCTGCTTGATCTTCGCTCTTGCCAGCGGCGCGAAGTTCCACTCCTACTCAGTGTTCATCGGCGCACTTGGCTGCTCCATCCTCACGGTCGCGGGCTTCCGCGCACTGCACGACCGGCTAACGGCTCGAGTCACCTCGGCAGCGGGCATCACCCGTAGGGCCCTGGTTGTAGGAACTGGTGACCACGCCAAGGCCGTGTCCGCGACAGTGGCTGATGCAGTCAGGTGGCCAGTGGAAATAGTTGGCGGCGTCACCGCACCCGAGGACCTTCAGGCTGCGCTCAACCTTGGCGGCATCGATGAGGTCATCATTGCCGACTCCGAATTTCCCCAAGAGCAGATCGTTCAACTTGCAGAGCGGTGCCATCGCCGAGGGATCGATGTCCATGTTGCTCCAACAGCAATGGAAATCCTGCTCCAGCGTGGTGAGTTCCGCCCCGGTATGGCCGTTCCACTCTTCACGCTGAACCCACCGGTCTTTGCCGGAATTGACTTCGCCATCAAGCGTGCTTTCGACTTGGCCCTATCAAGCGCTCTGCTTGTGGTCCTCAGCCCGGTCCTGCTGGCTAGCGCGATTGCGATCAAGCTGACATCCCGCGGACCGCTGATTTATAGATCAATGCGCCCAGGTATTGGCGAGGTCGCATTCCCATGCCTCAAGTTCCGCACAATGCGAACTGACGCAGATGAGAGGATGGCCGACCTCGAACGCTTCAACGAAGCAAGCGGCGCCCTGTTCAAGATTCGCCAAGACCCTCGGGTCACAAGGGTCGGCAAGCTCCTGCGGAGGTTCTCAATTGACGAGCTGCCGCAGCTCTGGAACGTGCTGCGCGGCGAAATGAGTCTGGTCGGACCCCGCCCACTGCCACAGCGCGACTTTGAACTGCTGGACGATTGGCACCGTCAGCGCTACCTAGTGCTTCCGGGCATCACCGGCCTTTGGCAGGTCTCCGGCCGGTCCAACCTTGAGTTTGACGACCTCGTCCGCCTTGACTTTGTCTACCTCGAGCGCTGGTCTGTAAGCCTCGACATGGTGATTCTATTGAAGACGTTCCCTGCAGTCCTCGCCCGTCGCGGCGCCTACTAACGCGCCACAACTGGCTCCCCTAGCCCATCGCGCCCTTGGTGCGGGCCGTTGAGTGGCATCATCAGAGCTGATGAAACTTCGTGAACGATTCGAAGTGTCGCCGCGCACCTTCCAGATTGCGACGCGAGTCGCGCTCGGCTCACTCGCCCTGATCGTTTTGACTGGAGCAGCAGTCCGCCTGACTGGATCCGGCCTTGGCTGTCCTGACTGGCCAAAGTGCTTCGGGGGCGTTGTGGCACCGGCCAAAACCCACGCGGTGATCGAGTACTCAAACCGGGTGCTCTCGGGATTCGTTGGACTGGCGGCTATCGCCGTGGCAATCATGGGCTGGTTCCGCAGGCCGTACAGGAGGGAACTTGAGGTACTTGCAATCCTGCTTCCCCTCGGCGTTGTAGCTCAGGCAGTCCTCGGAGGCTTCACCGTTCGCAGTGGTCTTGAGCCCGGGTATGTGATGGCTCATTACATCCTTTCGATGCTGATCCTTGACGCATCCTTCGCCCTCGCTTGGTGTGCCACCTATGAGCCTGGGGACAGGCCGCGTGCGACAGACAAACTTGGCGTCTGGTCAGTCAGAGCGCTGATCCCAATGGGCGCTATGACCGTCATGGTTGGCACAGCCGCAACCGCCGCCGGTCCACACGCCGGGGCCTCCGGCACCGGGGAGATCGTCCCTCGGTTGGACATCTTCGGCACTGACAGTCTGAGGTGGCTGGTCCAGCGCCATGGAGCGTTGGGTGTCGCACTCGGACTGGCGATCATCGCCGTCATCCTGATTCTGCGGCGGCCTGGAGGCGAGCGCCGCGCAATCAAGCCACTCATCTTTGTCCTTGGTCTGCTCGCACTACAGGGAGTAATAGGCATCACTCAGTGGATGACCAAGCTGCCATCAGGGTTGGTCTGGGTGCACGTCACCGTTGCTGTGATCACATGGCTTTGCGTCCTCTGGGCGGTTGGCTCAGCTGGGCTACTTGAGGGCGAAGCGCGCGCGAGGGAGAACGGTTGACCAGCACGGTGCTTTTTGGGGTTGGACTGGGGCTGTTGTCCTCAATCCTCTTCAACATCTCATACCTAGTTCAACACAAGGCTCTCGACGGTGGTCCGAGCGTCGATGCCACCCACCCGCTCCGCTCATTGGGCGAACTTTTCCGTGCTCCCGCCTGGCTCTGGGGAGGCCTTCTCGGCTTGATCGGAACAGTCATCTACACCCTCGCCTTGAACTACGCGCCACTGTCGCTGGTTCAAGCATTCCTCGCGGGTGGGCTGATCCTCACGGTGCCGCTGGCAATGTTCATCAGCAATCACAAGCCAACCCGACGCGAGGTGATTGGGGCGGGCCTGATGGCTGGCGCACTCATCCTTTTCGCCTTTGGAACTGCGGTTGATGGCCCCGAGAACGCATTCGACGTAGGCGGGCTTGCTCTGCTTGTTGGAGGTACGTTGCTGCTGACCATGGCTCTTACCGTCGTTGGTTTCCGTCAGAAGCGTGTGGAGGCGATCGGGCTTGCCGCTGGTCTTCTTCACGGAGCCTCAGATGCCATGTTCAACGCCTTGGTTGGGATAGCCCACAACGGCCTAATAGCTCTGCTGAAGTCACCGTGGACTTGGATCTGCGCTGTGACTTCACTCGGGGCCTTCTACTTGCTCCAGAAGGCATTTAAGGACGGCACCACGAAGCCTGTGGTCGTGATTGCTCTGATGACTGCCGCAACCAACTTGACCGCCATTGGCGCCGGACTGCTCGTATTTGACGATCCCCTCGGGACTAACACCTTCTGGTCAGCAGTCCACCTTGCAGCGTTCGGTCTGGTGGCTTACGCGGGCTGGCTCCTTGCCAGCGTTCAGGCAGTGATCGAGAAAGGCAAGGCGTGATCCGCTCAGGCGTCTTTCTGCTGGGTATGTCTCTGACAAGTGTGCTCCACGGGCAGTACGCCTATGTCATCGTTGGGCTCGTAATCGGGATTGAGTCAATGGGTATCCCGCTGCCGGGTGAGACCATCCTGTTCCTAGCTTCATTTGCGGCCCACGATGGCACGCTCATGATCGAGTGGGTGATTATCGCGGCAGCACTGGGCGCGATCATCGGTGACAACATTGGTTACTGGATTGGTAAGAAGGGCGGCCGAGCCCTGCTTGAGCGCCAAGGACCTTTCTACGAGCGCCGAATGGCTCTTCTGATCCATGGCGACCGGTTCTTTGAAGCGCACGGCCCCAAGGCCGTATTCCTTGGTCGGTGGGTAGCCCTCCTGCGTGTTACCGCGGCAGTCCTGGCTGGTGCCAATCGGATGGAGTGGCGCAAGTTCTTCCTCTGGAATGCTCTGGGCGGGGTCGCCTGGGCCACCTCAATCGGTCTTGCCGGCTACTACATCGGTCACGCCGCAGAAACCTTGATCAAGAAGGTCGGAATTGGCGCTTTGATCGCCGTTGTCATCGGCGTTGTCGGGCTACTGATCTACCTCTACCTGCGCGAACGTCGAACCCTCCAAGGCGAGATGGCCGAGGTATCCCGCCGCGCAGAGAGTGGTGAGCCGATGATCGAGGGGCATACTCAAGGGGCAAGCAACAAGCCGGAGGGGTCGGAATGAGAATTTTGGTTGTAGGTGCCGGAGGGGTTGGTGAAGCCGTCGCGGCGATAGCTCGCAGGCGCGACTTCTTTGACCATCTTGTCCTTGCCGACATTGACGAGGCCCGCGCAGCTGAGGTTGCCGCCCGAATGGGTGATGGGCGAATCACCTCAGCCCACGTCGACGCGTCCAACGCAGAAGCGATCGCCGCCCTTGCCAAGTCAGAGGGCTGCGACACAATCCTCAACGCCTGCGACCCAAGGTTCAACCCCCCAATCTTCGAGGCGGCGTTCCAAGCGGGCGCAACCTACCTCGACATGGCAATGACGCTCTCTGAGCGCCATCCCGACCGCCCGACCGAGGAGTGCGGAGTGAAGCTGGGTGACGCCCAGTTCGCCGTGTCAGGTGACTGGGAAGCCAAGGGTCAACTCGCACTGGTCGGCATTGGTGTTGAGCCGGGCTTCAGCGATGTTGCCGCTCGCTATGCCGCTGACGAACTGTTCAGCGAGATTGACGAAGTTGGCGTGCGCGATGGCGCTGACCTAGTCGTTGAGGGGTACGAGTTCGCTCCGACCTTCTCGATCTGGACGACAATCGAGGAGTGCCTCAACCCACCGCTGATCTGGGAGAAGGACCGCGGCTGGTTTGTAACAGAGCCATTCAGCGAGCCTGAGATCTTCGAGTTCCCTGAGGGCATCGGCCCGGTTGAGTGTGTGAACGTTGAACATGAGGAGGTCGCGCTGGTCCCCCGCTGGGTGGACTGCAAGCGGGTGACGTTCAAGTACGGACTGGGAGACGAGTTCATCGCCGTCCTCAAGACCCTGAACAAGCTTGGCCTTGACTCCACCGAACCTGTGTCGGTCAGAGGGCAGATGGTGTCGCCGCGCGATGTCGTCGCCGCTGCGCTTCCCAACCCTGCGACTTTGGGCGACAAGATGACCGGCCGAACCTGCGCTGGCACATTGGTGACCGGAAAAGGCAAGGACGGAGCTGCCAAGGCGACGTACATCTACCACCTGGTCGATAACGAAACCTGCATGGCATTGGACGGCTGTCAGGCAGTTGTCTGGCAGACGGCCATCAATCCAGTCGTCGCGCTGGAGCTAATCGCCAACGGAACTTGGTCGGGATCGGGCGTCCTTGGCCCAGAGGCGCTGCCCGCCGTTCCCTTTCTCGACCTTCTCGCTGAGCATGGTTCACCGCACGGGATCAGCGAACGAGACCCTGCTTGCCCACAGAAGCCGCTGGGCTGACCTCAGGCGGTCGTTGCCGTGTGCGGTCGATACACACTCACCCCAACGCGAAAACAGCTTGAGAAGGGCTTCAGCGAGCTTAAAGCCCTCCCAGAGGACCGAATCTTCGCTGAACGCTTCAATGTCGCCCCCACTCAGGAAGTCGTTGCGATCATGCGGCCGCTTAATTCCCCAAGCCCGACCGCTGAACTCCTGCGGTGGGGACTGATTCCACACTGGGCCAAGAGCTTTGACGATGGGGTCAAAATGATCAACGCCCGATCAGAGACCATCACTGAGAAGCCCTCCTACCGCCAGCTAATCGCGACCGCAGCCGGACGCTGTCTAATCCTGGCCGATGGCTTCTACGAATGGGAGTCTGTGGGCGGAGGAACCAAGCAGCCTTGGCGCTTCACCGTGGACGGCGGGTCAGTCTTCGCCCTTGCCGGCCTGTGTACAACTTGGCAACCGGAGGAAGGGCCGCCGGTGAGGTCCTGCGTTGTTGCGACAACCAGGCCCAACCAGCTAGTCGAGCCGATCCACAACCGGATGCCGGCGATCCTTGCTGACCGGGACCAGATGGACATCTGGCTGGACCCCACCGTTGACGCCCGGGCCGCAGTTGCACTCCTAGAACCGCTCGATCCCAGCCGAATGCAGAAGGACAAGGCAGCAAGGGCGGTCGGGAAGCCGGGTAACGAAGGCCCGGACCTGCTCCACCCCGAACAGGATGGACTGTTCTAGTAGCCGTCTCAGCCGGCGCGGATCAACCTCAACACGGCAGGCGTGGGGGCGAGAACACCCCAGTTGGTCCTGCCCTTGCCATTGGCCCGTTTCAGTGCTTCATCCGCCTTGGCTGCCTCATTGTTGGCCCTCTCTAATGCCTTCTCGGCGGCGGCCTGAGCTTTCTCAGCTTCGTTTTTGGCCTGCTCGGCAGCCTTCTCAGCGGCCTTCTTAGCCTGTTCGCCAAGCGCCTCAGCAGCATGCTGATTGGCCTCAGCTTGCCTCTCTACAGCAGCCTTTGCTGCCTCAGCCGCCCTGGCCCGGGCAGCCGCCGCTCTCACAGCGGCTTTGGCGGCTGAATCTGCTGCTCTAGCAAGTGTCTGCTGAGCCTTGAATCCGGCACTTGTCTCAGGGACGATGAAGTCACCGCCGGTATCTGAATCCTCGCCAGCTGGCTGGAATGGATCGCTTGCCGTTCCTGACATCTCCCAAGCGGCAGGGGCGCTCGAGCTAGGGATTGAGAGATCTGGGCTGAGTGGATCCGGAAGTGGCGCAAGCCAGTTCTTGGTCAGGTCAAGTTCAGCGTTCGTTGCCAGCTCGCTCTCAAGTTCAGCCTGCTTTGAGGAAGCCCAGATCTTCACGGTGTTGCCCGCAGAGCCGGCGATGGCAATCTTGGCCTTTGCTGCCGCAGTGGCAGCCGCCGCAGCCTTGGCATATGTAAGGGCAAGGGGCCAGAACGCAGCCTGACGCTGAAGCCCATACGGGGTGCCAGCGCCCGAGCCGTTAACAGCCCAAGTGAGGAGGCCGTTCAACTCCGGATGGACGGTGCCAGCGTAGGTGTACCGAGTTGGGCCAGGGCTGGGAAGGGTGATCAACTTCAGTCCAGCGCCTGTCACCTTGCCCGCAGGACCTGACAGTGGGTATGCCACAACTCGACGGCTGAGGAATGGAAGTTGGCCAACCATCCACCACTTGCCGCTCGGCTCCTGCAGAACGGTGAATTGACCCGAAATTGTGCCGCCCATCGTTCCGATCTCAGTCGTCGTGCCGTTGTCATTGGCCCGCGCGACGTGGGCATGATGGTTGCCATCAATTCCGTAGACATACTGCGCTCCGGAAGCAGGGTCCTTCGTAGCCGCAGCGGCCCAGATGATCCCGGGACGGATTGTGGGCGCGACAGTTGCCCTGCCGGCATGAGCAGGGTCAAAGTCTGCCCTCACGCCGCCAACAATCTGGAAACCCCAAGCACCCGGCTTGACTTGCTTGATTTCAGCGCCGTACATCGCGATGTTGCCATTTGGAAGCTCGAATGGCGCCCCAGGCCAAACCCAGCTTCCCCTCGGTACGCCGCGCAGTGTTCCGACGTAAGCGTCATTGAGGGTGATTGCGTTCCTCACAAACACACCGTTGTTCCACGAGTCGCCATAGACCCATGTCTGCCCCGACTGGGTCGAGAGGCTGAAGCCGACATCGCCAGCGCGCAGTGCTGCGGCTGAGGTGGCGGGGATCATCGCTGCCGAGATGGCAAGGGTGATGAGCGCTCCGAACATGATTCGGAGGCTACGGGTGGATTGGGTGCGGTGCAACGCTGTAGTGGTCATGAGCACAGCATGGAGCTGCCATTCCTAACCACTGGGAACTACTGAGTAAGCGTTCGGTAAGAACTCGCGTTAGCGAGTCAAGATTGCGTAAAGGCGAGCACTTCGGCGGCTGCTCGCTCACCTGACCGGATCGCTCCGTCAATAAACCCAGCCCTCAAAGCGCTCGTCTCCGTTCCTGCCCAGTGGATGCGATCCGCCGGCTCACGCAGTCCATTCTGGGAGAACATCAGCGCGCCTGGTGGTGCCACCGCAACTGGGCCGCCCGCGCTCCACTCCTGCGCTGCCCAGGCGCGTTCGACCCAGCCCTCTGGCTTGGCTGCCCGCTCTCCGTAGAGACGAGCAAAGCCTCCAAGTACAAGCTCGCGCCTCCCGGCCGCATCAGTTGACTCCAGCGTGCGCGCATCGTCACCGCCTGCGAAACCAACGAGGATCCCGCAGCTTGCGTCAGGTGGCGAAACGTCGAAAGTAAGCCCGTTAGGAGCCGCATCGGTGAGCGCCTCGCCGGTGAAGCCATCCTTCCTCCAGAAGGGCTCGTCGTAAATCGCAAAGCACTTCGTCAGGTTCCCCATTCGCCAGCCTGAGGAACCAGCGGCTGCCGTGGGTGAAAGGCTCGGGTTGAAAGTGATGCGACTTCGCAACGGCGATGGCAGTGCGACGATGACCCGTGAGGCCCGCAGTTCCCATGTGCCGTCGGACCCCTGCCCAGTTAGGGTCACCGCGCCGGCTTCAGTGGTGATTGAGTCAACCGGTTGCTCAAGCCTTACTGACCCGTCGGGAAGGGCTGCCGCCATTCCCTCTGCCACGCGGGCAGCTCCACCTTGGAAGCGCCAGTGCTGATTGCCTCCTTCAGTGTCGAGCAGCGCAGCGAGCCCACCTGATGAGGCGATGTAGCTGAGTACATAGAGCATCGATATTTCGCGTGGCTCTGCACCCCAAGTTGTTCTGCCAGCAATTGCCAGGAGGGCCGTTGCGACCTCGCCATAGTGGTGGTTGCGCAGCCAATCCGCCAGCGTGATTGCATCGAGGTACTCGGCATTGGGTGCGTTCCATGGCTGGTCGGGATCAACTCGCTTAGCTGCTCGCCCCAAACTCAACTGAAGGCGCCCCATGTCGAGCAGAGGACCTAGACCCACCCTCGGAATAGTCCCCGAGTAGGGGCGTAGCTTCCCCCCAAGGTCCAGAACATTCTTGCCCTCTGCGTACTGCTCAAACAGGCCGACGTCAAAACGCCGAGCCATTGCGAGGACCCTTTCCTGCATAGGCCCCGCCCAGGTACCGCCAAGGTCAATCCATGCTCCCCCACCGAGGTCGTGGGTTTCGACTCGCCCACCAACCCTGTCTCGGGCCTCAACCACGGCAACCTTGGCCCCCGCGTCGTGGAGGCTTAGCGCGGCAGCGAGGCCACTGAAGCCAGCACCAACTACAACCGCGTCGTAATCAGTGCTGATGTCCCCCGCCATTTCTTGATCCTAGGGCAGTGCTCACTAACGACGGAACCCCGCTTGCGCAGGGCCCCGATACTACCAATCTATTGCGGGTCTAAATCAACCGCAACCGGTGTTATTGCCGCAGCTGGGGCAGGTGTAACAGGAGCCCGTGCGCTGCATCATCCCGCCGCACTGCTGACAGGCTGGCCCAAGCTCTAGACCAAGCATCCTTGCCGGCTGAACTGGCGGGGTATCCGTCAGCGAGGCCGTTGGCGCGCTCGATCCACCGTTGGCACCGTTGATTGGGCCTGCGGTGTCTGAGTTGATTGACGTTGCCGTCTCCTCAGCGGTCTTCTTGGCGCGAACCGCGTCAGTCATGATCCCCAGCTCCTCCTGCATTGCTGCATCAAGGAAGCGGGATGCGAGCCAGCGCATGATGTAGTCAGGCATGGACTTGGCGAATGGGATCTCTGGGTTCTGGGTGATGCCTTCCGGCTCAAACCTCATGTAACAGAACTTGTTGACCAGGGTCTCAAGCGGCACGCCGTACTGGAGGCCGACCGAGATCGATGTCGCAAACGCGTTCATCATGCCTCGGAGCGTTGAGCCCTCCTTGCCGATGTCGGTCAGGAAGATCTCACCAACAGTGCCGTCCTCGTACATACCGGCAGTGATGTAACCCTCGTGCCCACCGATTGAGAACTTGTGGGTGATCGATTGGCGCTCACGTGGCATGCGGCGACGGCGTGGACCGGTGACCTCTTCGGCCTTGGCACCCTTCTCGTCCTGGGCGTCAGTCTTCAGCGCCTGGGCGGTCTTGGAACCGTCACGGTAGATGGCCAGAGCCTTTACACCTAGGCGCCATGCCTCGGTGTAAGCATCGGAGATGTCCTCAACCGTTGCCGTGCTTGGCAGGTTGACAGTCTTTGAAATGGCACCTGAAATGAACGGCTGAACGGCACCCATCATCTTGATGTGGCCAAGGTGGCTGATCGCACGCTCGCCGACGGCAACGTCAAAGACCTCGAGGTCTGAGTCGTTGAGGTGCGGCGCTCCAATGATTGTTCCGTTGGAGTTGATGTGCGCCTCAATCTCGGCAATCTGCTCACCGCTGTAACCGAGGGTCTCAAGTGCAAGTGGCACGGTCCGGTTGACGATCGTCATCTGGCCGCCACCAACGAGCTCCTTGAACTTGACAAGGGAGAAGTCAGGCTCAACACCGGTCGTGTCGCAGTCCATCAGGAACGAGATTGTTCCCGTCGGTGCGAGCACTGTGGCCTGAGCGTTGCGGTAACCGCTCTCCTCACCAAACTCGACTGCGTCATCCCAAGCCTGCTGAGCTGCTGCGAGCAGTGGCTCATCAGTCGTGTTGACCGTGTCGATCTCATATGAAGCGTCACGGTGCATGCGCATGACGCCGTTGTGGGCCTCAGCGTTCTCTGGGTATGCCTCATAGGTACCAATGGCCGAAGCGATGCGGGCTGATGCGCGGTATGCGCGGCCTGTCATCAGTGAGGTGATCGCGGCTGCGGTCGAACGGCCCTTATCTGAGTCGTACGGCATGCCGTTTGACATCAGGTAGGCCCCGAGGTTGGCGTAGCCAAGACCGAGCTGACGGAACCGGACGGCGTTGGCGCCAATTCCCTCAGTTGGGTAAGAGGACGCGCCAACGATGATCTCCTGCGCAAGGAAGGTGACGTCGACAACGTGCTCGAAGCCAGCGACGTCGAATGAACCGTCGTCATTGCGGAACTTCATCAGGTTGATCGAGGCGAGGTTGCAAGCCGAGTCATCGACATGCATGTACTCCGAGCAAGGGTTGGAAGCGTTGATCCGCCCTGAGTTGGGGCAGGTGTGCCAATCGTTGATCGTGGTGTCGTACTGGACGCCAGGATCAGCACAGCGCCAGGCTGCCTCGGAAATGTCGCGCATGATGTCGCGGGCTGGAATTGGGTCGCCAACAGGCTTGCCGGTTGCGCGGGCGATCAGGTTCCAGTCGTCACCATTCTCGACTGCGGTCATGAAGGCATCGGTTACGCGAACTGAGTTGTTGGCGTTCTGGTACTGGATTGAGGTGAAACCGTCACCGTCAATGGACATGTCAAAGCCAGCGTCACGGAGAGCTTCGGCCTTGTCCTCTTCCTTGGCCTTGCACCAGATGAACTGACGAATGTCCGGATGATCAACGTCCAGAACAACCATCTTGGCTGCACGGCGGGTCTTGCCACCGGACTTGATGGTGCCGGCCCATGAGTCGGCGCCGCGCATGAAGGAAACGGGACCGGATGCGGTGCCGCCCTTCTTAAGTGGCTCCATCGAACCGCGGATGTTAGAAAGGTTGATGCCCGAGCCTGAACCGCCGCGGAAGATGTTGCCTTCCTTCGTGTTCCAGGCGAGGATTGACTCCATCGTGTCCTCAATGGAGAGGATGAAGCAAGCGGAGCACTGTGGCTTCTCTTCAAAGCCAACGTTGAACCAGACCGGCGAGTTGAACGCTACGAGCTGATGCAGGAGTGAGTAGGTGAGCTCGTCCTCAAAGGCCTTGGCTGCCTCCTCATTGGCGAAGTAGCCACGGTCGAGACCCCAGCCGGCGATCGTGCCGGAAACGCGGCCGATCATCTGCTTAACGGAATACTCGCGCTCAGGTGAGTCAAGCTGTCCGCGGAAGTACTTTTGCGAGACGATGTTGGTTGCGTTCTGCGACCAGGTGCTTGGGAACTCGACGCCGCGCTGCTCGAAGGAAACGTTGCCGCCGAAACCGATTACGGCATCGCGGGTTTCCCACTCAACGGAATCAAAAGGATTCTGTCCTGCTTCGGTAAAGACCCTGCCAACAGTGAGCGCATCGCCCTCTACTGTCAATTCTGCCGTCGTGTGCTGTGCTGACTTTGCCATCTCCCGCTCTCCTTTTTCCTTGCTTCAAAATTTTCTTCAATCTCCGCGCATGTCGCCGGGGCGAGCGACCTGTTTGGAGGGGTCGGCCAGTGTGTACGGTGGCTCGGACGGAACTTTTTCCAACCCTCCAACACGCCCGTTTTGCGGTGGGTTGCCACTGTAGCCAAGGCCACATCAGCTGGCAGCCGTTTCCCCCCAATCTCCGGGAATCCCGTCGGCAGAATAGGCTTCACCGAGATGCGTCTTCTCGTTACAGGTGGTGCGGGTTATGTCGGCTCCGTGAGCGCACGGACCTTGATGGCCGCTGGCCACGATGTTGTTGTCTTGGACGACCTTTCGCGCGGACACAGGGCTGCCGTCCCTGACGGCGCAGAGTTGATCGAGTGCAACCTGCTCGACCTGGACAGTCTGACCACCGCTCTGTCTGGTGGCTTTGACGGAGTGCTTCACTGCGCGGCGTTCGCACTTGTTGGCGAGTCTGTCTCCCAGCCAGAGCTTTACTGGCGCAACAACATCACTGGCTCCCTCAATTTGCTCGATGCAATGCGGGCCAATGGCGTCAAGAGCCTCGTCTTCTCCTCCACCTGCGCTTGTTATGGAGAGCCCGAGGTTGTGCCAATCGCAGAGGACTGCCCAACGCGTCCGGTCAACCCTTACGGCGAGAGCAAGCTTGCTGTTGACCGAATGATCACCGCTGAAGCTGCAGCCCACGGGCTCGGGGCAATCTCCTTGAGGTACTTCAATGTCGCGGGTGCCAGCGGGCCCTGTGGTGAGGACCACGAGCCGGAAACCCACCTGATCCCAAACATTCTCAGGGCCGCTCAGGGCCGACTTACCCATGTCAGCATCTTTGGAACTGACTACCCGACGCCCGATGGGACGGCTGTAAGGGATTACATCCATGTGGAGGATCTTGCTCTCGCCCACCAGCTCGCGCTTGAGAAGACGACCCCCGGTGAGCACCGAATCCTTAACCTCGGCAATGGCAACGGCTTTAGCGTGCGTGAGGTAATCGAAGCCGCGCGCCGAGTAACCGGGCTTGAGATCCCAGTTGTGGAAGCGCCACGCCGCGAGGGCGATCCGCCAATGCTCGTCGCAGCGTCAGCCAAGATCCGCGCCGAGCTTGGCTGGGAGCCAAAGCACCCCGAGCTTGACTCAATGATTGCTGACGCCTGGGCCTTCGCCACCGCCCGCCCAGGTGGCTACTCCGAACCACCCGCCGCCTAAGCGTCAGGCAGGAATCAGGTCGCCGAGAGCGACCAGAGCTGATGCGAGCAGATCGTCCGGGCCAAGCGTGGCATCAAGCACGCGGAACCTTTCCGGCTCAGCCGCTGCCAGCTGGTCATAGGCGCGCGCTGTCGCCACAAAGAATGCGTCGTCCTCAGCTTCAAGGCGATCAGTTGCCTCGCCGCGCCCGCCCATTCGCTGGCGCGCCTCAGCCGCATCTAAACGCAGCAGCAGAGTGCGATCGGGGGTAAGCCCATTGGTGGCAAAGCTGTTGATGGCGAAGACTTCCTCAATCCCGAGACCGCGCGCGGCCCCTTGATAGGCCAGCGAGGAATCCACGTAGCGATCAAGCAAAACGGATGACCCACTTGCCAGTAGTGGTAGGAGTGCCTGCTCGACTAGTTCAGCCCGGGCTGCTGCATAGAGCAGTGCCTCTGCCCGACCTCCGATCCTTAGCTTGGGATCCTTCACGAGTTCACGGATCCGCTCTGCCAGCTCGACCCCACCAGGCTCGCGTAGAAGGTGAATGTCCATGCCGTGCTGATCCGCAAGGGCACGCGCAAGACCTCCGGAGAGAGTGGTCTTGCCAGCTCCATCTATTCCTTCAACAGTGATGAGTCGCCCTTGGGACACGGGGAGAGCCTACTGCCCGCTCCCCGGCGTATCCTCCGTCCAACAGTGGAATCACTCGACGCTCACCCGCATGTGAAGGCCATTTTGGGCCCAGTGATCGAGGGTCGGGCAACGGCCTCCCACGCTTACCTCTTCCATGGACCGCCCGGCTGTGGCCGCGCAGAGGTGGCTGAAGCATTGGCAACCGCCCTGCTAGATGTCGGCAGCGACCGCGGCGACACTGCCACCAGAGTTGCCGCCCGTTCACACCCCGACCTCAGCTGGATCCGGCCTGAGGGAGCCAACGGGGAGATCCTCGTTGACGACGTCAGGGACATTGTCGGCGCCGTGCCAATGACCCCATTCGAGGCCAAGTGCCGTGTCTTCGTGATTGAGGGTGCTGACCGGATGAACGACTCCTCTGCCAACGCCTTCCTCAAGACACTTGAGGAGCCCCCAGCCCACGCCCACCTGATTCTGATTGCTGATGCCACAAGCACCGTCCTCCCAACGATTCTCTCCCGCTGCCAATCAGTCCGGTTTGAGCCGCCCACGGCTGCTGCCTTGGCCAAGCGACTTGAGCGTGAGGGCATCGCCCCGGGCCGGGCAGAGGAGTGCGCCCGCGCATCAGGCGGTGACGGGACTCGGGCGCGACTCCTAGCTAGCGAGAACGGGGAGGTATTGCAGCACGCCGGAGAGGATCTGGCGCGTGGTGCTCTCCGTGGCGGGGCAGCCACCGCAAGACCTTGGTTGGAGATCATCAGCGCAGCGTCAGAGCGGGGCAAGGCCGCTTTCGCAGAGGTTGAGGCTGGAGCAGAGGCCCGGCTTGAGTTCGCGGCCAAGTCAGAAAAGAAACGGCTCCAGCGGGAGGCAGAGGAGCGCGGCAAGCGCGCAAGCCGACGCGCCGAGAGCGCTGCCGCTGACCTAGCCCTCTTTATTGCCGAGGCTCACCTGCGTGATGTCCACCGAGCAGCGGTGGGCGCTGTTGATGTTCTACCCCCCGAGCAGGCTGCTGTACTTGTCAGCGAAGCCGGTGGGATCAGGCCATCTGACCTACGGCATGCAATCGAACGCATCGAACAGACGCGTCGCGCGCTGACTTTGAATGTCAATCGGGAACTGGCCATCGAGTCACTCGCCCACCAACTTGATGGAGCCCTTTCATGAGCGCAATCGAAGCAATCATCCTCGGCATTGTCCAAGGCCTGACTGAGTTCCTGCCGATTTCCTCAACTGCACACGTCCGTATTGTCCCGGCACTGCTTGGCTGGGAGGACCCCGGCGCTGCGTTCACCGCAGTAATCCAACTGGGCACCATGGCCGCTGTGGTCATCTACTTCCGTAAGGATCTGCTGCAGATCGCCAAGGCATGGTTTGTGTCCCTGCGTAACGTTGAAGCTAGGGCAAGCCATGACGCCAAGATGGGTTGGTACATCATCCTTGGCACCCTTCCCGTAGGCATCTGCGGGCTTGTCTTTAAGCATCAGATCGAGACCGCCGCCAGGTCACTCTGGGTGATCGGGATCGTGATGATCCTGTTCTCGCTGATCATGGCCGCAGCTGACGCCACGGCAACTCGCATTCGCGATACCGAAGACATCAACCGTTCCGACGCGATTTTCATCGGCCTGTGGCAGGCATTCGCCCTGATCCCGGGCGTCTCCCGGTCGGGCTCAACTATCACCGCCGGCCTGTTTCGCGGCCTCAACGAGGTTGCTGCGGCCCGGTATTCATTCCTGCTCAGCATCCCCGCAGTTGTGGCAAGCGGACTGTTTGAGCTGAAGGGGATCGGTGCCGACAAGTGCGCGAATGGAGTCACTAACTGTCAGTCGGTCAGCGTTCCCACAACTGTCCTTGCCGCTCTTGCTGCTTTCGGCGTTGGCTACTGGGCCATTGGATTCCTGCTCAAGTGGCTTTCAACCCACAACCTGAAGCCGTTCGTGATTTACCGGATTGCCGTCGGCGTCCTCATCCTGCTCCTGACAGCAACCGGGGCGATCAGCTAAACGGAAGGCTGGATGGCCCCGAGTCGAACCTCGAGGTCATAAGTCTTGAAGTCGCGGAAGACGCTGAAGTCGCCGTGACTAGGCCCGTGAAAGTCAGCCGAGCCAGTTGTGAGCAGGTCGAGTCCAACAGCGAGCGCGTGGAGAAACCGTGTCTGCTCCTCGCTGTGTGTTTTGTAGAAGCACTCAATGCCGTCTAGGCCAACTGCTGCGTAGCGGCGCAGCGCCGCTTCAACCTCAGCGTTGCCGTAATGCTCAGCCGGAAAGAATGGGTGTGCGTAGACGGCAAGACCGCCCGCATCATGTACCCAGGCGATCGCCTCCTCAACAGTCGGATGGTCGCGTGGAACAAATGCTTCCTTGCCGCGCTGGAGCAGGTTGTGGATGATCTTGCCGGTCGTGTCGTAGCCAAGGTCATGGAGACGCTCGGCATTGTCGGGGTCGGTCAAGACTGCCTCGGCAACATGCGGACGGCCGACCGTCCCACCCGCTGCCTCAGCTTCGTCAAGTACTGAAAAGTTGATGGACCAACCGGCGCGCTCAAGCCGTTCTGCCATCAGTCGCCCTCGGCGTGCCCGCTCATCCTTAGCTCCCTCAAGCCGGTCAATTAGGACTTGGTTGGTGTGGTCGATCAAATATCCGAGCAGATGAATGTCGTCGTGTTGAGTGTCGATCGCGGTTATTTCCACAGCGGGAACAATGTGGACACCGTTCTGGGGGCCTGCCTCAATTGCCTCAATCACCCCGCCGATTCCGTCGTGGTCAGTCAGCGCGAGGGTCTTTACGCCTGCCGCAGCAGCCCGCTCAACCACCTCTGCTGGGGTCAAGGCCCCATCTGAGTGAACGGAGTGGGACTGGAGGTCAAATGTGGGTTGGCCGTCCATCTGACCCAGCAGGTTATGGGTTGGGCTGGCGGGCTGGAAGGTTGCGCGAAGCCTGCCCGCCCATCGCGATGGTTACGCTGGAAGCACAATGGCGTTTGACATCACCACCGACCTAGACCTAGCTCTCCGGCTAGCCAAGGCTGCAGACATGGAGACAACGGCCCGTTTCCGGTCCGCTGATCTACATGTGGAGACCAAGCCGGACATGACGCCGGTCAGCGACGCTGACACGGCCGCCGAGCAGTCAATGCTGGATCTTCTAGCCGTGGAACGCCCCGACGACGCAATCCTCGCAGAGGAATCTGGGGCCTCAGGGGACAGCACCCGCACCTGGATCTTGGACCCGATCGATGGGACCAAGCAGTTTGTCCGCGGCCTTCCGTCGTGGGCAACCCTCGTGGCCCTGCGAGAGAACGACGACACGCTGGTTGCTGTTGTCAGCGCTCCGGCACTTGGCCGCCTCTGGTGGGCTGCCAAAGGACAGGGCGCATGGAGTGACGATGGCAAGGCGATCGCCGTCAGCGGCGTAACAACACTCTCGGAGTCCGTCCTCCTCCATGCCGAGCTGAGCGGTTGGGACGATGTACCTGGTGGACCAGCCAAACTTGTGGACTTATCGCGGGAGTGTTGGCAATCGCGCGGATATGGCGACTTCTGGATTCACTGCCTTGTCGCTGAAGGCGCCGCGGAGATTGCCGCTGAGCCAGGTCCAAGCCTTTGGGACCTAGCAGCGCCAGCACTAATAGTCGAGGAGGCCGGCGGTCGCTTCACCAGCCTTGACGGACGTGACGGGCCCACCCACGGGTCTGCCCTTGCTACCAACGGGCACCTGCACGACACGGTCCTCTCAGCTCTCAACAGCTGAACCCAGTCCTGACCTGAAAAGCAAACCGGCCGGGTCTTTCAACCCGGCCGGAAGCCAAACAAAGCGTTTTCGGCTGGACTACTTGCCGTCGCCTACGCAGCCCGAGAGCGGCGTTGCTGCAACCTTGAACTTGCAACGTTCAATTGGCGTTCCGAAGCCAGTTGGCCATGCGGCCTGATCTGTCTTGTGGAGCCAGCGACCGTCGTGGTACCTGTTGTCGACGAAGTCGGCACCGCTTGGATCACGACCACCCATACCCGCGGCGCCCGAGGCGCTTGTGGCGTCGGTAAACGTAAGCGCATCGAAGTACGACAGCGTCAGGCCGGAGTTCGCGAAGTTCGAGGCGACCGGGCAGGTTGCCCAGAACTTCGGAAGCGTCGGCTCACCGATTGTCACGAGACTCGACTGGACTCCGCCGACGGTGTTGGCATTGCTGCCTGTGCCGCCGATGCAGTTGGCTGTGCCGTCGTTCGCGTAGAAGATGTCGCGACCGTTCCGGTTTCTACCGAGGTTGCCGAACTGATTGCCGATGATCTTGTTCCACTTGAGGTTGAACGTGTTCTTCAGCGTGTTGCAGGCAACCGACGGCGTCACGCCGACCGGACAGACAGCCTTATAGCTGCTCGTGTCTGTCAGCAGAACGCTCGGGTTGAGCATGCCAACACCGAGCAGCTTATTGCCCCAGACGCGGTTGTTCTGGATCGTCGTCTTCTGCGATCCGAACAGCAGGATGCCGATTCCGGGCGGGTAGTCAGCTCCACCGAGAGAACCGTAGTTCACTGTGAATGGAGTCACCTGAAGGCGGTTGGTCTTGTTTGCGACCGCCGTCGACGAGCCATCGGCGTTTGTCCCAACGAAGTAGTTGAGGTTGTTGCCGTAGACGTCATTGTCAATAATGATGTTGTCAGACGGTGGCGGGAAGTCCTCCGAGAAAAGGAGGTTGGGAACAATCCCGATGCCGTTGTTGAACCACTTTGACTTGGTGATCGTGACGTACCTAGAGTTTGTGCCCGAGTAACCAAGCTCATTACCCCATGACTTAAGGCCAGTCAACGTTGTGCGGAGTGGCTTGGTCTGCGGTGGTGTCTCACCAACGTAAAAGCCTGAGTCATTGTTGTAGTACGCCTCGGAGTTGGACATGGTTCCGCCGAACGAATTTCGGGCGAAGATGCCATACACACCACCGAATGAAGCAATCACGTTGTTCACAAGGTAGGTCTTCGTGCCGAACATGTTCTGCACGTTGACGATCCAAACGCCGTTGCCCTTGTAACGGGTAACTGTCAGGTTCTTGACTGTCACGCCAGCTACGCCGTTGATCAGGATTGCATCCTGATTGTCCGGTGCTGAGAGCGTGCTCAGGTCAATGATCGTTTCCCTAGCGTCCGATGTCGAGCCTGTGATGGTCAGACCATCCCACTGATGTCCTTCGATGATTACCGGTTCACGCCAAGTTCCCTTGGTGATCGTGATCGTGTACTCGTACTTGTGCTTCCCGGTCTGCTTTGCAGCAGCGACTGCCGCGGCAAGAGTCGCGAAGCACGTGTGAGCGCTGAGCGCACTCGAGGTGCATGTCTTTGACGCCACAAGCTTCTTGACCTTCTTGGTTGGCTTGCTGATTGTTCCCGGGTTCTCCGGAAGTGGGTAACCGCCTGCGAAGGCGGTCGGTGCGGCGCTCATCGCCAGAGCCGTAACGGCTGCGACGACAACTGCCACACGGGTGCGTGTACGTGTCATATGAATGGGTCCTCTCCCCTTAGCTGCTTTGTTTTTACTTCTCAACGAGATACCAACCTGCCATACCGGCGTCCATGTGTGAAGAGACGTGGCAGTGATACAGGAAACGGCCCGGATTATCTTCCGTGTACCGAATCGATATGACCTCGCTCGGGCCGACTGCGGGGCTGTCAACAAACGCCCCTGCTTCGTCGGGCCAACGGTGGCCGTGTAGGTGCCAAGTGTGGAAGTCACTATTCATGCCAAGCACGTGGATTGCCACGGTCTGGCCAACCTTGGCGCGGATCGTCGGCGTGTTTCCAGCAAAAGCCCTGCCGTTAATGGCGTGCAACATGCTGGGCGTGCCGGTGATTGGCGGTGCAAGACTGTGGAGGTGAAGGCAGACTTCCCGGTCTGGCCTTGGTTTAGCAGGATCGCGAATGATGATTGCTCCGAACAGGCCGCGGGCTGAGTTCAGAACATGGTTTGGACCGTGGTCGTGGTACGGCCAAACGCCTTCGCTCTCTGGCAGGCACTCCCATGTGTAGGTGAACTCTTCGCCAGGCGCAATGAACCCACCGGCGCGGGTGAAGTCGCCAAGATAGGTTCCGTCATAGTCAGGGGTGTAACGAACTCCATGCGGGTGCATTGTCACTGGCTGATTGAGCGTCATATCGGCATTGCGGAAGTGCACGCGAAGAACATCACCCACGTCGGCTTGAAGTGTCGGACCTGGCATCTGTGCAACACCCGCGGTGGATGCGAAACCGGGGGTCATCAGCTGGTATACGAATGCGCGGAACTTCTTGTGGGCCTGCTTGCCGCCCATCCATGCATCCTTGCCGGTTGGGATTGGATCCCAAAGAACTGTGGTCGCTTGAATCCAGTACTCACGGACCTGACCGCCCGGGGCCGGATCGGGAGTGTCGAAGTCGTAGCGATCAACCGGGTCGAGGGTCGCGGCGGCTGCTTTGGCCTTGAACTTTGGACGCTTCAGGGAAGCTGCCGCAGCGTCAATGTTTTTCACATCGCGGCTTGAAAGGTTCGAGATGTCCTTAGCGCTGAGCGCACAGAACAGGCCGGCGGCTCCAGCGCCGAGGCTGAGGAAGTCCCTGCGATCTACGCCCTTCAAATTCGTGTCATCTAACTTCTTGGTCAAAGCTTGAGTCTCCCCCTCCCGTGGATTGACGCGTTGACAGCTAGCGCGGGAGAATAGGGCATCGGGGGTGTTGGTGCGGCGGTTGGCGCGTTGGGAGTAAAGGTTTCGCAAACATGTGCAACGCGATCCTCTCGTCTTGTGTAGATTTGTCGGAATGACTAAGACTCCGAAGGTAATCCTGTCCCTGCTCACCCTCGTTGCTGTTGCCGCACTTGCTCCTGGCTTTGCCAGCGCACGCAAAGGTTCAGCAGCTGTGACCCTGCCGACTACCACCATCTCCATGGGTGGCACAACCAACGACGGCTACTACTTCCCCGCAACGGTCACCAAGAAGCTTGGCAAGGCGCAGTTCGTCTTCAGCCTCGAGCCAGAAAGCGGACAGCACAATGTCTTCCTTCAACCATGGGGCAGCACTACGACTAGCTCCAAGAAGAGCACGAAGGGCATCAGCTTCCCCAACATGCGCTCCCCGGTTGCAATCTCAAATAATGAGACATATTTCTGGCCGAGGACCAGCAGTGGAGCCGCTGCGCCTTGGAAGCCAAGCAAGAAGGGGACTTACTTCCTCTACTGCACCAAGCATCCTGGCTCTGGCGCCGACCACCTTGGCGGCATGACCATGACGATCACCATCAACTAGCAGTCGATGTCGGGCTGCTCCCAATCTGGGAGCAGAGATCATCGGACAAAGACCCCGTTGGAACTGGCCGAGGCTAGTTCCTCGCGGGGCGAGGTTGGTGCTTGTGCGTAGACCCATGTTCCAGTAGCGTTAGGAACAGGAGAAGAGGTCGCCAGCGAGTGCTCAACTCGACCGGCCCATACATCAGGAGGAAGAATGTCCGCTGCCCAGATTTCACGCCGAGGATTCGTCTCAGCCGCCGCAGGCCTCACAGGCATCGCGGTCTTGGTTCCAGACTCGCTGGCATTCCGGCTTCAAGGTCGACTTGCGCCTAGCTATACGGGTGGCACCTTCCCTGACGGCCTCGCCGCAGGCGACCCAACTCCTGACGGAATCACCCTCTGGAGCCGCGTTGAGGGCGTCACCGGCAACGGGTCTGTGCTGCTTGAAGTTGCTACGGACAAGGGCTTCCACAAGACCGTCCACAGCGAACTCGTCCCGGCTGACCCAACCAAGCTCTACACGGTCAAGGTCCGCGTGACCGGGCTCAAGACTCACACTCAGTACTACTACCGCTTTGCGACCAAGTCCAAGAACAGCGCTGTCGGCAAGTTCCGTACGGCCCTTGCGGAAAGCTCAACAAGCGCAGTCAAGTTTGCGTACTTCTCCTGCCAGGAGTTCGGTTACGGCTACTTCAACGCCCATGCCCTGATGGCCAAGGACGACGTTGACTTTGTTGTCAACCTTGGTGACTTCGTTTACCAGGATGTGAGCTACAGCTCTTACCCACAAACGCTAAACGGAATCACCTATCCAGCCGTTGCGGTGCGCAAGGACAACAGCCCAGGCAGCGAAGCACTGAGCGGCGCGACCACATATGAGCAGTACGCCAAGCGCTACCAGCGTTACCGCAGCGACAAGGACCTACAGGCAATGCAGGCCAGCCACGCGATGATCTCAACATGGGACGATCACGAGGTCCTGAACGACTACGCCGGCGCAGCAGGCGCGGACGGAGGCAACGCGAGCAGAACGAACCCGCCGTACTACGTCGGCTGGTCAAACGAGCGGAAGATTGCGGCTTATCAGGCATGGTTTGACAACATGCCGACCTTCCCGCAGGTCACTGGCGGAACCAGGCTCTACCACAAGGCCAAGTTCGGTAAGAACCTTGAGCTCTTTGTTCTGGATGAGCGCCAGTACCGCGACAAGCAGGCTTGTGGGTTCAAGGCAACTGAGATTGACCCGGCCAGCTGCACAGACCTAAACACCCCAGAACGTGCCTACCTTGGTGCCGAGCAGATGAGCTTCCTTCAGGGCGGCTTGAACACCTCGACCTCCAAGTGGAAAGTCATTGCCAACGAAGTTGTAGCGATGGCCCTCAACGAGGTCAACGGTAAGAGCGCAGGGGTAGACGACTGGGTCGGCTACCCAACTGAGCGCGAATCGCTGCTCCAGGCAATCAGGAGCCACAACGTCAAGAACGTCGTATTCGCAACAGGCGACTACCACACGTTCATGGCCGGCCAGGTTCGCGATATAGCTGGTCGTGCCGTGGCAACTGAGTTTGCTGGTGGATCGGTAACGATGCCGTCCAACTCCGAGATCGCCGGTGCAATCTTCCACACCCCTGGTTACGGAACGGCGGATGCGCCAACCCTGCCAACGAGTCACAACGAGGCTCATTACCTCGCCGTCAACCCGCACATGAAGGAGTACGACCAGCTCCATCACGGTTATGTCCTCGCGAGCGCAACGTCAAGCCAGTTCAGCGCGACGTTCAAGAAGCTCCAGACAATCCGCACCAAGTCAACTGCACTCGCTGCAACCAAGACCTACCGGGTCGCAGCCGACTCAACAACAATTCTGTAGTCACTCACCGCGAGGTAAATCCTCGCGGCCAGAGACGAAGTCCTTAGCGGCGGCACGAAAGTGCCGTCGCTTCTTCGCTCTGGCCCACACGACTGTTCTCTACCTTCGCTATTTTGTCTTGAAGTGAATACTGCCCCAATAGACGCTGACCTAGCCGAGGGCCCCAAGGGGCGCGCCGGTTGGACCCTTGCGGTCGTGTCGATCGCCCTGTTCATGGTCACCCTCGACAACCTCATTGTCGGCGTTGCCCTTCCGAGTATCAGGGAGGATCTTGGCGGTGGGTTGGAAGCCCTCGAGTGGACGGTCAACGCATACACGCTTTCCTACGCTGTGCTGCTGATGCCCGCAGCTGCCTTGGGGGACCGCTTTGGGCGCAGAAAGATGTTCCTCGTCGGTCTCACAACATTCACAGGGGCAAGTCTGCTGGCTGCCCTCGCGCCGACCATCGATGCGCTCGTGGCAGCACGGGCACTCCAGGGTCTGGGCGCTGCGATTGTCACCCCGCTGACCCTCACCCTCTTGGCCGAAGCATTCCCGGGCGAGAAGCGCGGAATGGCATTGGGGATTTGGTCCGGTGTGACCGGTCTGGGCGTGGCGCTGGGGCCAGTAGTCGGTGGCGCTGTCATCGAAGGTGCTGGCTCATGGCAGTGGATCTTTGGAATCAACATTCCGATTGGCATCGCGCTCGGGTGCCTCGCCATCTGGAAGCTGGTCGAAAGCCGCGGAGAATCCCGGCCGCTGGACCTGCCAGGAATTGTATTTGCCGGCCTTGGCCTGTTTGGCCTGACCTACGCCGTGGTCCGGGGCGAAACCCTCGGCTGGGGTTCGTTTGGGATCCTCGGGCCCGGCTTGGGAGGCATCACACTCATGCTGCTCTTCGTGCTTTGGGAGCGCCGTGCTCCGGAACCAATGCTGCCGATGCGCTTCTTTGAGTCAAGGGGCTTTGCCGCAACAAACGTCATCAGCTTTGCGATGTTCTTCGGTGTCTTCGGGTCAATCTTCTACCTGTCGCAGTTCTTCCAGACCGGACAGGGCTACACGCCGTTTGAGTCAGGCGTTCGGACACTCCCATTCACAGCGATGCCAATCTTTGTAGCCCCGATCGCAGGCATCTTGAGTGACAAGATCGGCGCTAGGCCCCTGATGGCCACCGGTCTGGCAATGCAGGCAATCGCGATCAGCTGGCTGGCAGCTGTCTCCACGCCGACGGTCCCATACAGCGACCTCCTAATCCCATTCGTTATCTGTGGCACGGGCATGTCACTGGTCTTCGCACCAGCAGCTAACGCGGTTTTGGCGAGTGTTCGCCAGCGCGAGAGTGGCCAGGCCTCAGGTGCGACCAACGCGATCCGCGAGGTTGGCGGTGTGATGGGTGTCAGCATGCTCGGCGTTCTGTTTGCTGCCAACGGCTCCTACGACAGCCCTCAGGCCTATACAGATGGCCTCGTGGCAGCCCTTCCTCTTGGATCTGCGGTGCTAGCGGTTGGTGCAGTCGCGGCACTGTTAGTGCCAAGTCTGAAGCAGATGCGGGCTGAGGCCGAAGAGTTGGCCGCGGCGGACTTGGCCGAAGCCAAGCTCGCCGTCGAGACCGCCTAGCCTCGGGTGTAGGTCGCCTTCAGCGTCGCAGCACGGTTCGGCATGGTGAAGGTCCGTACCGCCGCCTTAGAGCCGTCTGACCAAGACCTAAACCGCCAGCGGGCACTTCCCACCATCTTCGTTGTTGGAACACTCAAGCCGGCCTTCATTCCGACGGCGGTGGCCTTAGTTCCAAGTACTGCCTTGCCAGCCCAGCCAACCGTTTGACCGGCTATTGATGTGGAGAGTGTTAGGGACTGTGTCAGAGGGTGAATTGACACCCGTTTGTAGGCCGAGCGCCCCTGGGAGGTGGTGGCCCGCAGAATCAGGTCGTAGGAAGAGTCAGCGTCATGGTCAGTGGGGAGCGTCACGCTGCCGACGCGCCCCGTGAAGCTCGTGAGGAAATGGTCGTGTACTCCGTGATGAAGAATCAGGGTCCAGCTGGTGGCGCTGGCGGGAAGCGCGAGCCCGTCAAGGGTGGCACCACCGGAAAACCGCAGCAGCTGACCGCCACTTGACTGCGCGCCCTCAGCTGGGCTAGTGATGGTCACCACGGGTGCGGTCATGCCCGCCGCAACGGGAACCACATCAGTGCCGGTCTCAGTCCCGTCACTGACGGTGACGCGAGCGTAATAGACGCCTGGAGTCGCATAGGTGTGGCTTGGCTGCTCTCCGGTGCCAGAGATTCCGTCACCGAAGTCCCAGGCGTAGGTCAGGTCGGTGGAATCAGCGTCGATCGCGTTGGCATCAAACGTTCCTGTCGAACCACTCGTCACAACAGTTGGCTTAGCCCACGGACGCTGGTTTGCTCCAGCAGGTTCCAGTACCCAGACCCGGCCCGGGTCAACCCCATGTGCGGTGAACCCGGCCTCAACCATTGCAATGCCACCGCCCGGAGCGGGCTCCATGTCCACCACCGACTGAAGGCCCGTAACCAGAGGGTCAACGCCGGCTGTCGGATTGCTCAAGTCAAACAGTCCGGCTGTCCCGCGGGCGTAATCGCCAACTACCAGCCGGCCGGCGAAGGGTCCCCACGTGCTCCCAAGGACAGGCCCGGCCATAATTGCGGCGCCGCCACTCGCATGTGCATATTCGTAGACGGGGTCGGTCTGTGAACTGGCGCTGACCTTCTTACAAGCTGAAGTGTTTGCATACACGGCCTGAGGATGGGCCGCCTCGCGGCAGGGCCAGCCAAATGACTTACCGCCCGTTGCCACATCAAGCTCCTCGGTTGAGTCATAGCCAACGTCGCCAATTGCAATCCGGCCGTTGCCCAGAAGTGTGAAGCGGAACGGATTCCTGAGACCTTTGGCAAACACTTTGGTGCATGACCTAGTGAGGTCGGTCACCGTTGGGCAGAACGGGTGGTTCCGCAGGCCCTTGCCAGCTCGGTCAATGTGGATGATGGCGCCGCTCAACACATTGGGGTCTAGGGCGCGCATGATCGTGGACGAAAGTGAGCCTGGCGTTACGCCATCACCGATACCAACCCAGAGGCTGCCATCCGGATCTGACCTGACTGTGCCAATGCTGTGGGAGGAGCCGTCAGATGGCATGCAGTCATCCTTGACCCCCGGTGTTGGGCAGGCCTTTGAGCCCTTGCTGCCGAGAATTACCGTCTCGCCTGCTGCCAGTGTCGCGCCGGCTCCCACCTTGACGCGCGTCAGGCGGGCGGTCTTGGGGGACTCGGTCCGAGTTTGGTCCGGGTCATAGGTGTAAAGGAGGTATAGGTAGCCGTTGTGGACGAAGTCTGAGTCCGTCGCAATCCCGAGCAGTCCGCGGTCCACATGGGTTGCAACATGCCCTGAGATGTCAAACAAGACCCTTGCGGTCGGTGACTCGCCAGGAAGGACGACCTTGACTGTCCCCTGCTTTTCTGCGATGAACAGGCGCCCGTCTGGGGCCCACACGGCTCCAACTGGCGCGTTCAGACCACTAGCCACCGTGTGTGCCTCAAGGGTCTCTGGAAGGGTTGGGGATGGGTTTGATCCAGCGCTTGCGAACGCTGTCATCGCGAGGGCCGGGGCGAGGACGAGGCAGGCCACTAGTGGCATCCGCCACGCAAGGTGTTTCCTCCCAGTAACCCTCATGGTTTCAGGGTAGTGGCGCGGGGCGATCGGCGCTCCGGTCGGGCCGCCGAGAGCCACTCAATACGACCAAGGGCCCGGCAGCATCAGCTACCGGGCCCGTTGACCTACTAGGCCTGCTTCACTGCTGAGATATCGAGGTCAAGCTTGATCTTGTCGCCAACAAGCACGTTGCCGCTGCCGAGCGCCTGGTTGAACCTCATGCCGAAGTCCCCGCGGGAAAGCTTGCCGGAGAGCTCAAAGCCAACACGGTCGTTGCCCCATGGGTCTGTCTCAGTTCCCTGAGTCTCGCCGTCGAGCTCGATCTCATTGGTCACGCCGTTGATGGTGAGGTTGCCGGTGACGGTGAACTCGTCGTCACCTTTGGCCTCAATCTTGGTGGACTCAAAGGTGATCTCTGGATTGGCTGCGATGTTGAAGAAGTCCTCGCCGCGAAGATGCTCATCGCGTGCGTCTAGCTTTGTGTCGACTGAGGCGACTTGGATCTTGCCCTCGATCTTGGCTGACGAGAGATCCTCACCCATGCTGAAGGTGCCCTCAAACTCGCCAAATTCACCGTGAACGGTTGCGATGCCTAGGTGCTTGACTGAGAATCCGATGCGTGAGTGGCTTGGGTCCGCGGACCATGTGCCTGTTGGTACTGCTGCTGTTGCTGACATTGATGTTGCTCCTTGTTAGTTGGGAGGGTAAGCGGTTATGCGTGCACCGTCTCGGCTTGAGTACGCCCAAGGCCCGGTGAACCGCCGCGGGAAGGTACGATCCACTTGCCGGTTCCTTCTCGCCGAGGGGCCGGCACACGCCGACGTAGCTCAGCTGGTAGAGCACTTCACTCGTAATGAAGGGGTCCCCGGTTCGAATCCGGGCGTCGGCTTAGGCGACTGTGAAGCCGTCAGTAGCGTCCGCTCAGGGGCGGGGGTGCATCACGTTCATTGCCGACCTCAGCGCAGCCGCCGAAACCTTTCCGGGCAAGATCGGCAGCACTCGGTAAGCGAAGTTGTCAAATTCCCCAGTACGCCCGTAGTCGAAGGTGAGGATGCGGCGGCCGCTCGAATCGGTCTCCGTGGCAATCGGTACTCCCCCCCAAGACACAATCCAGTGGCCGCCGGGGAGCCTGCGGGCGCTTCCGCAGCAGGGAGAGAGCGTTACTCGGCTGTCTCCGAATGACTGTATGAGTGTGGCCGTCCGCTTTTTGGTGTCGATCTTCCAGCGCGTCACTCTAGGTGGCCGACCGAGATCGGTCCCGTTGTCGAATACCGAGACAGTGCCATCCGACAACCGTCGCGCGTCGTGCTGACCGCCGAACGTGTTTGGCGCCAGTGGGTCACCGATGATTCTGAGGCTGCGGGACCCCTGCGCGCCGCCCAGCTTCCAGTCGATGTCACCAGCAGAATTGTGCTTGATCCGATAAATCGCGTCCTCGTGCCTGAACGATGCGATGATTCCATCACCGTCGGGCTCAACCGAGTTCACATGGGCGACGTCGTACAGACCCCCGAGAGCGACACGGTAACTTGCGCGCTGCCCCAACGGCCCATGTCGGCCAGTGGAATGTGGTCCTGAGACCTCCACGACCACGCCGTGCTTCCGTCGGCGCGGATTTCCCGGATGATCGAGTCGACCACTGACGAATCGGATGGGCCCCCCCAAGGGCTCATGTCGACCTGGCTCCGTGGGGTGTAACCAGCGGTGTAGTAGGTGCCGGCTTTGGTTGACGCCAATTCGTGGAAGTCGGCTGTTCCGTCGGTTGGGGCGAGGGTTGAAACCAGGTTGCCGCTCAGAGTCCGGGTCTCCCAGACGCCCCGTCCCGACCCGACTGCGAGCGGCGGTTCGGTGCCCCGGAAGTAACGAAACGTGGTTGGGCTGGCGAGTTGTGGGAAGAAGGAAGGAGCGGCGGTGTTGTACCACCAGACCGGAGCTCCGTTTCGGTCAAGCAAGATCGAATCGTATCCGGTCGGGACACTTGCAAACGAGAGTGCCTGCGGGGAAGCGAAGTAGAACTCTGACTGGACGGTGCCGGTCCGAGTAGTTGTCGGAAGGATCATGCTTTCGGGTATGCACCGAGCGTGGTAAGTCGCGGCATGCCAGCCGATGCGGTACACCGTCCACGTGAATTCCTGCCCAGGTGAGACTTGGACGGCTTGGCTGACAGTTCCACTTCGTCGCGGTGAGCCGTCGATAGAAACCGAGGTTCTGCTGGGCGACTGAGCGTTGACGGTTATCGTGCCCTCAGGGCATTTGACTGCGTAGTCCGTGAATGAAGCGCTAAACGCGGGCTGGATCATCGAGTTGACCGTGATAGTTGGTGGTGCCGATGATCCGGCGCTGGCCGAGACCGGACTCGCTAATACAGCTGCGACCGATAAGCACATGGCGATTACGGTCTTTGGGATGGGATTGTTCATGAGGAAGGCCCTAACGAATTCATTCGCGAAATGCCAGAGCGAACTGTGTCAAGGAACGTTAAAGACCGATAATGCTCAAGGTAAAATGTCCCTTGGGCAGATCCGTTTATACCGAATGGCGCGCCCACAAACGGCCACAACGCGATCAGCCCTCGACGGTGACGCCCTTCCAAAAGGCTAGGTGGCCGGCAATCTCGGCAGCCGCCTCTTTGGGCTCGGCGTAGTACCAAGCAGCGTCTTCGTTTACCTGACCATCGACGCTGAGCGAGAAGTAGTTGGCCGTGCCCTTCCAGCCACAAACGGTTGTATGGCCGCTCTCAACTAGGCAGGAGCTGTCAACCGACTCGCGCGGGAAGTAGTGGTTTCCCTCGACTACAACTGTGTCGTCGCTCTCAGCGACCACTTTGTCATTCCAAATAGCTTTCACTTGCCAGCCTCCTTAGTTGCTTTTCAACTCTAGCTATAGGCTAGCGACGGCTGGTGGGCGCCAGTCTCAATCTAGTCGCCCCTCGCCACCAAGGAAAGTCCAGCGGAACAGACTGCTCAGGTTCCCGGAGCGACGTGGTTACCTCTGGGATACTGGAGTGCCGAGATGCTCGACCACCCCACCCGCACTCGACGCGCAGCACTGGCAGCAACGGCATTGCTAACTGCGGTCGGGTTCCTTCTGAGAATCAAGGGGATCAACCAGTCGCTCGCTGGTGACGAGTACTACTCCTATCGCGAGGTCATGCTCTCCGGATCACTTGGGGCTCTCTGGCACAACCTACAAAACTCGATCGAGCTGACACCACCCCTGTATCCGTTCCTGGCGTGGATATCGAAGTCGATCGTGTACGCCCCCGAATCGCTGCGCTGGCCATCGGTAGCCGCCTCCACCGCGCTAATCCCCGCCGTGTGGGTGCTCGGCGACCGGGTCGGCGGACTGAAGACCGGGGTGCTCGCCGCAGCTCTTGCGACGATCAGCCCGTTCGCGATCTGGTACTCGAATGAGGCGCGTAGCTACGCCGTTCTCTCACTGACATGTGTTCTCGCGCTCATCGCCGTGTTGCGCTTTGCGGAACAGCCCAATAGAGCGCGAACCGTGCTGCTTTCACTAGCGGGCGCAGCAGTCCTCTACTCGCATGCAAGTGGCAGCGTTGCGATGCTCGGAGCCGGAGGGTGGCTCCTGGTCACAAGGCCCGACCTTCGTCGCCGCACGATTATGGCCGCCACAGCAACCTTGCTTATGTTTGCGCCGTTTGCGATGGCGTTCCATCCCCAGAACGTTTGGTACATGCTCGGGCAGCTCCGCGGCAGCGGCGTCTACGTGGTTACTGACCATCTACAGAGGATGATCGCCGGCACGACCGCGGTTTCTCCCAACTTGCTGCCCGGGATGTTGAGTGTCTCACTACTGGTTGCGATCGTCATAATCGGCTCCGCCTCAAGGCAGTTCCGAATTGGAACCACCTCGAACCCGACGGGTCTGCTGCTGTTCACGATTGCGACCTCACTGACCTGCCTGTATGCCTATTCCCTTGCGACGAACGTGATGGTGATGACCGTTCGCAGCCTTAACTCGCTTCTCGGGGCAGCACTCGTCCTGCTCGCAACCGCTGCCGTTAACGCGCGACCGCGCGCCCTGGCCGCAGTCCTCGCCGCAACCGCATTGATCGTCATGACCGCAAGCGGAGCCCGTTCGCTCCAAGTTAGTTTTCTGCGATCCGATGTGAATGCCGCGGTCGATGCCGCCGCGAGCCTTAGGCCGCCCGCAACCATCGTGATGAACATGCACAGGGAGAGCTACAGCATCTATCTGCCGCCCAAGAGCACCAACAAGACACTCAACTTGTCCCCGTCAAGAGCTGCGTGGAAGCCTCTGACAGCCTCGAAGACTCCTGTGGTCTGGTTAACCACGCTCCACAAGACCACGGTCACGAAGGCCTTGCTCGTGTCTTGGCTTACGTCCGCTACGGCACAGGGGAGGACGAATCTCTGCAGCAGGTCCTTCGACGGCAACCCCTCTGTTCTGGTTCTGACCGCATGGCCGAGCGGAGCCCCTGCCTTGCGCAGGGGAGATTGCGATCTAAACGCGTTTAACCGAGCTGTCGCTCTGGCACCGCTTAAGGGCAGGAACCCGAGGAGGGCCGAACTGGACTACGCATCACAGCGGCCGGCTCCCTCGGACCTAGTGATGATGGCTGTACTGGCAGCAGCCCTGGCACTGCTCGGAGGCAACCTTTGGACTCTCAGAAGACGCGAGGCCTCCCGTGCCACTGAGGGCCGGGCTTAGGCGTTCTCATTCGCCCGTGCTTATTCCGAGCGCCGCAAACGCCCCTATACTCCATTCAATTAGAAAACTCACCCTCGCTTTTCTCCTTGCTTTTGCTCTTGTTCCAACCTCCGTTGCGGCTGCCTCTAGCGGCGTCTATGCCAAGTGGACACTCAAGGGCTCAGACCTAACCAACCGCCCGCACGCGCACGGGCACAATCAAATTTGGGGTGGCCGGTATTCCCAACGCAACGCTTAAGGTCGCTAAGCACAAGAAGGACACCGAGCCAGTTGAGCTGCTGACCTCCACTGGTGGCGGTGATTGGCTCACGGGAACAACTCCGTTCGGGGCAGTCTTCGGGCGCAGCGGGCCCAGCACCAAGGTCAAGTACCTGCGCGTTGGCGAGGACACCCTGGACAACAGCAACAGGACCACAACCACGATCACATTCGCATCAGCAGTTCCTGCTGGCGTACTTGGGATCGCAGTTGCCGACCTGGACTTAGACAAGGTCATCATCCGCGCCAAGGATGCAAGTGGGACTTACCTGACCGGGTCTCAGCTAAAGGGCACGGCAACACACAACACCTTCAACTTCTGCAAGGTAACCCGCTCGAAGCCAACCAACTGCGGAAACGACACAGCCGTACCGAGCTGGCTTCCAGGAGCTACCGGCGCAACGGTCATGGGTGCCGATCATGGATCGGATGGCGCAACCGCTTGGATGCGGCCGAACCGGTCCATCAAGTCAATCACAATGACTTTCAGCGGATTCCGGAGCGTCAGCACGCACTCCTACCGCACTTGGTTGGCTGTCCCGAAGTCGCCTAGCTTCACCGGCTGAGCCTCGGCTTAGTCAGCAGGACCCGGGGCGATGTGAACATCATCTCGGGTCGAGTGCTGGCCGTATGCGACCAGAGGGGGAACAAGGCGGTAAAGTGTCGCTTTGGAGATCCTGTTTGTTATTGCAGTGCTGGAAGATGTCGTGTCTAAATCCGTAGCCAATCGTTATCAACATCCTCGAGCTGCGTTGATAGCGGTGGGGGCAACTCTCCTCTGCGTTGGGTCACTGGCGTCGGTCGCAGCAGCGCGCCCAGCACACGCGGCTGGCTCACTAGCCACATCCGCTATTCCGGCAAAGGATGTCCGGGCACGCGGGAAGATCGCCACGCACGCTTGGCCCGTCAAGGTTGGTCGCACGACTTACCGGTGTGGACAATCCGGAACACGCTGGTATCCGGGTAACAACGTGTCGGGCATCAGGCGCAGTGCTGGCAAGGGGCGCTTCTGGTTTGCCACATATCTGGCACAGATCCGCGCTTACCAAACCGTTCGTCCCCAAACCGGTCGAACCCGCGGGGCAGTCAAGAACCTTCAGAGGGCGTTCCCGCGTGCAGCCGTCGCCCGCTGCGCGAGGATGAACGGGGCACGCGTCAGCAACAAAAAGTTGACCCTAAAGACCGTCCGACTTGTTGGCAAGAAGGGCCTCGTAGCGAGGCAGACTGGGCCCGTCCGACGCCGAGCTGGCTCGCCTAAGGCCCGCGCTGCAGCCGATGACGGCACGGACCTTCTCCAAGTCATCAACACAGACAGCAGCTTGAGTAACGCAGTCGTGTCCGGCACCGGCTCGATCTACCAGATCTTCCATGCCCCCAATGGCAGCATCGTGAATGTGTTTGACCCTCCAGCCCCAATCGCTGGCGCACCAGAGCCAGACGCTTCGAACCCTGGCTGTGTTGTGGGCAAGCTCGACCCCGCTACTGGAGTCACTGCCTGCCTTCTTGACAGCAACAAGATCACTGGATGGAACCGCTACGCGCAGGGATTCCAGGGCTATTACGAGTCACCCCTCGTCCGTTTTGACGAGTCCAGCGCGATTTACATTGTCGGTGCTGACGGGCCAGACCCAAGCAAAGCACCGCTTTACAGAATTGACCCAGCTGGGACGGTCACGGACCTTCTGGCAGACCATGTCGCGGGAACACTCTGGGGTGGTGGCGCAACCGTCCTCCCCAGTGGCGTGGTGGTGGCTTCCTTGAGGGAGGACCGCCGTGCCTACCTTGAACGGATCAGCCCAAGCCTTGAAAGGGCAACCCTGTGCGTCTTGCCTGACCTTCCGCTCGGTGATCCCATGGAAAACATGTGTTACTACAGCCTTGCCGGGTTTACAGCCAACGGACGTGCGCTGCTAATGGGGCAGCTGCCAGCCAACAGGCTCAGCGCCGACCACCTCCAGCTCGAGAGCCCAGAGCCCACCGCCTGGGTATGGAGCAATCTGCCCCCGGCGGTCTACTCGCTTGGCCCTGACGACCAGTTGTTTCCAAGAGAGCCACTGCTGGCGAGCTGGGATCACGGCATCTATTCGGACATGGAGCCTAAAACGACATGGGCTGAAGCTGACTGTCTCCTGAGCTGCACTGTAGGGCCGCTGAGCAGCCCTGCGTTGCTCTCGGATAACAGCAGCATCGGAATTATGGGCGAGAATGGTGGCGCGACCGGCGCAGATCATGGATACACCTCCAGCCTGATGGAGCTGGCTCCGCAGGCCAGAAAGCTGAACCTCCCGGATGTAACCCAACCGCTTGTAGGCCGGCAGCTGACGGGGACCGACAAGTACGCGGTGGCAGGTATCAGCAAGTCCACCACAACATGTTTCTTTGACAGGCCCTTGTGGAGTCAGGCTGAGCAGGACGCATACCCGTGCGACGCGGACGAGCAACTGGCCATCTACGACAAGAGCGCCAACAACGACACACCTGTCACCCTCCCATACCGAATTGCGATCTACGACATGCATAGCTCCGGCGACGGCAAGACCCTCTACATAGCTGCCAAAAGAGCATCCGATGGGGCCTGGCTGGTCGGGACTGTCAACATCACCACTGCGACGCTGTCCATCATCAGCGAGTCCAACAATCCGCCCAACAGCCTTGGGACTTTTTGATTCCTCGCCTTCTAGCGCTCGGCCGAGCTGGGGCCGGGCTGAGGGCGTCTAGTTAGTCAAGGCCCAGATCGCCAGCGCCGGCAAGCCGATGCTGATGGTGCTGAAGGAGATGATGGCGACGCCCTTGTAGACAGGGTGGTCTGAGGCCTTCTCGCCCCAAGCGAGTGGGAAGAACAGAACCGGATTGACCATCGCGCCGAACGCCACCAGTCCGCGAATCCAGTTTGGCATGCCGGGCGCGACCGCCTGGATAGCGATCAGAATCAGGCCCATCATCAGCCAGTCAATGTGCATCTGAAGGAACCGGTGAGGAACTGGGACGCCCCTTGAGCGGAACCAGTTTGCGTTCTGCGTGGCTGCGACAACTAGCCAGCCAGATGCTCCCCCAAGAGCAAGGGAAATAAGACCAAGCGAGGTCAAGAGGGGCACAGAGGCAGCCTATCCGATCGGCTTGACCCCCTGTCAGGGATTCAGCTCTACCGGGCCGGCCCCACAGAGAAGCGGGGCCCGGCTCTTTCGAACCGACCCCCGCTTGCACAACAAAGCGTTTGTTACTCAGGCGGATGCCTGGGTTACATCATCCCGCTCATGTCGGGCATGCCGCCGCCTGCTGATCCACCCTCGTCCTGGACCTCGGCGACAATCGCCTCGGTGGTGAGGATATTCTTCGCGATCGACGCTGCATTCTGCAGTGCCGAACGTGTGACCATGGCTGGGTCGATGACGCCTGCAGCAACAAGATCAACGATCTCGTTGGTGGCTGCGTTCAGGCCGAAGCCTGCCTTTGCCTTGCGTACGTCATTGACCACGACCGAACCCTCAAGGCCAGCGTTGGCAGAAATCTGCCTAAGCGGCTCTTCGAGTGAGCGGAGGATGATCCTCGCACCAGTGCGCTCGTCCTCGTCCTCAATTGCATCGAGGTCGATGGCGCTCGACGCTGCCAGAAGTGCTGTGCCGCCACCCGCAACGATGCCCTCTTCGAGAGCTGCGCGAGTTGCCTGCAGAGCGTCTTCGACGCGGTGCTTCTTTTCCTTCATCTCTGTCTCGGTTGCAGCGCCTACCTTGACGACTGCGACACCACCGGAGAGCTTGGCGAGCCTCTCCTGCAGCTTCTCCCGATCGAAATCGGAATCGGTGTTGTCGATTTCGGACTTGATCTGCTTGATCCTGCCCTTGATCGCGTCACCTTCGCCGGCTCCGTCAATGATGGTCGTGGCGTCCTTGCCAACAACCACACGACGTGCCTTACCGAGCTGGCTTGCCTGAGTGTTCTCAAGCTTGAGACCCATCTCTTCGGTGATTACTTCACCACCGGTGAGAATGGCGATGTCTTCAAGCATGCGCTTACGGCGATCGCCGAAGCCCGGTGCCTTAACGGCAACACCGGTGAACAGGCCACGGAGCTTGTTCACCACGAGGGTTGCAAGGGACTCGCCCTCAACATCCTCCGCAATGATCAGGAGTGGCTTGCCCTGCTGAGACACCTGCTCGATGATCGGAAGAAGGTCCCGGATGGAAGCAATCTTCTGATTAGCAATCAGGATGTATGGATCTTCGAGAATGGCTTCCATGCTGTCCTGGTCGGTGACCATGTACGGCGAGATGTAGCCCTTGTCGAACTGCATGCCCTCTGTGAATTCGAGGTCCATGCCGAACGTCTGGCCTTCCTCGACGTTGACAACGCCGTCCTTGCCTACCTTCTCGATTGCGTCGGCGATTACGTCGCCGATTTCATCGTCACCAGCCGAGATCGTTGCAACGCGGGAGATCTGGTCCTTGCCAGAAATCTCCTTGCTTTGCTTGCCGATCTCTTCGACGACTGCGTCAACAGCCTTCTCGATGCCGCGCTTAAGCGCGATTGGGTTGGCGCCGGCAGCAACGTTCTTCAGGCCGGTGCGGACGATTGCCTGAGCAAGCACGGTCGCGGTTGTCGTGCCGTCACCGGCAACGTCATTGGTTGCCGTGGCAACCTCGCGTACGAGCTGTGCTCCCTGGTTCTCGAAAACGTCCTCAACTTCGATCTCACGGGCGATGGTTACACCGTCGTTCGTGATTGTTGGGGCGCCGAACTTCTTGTCAAGGACTACGTAACGGCCCTTGGGCCCAAGCGTTACCTTGACTGCGTTTGCGACCGCGTCGACACCGCGCTCAAGCGCTTGACGTGCCTCACTGTCGAACTTGATTTCCTTGTGTGCCATTAGTCAGATTCTCCTTATGACTCGACGATGGCAAGCACATCAGATTCACGGAGGACAAGAAGGTCCTCACCGTCAACCTTGATCTCTGTGCCGCCGTACTTGCTGTAGAGGACTTCGTCCCCTGTTTTCACGTCGAGCGGGATTCGCTCTCCGTCTTCCACACGGCCTTCGCCTACAGCGATGACCTTGCCTTTCTGTGGCTTCTCCTTGGCAGTATCGGGAAGGACAAGGCCACTGATTGTGGTCTCTTCCTCATCGATTGCCTGGACGATCAGCCGGTCTCCAAGGGGCTTAAGTTTCATATCCCTTAGACCTCCATTCCGTCGTTGGTTTGCTTGGTTAACAGTGTTTGCCCCATGAATCAGTTGTTTCGGGGGCGGTATGGCTTCAAACTTGGCACTCAAGGGCTACGAGTGCCAAGCGAAGCTCCAGATTAGCGCAAGTATGGCCCCGATCCGGGCCAGCAGGGGAAATGTCACAACCATGAGAGTCTTTGAGGTGCGGGCGTGAGTGCTGCGGAGCTAGTTGCGAGCGCCGCCGAGGCCGCGCAAACGGTCCTCGAAATCACTGGCACGGTCAACTATTTCCGAGAAACGGACGATCGTGACGGTGTCGTCAAGCGTCACGGGGCGATCGTAAATCTGCTCCAGGAACGACATCAGGTCCCCAACCCGTCGGCACTCTGGGTTGTCGTGCTGAATCTCATGGGGGCTGAGCTCCTTAAGGGGCTTCACCTCAACATCATCGATCACAGCCTCAAAGACGCGCTCCCGCGGAGAATGCTTGAAGCCAATCGTTACAAGAACGAGGTCGTTGCGCTCGTACTTGTGAGACTTGTCGCCAAGGCGGATCGTCCCGCTCTTGCGGCCGTTCCTAAGTTGGTCTGCGAAGACCTGTGAATAGAAGTTGAGAACCTTCATAACTTGTAAAGAAGAGCCTAGCGGCCAACTGCTAGACGGAGCATCTCGCGCTCGCCGTCAAATGTCAATGCCTGCAGGGCTTCGTCGACCGGCATCCACTCCACTGAAACAACCTCGTCGTCGTGATCCTTGAAGTCTCCCCCCACCTTCTTGAACTCAAAGAACACAACCGACTTGTGGACTGATCTGCGCGACCTGCGGTACCAGTAGCGGACCTCGTCAAGCTCACGGACCACTTCACATATAAGGCCCGTCTCCTCAAGTACCTCGCGCGTTGCTGCCTGCACTGCGGTCTCGCCCGGATCAAGATGACCCTTGGGCAATGCGAGCGCCCTGCGGCCCTTGGCTGTTTTCTTCTTGGGAACAATCACGCAGACACGATCGCCGTCCAGCACAACACCACCAGCCGAGTGCTCCTCGGGTTCGCCTTGGCGCCTGCTCACCAGACCCAGCCCTCAAGCGCAGGCGGGTCGATCACAATCAGCCGACCGCGTCCTTGCTTGACGACTCCAGCACGCGAGAGCTCGGCGAGGAAACGGCTCGCTGACTCACGTGAGGTTCCAGCCAACTGAGCAATCTCTGCCTGGGTGGCAACAACTTGAGTCGGACCAGGGCCGGCGCCTTCATAACGAGCCCGGTCAACAAGCTCGCGGATCGCTGCAGCTACTCGCCCTTGAACTGTCTGGAAGGACCGGCGCTCAATCCGCTGGTTGGCAACACGCAAGCGTCGGGCCAAAGCTGCCGCTAGTTCCAAACCGAGGTCAGGGTTGGCCACTACAAGCGCCTTCATGTCGGACCCTGTGATCGCTAGGGTCTCGACATCGTCCAAAGCCTCAACGGTGGCTGACCGAGTCTCCGCGTCAAACAGCGAGAGCTCCCCGAAAATGTCACCCGGGCCAAAGTTCCCAAGGGTGATCTGACGGCCATCCGGATGCTCGCCGATCGCGCGAGCGTGCCCGGACCGGATCACGTAACAGGACTCTCCGGAATCGCCGGCGTGGAAAATCGCTGAACCCGAGGCAAACGCGCGCGGCACCGCCACGGCTGCAATATGGAGCAGGGCGTCCTCAGGAAGGGCTGAAAACAGCCTTGTTGACCCGAGCAGGTCGGCGGCATCGTTGGTTAATTCTGGGTTCATGCTGTGATGAGAGCCGTCTGGAACAGACGGGGATCATTACTAATGATGCCAGCTACACCGATATTGATGAGGCTCTGCATACGATCGGCATCATCCACTGTCCACACATACAGTTCCCCGCCCGCTTCCCGCACTGCGTCGTTGAGCTGTTCTGTGGCAACACACCAGTGAGCCATCACGCAATCGATGACACCGCGGCGGATTCGATCAGCAGCCTGAGCAGGCAGCGCACGCCGCAACCACATGACCATTGCGAACGCCGGAAGCATCGTGACCGGGTTCTTGGTCCAGTCACGACTTGCCTTGGGAACTGACCAGCCGACGCGGATTTCCGGCGCGGCCCGCTTCATGGCCTCAAGCGACCGCTCGTACTGGGACGAGACCAAAGAGCGCGACTGGAGATTGCGCTCAGTCAGAGCATGAGCAACCCGGGCCTCGTAGCCGGGAATCTTCAGATCCACATCGAAGTCAATCCCGTCGAAACGGGGTGAAGAGAGGTGGTCCAGGGCTGCGGTCAGCGTTACAGGTGTGCGCGAATTGATGTCGTCCAAGTCATGCGCAAGGACAAGCGGTGAATGAGGATCCCGCGGGGAACTAGGCAGGATGTCGAACTCGATCATGTCCACGCCCGTAGCGAGCGCGGTGTCGAAACTTTCCAGCGTGTTGCCCGGATGCATGGCATTCGCGCCTTTGTGGCCGACGCGGACGAGCTTGGTTGAGTTCATGACTGCCTCCCTTTGCTTTCGTCCATCACAACACCAACACTAGGGCGCGGTTTCGGTTTTTCCGAACTACTTTCCTTAAGTGAGCTCGCGGCCGTACTGCTTGGCGTAGTACTCGCGGTAGTCGCCGGAGCGGATTGACTCCCACCATGGCGCGTTTTCGCGGTACCAGGCCACTGTCTGCTCCAGACCCTCAGCGAAGTGCGTGCGGGCCTTCCAGCCAAGCCCTTCGAGCTTCGTTGACGCCAACGAGTAGCGCCTATCGTGCCCGGGACGGTCGGTCACGTAGTCGATCAGGTCCTCGCTGGTCCCTGTCAGTTCAATGATCCGCTTGACAACATCAATGTTGGGGCACTCGTCAGGCCCACCACAGTTGTAGACCTCGCCGTACTTGCCGTGGTCAAGAACGTGGCCAATGCCGCGACCAAAATCCTCCACGAAGAGCCAGTTACGGACCTGCATGCCATCGCCGTAGACCGGAAGCGAATCGCCGTGCATTGCGTTGAGAATCATCAACGGAATCAGCTTCTCTGGGTACTGGAACGGGCCGTAGTTGTTTGAACCGCGGGCAATCGAGGTTGGCAAATCAAACGTGTGGAAATAGCTCTCCACAAGAAGATCAGCGCCAGTCTTAGTCGCGCTGTAAGGAGAAGAAGGCTGCAGTGGCGACTCCTCTGTGAATGAGCCCTCCTCGATTGATCCGTAGACCTCATCGGTTGAAACCTGGACGTAGCGGAGACCTTCCTCGCGAGCGCGCTCGAGCAACGTGTAAGTGCCCTGACCATTGGTGACAACAAATGCGTCCGGCTCGGCGATTGACCGATCAACGTGTGTTTCAGCGGCGAAGTTGACGATGGCGTCAACACCCTTGGCAGCCTCAGCAACAGCGGCAGGATCCTCAATCGCACCGTGGACCAAGCCGAGATAGCGGGGGTTGCCCTCAAGGTCGGCGAGATTCTCGCGGCGACCTGCGTAGGTCAGCTTGTCAAGAACGATGATTTCGTCATCGCTCTCCTCAAGGCGGAGCCTTACAAAGTTTGAGCCAATAAATCCAGCACCACCACAGACCAGCAGTTTCATCTCTGTCCTCCAACTGTTGTTCGAGCTTCAATGTAATCGTCCAGACCTTTGGTCCACGCAGGCAGACGCGGGGTATCTGAACGGGTTGCTGCCAGCACACTATTTGCCGGTCGGGGCGCCGGGCGGACGAACTGATCGCTCGTCGTTGGCGTCAGGTCACACGGTGTGTCCGTCCGCTCAAAAATTTCCTTAGCGAAGCCGAACCAAGTTGTTTCACCTTCGCCAGCACAGTGGTGGATGCCACCAGCTTCTGGCAACAGGGCAAGGTCAATCAAAGCCTCGGCCAGATGCGCGGTGTTGGTGGGACAGCCGCGCTGATCATCAACCACTGAAACCGCCCCGCGGTCGACTGCGAGCTTGATCATCGTCTCAACAAAGTTGTTGCCCTCTACCCCAAATAGCCAGGCCGTACGGACGATTGCGTGCTCAGGGCCTGCAGAAATCACATTCAGCTCGCCGGCAAGCTTGGTGCGGCCGTAGGCGGAACGCGGACCGGTTGGGTCAGCTTCAACGTATGCGCCGTCCTTGGTGCCGTCAAACACGTAGTCGGTTGAGACATGCACAAGGCGAGGCCCGTAGGCGGCAAGAACACCGGGCCCGTCGCCATTGACGACCATCGCATCTGACTCATGCTCCTCGGCACCGTCAACGTCAGTCCACGCTGCGCAGTTGATGATCACATCAGGACTGAAATCAGCGACGGCCTGGGCTACGGCCGCTTGATTGCTGATGTCTAGGTCAGTGCGGGTCAGGCCGGTGGCCTCAACTCCGCGCGCGGCTGCCGCGCGCATTACATCCTGGCCGAGCATCCCGCCCGCGCCGGTTACAAGAACTGACCCTGCGCTCACGGAAGACCCACGGATGAGTTATCGCCCAACATCAACCTGTAAGCACGGGGCTGACGGTCATCCTGAGTAACAATGACATTGCGTCCAAGCAGCGAAGATTCCATGCGGCCTGGCATGTCACGGACAATTGAACCGGAGAGCAAAATCGAGTGTTCGATCTCTGCCCGTTCGATCACGCAGTCCTCAGCGATTGCCGAATAAGGACCGACGTAGCAGTCGATCAGGTGTGTTCCGCTGCCAATGATGGCCGGGCCTCTAACCGTTGAGCGCTCGAGCTTGGCGCCCGGTTCGATTACAACAGGACCCTCAACCTGGCTGTCAATCAACTCGCCTTCGACTCGCGGCGTGAGAGCACCAAGAATCAGACGGTTGGCCTCAAGCATGTCGTCAAGCCGGCCGGTGTCCTTCCACCAGCCCTCAACGATGTGTGGCTCAACCCGTCCCCCACCGTCAACGATGTACTGAATCGCATCGGTGATCTCCAGTTCACCGCGCGGTGACGGCTCAATTGCCTTGGCGGCAGAGTGGATCTGGGAAGTGAACATGTAGACGCCAACGAGAGCAAGCTTGCTCTGTGGGTCGCTTGGCTTCTCGACAAGACGAACGATGCCGCCATCAGCCCCGAGCTCAGCAACGCCGTAGTTCTCAGGGTCCTCTACCTCGGTCAGGAGAATCATCGCGTCACGGCCACCGATGCGGAACTCATCGACCAGCTGATCAATTCCGCCCTGCAGAAGGTTGTCGCCCAAGTACATGACAAAGCTGGAATCGCCAAGGAAAGGCTCAGCCGTGAGCACTGCGTGAGCAAGACCGAGCGGCTCGTCTTGAACGATGTACTCAATCTTGATCCCGAAACGGGATCCATCACCGGCTGCTTCACGGATCTCATCACCTGTTTCAGGGGCGATGATGATCCCCACCTCTTCAATGCCAGCCGCTGCCATTGCCTCAATGCCGTAAAACAGCACGGGCTTGTTGGCAACCGGCACCAACTGCTTGGCGCTGGTGTGAGTAATCGGACGCAACCGCGTTCCCTTGCCACCCGAAAGAATTAGTCCCTTTAGTTTCTCCACTCTGGCCCGAAGCGTAGTGATCAAGAAGTTCAGAGGAGTTGGTTGGCCGTCAGCCCTCACACGCTCTCTCTCAACGAATGGCGAGGGCCACCCGCAGGACATTCTTCTTAGTACACGCCGCCGAGCTTACGGTGGTCCCAAGTCGCAGTCTCAGAAGCGACAAATCGCAGGCCAACGCGCTTGGTTGCCTGAGCGGCAACGGCCTCGCGTCCGGCCTCGCCAAGGTCTCCACCCGCGTACTTGCCCATGATCTCCAAACCGAGTGCCAAGACTGCGTCGGGGTTCTCAACAATCTCAACCTGAGTTTTCATCATCACGCCACGCAGCTGATCGTAGGAATCGCCTGCCTCGACCTGAATTGTGGCCCGGTCGTCGCGCTGGAGATTCTTGACCTTCTGCGACTTGGCGAACGTCCACGCCCAAACCTCACCCTCACGGACTACGTACCAAAGCGGCATCAGATGCGGCCAACCATCTTTGCCTAAAGACCCACAGGTGACAATCCGCTCCTCCTCGAGGAACGCGACGGTTTCCTCCGGGCTCATCTGAATCAATGCTCTGCGGCTCATCAGCTCTGCCCGGGCCTTAGCGTCAGGCGGTCTTAGCGGCGCGACTGCCGCCAGCTGGCTTCTTCGCCACTGGCTTCTTTGCTGCAGGCTTCTTCGCGCGAGCCTTAGCGGCTACGGGGGTGGTCTTACGGGAAGTTCCAGGGCGCTTCTTTGGACGAGCCTTGGTTCCACCAAGCTCAGTGACTGCGCGAAGGACTGCCTTGCGCGCCTCGGCGGGTTCAAGCACAGCTGCATCGCCAGCCTCTTTGAGGATCTCCTTGACGAGCCAATCACTGCCGGCATACGAGAGCTCGACAATTACGGATCCGTCAGTCAGTTCGGAGTGCACTGTGCGCTCCTCGCGAGCCCAGCGAGCACGATCAGGCGAGACCCAGACGAGCGCTGTGCTGGAGGCCGGAACTTCACCTGTGCGTGGCCAGCCCTCAATGCCCTCAGCTGGGTCAACCTCTGGACGTGGCTCGTACGTGGCATCGCCGGTCTGAGCAGACTTGATGCGGTCCAGACGGAAATGCCTGAGCGCCTCGCGGTCAAGGTCCCAAGCTGCGACGTACCAACCCTCACGACCGTTGATCAAGGCGTACGGCTCAACCTTGCGCTTGCTGAACTCGTCCTCGTTCTCCTTGTAGTACTCAAAGTCAAGAACCCTTCGGTCGGCTATAGCGGAGCAGATCAACTTGGCAATGCCACCATCGTCGCCCTGTGGGCCAGCGCTAGCGATATGAAGCCCGTCCTCAACTGGGTCAACGCCAAGCGCGGTCACAACCTTGTCCCGGGCGGAGGCAAGCGAGCCTTCGGGCAGGTGATCGCCGAGCAGGTCGATGGCGGCAACGAGAGCCTTGGCCTCAACTGGCAGAAGGCGAGCGGGGCGGGCAAACGAATCACCGTAGGGCTCAGGGTCAACATCAACTGCATCGCCATCGCGCTCTGCATAGAGAACATAGGAGCCAGCACCAAAGTTGACGATGTTGAGGACGTTGATGTCCTCCTCAAGCTCCTCATCAGTTACTTGAAGGCGTTCCTTCAGGTCAATGGCGGAGAGAGTGTCCTTGCGGCGGCCGGCGTCAATGAGGATCGACGCAAGCGTTACGAGGCGGGCAAATCGCTCGGGGCGAATGGCAGCCTGCTCACGCTCCTCGTCCGGCTCCTTGACCGGTGCGACCTTTGCCTTGGTGCTGGCGCGCTTCTTGCGGGCCAGCTGCGGCTCGCCTGTGTGACGGTCGCGCAGTAGAGCGAGACGCTCGGTGTACTCATCGGAGAGTTCACCCGGCTCCGTGATGGTGGCGTTGCCGGCCAGCCCGAGTACCCAAGACACAAGTGCCCTCGACTGCGCGTACTCGGTTGTGTAAACGGATTCACCCTTGCCTGCCTTGGTGATCTTGCCAACGTGGCCGAAGTTGCGTGCAACCTGCCAGGAGATCCTGTCGCTGAGCGTGATCTTGGCCGTTGCCTTGTGCTCGCCGTACTGCCAGATAGCCCGCTTGGCATAGACGCGTGGGTCGAAGTCAGTTGGACGCTGGAAGTCGTGCTCAGCCTTAGTTGCGTAGGCAACCTTGCCGCTCATACGGGAAAGACGGAAGACCCGGATGGCGCTGCGGTCATGGGCGTAGCCCACAAGGTAAAACTGTCCGCCCTGGAAGAGCAGCAGGTAAGGATCCACAGTTCGCGAGCCCTGCTTATCGCGCTCGATTGTGTAGTAGTTGAAAGTGATCGTCTTGCGGCGGAAAATGGCGGTCTCGATCTTGGCGAGCCGCTGTGAGAGGTCGTGGCCACCGGCAGTAGCGGTGATCCCCAGTGCGACCGAAGTTTGCTCCGGCCGCTTGTCTGGACGGGCCCGTCCCCATGAGAGCTGCTGGAGGGCAAGGCGAAGCGGTTCGGCGTAGGCAAACTCGCCATCAAGGAGGGTCAGTGCGGTCTGGAGTGCGGCCAGCTCACCATCGGTGAACTCGATGGGAGCGAGGTAAAAGTTCTCGGGTGGGAGTGAGTAGTTCTCCTGCTCAACTTGGCCATCAGCCGGACGCTCAATACGGAGGTGGATCCCAAGCGCTTCGAGCTCCGATCGATCGGCGTAGAAGCGGCGAGCGAAGGCATCCTCGTTCATTGCGCTGTAACCCTCTACATCACGCCTGATCTCCATTGCGGTGACCGGTCGCCTCTCCGCCATTAGGTAGGAAATCAGCGACAGCTGCCGGATCAGTTTTTCGGTGTCCTTAGCCACTCGCCGAGCATAGTCCGAGTGGGGTTCAGGCTGACTTCGCGAGGGGGTTACTACCCCGCATATTCCGCACTTTCGTGCGTCAGTTGGGGGATTCAGCGGCTGGGAACCACGCTCCGCCACCAATTGCGGTGTCGTAGTCAGACCAAGCGCTGCCGGGCGCCAAAGACTTCTCAAGCCGGTCAAACGAGCCAAGCTGACCACCAAGGTGGTCCATCATGTGGACCAGGGTTGCCTCACGGGTAAGGGGAAGGACCGGGCTGCCGTGTTCCAGGCGACCGTGGTGGCTCAAAATGATGTGACACAGGCCACGATTGAGCTCCGGTGGGAACCCCTCAATGTTGTTGATCAAGGTGCGAATCCGGAAGTAACCCAAGGGGATCTCACCCTGCAGGCGACCATCAACTGTGAAGTCGATCGAGGCCGGATCGGTCGTGTAAGCCTCAAGCTTTCCGATGTCATGCAGGAGCGCTCCTGTGACGGCGAGGTCGCGGTCAATGCCGGGGAAGTTGCCCGCCACATTGCTGACCGACTGCGAGACAGTCAGACAGTGCTCTAGAAGTCCATGTTTGTAGGCCTGATGGAACCGCTTTGCCGCCGGAGCGTCCCGGTAGATCGGCCATGTCTCGGACTCAGGGCCAAGGACCTCTTCAAGCACCTGGCGAAGGTGCGGCTGCTTGACGCTGTCAATCAGCTCACGCAGGTCTGACTCCATCTTCGCCGCAGGAGTCGGAGGTCCGTCCAACAGGTCGTTGGGGTCGTAGTCGCCCTCAGCAGCAGGAATGGCGTCGCTGATCTTGAGTGACCGGCCAAACTTCTCATGCTCCTCAACCCCTGCGCTGACCTGAACGGCTGCGCCAGGCTTGTAAAGGGCCTCCAGCTCTGGCGTGCTGTCCCAAACGTTGGCCTTGATTGAACCGGTCTTGTCGCCAAGCTCGATTTTGAGGAAGGGCTTACCGGCCTTCGTCTCACGAGTTTGGGAGGAACGCACAAGCAGCACTCCGCTGAAGTGGTCCCCGCCGGTTAGGTCTCTGACTGCCATCTTTAGCGAAGGTAGAACGACGCCCGGACGGGGCAGCCAAGGCGCAACCTTTCCGGTGGTTTCGTGTTCCTAGCCCTGCGACACCTCCGTCGCGGGAAGTACGATTTTCAAGCTAGTCAACGGAGCAGGAAGAGGAAAGGGGAGTCAAGTGCAGCCACTGTTCGAATACGAAGCTGAGTTCGCTGGATACCGCACTCGAGTCCTCGAGCTCGAAGGCGAGGGCCCACCCCTCGTTCTCGTCCATGGCTGGTCCGACTCCGCCGACACGTGGAGGCACACGCTTGAATCACTCGGCCGAGTTGACCGAGCGGCTATCGCCATCGACTTGCCCGGCTTTGGCAAGGCCCAGCGCCTCGCCTCGGGGCCCATCCTGCCCCAGTACGACTCCTTCCTTGACGCCGTAGCCAAATCAGTCGGCCCAGGAGCTGTCTTTGTCGGCAACTCACTCGGAGGCTGCGCTGTGATGCGACTGGCCGAGCGCAATCGGCGACTAGGCGGCGTCGTTGCTGTCGCCCCAGCCGGGTTGGAGATGGCCCGCTGGTTCGCGATAATTGATCGCGACCCCGCAGTGCGGCGCTTGCTCTCACTTCCATTGCCAATGCCACAGGGAGCAATCAAGGCAGTAGTCGGGCGCACCTACCAAACGCTCGCATTCGCGAAGCCCGACACAGTTGACCCGGGCGTGATCCGGGACTTCACAAGCCATCTCCCCGACCGCAAATCAGTTGCGCGTCTGCTTGACAATGGAAAGAAGTTGCTTCCCGAGCTGAAGGACCCTTTCCGTCTCGATCGCATCACCGCTCCGCTCTTGCTTGTCTGGGGAACCTCTGACCGGATGGTCTACCGAACTGGAGCGGACCGAGTTCTGGAAACAGTCCCTGACTCCCGCCTCGAAATCCTTGATGGCTGCGGTCACTGCCCACAAATCGAAGAACCGGCCCGTTTTGCAGACCTGATCCTCGACTTTGCGGCCGCCGAACCTGCCCTCAAAGCAGCGTAATTACCGCAGCTTGGCTGTCTTTCCCGTCGCAAGCTGGGCTTCTCAGGCACCCTGAGCCGTACACATCCTGAATTACTCCGATGAGACTTCCCCCAACACCCACAGAACTTAGTGCAGCTGCTGCCAATGCATTCGACCGTGTTACCCGCGGTGGAGTCGCCGACCTCAGGCAGATGCCGCGCGCCGTTGTTGACGAGGGCCCTCAGCGCACCGTCTACCGCTACCACCCAACGGCAAAGGTCCGGAATGACCTGCCACCAGTTCTACTGATTCCCCCTCTCGCGGCGCCAGCCCTCTGCTTCGACCTTCGTCGAGGCTGTTCGATCATCGAACACGAGCTATCGATTGGCCGGCGTGTGTACATGCTCGACTATGGGTCAATCGCCTTCTCAGACCGAGACCTCGGCCTGGAGCACTGGTTTGAAGAGGTAATACCTGAGGCCATCAAGAGCGTTGCCCACGACTCGCTTGCACCTGAAATCGACGCTTGGGGCTGGTGCCTTGGCGGCATCATGACCATGCTCGCCGTGGCCGACCGCCCTGAGCTCCCCGTGCGATCAATCGCGCTCGTCGCAAGTCCGTTTGACTTCACCCAAGTCCCGCTGATCGCACCGCTGCGACCGCTGGCCAACGCAGGCGGTGGCGCAGGAGCGATGGCGATCTTCAAGATTCTCGGTGGCGCGCCCGCTCCTCTCGTGAAGCGCGCCTACCAACTCGCTGGCTTTGACAAGTATGTAACTAAGCCAGTGGCGATCCTCCAAAACCTCGATGACCGTGAGTTCCTCGCACAGATCGAAGCCGTTGACCGGTTCATGGATTCAATGCTCGCCTACCCCGGTAGGACTTTCGGGCAGCTCTACCACCGATTCTTCCGGACCAATGACCTAGCCTCGGGATTCCTCGATGTTGACGGTCGCCGGATCAACCTCTCCGATGTGCGCCAACCGGTGCTCTCCATCGCAGGGAGTGGTGACGGCATTGCCCCCGCGGGCTCAGTCCACCACATTGGCGACCTACTACCAAGCGCTGCCTCAGTGACCATTGACACCGCTCCCGGTGGGCATCTGGGAGTGCTGACCGGGCGCTCTGCCCGCACAACCACTTGGGCAAAGGTGGACAAGTTCTTTGAGGACCCACTCGCAGGAGTCAAGGCCAAGAAGGCTCCTGCGGCCCGGGCGAAAAAGAAAGCAGCCCGAAAAGCTGCTTAAAGAGCTGGGGCCTTGGGCTTAGTTGGCTCAACCTCAGCCGGAGCCCAACCTGGTTTGCGGAACAGGTAGCCCAGTTTCGTTCCCCAGTGCTTGGTTGACCTGACGTCTGTGATCAGGTCCGCCCACTCATGCGTGGCCACGCGCAGCGGGTTGAACGAGTCCACGTTCTTGGTCAAGCCGTAGACCACGCGGTCGTCTTCCTCCCGATAAGACCCAAAGAGCCTGTCCCAGATGATCAGCATCCCGCCGTAGTTACGGTCGAGGTAACCCGTATTAGCCCCATGGTGAACCCGATGGTGCGACGGGGTGTTGAACACATACTCAACTGGGGCTGGGAGTTTGCTGATTTTCTCTGTGTGCAGACCAAACTGGAACACCAATGAGATTGCCTGCATCAGGATGATCGCGTAGGGCGGGAAGCCAACAAGCGCAAGTGGAAGCCAGAACGGCAGCGCGTACATCGGCATCCACTCCTGGCGCAGGGCCGTCGACAGGTTGAAGTGCTCACTTGAGTGGTGGATCACATGGCTGGCCCAAATCACACGCACCTCGTGTGCTGTGCGATGCCACCAGTAGAAGCAAAAGTCCTCAGCCCCGAAGAGCACCGCCCATGGCCACACGTCGTCCATCGGCATTCGCATGGGGCTGGCTGAGTACACGGCCGCGAGTGCTGCGACCAGAACCAGCTTCCAGAACAGGTTGATTACGACGTTTCCAAGTCCCATCGAGAGCGAAGTGGCGGTGTCCTTGGGGTCGTAGCCAGGTTCAACTTCGTCGCGATCGAAGTGGTAGGCGATCGCCTCGATCAACACGAGGGCAAAGAAGAATGGAATTGCGGCGCGGACTAGGTCAAGCATCGGGATTTAAGTCTGACACGACAACCAGCCACGCGACGACTTCAGCTGCCGGTCAGCGAGGACACCTGCTCCGGGGCACTGCCCAAGAGCGCTGTAAGTTCGCGCTCGATGCGCTCAGTCACTGCTCCCTCTGACCCGGCTGGGTGCAGCCAAGCTGTGGCGCCCCCTAGACAAGACATTCTTGCCTCCAGTACTTCTCCAGAGTCAAGGGTGACCAGGTCCACCCGTTCATCGCCCTCAGCCCAACCCCACGACGTCGTCTTGCTCAACGGTTCTGAGCAGGCGATCAGCCGCTCGGCGCTGAAGCCAGTCCATGACCCTGAGCCCTTAGGAACATCTAGGAGGGCTGTGATCAACTCTCTGGCTGTGGGATTTGGGGCGGCGCCATCAAGCATGGTGAAAACAAGGCAGGGAAGCTGGAGGTCGGCATCGTTGGGCTCCGGAGCGTCAAACAGCCGCGACCGCGCCGAGTCAAGCTGAAAGCCGTTCTCGGCTAGAACGCGCGCCCAGCGCAGCGCTCCAGTCGCATCTGTCCGCTCAAGACTCACCAGCACGCCACCGACCCTTGTGGCAGCCGCGATCCGGCCGGCTAGGGCTCTGGCCTCGCGCAGCCACTCCGCGCTGGGGGCGCCGATCCCCAAGCTGACTTCGCGTGGTAGCTCAGCATCCGGAACAACCACTTCACCGAGCATTGATCGTGACGAGTGGACGAAGTCCATCCGTCCTGACGCCCATTCCGCGTGCCATGGGTCCCTTAGGTCCCCGATGTGGAACTTAGGTGCAGGGGAATCCCACTTGGTCGCGTCAGCGACTGCGATCGCCACCGCCTCCTCACAACGATCCACTGCCCGCAGTTCTGCTTCAGGGGCTGCCTGCGCAATCGCCCTCGTTACAAGTCCTTGTTCGCAGCCGAGGTCCAACACTGCTGAGGGGGCCAGCTCCTTGACGAGTGCTCTCAGCCATGGGATCTGCTCGGCTAGCAGCGCGCCGGACCAGAGCCTTGTGATGTCAGCGCTGAGCTCACCCGTAGCGTTCTTTAGCGCGTAGAGGCGCTGTCTGTCAGTGCCTTGCGCTGCTTCGGTGAGGAACTCCTCTGCAGCAGCACCGTGCTTCTCAATCAGACGCTTGTCCACGGGACACTCCGCCTGATCAGCTACGCGCCGAGGGACTCACGCCCGTGGGGCGAGTCGAAGTCCATGATTGGACCCAGAGGGACAATTCCGGTGGGGTTGACCATGAGATGAGTCTTGTAGTAGTGATCCTTCTGCTCCTGGAATCGCACGAGTTCCGCGATCCCCGGCTGTTGGTAAAGGTCGCGCAGGTAACCGGAGAGGTTGGGGTAATCCACGATCCGCCTCAGGTTGCACTTGAAGTGCCCGACATAGACGCCGTCGAAGCGCACAAGGGTTGTGAAGAGCCGCCAGTCCGCCTCGGTGGGGGTGGCATTGGGCACCAGCCAGCGCTGTTGGGCGAGCCGGTCATCAAGAATGTCAAGAGTCTCAAACAGGGTCGTGACCTCGGCCTCATAGACGGTCTGGCTGGTGGCGAAGCCAGCCTTGTAGACGCCGTTGTTAACCCGTTCGTAGATCAGCTCGTTGACGGTGTCAATCTCGGTCCTTAGGTTCTCGGGGTAGAGCTCGACTTTGCCCTGGGCCAACTCGCCAAAGCCTGAGTCGAGGATCCGCAAGAACTCACTCGACTCATTGTTGACGATCACGCCCGTCTGCTTGTCCCACAGCACCGGAACAGTCACACGCTGGTCGAAGCCAGGCTGGGTGGCCTCATACGCTTCGCTCAAGAACTTGTAGCCGTTGACCGGGTCGGTGTATTCGCCGCCAGTAAATGCCCACCCGCGCGCATCTCGGAGTGGATCCACAGCTGACATGGAGATAACGTCCTGCAAACCTTTGAGGTGGCGCCCAATGGCTGCGCGATGAGCCCAAGGGCAGGCCCATGAGATGTAGAGGTGGTACCTGCCCGCTTCCGCTGGAAACTGGGAAGACCCATCCGCGGTTACCGCGTCGCGAAACTGGTTCACCTGCCGCTTGAAAGCGCCGTCCTGGGTTAGCTCTTTGTCCATGTCAAATGGACGGGGGGGTTCCTCGTGAGTCATAGACAGCAGCCTAGTAGGCCACAGCTACTTGACCGGTCGACCCGGTCAGGGCTGCGGCTAAAGCTCTACTGGGTGACGCTGCGACAGCTGGCGCCGACGCAGCCCTGGAGTGCTACAAGCTTGACTCGAAGCGCTTCCCTAGTGACTGCATAGGCAGAGTCAGAAGCCAAGTTGTGGAGCTCGAATGGATCGTTCTGGAGGTCATAGAGCTCCTCCTCGCCGCTGGCTACGAAGTTGGTCATGTTGCCAGTGCCCCAGACGATGAACTTCCAGCGATCGGTGCGAACACCACGGTATGGCTGGTCCCACTGCTGCGGCATGGTGGCATCCGCGAACAGCGGTGCGTTTGCCTCAAGCCCAATCGACCGCGGCCCCAGAGTAGAAGTCCCCTTCGCTGCTCCAAGGAGTGAAGTGCCGTCCTGCGAGCGTCCTGCGGTCGCGCCTGCTGCATCAAGCAGCGTGGCGGCAAAGTCAACATTGGTAACCAGCGTTGACACCGTGCGGCTGCCATTGCCAGCTGGAATCCCTGGGCCACTCATGACCAGTGGGACGCGGATTGACTCCTCATATGGCAGGTACTTGTCGCCTGGCACACGGTGCTCGCCCTGCATCCAACCATTGTCTGATGTGAACAGGATGATCGTGTTGGTGAGCTGCTTGGTTGACTTGAGAGTGGCGATCAGGGTCTTGATCCCATCATCCACTGCCTTGACTGAGCCGAGACGGCCCTTGTAGTCAGCCTCAAGCTGTGCCTTTTTGAACGTACTGAGAGGATTGGCCATGATCAGCTGCTGCTTGAGCGGATGCCCAGTCGGTGGGGCATCAAAGTTTGGCTTGCTGGTGATCTGCGTCCAATCCCAGCTGGTGTTCTCATAACGCGGTGCTGGCCGTGGGTCCTTAACAAGCTTGCTGAGACTGCTTGTATCTTCTGCGTGCTTGTTGGAGGCAAGCGCCTTGTAACGGCCCCCGTCCCGATACCCGTTACGAATGCCGCCGTCAACGTCCTCACGGTGTGGCGATGCTGGTGACCACCAGAGGAAGAAAGGCTTCTTTGACTTGGCTTGATCCTTGATGATCGTGTTTGAGATACCCGCTGTTACGTCAGGCGAGTAATTCGTTGAAACCTCAGTGCCGTAAGTGCTTGGGTCTACCGAGCTGTACGCCCCGAAGATTGCGTTTGAGTTGGCGATCAACTCAGCGCGTGACCAGCCGTTGGATCCGACTCGCGGATTCTGCTTGACCTGAATGTTGGCGAAGTCGATCAGCTTCTTGGCATATGACGAGTCGCCCCAGGTCTTTGCCTTGCCGTTCTGGTTGATGGTGAAGTTGAAGTAGTCATAGGCCGAGACGTCGAGTGCGCCGTTCCAGTTGTTGAACCCAGCTGGGATCTCACCACCCGGAGTGAGCAGATTTCCCTCTCCATCACGGTCCCCTGCCTTGCCTGAGCCGTAGCCGTTGAGCCACTTACCGACGAGTGCTGTGTAGTAGCCGCTGTTTTGAAGCCACTTGGGAAGCGTGTTAGCGCGGTTGGTCATTCCGTACCAGCCGTATGGCCAAAAGTTGCCGCCAACGCCGTGGTTGTGTGAGTACTGGCCGGTAATGAAAGTTGCCCGTGATGGGCAGCAGAGTGGGAAGGAGTCAACAGCGTTGGTGAACTTGACGCCCTTTGCCGCAACGAGAGAGGCGAGGTTTGGCATTGCTTGAAGATCGCTGACCGCTTGGTCATCGGTCATGACAACGAGGATGTTTGGCTTTCCGTCCTTCGTGTTGGTTGTTGTCCGCGCAAGAACAGGCGAAGCGGCAAACAAGCTCAAACCAACTACTGCGGAAAATACGGTTGTGATCCTCAGCTGCCTGCTCATCATTCCCCTCCCAGGGTTCGCGATGCCCACATTCGTGGACCCGTAATCATAGTTTTATCAGTCATTGCGACGCCGCGTCAACTCGGTTCGGGGGTCTCAGCCTTGTTCTGTTGAGATCTTGTCCGGCGCTTTGTGAGTTCCTTAACTTTTGGTCCGTACGCTCCGCCATATGACTAAAACACGTAGCCAAATCGCCCCTGCCCTCATCCTCGCCCTTGCGTTTGGATCACAGGCCTCACTCGCAACCGCATCTGGCCCCCGATGCACCATCAAGGGGACCAACGGCAACGATGTCATCCAAGGCACAGCAGGTAGGGATGTCATCTGTGGCTATCGCGGCAACGACCGCATCAACGGCCTGGGCGGCAACGACGTGATCCTCGGCGGAGCGGGCAACGACGTCCTCGCGGGCGGCAGCGGTAATGACCGGATTGTCGGAGGCGCTGGCAACGACAGAGTCCGCGGCGGAGCTGGCTCAGACTCAATCGCTGGAACGGCGGGAAACGACGTTTTGTTCGGGGGAAGAGGTAACGACCGCCTCGCTGGCGGAGCCGGAAACGACACCCTCGATGGTGACGACGGCAGTGACACAATCAGCTACGCGGACGCCAACTCAGCTACCGGTGGGGTTGATGTCGAGCTACCTGTAGGAACCGCTTCGAGCCAAACCGGCACGGGCAACGTTGGCGATGACACTCTCATCCAAGTTGAAGACGTTGTGGGCTCCTCTCACGACGACGTGATCTACGGCGACTCTTCCGCCAACGTCATTCAGGCCGGCGGTGGGTCCGACGAGGTTCACGCCGGAGATGGCAGTGACACCGTCAACGGTGGTGCTGGCAGTGACACAGTCTGGGCCGATGGCGGAGATGACCAGGTCAACGGTGGAACCAGCGGCGACCAGCTTAACGGCGGCGACGGGTCCGACACGCTCAACGGCGGAGACGGGTCCGACAGGCTCGATGGCGGTCAGGGCAGCGACACCCTCAACGGTGGTGCTGGCAATGACACCCTTAACGGTGACGAAGGTGACGACACTGAAGACGGTGGTGCCGATGACGACGTTGTCAACGGTGGCGCAGGCAGCGACGTTCTCCGAGGCGGATTGGGCTCAGACACAATGGAAAGCGAGTCCGATGACAGCCTTGTTGACGGCGGCGACGGCGACGACACCTGCACCACAGCCGGGGCCGACTGCGAGGACTAGCGCCCGGTCAGGACCGTGTCGTCATTGCTGTAGGCCGGGGCGCAGCAGCAAATCAAAGTGAGAGCCACTGCCCCGGTGTTCCAGAGCTTGTGGGCCACGCCGGGCGGGATAACAACCGCCTGACCCGGTTCAACTAAGAACTCATCTTCGCCGAGCCGCATGCGCCCTGAACCTGCGGTGAAGTGGTAAATCTCCTCGGCAACAGGGTGATAGTGCTCATCAGTCGCAAGCCCTACAGGCAGTGTCGCGTGGGCCAAAGACTGGTTAACCGCGAGCGTCCACGCCGGATGTGCCAGCTCACGGATTGTCGAGCCGTCCTTGGTTTGGAACGGCTCGACTGAATCAATACTTGGAATGTCCATCTTGCTGGGCTCCCTTAGCGTGCGGCGCGTCGAGTGAGGTTCATGGCGAAGAGCCTACGCAGTCAGATCACCATCAGCAACCCACCCCGTGAAGTGGGCGCGGGCCAGCCCGTTGCCTGCCATCCGTATTCTCCGTCGCGATGACATCCGCGTCCAAAATTGGCAAGCCGGGCAGCGAGCAGGGAACGCGACTGATCCTGCTGGGCTCAGGTGAGCTCGGACGCGAGGTCGCGATTGAGGCACAGCGCTTGGGCTGTGAGGTGCTTGCCGTAGACCGCTACGAAGGCGCGCCCGCACATCAAGTGGCAGACCGCCATGCAGTGATCGACATGACGGACCCCGTCCAACTTCGGGACCTGATTGAGGCCGAACTGCAAAGGCCTTGCGCCAAGCTCCTCGTCGTACCTGAGATTGAAGCCATTGTGACCTCTGAACTTGCCTTGTTAGAAGCCGAGGGCGTGCGCGTAGTCCCAACTGCCCGAGCGACCGTGCTGACGATGGACAGGGAGGGAATCCGGCGGCTGGCAGCAGAGCAGCTCAGCCTGCCTACATCCCCCTACAGGTTCTGTGACTCAGAGCAGGAGCTTGCCGCAGCAGTGGAAGAGGTCGGCGTCCCCTGTGTTGTCAAACCAGTCATGTCCTCCTCCGGCAAAGGGCAATCTGTCATTCGTGAGCTCAGCGGCACGCAGGCGGCTTGGACCTACTCCCAGGAGCAGGGACGAACAGGTGCTGGGCGAGTCATCTGCGAGGGCTTTGTTGACTTTGATTACGAGATCACCCTGCTGACAGTCCGGCACGCAGGCGGAACATCGTTCTGCGCTCCGATCGGTCACATCCAAGTTGATGGCGACTATCGAGAGAGCTGGCAGCCCCAGCAGATGACCGACGCGGCACTCGCTCAGGCCAAGCAGGTGGCCCAGGCCGTGACCGACGAACTCGGCGGTTATGGCCTGTTCGGCGTAGAGCTGTTTGTGCGCGGTGACGAGATCCTCTTCAGTGAGGTCTCCCCTCGCCCACATGACACTGGGATGGTCACCATGGCAACGCAAGCGCTGTCGGAGTTCGCAATCCACGCAAGGGCAATTCTCGGCCTGCCAGTGCCTGCGGGCGACATCCCGTTTAGCTCCCCCGGCGCGAGCTGTGTTGTCCTAGCTGAGGCAGACATCTCCAACCCCGTGGTACTGGGTGTTGACGAGGCACTGAACTCTGCTGATGGCCTTGACGTTCGCATCTTCAACAAACCTGACGCGCGGCCTGGCCGCCGAATGGGCGTGGTCCTCGCAACCGCAGGCGATGCCGATGCGGCCCGTGACATTGCGCGGGCGGCAGCAGCGAAGATCACCGTCAGCGCTGGCTGAACTCCCAGGCCACAGTCTCAACCAGCCCGGGCCACTCCCTTGCCCAAGTGCGGTGGAACCTCGCAGTCCATGGTTTCGGAGGGCCGTAGAAGAGCGGCGTTGCAGCCCCTGGGAGTCGGTACCCGACTATGAACACGCGACCCTTTGTCTTGAGCGAGGCTGCGTAGGCGCTGTCACCACCCTGACTCAGAACGGTGAGTGAATCGCGCGGTCCCTTGGCTAGCTGCAGGGCGAGGGCCTGTCCTAGAGGTCCCTCGCCACCACTCAGGCAGCAGAGATCAATCACCCTGTCGCCGGGCTTCCAGCGCGAGGCGATCGCATCGGCAGCAGGCCCAGTTGCGGGCCGCTGGATTTGGCGAAGTTCTACCACCGTGCCTAACGCCAGCCCCGCTGTGACTAGGGCCGTTGATGCAAGAGCTACAGCCCTTCCGCGCGAGGCCATCAGGCTCGCAACGAGCAGTGCCACGGCAGGAACCGCTGTGATCAGATTCCGTGCGAGCAGCATGCTCTGACCTGGCTGGAGGCTTACCCCCAGCGCGAGCGCGAGCGGAGCGAGCGCAAGGACTACCAGCAGCCAGATGTTGGCCCGGGTCATCGGTTCCTGCGAAGCACGACCGCGAAGTCGATCGACAACCAGAGCAACAGCTGCAACTGCGAGGCCCGACAGGACTAGGCTAAGACCCCATTGGCCAGGGAGCCGTGCGACTGAGGTCAGCGGATGTCCCACGAGGGAATGCCCGATGATCGCGCTGACGTTGCCAAAGTCCAGTGGTGAAACCGCAGCAATCCTGTGGAGCTCATCACTTGAGTTATCCACCTGCTGCTTGAGCCACGGAAGCCAGATAAGGGCCGCCAGCAGCGGGCCAGCTTGGGTAAGCAGGATGGACTTCCTGTTGCGCGGATAAGCGGCCACTGCCCACAACGTCTGAGCCGCAAGGACAGCGAAGGCTGTGTAGTGGCTCATCAGGGCAAACGCGGCCACCAGCGAGTAGCCAACCCAATCCGCCCGGCGTCCGTCCTTCAACGCGCGCACCAAGAGCAGAGTGGAGGCGGTACAGAGAGCCACCGTCAATGAGTACGACCTCGCCTCAACTGAATAGAAGACAAGGAACGGGCTGGCTGCGACAAGCAGCGCGGCCACCACACCGGTCCGCTGCCCGCCGAGCCTACGGCCGAGCGCCGCGACAAGGGGAATCAGTGCCACTCCGGCGATCAGCGACGGGATGCGGATCAGGCTGGGGCTCGAACCCATCTGGTCAGAGATCCACGAAAGGACAAATCCAAGCGGGGGTGTCTTCTCGTGAACAGCGACCAGATGCATCATCTGGCCAAGTCCCTTCCCGTGAACCCACGAGTAGAGATACACCTCATCCCAAGCGATGCTGTCGCGATCTCCGACGATGCGAGCGACGGCGCCCGCGAGTGTCACTGCCGCAACCGACAGTCGCCAGTTGCGTGTCCTCCAGCTGGAGACGGGCTGCGTGGTCACGCCACTAAGGCTACCTGCCGGGACTTGGGTCAATCCCAACTCGGAAGATGCCGGTGACGGTTGCCATCACCACATCACGGTTCTGCCCCGCGGTTGGAAACATCACTGACTGCGCAACGACTGGCATTGCGGCTCTGGCCCGCTCGATCCCTGTCTCAATATCCAAGACAACGACGGCCTCGCCCGCGATCAGCTTTGCCAACTTTGGTTCAACCCCAGGGCGATCCTCGCCTGATCTGCGCATCACATCACTGAGGCCCTTTTCCAGCACCCAAGACCCAAGCCGAGTAGCCAGAGGCCAAGGCGCTTTGTGGTCACAGGCAATGAGCTCGCCGCTACCTGAGTACCGCATCAGGTGCGGGCCAGTGTGGAGCCGTTTGCGCCAGCGCTCGGTTGGTGTGGCCGCCGGGTCGAGTGGAATGTCAAAGGCTGTAATCCATCCGTTGGCAGTGTCATAGCCGATGGCGATCATCCGGTCAGGATCAATCAACGGCGGGTTGGTAATTCCCCCGTGTGAGACTCCGCAGATCACCACCTCCGTGGCCGCCGCAGCATTGTCCAGTGGAACTGCATGGAGGCGCACGGGTCCGGAGTCAAGGCTTGAGCCACGCATGCTGATTCTAAAACGGTGACGGCCTTGATCAAGAAACCACAGCCGGCCGGCGCTAACCACGGGGTCCCAGCCGTAACCCTGGTTTGGATGAGTCCTGTACTTGTGGCGCCATTGCGGATCCGCGATGAGCGTGGTGCCGTCCCAGTGGATCCGCATTGCGTGGTCAACGCCAACCGCATAGATGGTGTTGCCGTCTGCGCTAAGACGGGCGATCACTGTCTCGCCGAGGTTGAGTGGAGCACAGCGGTCTTCGAGCGTCTCTGGATCAATCGCATGAAGCACAGCGGGTAGGGCCAGCGACCGGTCAATGTCTTTGAGGACGATGGTGCCGTCATCCAGCACCACAAACGAATTGTGTGGCCTACCGGTTGGGAGTTCCCTGGCAGCGAGCACCTCCAGCGTCTGGGGGTGGAGTCTGTGGATCCAACGGCCCGAAACGGCAACTATGTCGCCACTGGCAAGCACCGCTAGGCCGCCTGCCCACCATGGGCCAGCCGGCAAGACGGGAGAGGAGCGGATTGTCTCCAGCGTGAGCGGGTCAATTTGCTCGACAACAGCCTGGGCTGGGTCCTTCAGGATCCGATGCCCAAACAGGGAACGCAGCAAAAACATTGCGCCATCGGGGGCAATCACGGCCATGTGCGCGCCGGGCGCAGGGCGGCCCGCAAGTAGCTTGAAGCGTTCACTGTCGGACCCGAGGAGGTAGGTGATCCCGGCCGGAGCCTGTTCCCGGGTCGGTCCACCATCTTCCGCAGGCCAGCAGCTACGGGCGTATCCGGAGTTGAGAGGGGCGCTCACAGTGGGCATATTGGCACCCCGGTCTCTGTCCTCGCCATCAGATGGCTAGATTGGGACACCTGACCCTTACCCGACAGGCGAAAACCATGCTCAAGAAGCTGTTCGAATTCCCAAATCCAGTCAATGAGATCTCAGCCCGAATTGTGGCGAGTGGGGTAGTGGTGATGGCGCTCCTGACGATCATCCTTGATCAGCCGTGGATGACCGCTGTGATCGCCTACGGCTTCATCGCACGTGTCCTCACAGGCCCAACCCTTAGCCCACTGGGACAGCTTGCGACGAGAGTGATTACCCCTCGCCTTCCTTTTGATCCCCAGTACTGCGCCGGCCCGCCGAAGCGATTTGCCCAGGGAATCGGCGTCGTCTTCTCTCTCACTGCCGCGATCCTCGCCCTTGGCTTTGATGAGACCACTGCGGCTTACTGGGTACTCGGAGGCCTGATCTTCGCGGCATCACTCGAGGCATACCTGGGAATCTGTCTCGGCTGCAAGGCCTTCGCTCGTCTAATGAAAGCTGGGCTCATCCCCGAAGAAGTTTGTGAGCGCTGCAACAACATCTCGCTAGCCGGTCCTTCGGCTTGACCTCCACGGCAAGAAGGTACAGTCCTCGCATGACTTCAGTCACGAGATCAGGACGGGCTCTGCTGGCAATCGCTATCGCTTTAGTAGTGACGGCCTCGGCCGCTCCCGCGCAGGCCTCCGTCGCTGTAAAGCTGACCTCGGGCCTTCCGCACTCCTGCGCGATCACCTCATCGGCCGTAGCTATCTGCTGGGCGTACGATCGTTTTGGCGAGGCCCATGTCCCAAAGAGCCTCGGGTCAGCGTCAGACATTTCAGCCCGCAACGACCACACCTGCGCTGTCACAACCCTAGGAACAGTGCGCTGCTGGGGTCTGAACAGCTATGGGCAGACCGCAGTTCCGAGCGATCTGCCTGCGGCGAAGAAGGTTGCGACCGGAGGCTTCCACACTTGTGCACTGTTGGTTGATGAGACCGTCCGCTGCTGGGGACGCGATGACTACCACCAGACAGAGCCCCCACTGGACTTAGGTCCTGTCAGCGCGATCTCGGCCGGTTACAGATTCACCTGTGTGATCCTCGTCTCTGGGACGGTCCGATGCTGGGGTGCCCATACCTACGGAGAAGCAGATGTCCCTCTGGATCTTGGAACGGTCACCCAGATCGACGCCGGGTATTACCACACGTGTGCTCGCACAACAGCAGGCTACGTCCGTTGTTGGGGACACAATCTCTATGGCAAAAGCACCGTCCCGGCAAGCCTTGGGCAGGTGATCTCTGTCGCCGCTGGCGGGCAGCACTCCTGCGCAGTGACCACAGCCCACGCAGTCCGTTGTTGGGGGCCTAAGAGCGGAACGATGTTCTACGGCCAGACAGTTGTTCCCAAGACACTTGACCCGGTCACCTCAGTCAGTGCTGGCTGGCAGCACACCTGCGTCATCAAGGTCAACGGGCACGTTCGCTGCTGGGGACGCAACGTCTCCGGTGTTCTTAACGTTCCGCCCTCCCTGCGCTGAAGTCCTAGGCCGGGATCGGCTTCCCCAGACTCGAGCCGCAGCAGTGCGGTCGGAACGTCGCAGCGGTGGTTCCGTATAGACGAACCTTCCGTTAAGTAGTAGCGTCAAGCTATGCGCATTCGGATTAAGGGAGGAATCCTCGCGCTGGGCCTCTTAGGCACAGCTCTCATTGCCCCCGCCTTGGCTCACGCTGCCACCACCCTCGCGGTGACCAGCAGCACTACGTTGACGCCAGCCTTTTCCACGAGCGTCCTCAACTACACAACAACCTGCCCTGCCGGCAGCGTTGTCATCACAGCCGTCTCGCCTACAGGCACCGGCGTGTCAATCGACCATCAGACCCGAACCGACGGAACGCAGGTCAAGACTGTTGCTCTGACCGCAGGACAGAGGTTCATGATCACCGTCAAGAAGGGCAGCAAGACAACAACGCACTCGATCCGTTGTCTCCCAGCAGACTTTCCTGGCTTCGAGGTAACGGGCTCCCTGCCAGCCTCATTCCCACTCTTCGGTATGGCAAATATTCGGCCGATGGTCTTCCACCTCTCTCCAATCAATGCCTATGCAATCGTCGCCGACCGCAACGGCGTTCCGGTCTGGTGGAAGAAGGCTCCCGACAACCTCTTCAATGTGATGGGAATGAAGGGCAGCCGCATCGCCACAGGCCTTGCGGATGGTCCAATGACTATCTACCGCCCCAACGGGACGGTTGAGCGGAGGGTTCGGCCAACAATCGGGCAGCCAGACGCACACGAGGCCATTCCCACCTCACGCGGGACTTACTACCTTGCGGCAACCGAGCAGCGCTACCACGTTGACCTCAGGGCGATCCAAGGAGGGACTGCTGACGGCAGTCCTCTCGATTCAGTCATCGAAGAGGTTTCAGCCACAGGCAAGTCGCTCTGGTCGTGGAAGTCAGCCGAACACTTCGCCCTCTCAGAAACGATTCTTCCCCAAGTGTTTATTCCACTAACCGATGTCACTCAGGGCTCAACACCGGTTATGGACATCGCCCACCTCAACTCAGTTGAGGACGATGGACACGGGGGCATGATTGCCTCTTTCCGTAACACGAGCGCGGTCTATCGGATCAACAAGGCCACACACGCGATTGACTGGAAGTTCGGTGGCACGACCACCTCAAAGAGCCTGACCGTTCTGGGCGACGACGCCAACCTTGTCCACCTTGGTGGGCAACACGATGCCCGCCTGCTCCCTGATGGCACGCTGAGCATCGCGGACAATGGTTCGGGCACTACTCGCCGAGCACGGGTTACCCGTTGGCGTATCAACGCCGCGGCGAAGACCGCCACTCTTGTAGAGGAACTGATTGACCCAACCATCGGCCGCTCAGTCTGCTGCGGCAGCGCACGTAAGGGGTCCGACGGAAGCTGGCTTGTTGCATGGGGATCACTCTCCTACATCCGTGCTTACAACTCAGCCCAGCGCATGATCTTCAATCTCCACTTCTTTGATCACGGCCTGACGTACCGTGCTACGCCGATCCCAACGTCGCAGGTAACGAGCGCCACGCTGATAGCTGGCATGGACTCAGCTAACCCCCGCTGAGTAGCGCCTTCTAGAGCTGCTCCTAGGTGTTGCGGGCGCTGACGGGGATAACTACCGTCACGACGTGATCCATCGTCTCGACTGTGACCGTGCCGGTCGCAATTCCAACCGAACCTGAGTTAGCCCGGACTGTCACGGTGCAGGTCGCGTTAGCCGCCACCCATGCCGCCCCGCACGTTGTCCCGGTAACCGTGAAGCCGGCGCTTGCCACTGGCGCCAGGAACTTGCGTCGCACGCCTGACTTGTTAGTGACGGTGACTGTCAGTGCTGCGGATTGTTCACCAGCTGCCTTGGCAGGGAAGTCAACCGCGCCCGGTGCCGAGAGCGTCAGGGTCTTGACTACAGCGGTGGCCGTGGCTTGGAGCGGAAGTGCGAACGTCGAGTCGCCCAGTGGGAGAGAGAGAGACCCCGTGCGCTTGCCTGCCGTAGCCGACCATGCCCGGATCAGGACACTGCAGGTGGCACCGGAGTCGAGCGTGCTCCCACAAGTTGTCTGAGCGATGGCGAAGCCGGCCCCGGTGACTACCGGATTGATGGTGGCAGTGGCGAGTGTGGTGTTCGTCAGTACGACTGTCCTGTACAAGGCTGACCTGCCGGCCTGCAGCGTGGTGAATGTCGGTGCTGCTGCTGGGGTTGCTGTGCCGACACCGCTGAGGACGCGGCTAACAACTCGGCCTGGGCTGCCGTAGGACAGGTTGAGGGTCTCCAGACGCAACCCGGTCTTGCTTGGCTTGAAGCGGATTTTGATCAAGCAACTTGCTCCATCAGCAATTGAGGTGCCGCAGGAGTTCCCGCTGATGACGAAATCTGTCTTGAAGGCGAGTGTGGCCGCAAGCGTCTGCGTCTCCCCGGTGAGATTGGTTACTGACATTGTCTTCTCTGCTCCCAGCGCTCCAACCGGCGTGGCGCCTAGAACTGGTGCTGCGGCTATCACCAAGGTGGGAGCCGCCCCGATCACATCGAGGCCGATTGGCAAGGTGTATGCGGTTACGTCACTTGTCCCCCCGGTGGCAACTTGAAGTGTTGCGTGGAGAGCACCGGTCTTGGCGGGAGCTGCCCTGAGCGTGATCGCGCAGCTATCACCGGCGGCGATGGACCTGTCGTGGCAGCTGTCGGCCACAACCCGGAAGCCGGCTCCCACAAGCGTCGTCTTACGTATGACGACACTTGCATCGCTTGAGTTAGTGAGCGTGATGATGTCCACTGGGTCTGACTGATGGCCGGTCATGACAGTTCCAAAATCAACCGCTGTCTCGTCGCTCGTAACCGTCGACTCGATCGTGTCGGCTGTGATCGGAAGGTCAATCAGGTCTGTGCCGTCAGGGCCCGAGCGGCCGATCCGCAGGCGTGCCGCCATCGGACCGATGTCTGAAGTGCCGCTGTCGTAGACAACCTTGACCACGCAGGTGCTTGTTGCGGTCGCGAGGGATTTCCCCTTGCACGTGTCCTCAACAATCTTGAAGTTTGTAGCCCCAAGAATCTCTGTTGAGGCGATGGTTACTGGGCTGGCGGAGTCGCGTGTAAGGGTGACTGTCCGCGCAGCGCTGCGCAAGCCCGATGGGACATCGCCGATGTTGAGCCCGGCCGTTGGCGCTGGGTCGATCAGAATCGGCTTGGCCACCCCGTGGACAACGATGCTCGCTGATGTCGTCCAGTCGCCGTGGGTGTCACCCCAGCCGATCGCGATTGAGCCTGGAGTGTCGCCTAGCGCATTAGCGAGCGGCCTGAAGTGCATTACACAGCTCTGACTCTGGGCAAGTTCAGCACCAAGGCATTCGTTGGCGTAAGTGCTCGTGTCGTAAATCCTGAAGGAGCCAGAAGTCCTGACAATGCTTGCGATCGTGACTGGTGCCACCGCGGTGTTGGTGAGCGTCATTGTCTTGACGGGCCCCCAGTAGCCAACCGGCGTTCCAGCCCAGCTGAGGCTGCCGCCGCTGGAGAGGGTGATTGGCGAGCTGACGCCAAGGCCGGTCAGTGTCGTGACTACCGTCCGGTCTGAGCCGCTGATCTGGAAGGTGATTGACCCGGAGCTCTGCCCAACGCTCTGTGGAACGAAGCGAAGCGTCTGGGTGCAGCTATCGCCGGCGAGAAGAGTCTGGCCTGCGCATGGCGTGCCGACTGTCTTGTAGTCGCCTGCAACAGTGCTGCTCCCCAATGTGACCGAGTGGTCAGTCCAGTTTGTGAGTGTTACAGCCTGGTCATTGTCGGCTGCGCGCGAGCCGACGGGGGCGTCGGCGAAACCGAGTGTTGTCTCGTCGGCATTGAGCGGAGTGAGCTGGATGGTCCAGTCCTTGGTCTCTGCATCACTGACATTGCCCGCAGCATCCGTTTGGGTCACGGAGACGGAATGTGGTCCATCGGTGAGACCCGAATAGTGCTTCTGATCTGAACATGCGCTTGGTGTGCCGCCATCCAAAGTGCAGATGAAGGTCGCGCCCGTCTCGCCGGTGATCCCAAGCGTGACGCTGGTGCTCTCGGTCAGGTCCGTTGGAACCCCAGTGATCGAGACTGGGTCAGGGGCAGTCGTGTCAACAGTCCATGTGGCGGTGGCTGCGCTTGACGTGTTGCCCGCAAGGTCAGTTTGACGAACACCGACTGAGTGGCTGCCGTCAGCAAGGTCTGTCAACACAACCGAGTCAGTGCATGACTCCCAAGCACCAGAGTCAGTCGAGCACTCAAACGTTGCATCGGCCTCACCACTAAACCCGATCGTCGCACCCGTGTTTTGCGTTGGACTGCTCGGCTCACCCGAAAGAGTTGGAGCCGACGGAGCCGACGTGTCAACAGTCCACGAAGCAGTCGCCGCAACACCCGTGTTGCCAGCCTGATCAGTGGCCTTAACCGCAAGACTGTGCGCACCCTGAGCCAGACCGCTCAAACTCTTTGGTGTTGAACAGCTGGAATACGAACCACCATCTACCGAACACGTGAACGTTGCGTCCGCCTCAGCCGTGAAACCAATCGACGCTGACGTTGAGTTCGTACGCGAATCAGGCTCACCCGAAAGCGTTGGCGCATCCGGCGCAGTCGTATCAACAGTCCACGAGGCGGTAGCTGATGCTGAGGTGTGGTTCCAGAGATCGGTCTGACGAACGCTGACTGAGTGGCTGCCGTCAGCAAGGTCTGTCAACACAACCGAGTCAGTGCATGACTCCCAAGCACCAGAATCAGTCGAGCACTCAAACGTCGCACTCGCCTCACCACTAAACCCGATCGTCGCACCCGTAGCCTGTGTCGGGCTACTCGGCTGGCCCGAAAGCGTTGGAGCATCCGGCGCGTCAGTGGCCGTTGCCAGCGCTGGACGCGCAGTCACAACGCCTGCGGCCACCAAGGCAACCCCCGCGAGGCAAAGTGCGGCCAAGCGCTTCGCGCGTCCGTTCACGTTCACTGTTGCCGGCCTTGGGTCCACTTTTGACTTTCTGAGGCTTGGGGGAGTGCTCAAAAGAGCCCCACCCAGTCCTCATCTGGATGGCCCTTCTGCCAACTAATGCCAGCCGAAGTGCGACTAAGTCAATCAAAGCGCCTGCACTAGCGCAACTGCCAAGAAGGGGAGTCCTTTCAACCTGTCCGGCAGGCAGGAGAAGGTACCGTGACGCAGAACACAGTAGTGGGTCGAAAGGCCTGCAATATCGGTCATTTCTACCTTGGAGGACGACTTGAGCACGACACCAGACGGTTCAGCACTGCCACCCGTTGACCCACAGCTTCTTGAGGCAACAACGGCTCTCGCGCTTGAGGAGAAGGGCAAGCTCGTTAAGTCGTTGCGCAGAGTCGACATGCTCCTCTTCACGATCTGCGCTTTTGTTGGTCTCGACACGCTCGGGCTCGTTGCCTCAAACGGCCCGCAGGGATTCGTTTGGCTGATCGTGCTGGCAGTGGTGTTTGTGCTGCCCTACGCGCTCCTGATGGCAGAAGTTGGCAGTACCTTCACTGAGCAAGGTGGGCCCTACGAATGGGTAAAGCTTGCTTTCGGCCGCTTCCAAGGTGGGCTGGCAGCAGTGCTCTACTGGGTTACCAACCCATTCTGGGTAGGCGGCTCACTCGCGTTCATCGCAACTGAGGCTTGGAGCAGCAACATCCATGCCATCGGCGCTGGTACCCCTGAGGATTACGCGTTCAAGCTGATCTTTATCTGGGTCTCGATCGGCGTTGCCATCGCAGCCCTTAAGCGCGGTAAGTGGATTCCCAATGTTGGCGCAATCATCCGTGTTCTTGTTCTCGGTTTCTTCTCAATCACAGCAATCATTTACGGCGCCGAACACGGCTTCCACGGCTTTGGGTTCTCCGACATGTCACCGACGCTCTCAGTGTTCTTAGCTCTCGTTCCACTGCTGCTCTTCAACTACGTGGGCTTTGAACTCCAGAACGGTGCTGCCGAGGAAATGCAGGACCCAACCAAGGACGTGCCCAAGTCGGTAATTCAGAGTGGCGCGCTCGGCGTGACCATGTACGCCGTGCCGATTCTCTGCATCCTGCTTGTCCTCCCGCTTGACAAGGTAACGGGCATCGCAGGCTTCCTTGACGCAGTAGCAGCAACCTTCAGCGTCTACGGCGGAGCAGCCCACGTCCTGACTCAGATCACAGCCATTGGCTTCATCATCACGCTGCTGACCTCAGGGGCGGTATGGATGATCGGCGGGGACAGAATCCTCGCTGTGGCCTCCTACGACGGTGCGTTCTTCCCATTCTTTGGCCGTTTCAACGCCAGGTTGGGAACACCGGTAAGGGCCAATGTCCTTTCAGGGCTGGTGGCCTCCGTGTTCATGATCGTTGCCGTGGCAGCATTCGACAGCGGTGCGAATTCGAAGTTCTACATCGTGCTGACAATCGCGATCTCCACAACGCTGATGTCCTACCTGTGGATCTTCCCCGCCGCATGGCGACTGCGCAAGACACACGGGCATGTTCCTCGCCCCTACTCCGTTCCCGGAGGCAAAGCTGGGATGGGACTCGTTGCCGCAATCACCACGTTCTGGGTTGCCCTTGGCACCTGGGTTGGCCTGTTTCCAGGCACGCTTGAATCCCTGCTGAACGTGTCATATGACTTCCAAGACACGTGGGGAACAAGCCGCGCAACATATGAGTGGCTGACGCTCGGCACCCTCGGCGTCGTAATCGCAACTGCAGTAATCGGTTACCTAGTCGGTGGCAAGGTCCGTCGCGACCAGGTTGTAGTGCCGATCAAGAACTAGGTAAACGAGACCTAAAAATCGCAAAGGAATAGCGGGCCGACGCGTTCGGCTCGCTACTCTTGTGGTCGAGCATGATCCGCTTTCTTCGAACAGCCTCATCCCGCGCTCTCGGCGCAGCGACCCTCGGCCTCACAGGCCTCCTAGTTGGCGGCGCGATGGTCGCAACCGGCGCTCTCAGCAGCGACGCTAAGCCTGCACCGAAGTCACTCGCCCGGGCTGTCGCGGACTCCCAAACGACTCAGGGAACATTCAGCGGAGTAACGGCACGCGTCACCTTCAAGAACAGCCTTATTGACTCATCCGTTGTCGGGCAGGGCAGGGATCCTCTGCTTGGCGGTGGAAGTGGCCGGCTCTGGGCAGACAACAAGGGGAATCTCCGCATTGAGCTTCAGTCAGACGGTGGTGGTGGCGACCTCCAGATCCTGGCCAATGACAAGCAGGTGTGGGTCAGCTACGGCACAACCTCAACCGTCTACCGCGCTGCAATGCCAGCCAGGGCAGACAAGAAGCGCAAAGCTGACACTCGCACACCAATCACCGTGACAACAGTCGAGCAGGCTTTGAAGGCGATCGCCGGTGACGTGACCATCTCGGACCCAACACCAGACAACGTTGGCGGACAGCCCGCATACACGGTGACGATGGAACCTAAGGACAAATCCGGTCTGCTCGCAGGAGCGCGGGTCTCATGGGATGCAACCAACGGTGCTCCGCTCGCTGTCGCACTGCTGGCCAAGGGGCAGACCGACCCAGTGCTTGACCTTCGTGCCACAGACGTCCAGTTCGGGCCTGTTGGCGAGTCAATGTTTGCCATTACTCCACCGGCTGACGCCAAGGTTGAGAACATGTCAGTTGCGGAACTTCTTGCCAAGGGCAAGGCCGGCAAGGCGAAGTCCACCAAGCGCGCCAAGCCTGTCACGGGCCTGACCGCAGTCCAAGCGGCCCTTCCATTCACCGTGAACGCTCCCGCATCGCTTGCGGGAATGGATCGCACTGAGGTGATGTTGCTGGGCAAGGACAAGTCAGCCGTCATCACATACGGGACCGGCCTCGGCGCCATCGCCGTGATCGAGTCGGCTGCAAAGCCTGCCAAGAAGGCCAACGCAGGTGGCCTCGAGCTGGCAACAAAGACTGTCGGCGGCGTCACTATCACCGAGTTTGGCACCGCCCTTGGATCAATCGCAATGTTCACCCGAGACGGGGTCAGCTACACCCTCGTCGGCTCGGTGACCACAGCGACGCTTGAGTCTGCTGTCCGCGGACTCTGACCCCCAAGATGGCCTCATCTCCACCCGTAGAGGTCCACGGCCTCACAAAGCAGTACGGGGACATCACCGCCGTAGACGGAGTTGACCTAACAGTTGAGGCCGGCGACGTGTTTGGCTACCTCGGCCCAAATGGAGCCGGCAAGACCACCTCGATGCGAATGATGTTGGGTCTGATCCGCCCCACCGCTGGCGAGGTCAAGCTCTTTGGCAAGGATCCACAGGAATCGATCGGCGCGCTCGCAGGCGTTGCGGGGTTCGTTGAAGCCCCACGCTTCTACCCATATCTAGACGCCAAAACAAACCTTGAACTCCTGGCCGCGCTTGACGGAGACGGCGCCAAAGGTCTGATCCCCGAAGTGCTTGACATCGTCGAGTTGACCGATCGCGCCAAGGACAAGGTCGGCGGCTATTCGCATGGCATGCGTCAGCGGCTCGGTATTGCGGCGTCGCTGCTTCGCAAGCCCAGGCTACTGATGCTTGACGAGCCAGCAACAGGCTTGGACCCAGCTGGCATGCGCGACATGCGACTGCTGATCAAGCGCCTCGCCAGCGAGGGCATCACCGTGCTGCTGTCAAGCCACCTGCTGGCCGAAGTAGAGGATGTCTGTGACCGTGTCGCGATCATCCGCAAAGGCAAGATTGCCTACCAAGGGCAGCTTTCCCAACTGCGTAAGGAAGCAGGTCTCTCCTACTCCCTCAGAACAACCGATGACACTGCGGCCCGCAAGGTCCTCGACTCCTTCTCTGCCATCACAGACGTGGCGGCCACCGACGACGGGACACTGCGATTCCACCCCGCCGACGAGAGCGCGGTCGCTCAACTCTCCGGCCAGCTGACTGCTGCTGGGGCAATGATCATTGAGCTTGCGCCCAGATCAGCCACGCTAGAGGAGCTCTTCTTCGAGTTGACGGAAGGGGAGTCATGAGGAGTCCTTCGGTTTTCACCGTCTACCGATGGGAGCTGCGCAAGCTTCGCGCGCAGAAGCGCACCTACTTAGGCATTGGGGCCGCGATCCTCGTGCCAATGGCATTCACGATCGCGGTTGCCCTCCGTCCAGGTGAGCCGCGCGACGTTCCGTTTGGCCGGTACATCCACCAGACCGGGCTTTCGATTCCACTGGTCATGCTGCTGTTTGGGTCAATCTGGTTCTTCCCGCTGATCACAGCCCTGGTAGCCGGAGACATCGTCGCCAACGAGGACCAGAACGGGACGCTCAAGACGATCCTGACCCGCTCCGTGGACCGCACACAGGTCTTCTTCGGCAAGGTGCTGGCAGCGTTCACATACGCCTTCATCGCTGTAGTAATCAGCTCGGGCTTTGCCTTAGTGGCAGGGCTCATTGTCTCGGGCTACAACCCACTCACCAGCCTCTCTGGCCAGCTTGTCTCAGCCAACGAGGGACTCTCCCTGGTGGGAGCAAGCGTGGCCGTCTACATGATCCCCATCCTCGCGATCGCTTCGATCGCTCTGATGCTCTCGACCGTCACCCGCAATAGCGCTGCTGCAGTTGTCGGAACGCTGATGTTCAGCTTGATCCTCCAACTGGTTGTGATCATTCCCGGCCTTGGCGGTTTGCAGCCCTACCTCTTAAGCACCCAGTTCAACTCCTGGCAAGGCCTGTTGCGCACCCCAATTGACTGGGATCCAATCATCCGCGCTGCCTGGGTCTCCTCCGCTTATGCAATACCAGCACTGCTGATCGCGCTCGTCGTATTCCTGCGGCGAGACGTCACCGGCGGCTAGACCAAGTCCGACTTAGGGACTGGCCATCTCGTCCATGCCAGCAATCAGTGTTGCCTCGCTGACTTGGGAAGAGGACACCGGGGTCGCCCGGTAGGTGAAGTCGATCGGGCTGAACTCAAGGGCAAACACCACGGCGTGGGACTTGTTGTAAGCGCGGATGTAGGGCAAACCACCCCACGCGACTAGCCAGGCGCCATCCGACATGCGTCGCGCACTGCCACAGCAGCTGCCGCTGCCAATCGCTGGATCTTGGAGCTTCTCCGCCACAGCTGCCGTTTTGCGTGAGCGATTGATCAGGAACCGCAATACCCGCTGCGGGTGGGACGCCGAAACCCCGTTACGAACAATCGTAGACCCGTTGTCGAGCACGCTCAGTGTTCCGTCCTTGTTGAGCCTGGCGTCGTGCTGACCGAGCAGATGACGGAGTGGATCCACCCCTGCGTCACCAGTGACAGTCAGGCTCTTTGACGTCGTGGTGCCGCCGAGCTTCCAGTCGATCTGCCCGTCGGTCTTACGGATGCGAAAGACCCCGGAGACATTCCTGAAAGAGGCAACGATGCCCGTGGTCCCGTCCTCGGCAATCGAGTTGATGTGGGCAATGTCAACCTTTCGCACTGGTGCAGTGGCGCCATCCTCCTCTGTCCTCGAGACCTGCGGCATGATCGTCTCCGTCAGAGCCAGGTGGGTTGCTGAAGCCCACGACCAGAGCAGGCGTCCGGAGCTTGAGACCTCTTGAATGTTTGAGTCAATCACCGTTGATGATTGGTCCAGCCCGAGGAACCTCAGGTCCATTCCGGACCGCTCTGTCTTGGTGGCGAGCAGTGTGGTCCCGCGTGCGGTGAGAATTGCCTCGTGCGCGTCCTGTGTGCCTGCGGTCGCACGGCTGCTGCCAGATTGAGCGCCGTTCGGGTTGCGGAGCACGAGTGGACCCCCAGAATGCCCAAGAGCAATCTTCCCGCGTGATGTCACGAACACATTGACCAGGCTCAATGCCTCCTCACGCCACCAGATCGGCACACCACGGCGGTCGGTGATGATCGCGAACGAACAGCGCGCCGGCAGGCCCAGCACGCGGGAGCGGATGTTGTCGAAGGCCATCATTCCGACAGAGGCGGGGAGCGTTCCGGTCACTGTGAACTTGGGAAAGTCATCGGGAACACAGCGGATCGAATGGCTTGACCTGCCCGCCGCTGACGTGATTGTCACAACTGTCCGCTCACCTGGGACCAAACTGACCGTGACTGACCTGCTGCCGATCTGACCCGGTGCACGGTCAACGCTGACGGAAGTCTTGTTATCAGCGCTGATCCCAAGGTTGACGGCACCACCTGGGCATGCGGTGATGAGGTTCTTTACATCCGCTGCAAAGACAGGGCTCAACCCGGTGGTAGTGGTCAAACTCGGCGAGGCGGCACTTGCGGGCTGGGCACCAATTGCCATCAGAACTGTTGCAACCGCTGTAAGCCGGGCGATCTTCATCACCCGAGGCTATAAGACGGACGGTCAGTCAGTCGCAATCAGCCAACATCGGCAACAGGCCGAGGGCCTGGACCTACGTACTTCGCACTCGGCCTGATCAAGCGGGCCTCGCGCTTCTGCTCAAGAATGTGGGCTGACCAGCCGGCCACACGGGCACAGGTGAACATGCTGGTGAACATGTCCGCGGGGATCTGGGCGAAGTCAAGCACAACCGCCGACCAGAACTCCACATTCGTGGCAAGAACGCGGTCGGGCTTGCGGGCCTTCAGCTCAGCAAGAGCAGCTGTCTCAAGTGCCTCAGCAACCTCAAACCGAGGAGCGTTGAGCTCCTTGGCAGTGCGACGAAGCACACGTGCGCGAGGATCCTCAGCGCGATAGACGCGGTGACCGAAGCCCATCAGGCGTTCGCCACTATCGAGAGCCTGCTTGACCCACTTGTCAGCGTCACCCATCTCCGCAACGCCGTCAAGCATTGTAAGAACCCGTGACGGCGCTCCGCCGTGCAGTGGCCCTGAGAGGGCACCTACAGCGCCTGACAGGGCTGCCGCGCAGTCAGCCCCCGTGGAGGCGATGATGCGGGCCGCGAAGGTGGAGGCGTTCATGCCGTGCTCTGCTGCGCTGACCCAATAGGCGTCGATTGCCTTGGCATGGTCTGGGTTGACTTCGCCACGCCAACGGAGCAGGAAGCGCTCGGCAATTGTCTTGCCAGCATCAATCTCAGCCTGTGGCACCCATGCGTGACCTAGGCCGCGAGCGGACTGAGCGACAAACGAGAGCGCCATAACTGATGCCCGTGCAAGGTCGTCCCTTGCCTTCTCGTCAGTGATGTCAAGGATCTGACCCATGCCCCATTCGGGTGCGAGCATTGCCAAGGCTGACTGCACGTCGACGCGAGGGTCGCCCGAACGGACAAGCAGAGGGTGTGGCTCGGCTGGAAGCAGGCCAGGTTCGAAGCTGCCGTCAACCAAAAGTCCCCAGACCTTCTCGTAGGGAACAGTCCCAACGAGGTCCTCAATGTCAACACCGCGATAGCGAAGCGCGCCACCTTCGCGGTCTGGTTCCGCGATCTCAGTAGCAAATGCGACTACGCCTTCAAGGCCTGACTGGATTTCACTCACCCCTTGAGGATGACACGAAACGGCCGGAGTCGTAGGCTTCGATAGGTCACTACCTAAGGAGAGATTGTGAGCAACGCCGCCGACCTGATGTTCCGCCCCATCCATGAGCTTGCCCAAATGGTCAAGAAAGGCGAGCTAACAGCCCGTGAACTGGTGGAAACTTCGCTATCCCAAATCGAATCTCTCAACGGGGAAGTCGGAGCTTTCTCCCATGTGGATGCTGAAGGTGCGTTAGCCGCAGCCGACAAGATCAACTCCGAAGACGACCGGCCTTTTGCCGGTGTGCCGATTGCGATCAAGGACAACAAGGCCGTCGCCGGCATGCCTTTGAACTTTGGCGCCAACCTGATGGGCGACTTTGTGGCCCCTTCAGACTCAGCCCTTGTTACTAAGTTCCGCGAGGCCGGGTTCATCATCGTTGGCAAGACCAAGCTTCCAGAGTTCGGCCTGATGCCAGTCACAGACCCAACCCGTGGTGGGCCAGCCCGCAACCCGTGGGACCTGACCCGCACACCAGGTGGCTCATCTGGTGGTTCGGCAGCAGCGGTTGCCTCCGGCATGGTGCCAATTGCGCACGCAAACGACGGTGGTGGCTCAACCCGAATCCCCGCAGCCTGTTGCGGGCTGGTTGGCCTGAAGGCACAGCGTGGCCGTGTTTCAGTCGCCCCAGAGCTTGGTGACTCCTTCCTGATTGCGGACGGAGTCCTCACGCGCACAACCGCTGAGTCAGCTGCCGTGCTGGACATCCTCGAGGGTTACGTCACCGGTGACGCAACCTGGGCCACTCCACCAACCGAGGCTTACGCCAAAGCTGCAGCGCGCGAGCCAGGCACGCTGCGCATCGGTTGGACAACAGAGCCACCGATTGACGCGCCCGTTGACGGTGAGGCCGCGGCCGCAGTTGAACGCACTGCCAAGTTGCTTGAGGACATGGGCCATCAGGTTGAAATCGCGGAGCCAGCGTGGAAGAACGACATGCTCGTTCCACTTTTCAGCGCCGCGTTTGGACCTGCCGTAGCGACAGCGATCATCTTCGCTCAGATGATCGCCCAGAAGGAAGCGACTGCTGACGACATGGAGCCAATGTCGTGGATGGTCTGGCAGCAGGCCCAAGCGCTCCCGGCGCCCATGTACCTTGCGGCGATGACCCAGCTGAACGCCTTCTGTCGCGGATTCATGGGCTTCTTTGAGGAGTACGACCTACTCCTCACACCTGGCCTTGCAGAGCGCCCAGTGAAGATTGGCGAGATTGACCCTCGCAGCGATGACCCTGAGGCAATGTTCGTCCGCGGCGGTCAGTTCACCCCATTCACGGCCGCGGCCAATGTCACCGGCCAGCCAGCCATCAGCGTGCCAATTGAGCAGCGCGAGGACGGACTTCCGCTGGCAGTTCAGCTGATGGCCGGCCCTGAGCGCGAGGATCTTCTGCTGCAAGTGGCCGCTCAGCTTGAACAGGCGAGCCCATGGGCAGCACGCAGAGCGCCAAACAGCTGAACGCTTTGAGTAGGATTGACAAGGACTTCACGCCACAGTTGGCGAAGAAACATCAAACCGCCCCCGAAACACAAGGAACTGACAACGCAAAATGGCTTATGTAATCGCCGAACCGTGCCTTGACACCAAAGACAACTCCTGTGTGGAGGTCTGCCCAGTCGACTGCATCCACCCGACTCCTGACGAGCCGGACTACGACACCGTCAAGCAGCTTTACATCGACCCGGAAGAGTGTATTGACTGCGACGCATGCGTCGAAGCTTGCCCCGTGGACGCGTGCTTTGCCGAAGACCAGTTGCCCGCCGAGTGGTCCGCATTCACGCAGACCAACGCTGACTACTTCGCCAACCGCGGCTAACTAAGCCATTGGCAGCGACATACCGGAGGCCTTTGGTGGCTCCGGTGGCGCTGCGGGTACATCGTCAAGCATTGGCAGTGGTGCGATAGGTGCGATGGCAATTAGTCCACGCGCGATCTGCCTGATTGCTTGACTGGCAGGATCATCCGGGTTGGCAAGCACCAGTGGGGTGCCGGCATCGGAGTTCTCACGCAGCGGCATGGTCAGTGGGACGCGGCCAAGCAGTGGGACATCAAGCTCGTCTGAGAGCAGGCGTCCGCCTCCCTCGCCGAAGATCTCATACCGCTCACCGTCAGGGGTGACAAAGCCGGACATGTTCTCGATCACGCCTACGATTTCTAGGTTGAACTTCTCTGCCATGTCAGCCGAGCGCCGGGCGACCTTCTGCGCAACAGACTGCGGCGTTGTGACCAGAACAAACTGAGAGTCCGGGAGCAGCTGACCCAAGGTCATTGACACATCGCCCGTTCCTGGTGGGAGGTCAACGAGCAGGTCGTCAAGCTCGCCCCAAGCGACATCTTCAAGGAACTGGGTGAGGGCCTTGTGGAGCATGGGTCCGCGCCAGACGACCGCGGCATCCTCCTCGAGGAAGAACCCAATCGACATGACCTTCACATCGTGAGCCTCGTGCGGCAGGATCTTACGCTGGCCGTTGACATCTGGACGGGAAGACCCGAGGCCGAACATGCGGGGCTGTGAGTAGCCCCAGACGTCAGCGTCAAGCACTCCGACACGGCGGCCCTCTGAAGCGAGTGCGGCTGCGAGGTTGGCGGTCAGCGTGCTCTTGCCTACACCACCCTTGCCTGAGGCAATGCAGATGACGCGACCGACTTGGGCCAGTGCGCCCTCGGGGAGGCCTGAGCGGCCGAGCTTCTTCTGCAGGCCGGCCTTTTCTTGGTCGGAAAGAACGTCAAAGGAGATGTTGACCGCTGTAATCCCTGGCAGTGCGCCGACGTGCTCGCGGACGGTGTTCTCAAAGTGACCGCGAATTGGGCAGCCCGGAGTAGTGAGGGAAACGGTTACGTCCACGACGCCATTGGGGTGCACGAGCGCCTCGCGGACCATGCCTAGCTCGACGATGTCCTTGCGCAGCTCCGGGTCAATGACCTTGGAGAGGGCTTCGGTTACCTGCTCATCTGTGGGAAGTGATGTGTTTTCGGTCATGGCTTGTAGGTGAAGTGTGGCAGAAAGAGAATCGACGGCCGGCTCGAAAGCCAGACCGCCGATTCAGGGGAGGAGAGATACTGCTACTCGCCAGCGGAGATATGAGGCTGGCGAATACTTGAGTCGGGGTCGATGCTCTCCGGCACCGTCCGACTTTGCAATTGGTTGCCGTTAGGCAGAGAGCCTCTCGCTTGCGCGACGGACGGCTTCCGTGCCAGCATTGACGCCGGTCTGGACTGCCTGCTCTACCTGACTCTGCAGAAACCCAGTGGAGTTCGCAAGGTCAATCTGTGTGATTGCTTCGCGGACTGACTCGATACGGGCTGCTGCCTGCTTGGCTTCACGCTCGACGCGGGTGCGCTCCGTGCGTACGCGCTTCTCAGCGGTGCGACGGCGAGCCTTCAGCTCACGCTCAACGCGAGTGCGTGTCTTCTTGACACGGCGCTCTGCCTGCTTACGGACCTTTTCACCACGGCGCTCGAAACGCTTGAGCTGCTTCTCAGCGGCTTCTGCTGTTCCGTAACGAGCTTGGAGGTCCTCAACTGTTCCGGCGACTGCGTCGCGAGCCTCAAGGGCTGCGCCGACTGGCACGACTACTGCGCGCTCTGCGGCTTCACGGACGCGCTCGACGCGGGTCAGAGGGGTTGGGGCTGCTGCCTTAGGCTTTGCCTTGGCTCGGGTTGAAGTCTTTCGCTTTGCTGCCGTTGTCTTGGCTGCGGTTGCGCGCTTCTTTGTGGGGGTTGTTGTGGCCATCACGCTGCTCCTTGTCTGTAGAACTGATCTTATTAGTTCTAATGTTGTTCCTCAAGATAGCACCGAACGGGCGTTCGTACGAGCAAAACAAGGTTGTGTGACTAGATTCACACAGAGCGGGGTTGGCGGTCACCCCGCCAGTCGATCAACCCTTGACAGCCCTCGCGGCCACAGAGATCGCGATGTCTAACGACTGCTGGTCACGCCCTGCGGCAATGGGCGCATGACCGATCAGGTCCAGAGGAGCCGCAAGAGGTGCGTCAAGGCCGGGGAAGCAAACCAACCCACCGGCCTCTCTAACTACAAGCTGGGCGGCGGCGGCATCAACTGCCCTGCAATCCCGCAGCGAGACCATCGCGTCGTAACGCGTGGCTGCGACCTGGCAGAGGGTTACGGCAATGGCACCCAAAGCCCTCAGCCGGTAAGCGGCGTTAAGCAACTCGTCCCCAGCGCCAACAACCCAGCGGGGGTCTGCGGACTCAATGCCGAGGATCTCAACCTTGCCGTCCTCCCTAATTCGGGCCGGCAGCGAGGGGTCAAGCGGAAGACCGTTAAGCGTGGCTCCCTGCCCACTGACAGCGACCCATTCCTCCCCAGCATGGAAGTCATGGACAAAACCGAACACAACATCCTTCACCGTCCAACCGGTTGCCACCGCGACGGACAGGGCGCACGGACCGCCCACGCGCTTGGCGTTAAGCGAGCCATCAATTGGATCAACCAGCACTGCGATATCGCGGGAGCCAAAGTCCACCTCGCCACGCTCCTCGCCAATGGCAGTGAACGCAAGGCCGTCCGCACTCAACTTCGTCAGCTCCGCGAAAACAGCGTCCTCCGCGAGCTCGTCGATCACAAGCGTCCTGTCGCCTCCCTCACCAAGTCCAACGACAACAGCACGGTCCACAGTGGTCGCATGGTCTGCGAGTACCTCGTCAATCCCGCTGACCATCCGTCGACACGCGTCGAGCCAAGGGGCTGAATCGAAGTGACTTGAGCTCATTCAATCCCTATCCTGCCAGAGGTGGAGCAAACTGCCGCAGAACCAGACGATCTCCAAACCAGCGCGATTGAGTTCCGCGGTCCGCGCCTGATCGTCACAGGGGCCGCTGGAACAGGCCGCACGACAGTTCTGATCGAGCGCTTTGCCTCGCTGGTTACCTCCGGGACCGCGCCTGAGCGCGTGTTGATCATCACCCGCACTGATGAACAAGCTGACTTGCTGCGCCCAAGGCTGGAGGAGAAGCTCGCACTCCCATGGGAGGAGCTTGCCGTCCATGGAACTGTTGGTTTGGCGATGCGCCTGCTTGGTCAGGCCGGACTGGAAGTTGGTCTAGACCCCCACGTCTCAGTAGTTAGCGCCGCAGACCGCCTTGCTCTCCTTGGGGACTCCCTCGACCGACTCACCCTTGAAGCCCACGACCTTGGCCGCGACCCAATGGTCCTACTTGGATCCCTGATTGAACGGATTGACCGGCTTGAAGAGGAGTCAATCGGCGCAGACGCATTCACGGCTTGGGCTGAGGCACTGCCAACTGGGACAGACGCAGAGCGGGCAACCGCAGACCGTGAACGCGAGTTCGCTGGCGTCTGGCAGGCCCATGAGCGAATCCTCGCCGACCGGGGCGCGCGCTCGGGGCCAGGCATTGTGCGGGACACGGTCGCGCTCCTAGAGCGCAACCCGCTCGTGCGCGAACGCTTCAGTGAGCGCTTCACCCATGTGATCGCAGACGGTGTTGAAGATTTCGACCATGCCCACTGGCGGCTAGTTGAACTGCTTGGCCTTGACCACGGCAGTCTGACCGTCATCAGCAACCCAGCCGAGGGCGTTCGCCGCTTGCGGGCAGCGCTGACAACACACGTTGATCAGTTGATGACACTTGACCCCACTCCAGAGCTGATCGAGCTGACCACCTGCCACCGCACCGGTGGCGAGATCGAGTTCTGGCGCGCGGCAACCGAGCGTGCGCAGGCGCAGGCCGTCGCCGCCGATATAGAGCGCCTCGTCCTAAAAGAAGGCGTCCCCCCAAGTCGGATTGCTGTTGTTGTCGACTCCGCCTCACGCGAGGCCCCTGCCATCGAAGTGGCGCTAGAGGAGCGTGGCATGCCAAACCGCGTCAACTCCGGTCAGGCGTTCTTCCAGAGGGCGGAGATCCGCGACCTACTCGCTTGGCTGCGGCTGCTGGTTGACCCAGCAGACGGCGCTGCCGTGGCCCGCGCCCTAGCCCGCGCACCCATCGGCCTTTCCTCAGCCGATATTGCCCGGGCGTCCACCATCGCGCGCAAACGCAAGATCGACCTTGTCCACGGCGTCGCTGCCGCAACCGAATCGCCTCAGGTTCCACCTGAGGCGCGCGATCGTCTGCATGCCTTCCTCCGGCTACATCGTCTTGCAAGTCAGGCAATTGATGCCCTCCGTCCAGACCTCTTCGTTCATCGCCTGATCGAACGGCTAGGCCTGCGCGCATCGCTGGTCTATGCAGCGTCACCACAGGCGGCCGAACGGCTTCGTGCTCTTGCTGTCTTTGGAGAGATTGCTGCTGCCCATGTCCGCCGGGACCCTCAAGCAACCGCCCGCGACTTTGCCAGGCACATCACCTCAATCGCACGGTCCGGGTTCAACGACTTAGGCGTGCCTCTGCCCGGAGGGGATTACCCGGCCGTGGAAATCATCGGTGCCGAGTCCCTACGTGACCGCGAATGGGACCACGTCTATGTCATTGGGCTGCACGCAGGCAACCGGCCTGGTGCCACTCGTCAACCGGCAGAGCCACTGCCAGAGTCAATCCTCCCGGAGCCGCTGCCAGCTGACGACGCCGCCAACGCTGCGCTCGTGACGCGCAACCTGCTGGGCACTGCCATCAGCCGTGCTACCACCCGAGTAGTCCTGTCCCACGCTAGGACCGGTACCCGCGGTGACGCACTCCACCCGTCCCAATACGTTGAGGAGATCCGGGTTGGCGTAGGCGGTGAATGGGAGGAGCGGGAGACTGAGCTCTTCGCCCCTGGGGAATCCCTCCAAGCCACTTACCGAATCCTGAAAGACGAGCTGCTCGAAGTAGTCGAGACAACGGGCAGTCAGATGCTCGAACTCCGCCTTGACACCGGGGACGAAGTCGACAAGGCGGTTGTCCGCTTCCTTGAACTTCTGAAGCTCGCCGCCCTGTCAGGCAAACCGGATGGGCAAGCGGCAGCGGAGTCTCTCGCGGCTGTAAACGACCGCCTCCGCTCGGTAGCCACAGAGAGTCAGCAAAAGGCGCTCGCCGACTCCGCGCTTGATTCGTGGATCACAGATTCAGAGAACGACGACAGAGACCGTGACAAGGTCCTCGCGGCCCGCAGCGAGCCGTCGCTGGAGGCATTCCTGCCTCGCAGAGGGGACGGGGTTGTCCTCTCCGCAGGTGACCTTGAGACCTACAAGACCTGTCCTCTGCGCTACAAGTTCTCCCGGGTCATGCGCGTACCCCAAGACCCAACAACAGCTCAGCGCTTTGGCATTGTCATGCACCAAGTTCTGGAACGCTGGCATCGCGGGGACGGCGGCGGGCAAGCAGAGTTGCTCGACCTGCTCGACCGCAGCTGGCGCCGGTCGGGTCTTGGAGAGGGAGAGCGCGAAAAGCAATTGCGTGTGAAGGCTCGTGATGCGCTGATTCGCTACCACTCGCGTGACGGTGAGCGCGACGCGGAAGCCGTCTGGCTTGAGCGGTCCTTCTCCTTCCGAGTTGGCCCACACCTGGTCCGCGGCAGAGTTGACCGCGTTGATAAGCGCGGTGACGGCGAGTTTGAGCTGATCGACTACAAAACCTCATTCCCCAAAACCGTTGAGGAACTGCGCGACGACATTCAGCTGACGATCTACGCGATCGGCGCAAGTGACGCCTGGGAGCTTGAGGCCGTCAAGCGGTCCTACTGGTACGTACTTGACGACGACCGCGTTGAGGTGCCTGGGGAGGTAAACCGCGAGGAGATGGAGTCCACCGTGCACGAGGTTGCCGAGGGCATCATGAGCCAAGGGTTTGAACCCTCTCCCTCTTACAGCGCCTGCTCCACGTGCGACTGGCGGCTGGCCTGCCCAGCCGCCGAACGCTGATCAGTCTTTGTCGTCGCTGACGTCGCGCTGCCGCAGGAAGCGCTGAACGTCGCGCTCAATTGAGTCACCGGAGGGAATGTCCTCGGTCTCCTCAGGTTCCTCCTCCGCGGCTGCCTCTTCCAACTGCTCGACAAAGCCCCGCAAGTCGGAATCATGTTGCACGGCCTGCTCGACTTGCCGATCATGCTCAACAGCATCAGCCTCAAGTTCCTCAGCGTCAACAATCACGCCGGTAAGGGACTCCAGGCGCCGGACAAGCGCCAAAGCGGCCTTAGGGTTGGGCATGGCCGCGATGTAGTGTGGAACCGCAGCCCAGAGCCCCACAGCTGGAACACCCGCCTTAGCGAAGGCGTGGTGCAGCGCGGAGGTAACTCCGGAGGGACCCTCGTAGTTGGATGGCACTAGGCCAAGTCGCTCAGAGAGCGCCGGGTCTGATGCTGTGCCGGCAATCGGAACCGGCCGGGTGTGCGGAAGATCGGCTAGGAAGGCGCCAAGCGTTACGACCATCGAGCACTCAAGTGACTCGGCAAGATCAACCAGAACGTCACAGTAAGCCCTCCATGAAAGAGCGGGCTCCGGGCCCGACACAATGATCAGGTCACGGGGTGCACGAGGGGCAAACACCGCTGTCAGAGTGGTCGCAGGCCAGGTTAGGTCGAGTACCTCACCGTCAACGACACGGATGATCGGCCGGGTTTCGCGAAGGTCCAAAAATGACTCGAGTTCGATACGAGCGAAGTCATTACCGCCAAAGCTGCTGACCAGTGCGGCGACGGCGAGGCTGGCCGCGTCACCAGCGTCATTCCAACCATCAAACGCACACACCATTGCCGGCGCTCGTAATCCACTTGGGCGGTGATCCCACGTTACGGAGTCCATACCCCTCACCGTAACCGATGCCGATGCTGATACGGCTCACCCGGTTAGCGCAGCGAGCCTCGAGTTACTTCTGCGGCTTGGTCTTCTTGAAGGTGAAGGAGGTTCGTCCGGCCTTATAGAAAGGCCACTGGGCGTTGACGGGGTAGTAACCAGCCTTGGTGACATACCCAATCCATACCGCAACCCCGTTTGCGTCAGCCATGACGGCCTGTTTAGTCGGGCCGCTGGTGCCATTCTTTGCCACCGCAAGCGGAGCCTGCCCCCATACCTTTGCGTAAGGAAGAACTACTGGCAACTCGCGGGATCCCTTCGACGGAAGCCCGATTACCTTGAACGCCATTGCCACATAACCCGCTTTGACTTGGGCCTTTTGTGTGGCGTTAAGCGCTGGCAGCGCAACCTGCTGCAACACCATCCGGCACACGGGACCTACCGCGCGGCCAAGTACCAGTGTGGGAAACGCGTCTGGGTCCTTGGGGAACGCTGGGTTCCGGATCGTCATCAGCGTGTTTGAGATGAACGGATTCAGTCCACAACCGACTCGCAGCTTGCGCCCCTCCACAGTTCCGGCTACACGGATGATCGCCTTGACCTTGATGTTGAACGCGCATTTGGCCTGGCTCGTCCACTCCTTGCAGGTGATGCTGAACTTGAAGGCTGGGGTCTTGAACGCCGCACCCTGACCCTTGGCGTTGACCGCTGTGATGGCGAAGGTGATCGGAAGGTTCTTGGTGATGCCATCGATCTGACAGGAGAGCGCGGGCGCGGGCGCGGTACACCCAATCCCCGTCCTGCCTGTCTGGGTTCCAACAACGTTATAAGAGGTGATCGGCTTGCCGCCATTCACCTTTGGTGCCGTCCATGACACGGTGACGGCACCGTTGAGGGGGTAGGAGCCCGTCGAGTCTATCTGAACGACCTTGCCCAACTGGGGTGGTCCCGGAACGGTGATCTTGGCCGCCTTGGACGAGTGTGCGCGAGCTGGGGCAAGATCTAAAACACGGGCCGCTGACACGAGAGTGTCCATTGCCGTCCGCCACGCCGCACGGGCCTTCGGAGGCTTCGTTCGACTGCGCGAGATGACCCTCACGGGGGTCACAGCAGGATCGCTTGCATCTGAGAGTGGGCCCCAGCCCACAGAGTTTCTGACACGCACTCTGAAGAAGTAGGGGGTTCCGGGAACTGCGGGAACACCGGGGCTTGCGGCAGTGCCGGTATTGAGCCCCCTGACGAGGCATCCGGTGAGCCCGGACTCAACAGTCGCGGTACATGTAAAGCCACCAGGAATCGACTGTGCCTCGTACTCAAGCAGACGGTCACCACCGTTGTTAGCGACCGTCTGCTCGAGGAGATCCCAGTTGACGAGGACGGCGGCGTTCACGGCAGGATCCGGAAGGGCAGCGGTAACGCCCTGCGGTGCGGCGGGCGGTGCTGTGTTTTGAATTGATACGCAACCCTGGGCTCCAGAGTCAATGTAGGCGCTGTTGTCGCTTCGTGGGTCATCCAGCCAATAGGCCAGGCCTGTGGTGTTGTCAATGCCGTCTCGTGTAGACAGGAAACCGGGAATCGGGACCTCAACATTCGGGTCACCTCTCGGAATCAGAATTGCAGGGAAGTTTGGGTTGAGGACCCAAGCGTCAACCGGTTCAAGCGGATTTCCATCACCGTCCACGGGCACAACGCTCTGCAGGCTGACTAGATCGTCACCCGTATAAACATGCGGATCGCAGTGGTAGCCAACTGACCCGCCTGGGGTTGGATTGCCATCGTCCTGAACGGTGATGTCTGGATCGGGGTCAGGCTCTTGGGGCGGGAAGTCGCTTGGATCTGATGGCATCAGGCAGGCAGGATCTGTCTGGCAGCCATCCAGAATTGGGCCCAGCTCGTATGGCGGAGCACCGTCCGGATCGCTCTCAGGGAGTTTGTCTATCAGGTCCTTGAGCTTGTCCGGGTCGGTTGGGACCTGTGGCTGCATGCCACGGGGGTCGATGGTGGCGATCTCAGGTGCCTTATCGGGGTCGCCTCCGATCTCAATCCACTTGTCCAAAGAGATGCTGCAAACGGCGTCCACTCTGGCAACCGTGTCAGTGATCTGATTCGTGCCAGCAGGGCACTTCACACCGGGAATAGGAACATGAGGATCCACGGCACCAACGGAGCTTGACGCCAACAGGCCGCAGGCAACCAAGGCCGAGAGGCCCGCGAACCACCGCTGTGATTTAGCTCTGCTCACTCAAGCTCCCTGAACGCATTGTAAAACCGGGCAGATTGCCACCATCTTTGTACCACTTGTGGAGCCGAAATGCGACAGTCGGCTGCTGGATTCAAGGGCAAGGGCAGCGGCTGACGGCGCACGCTCGGGCACGTGGCAACTACCAAGCACTGTTCCACTCCGGACTTGTCCCACCGCAGGTGACTGGCGCCCTAGCCCGCCAACGCCCCACACCCTTGCCTCTGGCTGACAAGGGAATCTGAAAGACACCGCTCTCAAAGCTGTTTCCGTGCGTGACTGGGCGCCAGCGTCGCTTTATTACTTGGTCAATCAGGATGCGCTGGCCAGCCAAGCGGCAGGGCACAATTCCCCACGCGTAAGGACGAGCGCCCTTAACCTCACGGAATGGCCACTGAAAAGCCCTAAGGCTGGGCTTAGCCTTGTCCGCGGCGAGGATCTGGGTGGTCAGGCCTACTCGTGTGGCTGGGTAGGCGCTCGCGTTCCAAAGCCCGCCACTCCAGCTCGCGATGTCCCTCATTCCGTACCAAAACAGGGTGTCCACTCCCGCAGCCCACGCACGCCACAGGCTGTCCATGGTGAACCGCCCCGCCAGCCCGGGGCTCTTCCCAAACTGAAGGCTCGGAGGGTTTGTCCACCAATCAAACTCCGTCACCCAGAATCGCTTGGTGACAGCCGGGAGCACTGTCCCTTCCCTTACCCCGGCGGCCACGGCTGCCCGCAGAGCTGGGATGTCAGCCATCAGTCCATTCTTTCCTTTGGGGTCAGCTGGCCGCATTGGTAGACCCTGAATGTCGTAGGGGTGCTGTGCCCAGATATCAAAGTGCACTGGCCCGCAGTCAGGAACCTTTGTAAAGGCCCTACCGACCTTCTGCACGCACAGGACACCTTGCGCAAAAATCTGTGGTGAAGTCCCTTGGACCACGCCCCGCGGTTGCCCAAATGGCGACATACCAGCCGCAACGGTTTGAGTGTCCGTCCTGCCGCTGTCATGAAGGCCTTGGTCAAAAGCATTGAGTAACTCCCGATACATCCGTGGCCCGACGAGAGTTCCTCCCGGGCCGGTCTGCGGTGCAAGATGTGTTGAAAGGTTGGGCTCGTTCCAAGCCTGAAACGCAGTGATCTTTGGGAGCAGACGGCCATACGTGTTGTGACGATCGTTGCCGTCGTAGCGCGTTGCCAAAGCCTGGGCCAGAGCTTTGACAGCATCTGATCTTGGCTGCCATGCACCCTTGTAGTTGTTCTGCTCATCGGCGAAGGGACCTATTTCCGGTCTGCCTGTTAGGTCCTCTGCCCAGTAGGGAGCGCTCTCAACCTGCAACAGGACCTGAAGCCCAAAGCCGGTTGCCGGCCTTGTGTCCGCGGCTGCCCGGACCGCATCATCAAGTTGACTGATCGCCGTCTGATCAAAGTTCGCGTCAGTCCAACTGGTGGGACTGGGAGGACCGGATGGAAACTTGTCGTCGGGCTGAAGCTCTCGCCATGAGGCTGAGACCCTCTGATACCTAGATCCAGTTTGAGAAATCTTCCTCGAGATCTCGAAAGGCACCCCCGCGGTCCCTGGCGACGGGGTTCCGCCTCCAGCGCCCACAGCCCAGATTTCCTCAACACCAAGCCAGAGTGGATGCGGAATCGAGACAGCCTGCGCAGGGACGGCCGATACAAAGAATGCGGACAAGGCCGCTGCAGTCAAGGCTCTGGTTTTCATTCTGTTTGCTGAAACACGCCAAAGCGGCAATGGTTCCGCGCTCCTCCCGCAGCTAGACAACCCCTCAAACGACCGTAGCAGCGGTCAGACGGTCCCGTCGCCGCTGGCAGACTCGGCATTCAGTCTCTCGACGCGCGTTTTGTTCGACCGCAACAGCAGCTGTCCGGCCATGATCACTAGGAAAACAGCGAATATGCGGCGCAGAGTTATCTCCGGGAGATGGTTGGCCACAACTGCCCCGACAACAACACCGAGACCTGCGACCAAACCCACAGTGGCAGCGCTACGAACCTGCACAAGACCTGACTTGTGTTGAACCCACGCCCCCAGGCCGGCAACAGGAATCATCGCGAGAAGGGACGTACCTTCGGCAGTCGTCTGCTCAAAACCAAACAGAAGGACTAAGGCTGGGACGAAGATCGCCCCACCGCCAACACCGAACAGTCCGGACAGGACTCCCGCTGCGCCCCCGGCAAGGATGATCCAAAGAACGTTCATCCCGCGAACATCACAATCGCAACCGTCACTTGGAAGAGCCCGAAGAGGATGCCCAGCGTGTCGGAGTGAAGCTTCGCCGCAAGCCGCGTTCCGAAGACCACGCCGGCAAGCGCGGGTAAACCGATCAGAGCGGCGGTAACCGGGCGAACTTCACCGTGCAGACCAAACGCGACGACCCCATAGGAAGCGATGATGAACACGGCGGCAAGCGAGGTGGCCTGGGCAGAGCGTTGGTTCCAACCGAGCCAAAGCACCAAGAGCGGCACAATGATCACACCACCACCAACGCCCAAAAGCCCGCTAAGTAGGCCCGCACAAATACCCACTAATGCAAGACGAAGGGTTCCGGGGTCGTTCACTCGGGGCATACTAGGCCCGTGACGACCGATCCAACAGTGCTCCTGTTCGAAACGCTCTCGAAGGATCCGGCAACGACCGCGATCCTGCTGGACGTTGACGGGACACTTGCGCCCATCGTCAGGGACTCTCGTGATGCCTCGGTTCCAGTGCCCGTTAGAACCGCATTGGTCAAGCTGGCAAGACACTTTGGGCTGGTTGCTTGTGTTAGCGGCCGGCAGGCTGAGGACGCGCGCCGCGTTGTAGGGGCGGGCGGCCTGAGCTACATCGGGGGCCACGGCAGTGAGTTTCTACTGCCCGGGGCTTCCGAGGCAACAGTGGACCCTGAGCTTGAGGCGTGGACAGAGCCAGTCCAGGAAGCTGCCGCCGAAGCTATTCGGGATCTCTCCAGCCTTGGTATCCGGCGCGAAGACAAGGGTGCGATCTCAGCGCTTCACTGGCGCGGAACCCCCGACGAGAACGCTTGCCGGACAGCGCTAGAAGGCGTAGCCGTCCGAGCTGAAGAGGCTGGTCTTGTCGCGCATTGGGGTAAGAAAGTTCTTGAGATCCGACCGCCGGCCGCATTCAACAAAGGGATGGGAATACGGCACCTCTTGGCAGACTCCCCACTCCAGACTGCGCTTTACATCGGCGATGACGTCACCGACATCGATGCCTTTGCGGAACTTGGCGCGATGGTCGTGGAAGGTTGGTTGGACTCAGCCACCAAGGTTGCCGTCGAGTCCCCGGAGGCGCCGCCCGAATTGGTCGCTGCCGCTGATTTCCTAGTTGAGGGAACCGCTGGCGTCCACGCCCTCCTTGAGCGGCTCGCAGTAGGAAAGACCTAATGGCGTTCGTTGCCTTCCTCAAGGCCACGGTGCTTGGCTGTGCGGGCTCAGCGACACTGCTCGCGGCCCTCGCGCTCGCCGGTGCGGTCGAGTCCGGTGACGGATTGGTTATCCCGATTGCGGCAGCTTGGTGGGTGATCGCAGGCCTTACAGGGATTTGGGCTGGTCGCCAAAACGATGCCTCTCCAGCCGTCGCCAAGCTCTTAGCGGCGGCGCCAACCACGCCGTCTCTGCCCGAGGTTCACCCCACCCGGATGCTCGTCAACCGCCTCTGGCCGCTGCTGATCGCAACCCTCGGCGCCGGGGCGTTCGTGCTGACCACCCCGCAGGTTCCCGCTATGGCGGCAGGGTTCCCGGTCATCTGGGCGCTGGCATGGCGACGACAAGAGAAAGCTGTGGCAGCGATCGAAGAGCGTGACGGTGTCAAGTTCTTCCTTGAGAAGACCTCGCCGGTCAAGCCAATCAAGCTTGTCCGGACGCCTTGGTTTCGGACGGGCTGACCGCCGGGACCGTCCTATACTGAGAGTTCAACGTAAGTCTCCGATCAACGAAGGGTTTGACCAAATGGGCGCCATCACCGAAGTAAGCGATGCCAACTTCCAAGCAGAGGTGATCGATTCCCTGACACCAGTGATTGTCGACTTCTGGGCTCCATGGTGTGGCCCGTGCCGTCAGGTAGCCCCAGTTCTTGAACAGATTGCTGATGAACATGGCGACGCACTCAAGATCGTCAAGGTCAACGTTGATGACAACCAGCAGACCGCTGCTCAGTTTGGCGTGATGTCAATCCCAACGCTGATCATGTTCAAGGGTGGCCAGAAGGTCCACCAGGTCACAGGCGCGCTGCCAAAGGCCGCCTTGGAGCGAGAGCTTCAGCTCAACGAAGGCTAACGGCCTTAAGCGGCTAACCAGCCGCTGCAGCGTTCAGAAGAGGTCAGGCTTTGGTGACATTGACGGTCAGCTCGTGACCGTCAATGGTCAGAGTCTCGCCGTCGGCGATGCCTGACTCAAATGCCGTTGCCAGAACCTCACTGCAGATCCACTCTGAGTGAGCGCTGATGGCGGCGAGGACGCGCTCGTCACCACCGAGCCCAAGGCTGATGCGGTCCTCAACCTCAAGACCAGCGGCCTTTCTGGCCCCTTGAACAGCGTGGACTACTTCGCGAGCAAGGCCTTCCAGCAGCAGATCTTCGTCAAGATTTAGGTCAAGGGCCACTGCGTGGGAGCCCTCGTGTTCAAGCTGGTAGCCCTCAATCGGCCGCATCACAACCAGCAGGTCATCTGCGGCAAGCGCGTGTTCAGTGCCACCAACATTGATGTGGATCGGAGTCCCAGCCTTGAGTGACTGACCGACATGGTCAGGGTCAAGCGCTGCAACCGCTGCCGCGGCCTGTGGCATCTCGGGGCCGAACTTAGGGCCAAGTGTTCTGTAGTTGGCCTTCACTTCGAGCTCATCAAGCTCATCGGCCGCGCTGGCAAATTCAAGTGTCTTGACGTTGAGTTCCTCGCGGACAATGTCCTCAAGCGATTGGATTGCCTCGCGCTCCTCATCAGTGGCGACAATCACCGCGGCACGCAGGGGCTGGCGCACCTTTACCTTGGCCTGCCCGCGGGCGGCAAGCCCCAGGGTGACGGCCTCACGAGCTGCTGACATTGCCAACTCAAGACGCTCGTCACGAGGACCAGACTCAGGCCAATCGGTGAGGTGGACCGACGGCTCACCCTTGGGGTCGAGCGTGGTGTGAATCACATCTGCGATGAACGGGCAGAACGGCGCCAGCAGTCGCGCGGTAACGAGCAGGACGTGGCGCAGCACTGCGAGCGCTTCCTCGTCGCCATCCCAGAAGCGGCGGCGCGAGCGCCTCACATACCAGTTGGAAATATCTTCAACGAGGTCTTGGATCTCGCGGCCAGCCGTTGTTGCGTCAAAGGCCTCAAGACGCTCGCCGACGGTCTCAACCGTTCCCGAAAGGCGGCTCAAGATCCAACGGTCAAGGTCATTGGTTGGCTCAGGGACGCCGTCAACTGGCCCAACGCCAGCAGCGTTTGCGTAGAGCACGTGGAAGCCGAGGATGTTCCAGAGCGGGAGCAGCAGTCGGCGCGTGGATTCATCAACAGCGTCAGTTGAGAACCGGTACCCGTCCCACGGCTGCTTGCTGGTGAGGAAGTACCAACGCAGAGCGTCGGCGCCTTGCTGGTCAAGGATTGACCACGGCTCGACAACATTGCCCTTTGACTTGCTCATCTTCTGCCCATCACCATCGAGGATCAGACCAAGGCAGACAACGCTCTTGTAGGACGCCTTGTCAAAGAGCAGCGTCGAAACAGCAAGAAGGGAGTAGAACCAGCCGCGGGTTTGGTCGAGCGCCTCGCAGATGAAGTCCGCGGGAAAGCGTTCCTCAAAGTGATCGGCATTCTCCAGCGGAGCGTGATGCTGAGCAAACGGCATGGCCCCTGAGTCAAACCAGACGTCAATGACTTCTGGGACGCGCTGCATCCGGTCACCACATTCGATGCATGGGAAGCCAACATCATCCACATACGGACGGTGCGGATCCTCAAGGCGAACACCGGAGAGTTCCTCAAGTTCATCGAACGAGCCGATCACATGGATGTGGCCCTTAGCGCACTTCCACACGGGCAGCGGCGTACCCCAGTAGCGCTCGCGCGAGAGTGCCCAGTCAACGTTGTTCTCCAGCCACTTGCCAAAGCGGCCATCCTTGACGTGCTCTGGATGCCAGTCAATGCCGGCGTTCTCCTCAAGCATGCGGTCGCGCACCTTGGACGTGGCGATGTACCAAGACGGCTTTGCGTAGTAGAGCAGCGGCGTTGAACAGCGCCAGCAGTGTGGATAGGAGTGCTCGTAAGGCTCCGCGCGGAGCAGGCGGCCCTTCGTCTCCAACTCTGCGAGTAGGTCCTCATCACAGTCCTTGACCTGGCGGCCGGCGTAGTTGCCAATCCGCTCGTCATAGGTGCCATCGGGCAGGACCGGGTTGATTGCCGCAAGGCCAACCCTTTCCCCAAGGCGGAAGTCGTCTTCGCCGAAGGCGATCGCCGTGTGGACAAGGCCGGTGCCCTCGTCGGCTGTAACGAAATCCGCTGCGAGCACCGTGTGGCCAGCCGGCCCGTATTCGCCGCCGGTGATGAAGTCAAAGGGTGGTCGGTAGGCGGCACCAACAAGGTCAGCGCCGGGGAACGTGGTCAGAATCTGAGCGTCCTCCCCAAGGGCTTTTTCAACCAACGCCTCGGCCACAACAAGCGCCGCCTCTGACCCGGGGACGCGAACGCGCGCGTAGGTCAGCGTTGGGTCAATCGCAACTGCGGCATTCGAGACAAGCGTCCAAGGGGTTGTGGTCCAAACGACAAGCTCATCCTCGACCTCAAGTGGGCCATGGGGAACTGCGAGTGGGAGCCGAACGAAGGCAGCGGTATCAACCACGTCGCGGTAAGCGCCTGGCTGACCGAGCTCGTGTGATGAAAGCGTGGTGCCACAGCGTGGGCAGTACGGGACAACCTTGTGACCCTCGTAGAGCAGACCCTTACCGGAGATTGTCTTGAGAGCCCACCAGATTGACTCCACATAGGAGGCGTCCAAGGTCCGGTAGGCATCGTCAAGGTCAATCCAGAAACCAATCCGCTCGGTCAGGCGATTCCACTCCTCAACATGGCGGAATACCGAATCACGGCAGCGCTGGTTGAACTCCGCGATCCCGAACTTCTCAATGTCGTCCTTGCTAGTGAACCCAAGTTCAGCCTCAACAGCAAGCTCCACAGGGAGCCCGTGACAGTCCCAACCACCCTTGCGTTCAACCCGGCGGCCGCGCATTGTTTGGAAGCGTGGAAATACGTCCTTGAACACTCGCGCCAGAACATGGTGAGTACCCGGAATGCCGTTTGCAGTGGGCGGTCCTTCATAGAAAACCCATGGCTTGCCGTCGGCCCGTAGCTCGAGGCTGCGCTCGAAAACATTGAGGTCACGCCAGCGGGTGAGGACCTCTTCCTCGACCTGCGCCTGCTTGAACTTCGGTGGCAGCGGTTTGTACGGACGGTTAGTCATTGAGGTTGGAGTCTAGATACCCCCGCGATTGCCGGGGTGGCGCGTTTACCCAACGCGTGGCACGATGAGGACATGGGAAGACTCCAGAAGGTTGACCTGAGCCTCCGGCTTTCGCGTGAAGAGGAAACTGTGCGGCTGGCAGTCCTACAGAAACGGATGCTTGAACTTCGGCTCACCTGCGGCGGAATGCTCGGAGACGGCACCCTTGGCCCTCCCGTCCTGTTCCTCTTTGAAGGTTGGGATGCCTCAGGCAAAGGTGGTGCGATCAAGCGCCTTGTCAGTCCAATTGATCCGCGCCATGTCCGCGTGTCTCAGTTCGCTGCGCCAACCCCTGATGAGAAGCGGCACCACTTCCTGATCCGGTTTGCCGACAAGCTCCCCGGCTGGGGCGGCATGGCTGTTTTCGACAGGTCTTGGTACGGCCGCGTGTTGGTTGAACGGGTTGAGGGATTTGCATCCGAGGAGCAGTGGAGTCGGTCATATTCAGAGATCGTTGCCTTTGAGGAGAGCCTGGCTGCCGAAGGGGCCGTGATCGTCAAGTTCTGGATCCACATCAGCCCAGAGGAGCAGCTCAAGCGTTTTGAGCGGCGTGCCGAAGACCCGCTAAGGCAATGGAAGCTGACGGATGAGGACTGGCGCAACCGGGAGAAGCACGAGGATTATCTGATGGCTGTCGAGGAGATGCTGGAACGCACAGATCACTGTGGCCGCGATTGAAGCGGGCCTGACACGCGCCGGCATCGCACTGCCAGACCTTGCCGGTGGGCAAGGTTGAAGCTCCGGCTTTATCACCACCATGACGGGGCCCGTGTGGCCTATCGCGAGGCTGGGTCCGGCCCGCCGCTGATCCTCCTCCACTCACTCGGGCTCTCCCACCGTGAATGGATGCCTGCCGTTGAACCGTTATCCCACCGCTTCCGTCTGATCCTCCCCGACCTGCCACTCCACGGTGACAGTGAGGACCGGCCAACGCACGCTTACGACAGCGAGTGGATGACTGAAGTGATGGCTGACTTCTGCAGGTCCGTTGGTGGCGACCGCGCAGCTTTGGGCGGACACGGAATTGGCGGGGAGATCGCCCTTCGCGCTGTTCTTGATGGAAACCTCAGCCCAGCTGGCCTAGTTCTCTGTTCAACCCGCTTGCACGGGCGCCCAGCACGCCCGGGGCTGGTGACCGCGTGGCGGACTGCCTCCCGAGCCGCGGCCGTACCAGGCCTTGATCGTCTGCTTGCCCGAGGCGCAAAGGCCAGCGCCGGGCCGCTCCTAGTCCGCCGGCTAACGGAGACACCGAATCCTGAGGTTGCTGACCTTGTGCGGCACGCCTTTGCTGATGTTGGCGACCCGGGCCGCGCGAGGGCTTGGGCAAGGTTCGCGCGCAACTGGCCAGTCGGGCCAGACCGGGAGCTGATGGACCGCTACTCCACAATCACCACTCCAGTTCTGCTCCTCTGGGCTGACCGGGATCAAGCGCACCCGCTTGCGGTTGCCAAGGAAGCTCTGGACCTTCTACCCAATGCGCAGCTGAGGATCCTCGAACGCACCGGATACCTGCCGGCATATGACGATCCCGTCGGATTGGCGCGGGAGATAGCGGCCTTCCTGCGCTGAGCGCTAGCTTTATCTAGGCAAGACCCTTTTCTCGCCCCAACGACAGGAGCACTAAGACCATGGCAACAGACAACAACGGCCACCTTTGGGGTGGAGAGACTGACAAAGCAATTGGCAACTTCCCAGTTTCGGGCGAGCCAATCCCCGTGCCACTTGTCCGCTGGCTGGGCCGAATCAAGGCAACTGCCGCACGCGTAAACGCTGACCTTGGCTTGCTTGACGGTGAGCTGGCTGGTCGAATTGCCGAGGGCGGCGATGCCGTGGGCCGTGGCGAGCATGACGACCAGTTCCCGATTGATGTCTTCCAAACTGGTTCAGGTACCTCGTCCAACATGAACGCCAACGAGGTGATCGCCAACCTTGCCGGCGAGGGCGCCCACCCCAATGACCACGTCAACATGGGACAGAGCAGTAATGACGTCTTCCCTTCAGCAGTGCACCTTGCTGCCGTCGACGAGGCAACCAACGACCTGCTGCCTGCACTTGAGAAGCTCGAGCAGTCATTTGCTGCGAAGGCAACTGAGTTTCACGACATTGTCAAGAGTGGACGCACGCACCTGATGGATGCCGTGCCAGTCACGCTCGGCCAGGAGTTTGGTGGCTATGCCGCTCAGGTCCGCCTTGGTGCCAAGCGCATCCGCCTTGCTCTCCCGCAGGTTTCACAGATTCCACTTGGTGGCACGGCCACAGGCACGGGCCTCAACACCCACCCTGACTTTGCCTCCAAGGTCCGTGAGCGGCTTGCCGCTGACACAGGGCTAACAATCTCCGCCCCAGAGGACCCATTCGAGGCCCAAGGCAACCGCGACTCACTGGTTGAACTCTCAGGCGCCCTGAAGGTCGTAGCTGTGTCACTGACCAAGATCGCCAATGACATCGCTTGGATGGGCTCCGGTCCACGCGCGGGACTTGGTGAGATCTTCCTGCCCGAGCTGCAGAAGGGGTCGTCGATCATGCCGGGCAAGGTCAACCCTGTCATTCCCGAGGTAATCCTCCAGATTGGTGCTCAGGTAATCGGCAACGACACAGCAATCACAATTGCTGGCACCCAGGGCAACTTCGAGCTCAACGTCCGTATTCCACTGATCGCACGCAACTTGCTTGAGTCGATCTCACTGCTCGCTGCCGGCTCGCGCCTGTTCGCCGAGAAGTGCGTTGATGGAATCGAAGCCAACCTGCAGGGCTGCACAGATTCAGCCGAGTCAACACTTGCTGTTGCGACCGCGCTGAACCCGTTCATCGGCTATGACAAGGCCGCCGAGATCGTCAAGGAGGCAGCCGCGTCAGGCCGCACCCTGCGTGAGGTTGCCCTCGAGCTTGGCGTTGACGAAGCCGTCTTCAACGAGGCCATCAACCTTCGTAAGATCGCTGCCGGCAACGAAGCCGGTTAGCGCTCGCTGACCTCACCTCACCGCGCGGGGCAGTCCCTGCGCGCTGGGGTCAAGGCTGGATTGTGACCAGCCGCTCCTCAGTGAATTCACGGACGGAGTAGTGCGGGCCTTCCTTGGTATTGCCCGAATCCTTGACTCCGCCGTATGGCATCTGGTCGGTCCTAAAGGTTGGGACCTCGTTGACCAAAACGCCGCCGTACTCAAGCTCACGCGCTGCCCGGAGTGATGTCGCAAGATCAGCCGTGAATACGCCAACCTGGAGGCCGTAGTCACTGCCATTGGCAAGCGCGACTGCCTCGCTGAACTCCTTGAAGCGCCTGACAACTGTGACCGGCCCAAATACTTCACCTGACCAGACGGAATCCGTATTTGTGCCGCCGTCAACAATCGCCGGTTGCAGAGTCCCGTCCGCGTTCAGCTCGCCGCCAATCAGAAGCTTGGCCCCGGCTGCCTTGGCTGCGTCAATCCACTCCTTAACGCGGTCGCATTCACCTTGGTCAATCAACGGGCCGACATCTGTCGCAGGGTCAATGGGATCGCCTACTTTGAGTGCGGCCACCTTGGCGGTCATCCGCTCTAGGAACGCGTCGGCGATGTCCTCGTGGAGGATCAACCGCTGAGTGGAGATGCAGCTCTGCCCCGCGTGCGAATAGCCGTGGATCGAAGCCTTGTCGGCAGCGGTCTCCCAATCACCATCGGCACAGACAATCAGCGGTGCGTTACTGCCTAGCTCCAGCATCACGCGCTTGCGGGGAGCTCGCGCACGGATACCCCAACCGACGGGGACTGAGCCGGTGAAGCTGATGGCTGCGACATCCGGGCTGTCGACCAGAGGGTCACCGGTCTGCGCGCCAGGCCCTGCGACAACATGGAGGTAATCGGCTGGCACACCGGCTTCAACCAGCAACTCCACAAGGTCAATCGCTGAGAACGGTGTGGCCGATGCGGGCTTGAGCACAACCGGGCAGCCCGCTGCCAACGCTGGACCGAGCTTGTGGGCAACAAGGTTGAGTGGGAAGTTAAACGGGCTGATTGCCCCGACCACACCAACCGGAACTCGCAGAACAAAACCTAGCTTGCCTGCACCGGCCGGACCACCCTCCATGGGCACCATCTCGCCAGCCAATCGGCGGGCCTCGTCAGCGCTGAACTTCAGAGTGCCAACCGCTCGCTCAGCTTCGACGCTGGCCTGTTTGATTGGCTTGCCGGCCTCAAGCGAAACCGTTTGACCGAAGGCCTCAACCCGTTCACTCAGCAGGACTGCCGCACGGTCAAGGGCCTCGGCCCGTTCCCACTGCGGCCAGTCAGCCCGCTCAAGGGCGCTCTTGGCGGAGGCGATCGCCTTGTTGACAAGCGCTGCATCAGCAGCCGGGACACGCCCGAGCAGGGCGCCCCCGAATGGGTTGTGGACCTCAATCCAATTGCCGGTCTCTACCAGCTCCCCTGCGATCCGCAGTTTGCGGTCACCTGCTGATTCGTTACTCACGCCTCACCAGTCCTCTCTAAAGGACAGGATAGGTCAGCCGAAGACGATCGTCAGGGTCTCTGCGACGCAAGCTGGCTTGTCTGAGCCTTCGATCTCAATGGTACAAGTGACCTTCATCAGGACTCCACCGTTGCGATCGTCAGCCGAGGCGAGCGTTGAACGCATCCGCAGGCGGCTGCCGGTTGGGACCGGTGACAGGAAACGCACCTTGTCTGATCCGTAGTTCATTCCGAAGGTGATGCCCTCAATCGAGTAGGTCTCGTAGGCAAACTTTGGGATCAGCGAGAGCGTGAAGTAACCGTGGACGATGGTGCCACCGAGCGGTGACTCCTTTGCGCGATCCACATCAACGTGGATCCACTGGTCGTCGCCAGTTACTTCTGCAAATTTGTTGACAGCGTCCTGATCGATCTGAATCCAGTCGCTGACGCCAAGTTCTTCGCCAACCTTGGACTTAATGTCGTCAATTCCGTTAAGGACAAGCATGTGACTCCCTTTGTTTTGAAGCTGATTTCGAGAAACGCCGTGCACGGCAACAGCGTGTCTGGGAAGCCTACCTGCGCGCGGTCGAACGCCACTCTGCGTCGATGCGGCCAAGCTCTGATGTCGGCTCGGCGCCACCCCAGTACTCAGTACCGAGAGCGTTCCAGTCGGCTGCTGCTCGCAGCTCGCCGAGCACACTGAAGACCAGTGCCTCCATGCGCCTGGCGAGGAGTGCCTCCGCTGGGAGTGTCATTTGGCGCATCTGCTTGAAGTACGGCGAACGCGGGGAGGCGCCGACCTCGGCAAGCTCAAAGACATACTCGGGGGTGATCCGTCGGTGGCCAGGCTCAAAGGCCCAATCGCCTGCGACGAGCATCTGGTCGAGGAGCATCTGGGGGTCAAAGGCATCGGGATCGGGTAGGTATCCAAGTGATCCCAGCTGCGCTTTCACGCCCTCAGCGTCACCAGCCAAAACTGATGCGGCGAGTGCGTGTTCAGCTTTCAGCGTCTTCTCGCTGATCGTTCGCATTAGTCCAAAGTCAAGGAAGCAAACCTTGCCATCGGGGCAGCGCAGGTAGTTGCCTGGGTGCGGGTCACCTGAGCAGAAGCGTTCGCGGTGGAGGAGGTGCATGAAGAAGCGAAAGATGATCTCCCCATACTTGTCGCGCTCGGCCTCTGACATCTTCTTGACCGCTTCAAAGCCGGCCCCCTCTACGTACTCTGAAACCAGCACTCGGCGGCCGGAGAGCTCGGTGTAGACCTTGGGGATCTTCACGAATGGATGGTCGCGGAACGCGCGTTCCACGCGACGCTGGTTCTGGGCCTCAAGCTCGTAGTCAAGCTCCTCACCAATCCGCTCGCGCATCTCAGCTGCGAGCGCCTTGCCGTCTAGGCCGGGCGCCAAGCGCTTAAGCAGCGGCAGGAGGAGATTCATGTTGCGAAGGTCCGTTTCGACCGCCTCGGCCACACCTGGGTATTGGACCTTTACGACGATGTCATCACCCTCGTGGGTCTTGGCCCGATGGACTTGGCCGATTGACGCGGCGGCGAAGGCCTCCTCATTGAACTCGGCGAAAAGGTCGCTGATCTTCCCGTCGAGGTCTTGCTCAATTACCTTGCGGACTTTGGGGAAGGGAACGGACGGTGCGGCATCGCGAAGGGAGGCGAGCTTGGCTTTGAAGTTCTCGCGCTCACCCTCGGGGATTGCCTCGAAGTCAACGGTCGAAAGGACCTGGCCGATCTTCATTGCGGCGCCGCGCATCTTCCCGAGTTGCTCGACCAGTTCCTCGGCGAGAGAGAGTGCCCGCGCTTCCATCTTGCGCTGGGCTTCCTCATCGTCACGGGTCATGTTGGCGGCGCGTGTTCCAGCCCAGCGAACGCCTTGACCGCCGACCAGCTTGCCAAACCTGGCGGTTCGCGCAATGCGCCCGGAGGGGAGGGAGTCTTCCTTGGCGGGAGTCATGTCCTTTTGCTTACGGCTGTCATCGTCTTTGGAGACCACTCCTGAAGGTTAGGCCGCTGGGGCGGTCGTCTACCCTCGCGGGTGATGCCCGGCCCCCTTCTTGTCTGCGATCTGCCCCTGTTGATGTACCGCGGCTTCTTTGCGCTGCCGTCCAAAATCCGTGGTTCGGACGGACGGCCTGTGAACGCTCTGCTTGGCACGGCCAATGCTGTCCTTGCCGCAATTGACGCCTGTGGACCCCGCGCGGTCGTGCTATGTGACGGCGCCGAGGCAGGCGCTTACCGCGTGAAGGCATTCCCCGGCTACCACGCTGCCCGCGAGCCAATGCCGGACGACCTTGCCCACCAGTTCGGGCTTGGTGAGGGCTTGTGGAAGGCGCTTGGCTGGAAGCAGGCTGATGCCGGCGACCTTGAGGCGGATGACCTGCTCGCATCACTAGCCCTGTTGGAGGCCGCAGCCGGCGGCAGCACGCGCATCCTGACCGGGGACCGTGACCTGCTGCAGTGCGCGACAGCGAAGACGAAGGTGATGTTGCTCAAGCCTGGGCAGGGCACTTTGGACTGTGGACCGGCAGAGGTCCAAGAACTGACTGGGGTGAAGCCAGCACAGATACCTCACCTGATTGCCCTGCGCGGAGATCCAAGCGATGGCATTCCCGGTGCACCAGGCATTGGTGCCAAGGGTGCAGCGGACCTGCTTGCGCGCCATCGGTCCGTGGACGGGGCAATCGCCAATGCGGCCGGAGAGAAGCCCAGAACTTCCTCGTCACTAACTGAGAACGCGGACCTGATTCGGATGTTCCTCGACATTGCGACCATTCGAAAGGTGAAAGCCCGCCGGCCACCTGACGCGCCCACCAACCACGCCAGGGGCTCCGTGGAAGCGGAGCGGCTGGGAATGGGTCGCCTAGCCGCACGGCTGGCAGCTTTGGCTTGAGCCCGAGGGTCCTTGCGGGTTATCACGCCCATTGGTAGTTTCGGCCTACAACTCAACGCCGTTTCGACAGGGGTCACAAGAATGGTCATAGGCACTTCAGGGTGTCGCCGCTATCGCTTGCATGGTCACCATGACCCTTGGGATGACAACCACTGCACAGGCCGCAGTGCAGCCCCCACAAATCACTGCTGGCGTCGCTCACTCGTGTGTGGTGATATCTGGGGGCACAATCAAATGCTGGGGTTACAACGGATGGGGCACGTTAGGGAATGGGACGACCACTGACAGCAGTCTGCCGGTGAGTGTCTCAGGCATCACGACCGCAACTCAGGTCGCTGCTGGCGATTACTATTCCTGTGCGTTGCTCACAGGTGGCACAGTCAAATGCTGGGGTGACAACCAACGGGGGCAGTTAGGTGATGGCTCGACCACTCGATTACTATTCCTGTGCGTTGCTCACAGGTGGCACAGTCAAATGCTGGGGTGACAACCAACGGGGGCAGTTAGGTGATGGCTCGACCACTCGGAGCAGCACGCCGGTGAGTGTTACCGGCATCACGACCGCTACACAGGTCACTGCTGGGGGCGGTCATTCATGTGCGGTCCTAACAGGCGGCACAATCAAATGCTGGGGTAACAACGCTATTGGCGAGTTAGGTGATGGCTCGACCACTCGGAGCAGCACGCCGGTGAGTGTTACGGGCATCACGACCGCAACACAGGTCACTGCTGGGGACGGTCACTCGTGTGCGTTGCTATCGGGTGGCACAGTCAAATGTTGGGGGTCCAACAACGGTGGCCAGTTAGGTGACGGGACAACCGCTGACAGTCATGTGCCGGTGGGTGTTACCGGCATCACCACCCCAACACGGATGACTGTCGCTAAATCTAGGCACAAGATCACCAAGACTTTCATCACATTCACAACATCGGTGACCGTTTCAGGTGCTGGCAAGCTCAGTCAGGTAATCACCCACAGGACAGGCCGCAAGACACGCACCTTGTGCACGGCCAAGGCCACAACCACAACAGCGCACGGCTACACGCTGACCTGCAAGATCACCAAGGCAGGACGCGCAGTACTGCGCAAAACGGCGATGACCTTAACCCTCACCACCACATTCACCCCAACCGGGGGAACCAAAGTCACAAAGAAGCAAGTAGTCAAACTCCGGCGCACGCGCTAAATTGCTACGCAAGCGCTAGGCCGTAACTACGGGGTGAAGCGAACGCTGATTATGTCTCCGTCGGCCATCGTGTAATCCCGGCCTTCGATCCTAAGCAGGCCCTTGTCACGAGCCTGCACATAACCACCTGATTCAAGAAGTTCCTTCCAGCCAATGACCTCAGCACGGACAAAGCCCTGTTGAATGTCGGAGTGAATCTGCCCGGCGGCCTCCCAAGCGCTGCCCCCACGGTGCAAGTGCCATGAGTGAGCTGGCTTGCCTTCACCGGCTGTGAAGAAAGCAATCAGATCTAGTAGGTCAAACGCACCGCGCAAGACACGGGACAGCCCTGACTCACCGGCGCCAAGGTCAGCGCGCATCTCCTCAGCCTCCTCATCATCAAGGCCACCCAATTCGGCCTCAAGACGGACACAGACCGCAACTGCTCCGGCACCCTGCTCATCCGCGTGAGCTTGGATCTCCGGCGGAACGCCTTCCTCACCCTCGCCGATGTTGGCGACAATCAGAACTGGCTTAGCCGTAAGCGGACCCAGATCCCGCAGGGCATTTGGCGCATCAGCAGGGGCGGGCACAGTGCGGGCAGGCTTGCCAGAGTCGAGCGCTGCGATGACCTCTTCAATCCAAGCCTGTTCAGCGACGGCAGCCTTGTCGCCAGACCGGGCCTGGCGAATTACGCGCTCAAGCCGACGCTCAGCCTGATCAAGGTCAGCGAGGAGGAGCTCGGTCTCGATCGTGTTCAAATCCCTGACTGCGTCAACACCACCCTCAGGATGGATCACATTCGAGTCATCATGCGCGCGCACAACATGCAGTAGCGCGTCTGTCTCGCGGATATTTGCGAGGAACTTGTTACCCAGGCCTTCGCCCTTGTGCGCCCCGGCTACAAGACCTGCGATGTCATGGACTTCCATCGTGTCGTTGACAACCTCACTCGCGCCAACAAGCGCCGAGACCTCATCAAGCCGCTCATCTGGAACTGGAACGATCGCGACGTTAGGTTCGATCGTCGTGAACGGATAGTTGGCTGCCTCAGCGGCAACGCGCGTCAGAGCCGTAAAGAGAGATGACTTGCCCGCGTTGGGCAGGCCGACTATTCCCACCTTCATCGGCATCTGTCAGCGACCTTCTTACTCAGACGCCAAAACCAACGCGCGAGGAATCGCCGTCAGTCTGGATGTAGACAATGCGAGCGAGGTCAACACGGACTTCGCCATCGTCGGTCTTGAGCTCGTGCCAACCGGTCGACCCGAGTGCCTTGCGCAGGGCCTTTTCCGCGTCAGCATCAATGCGAATGGACAACACCTGCCCGCCTTCAAATCCAATCGAAACCTTGCTCATGCTTGCTCAGTGTCCTTCCGCTGGGGTGACTAATTCTGTAAGGACGGAACCGCTGCCTGCTGGGTGCAGGAACGCCACAGAAGAGCCCCGGATACCAACACGCGGGGTCTCATCGATCAGGCGAACGCCTTCGGTTTTGAGTCGGACAAGCTCTGCCGCGACATCGTCAACCCGGTAGGCCACGTGGTGCAGGCCGGGACCCTTCTTCTCCAAAAACTTGCCGACAGGGGTGTCAGGGCCAAGCGGGCTCAGCAGCTCAATGTGGCTCTCGCCGATATCAAGCAGAACGGCCTCAACGCCTTGTTCCTCAACCACCTCACGGTGAACGAGTGGGAGCCCGTAAGTCTTTGTGTGCAGGTGGATGGCGGCTTCAAGATCCGCGACTGCGATTCCAATGTGGTCAATTGCCTCAAACACGACTTTGGACAATAGCCACGACCTGGGCTGAGAGTCAGCCGAGCAGTTTGCGGATGACCGAGGTGTAACAGCGAGCGGCCACGCCAACGTCGGCAGCGGAGATGCGTTCGTCCGCTCCGTGAATCAGAGGTGCTGTGGCAAAAAGGTCCATTTCAGTCTGCGGGAAGAAGCCGTAAGCGCTGATGTCGGGGTACGCCTCACGGAATGCCACCGAGTCCGTATAGCCGGCAAGTAGGACTGGGAAGACTTCGCCCTCGCCATCCTCTTCGCCGATCGATTCTCCGATCGCATCCCACAGTTCGCCCTCTGCTGCAGACCTGTTGCCTGGGATCCGCTCGAGGAACTCCAGCTCGTAACCCTCAGTGCCAAGGACTTCCTCGGCGGCCGCACGGGCTACTTCCTCACCCATGCCTGGCGGTATTCGGCAGTCAACCTGAATCGTCGTCTTGGCAGGAATCACATTGATCTTGTCTGACGCCGTAATCCGAGTGGGCGCCAGGGTGACGCCAAGCAAGGGCCCGATGATCGCGGCCAAGCGCGGCTCAGTCGCCGTGATCTGCGCCAGGGCAGCCACCGGGTCAGCCGGGTCTGCACCAAGGGCGCGCAGCATGGCCTCAGCCTCCGGCACAAGTGTTGGCGAAGGCTGCTTGGCAGCGAACTTCTCCAAAAGGGGTGCAACCTTGAGGAGCGAGTTGTCACCCAACTGGGGCATTGATGCGTGCCCCGCGGTTCCCGATGTCGTGACTGAGAAACGGAAGACGCCCTTCTCCCCGCAGCAAACGCCGTACATCCGGCGGCCGCCGTAGTGAATGACAGAGCCCCCGCCCTCGTTGATTAGCCAATCGCAACGTGCAAGCTCAGTGTGTTCCCTGACCAGCCAGCGGGCGCCCAGCTGGCCGCCAGTCTCCTCATCGGCAACAACAATCACCTTCAGCGCGCCACGCTCGGGCCGCCAACCACCGGCAGCAAGCTCAACGGCGGCCATCACCTCGGCCGCGGTCTGCGACTTCATGTCAATCGCCCCGCGCCCCCAGACTTGCCCGTCAATCACATCGCCACACCATGGGTCGTGCGTCCAATCATCTGGATGGGCAAGAACCGTGTCCACATGCGACAGCAGACCCAGGACAGGGCCGGAGGTCGGGTCGCCCAAAGTTGCGACCAGGTTGGGCCGGTCAGGCTCTGCCCCGTGAAGCTCAACCTCGAAGCCCGCGGCCTCAAGCAAACCCTTCAGGTGCATCTGAATGTGAATCTCGTTGCCGGGCGGGTTGACCGTGTTGAAACGGATCAGCTCACTCAGCAGCTCAACACTTTTCTGTTCAAGGCTCATCCCCCGGAGAGACTACGCCGTCGCACGCTGCACGGCAACAACTCCATAACCACCACTTGCTTGGATTCTGCGATCTTGCGCGTACCAATGGCCACGTCGCAACCCGAATCCAGACTTGCCCGGCGACTTGGCCTAGGCGACGCCGTGGGAATCGGCCTCGGAGCAATGCTCGGGGCAGGGGTGTTCGCTGCGCCCGCGCCTGCCGCACGACTGGCTGGAACCGGCGTTCTTGCAGCGCTGGCGATAGCCGGTCTGGTGGCTTGGGCAAATGCGATTTCCACAGCACGGCTCGCCGCAGTTCAGCCTGAGGCCGGCGGGGTCTACGCGTTCGGGCGCAAACGCATCGGACCCACGGCTGGTTTCACAGCCGGATGGGCTTTCACCGCTGGCAAGATCGCGAGCCTGACGGCTATGGCGTTGACCTTTGGCGCCTACGCTTGGCCGGATCAACCACGCGCAGCTGGGGTAGTGGCGGTTGCAGTTCTGACAGCAGTCAACCTCGCCGGTATCCACCGAACCGCCAAGGCAGCGATCCTCGGAGCGATCTTCGTTGGTGGAGTGCTGGTGCTTGCCGGTGGAGCGACTATCGGCTCGGCAAGCGCCACAGCAGAGAACCTGAGGCCAATCCTTGGAACCCATGGGCTGCACGGGCTGCTGGGCGCAGCTGGAGTGATGTTCTTTGCGTTCGCCGGCTACGCGCGAATCGCGACACTCGGCGAGGAGGTCCGTGACCCTGAGCGGACGATCCCGCGGGCAGTCCCCATTGCGCTCATAACTGCGTTCATCATCTACGCCCTGACAACGACTGGCTCGCTCCTGGTGCTCGGCTCGGCAGGTCTCGCGGACTCCAACGCCCCTCTAGTGGATGCCGCGCGCCTAGCGGTTGGACCCTGGCTTGCTATTGCAGTGCGGGCTGGGGCAACCGTGGCCATTTTGGGGGTCCTGCTCTCACTGCTAGCCGGGGTAGCAAGGACTGCCTTTGCGATGGCAGCAGATGGTGAACTGCCGAAGGTCTTGGCCGCAGTACACGGGAGGACACGGGTCCCACATCGGGCACAGATCGCCGTCGGGGTTGTTGTATCTGCCCTCGTTCTAACAGTCCCAACGATGGACGCCATCGCAACCTCGTCGCTACTGATCCTCACCTACTACTCAATTGCCCACCTTTCGGCCCTTCGGCTGAGCGTCCAACAAAAACGACCGCGGCTACCTGCCCCATTTGGCCTGATCGGGTGTATTGCGCTGGGATTGAACCTGCCAGGCACGGATGTACTCACAGGACTGACGATTCTTTCTGCAGGCCTGCTTGTGCGGGCCGTCGTCAGACAGCTGCGTAAAGCCTAGGAACTGCTCAGAGCCGATTGGTGCGCGCGCCATTGCGGCGTATGGCGAACGACCGACGGGGCCAGCGGCACGACTAGGCGGCGCAGGTACTCCTGACCGGCACGGACGGCCAGGCCTCGGACCGGGTCCCAGCTGAAGCCGTAAAGGTCACGCACTGCGGCTGGAAGCAGGCCGACTGAAGTCTGGTTGATGGCCTCACGCAGCGGGAACAGCGAAGCGGGTATTGGTGGCTTGAAGATCACGTTCTTAGCCGTGTCAAGAGCGTCTGCAGTTACGTGAAGGTCGCCGCTGTCAACCATCGCCGCCACATACTCGGGCAGTTCCTCAACCCGCTTGGGCATCGCCTTGAACGGAATGCCGAACTGCTTACCGACGAAGCGTTGGTCCTCCCAGTACGCCTGCCGCTCAGCGTCACTCAACGGTGCGACGTAGCGCTCATAGACCAGCAAGCACGAGTCCACCAAGCTGCCCCAAACCCAGAACAGCAGCTCAGGATCCGCGGCCGAATAGGGCGTGCCTTTGGGGAATCGCCCAGCCGCCCGCGGCAACGTTCCCTTGGCCGACCTGTGCATGCGCCTCACAAAGGCGGTCGCCCGGTCTGCGTCAGCCTTATCGCCGTAGGAGATCTTCTCCAACACAACCGCAGTTCGTTCCAGGCGAGCGAACGGGTCGCCCTTGGCCGCCGTCGCTGCGAAGAACCCCTCAAATACCACTGGGTGGGCTGCCATCAACAGCAACGCCCTTCCCCCGGCGAGCACCATCACCTGCTCGCGGTGGACCCGCCTGAGCATGCTGGTGTCGTCAAAGTGGCAGTTGGGTGGGGTGGGTTGAGTCATCTGTTTTGGGTTGACGGCGAATCACGCTCGGTGTCCCTATCCTTATACGGACCAATGCCAGCTCAGGCTTACAAAGGAAAAGAGTGCGTCTGCGCTCTCCGCAAGGGAATCTGCGACCAAGAGTGTGTCAGCGACATGCTCAGCACCCCTTTCTACATTGCCTGCCTGAAGCTCACAGGCCGCTCATCCCTAGTCGTTGGCGGTGGTGATGTTGGCCTTGAGAAGATCGAAGGCCTACTGGCCTGCAGCGCTGAGATCGTCCTAATCGCGCCAGACGCATGTGACGAGGTCAAGGCACTGGCTGCTGAGGGATCCATCGAATGGATTCAGCGTGAGTACGAGACCTCAGACCTTGAAGGCCGCTTCATGGTGATTGCCGCAACTAACGACAGCGAAATCAACATCGGGATCTACGAGGACGCTGAGAAGCGCGCGATGCTCGCCAACGTTGTTGACGTTCCACCACTTTGCAACTTCATTCTTCCCGCCATTGTCCGCACCGGCCCACTGGCGATCGCAATCTCAACCGCTGGTGCCTCACCTGCGCTTGCTAAGCGGATGAAGCGCGAGATTTCTGAACTGTTTGGCGAGGACTACGCGCGCCTGGCGATCATGCTCAACGACGCACGTGGCTGGGCCAAGGGCACACTGCCTACCTACCAGCACCGCAAAGCGTTCTTCGAGGACATCGTCAACGGAGACCCCGATCCAGTTGCACTCATCCGCAGCAACGATGAGCAAGGCGTACTCGACCTGATCGAGCGCGCCAAGGCAGTTCACACACCCGCTGCGGTCTGACACCGCGCACCATTGGGTGCCGCATAGACTTCCATCACCATGAGCTCCACAGACCCAATCACTGAGGACCGCCGTGCAGAGGCACATGAGCACATGGTTCACCACGCGCTGCTTGAGCGTGAACGGATTGAGAAGTCCTCGCGAATCCGCGAATTTGTGCTCGGCGCGCAGGATGGACTGCTCGTGCCACTTGGCGTTGTCACCGGCATGGCAGCTGCGGACCCTGGCACGAGCGTGATCCTTGTCGCCGGTCTGGCCGAGGCAGTCGCTGGCTCGATCGCAATGGGTAGCGGGTCTTACCTAGCCAGTGAAGCTGAAGAGAGCCTTTACAAAGCTGAAATCGCTGATGAACGTGACGAGATCATCACCGACCCCGAGCGTGAGACGGCTGAACTTGCCCTCGTCCTGGAGGAAGAAGGGCTGCCGCGCGCGGAGGCCGAGACCGTCGCTCGTGGCCTTGCCGCCAACCCAAATGTCTTCCTGCGCACCAAGGTCCAGAAGGAACTTGGCCTCTCCCCCGACGCTGGTGGAGCAGCCCTTGGCGACGCACTAGTTGTTGGCATTACCTATCTGATCGCAGCAATCATTCCCCTCTGGCCTTACGCAGTAATGCCAATCAGCGAGGCGCTGCCAGTCAGCATTGTCTGCACGCTGATCGCCCTGTTCGCGCTTGGTGTCATCAAGGGGACTGTCGCTAGGCAGAAGCGCCGCTGGTCCGGAATCCAGGTCCTGCTGATCGGCGGCCTCTCAGCGGCCATCGGCTACGGAATTGGGCACCTGGTCACCTCAATCGCCGGCTAACCGGATGTCTGACCTCAGCCACATCGACAGCCAAGGCGACGCACGGATGGTTGATGTAGGAGACAAGGACGTCACCGACCGCACGGCCGTGGCGCGCGCCACCGTCAGGATGCTCCCCGCCACAGCGGTTCTTGTTCGTGATGGAAGCGCCAAAGGTGAGGTGATCGCCACTGCACGCATCGCAGGGATCCAAGCTGCCAAGCGGACCGCTGAACTGATCCCGCTCTGCCACCCCCTCGGCCTAGACCATGTTGACGTCACCGCTGAGCTGGATGTTGACGCCGGCCTGCTGGTCCTTGAAGCAACCGCCCGAACACGCGGCCGCACCGGCGTCGAAATGGAAGCCATGACCGCTGTGAGCGTCGCCGCACTAACTGTCTACGACATGGTCAAGGCGGCTCAGCGCGATGTCACAGTTGACCGAGTCGAACTGGTCACCAAGACCGGCGGCAAGTCCGGCAGTTGGTCCAAGGATGCCTAACCGCGCAACTGTTGTAACCGTCTCAACGTCGGCTGCTGGCGGCACCGCCTCAGACGAATCAGGTCCGCTTCTGCAAGGGCTCCTCGAAGGGATCGGGTTTACCGACATAAAGGTCGTCGTAATCGCGGATGACAAGGGTGCCATCGAGCGCGTTCTGCGTGAGGAGATCAGCGCAGGGACAAACCTTGTAATCACAACTGGGGGAACGGGCCTAAGTCGCGACGACGTCACCCCTGAGGCAACAAGCGCTGTGCTGGACCGTGTGGCCCCCGGCTTCAGTGAGGCAATCCGAGCAGACTCGATCCGGCAGGTCCCAACGGGAGTCCTGACCCGAGGTGTCTCTGGCAGCGCGGGCTCAACGCTGATCATCAACCTTCCAGGCCGGCCGAAGGCTGTCGAGGAATCCTTCGCTGTGATCGCCAAAGCACTGCCGCACGCTGTCGAACAGTTGAGAGGCCCCGGTGGACGCGACCGCCACTGACGCGGTCGCCCTTGAGGCGGTCGGACGGACTTACGGCGAGCGCGATGCTCTGCTCGGCGTAACGCTGACATTGCCGCAGGGCCGCAGCCTTGCGGTCCTTGGCGCCAACGGTGCTGGCAAGACCACACTGCTGCGCTTGCTGGCCGGATTGCTGCGGCCAACCTCGGGCACTGCCAAAGTTTTGGGCTCCACACTCCCAAAAGAGTCTTGGGCAATCCGTGGGCGGATCGGCCTCCTCGCACACGACCCGATGCTCTACCGCGCGCTGACTGTTCGGGAGAACCTCGCTCACCAAGCACGCCTGTTGAGCGCTCCCGCTGAACGGGTTGGCGAACTGATCAACGCAGTCGGCCTGAGTGGCCGCGCAGACGAGCCATTGCGGACCCTGTCCCGTGGGCTGATCCAACGGGCTGCGGCCGCGCGGGCCCTGCTTGCCGCCCCAGAGTTGATGCTGCTGGACGAGCCCTACGCAAACCTTGACCCAGGCGGACAGTCACTGCTGCAACCCCTGCTTGAGGACGACCGCAGCGTCGTAATCACCGGCCACGACCCGGAGTCGCTCCTACGCGGAAGTGACTTTGCGGTGGGCCTGAAGGCAGGCGAGGCTGCCTTCTACGCGCCAAGTGATCAGGTCAGCTCGGCTGACTGGAAAGCGCTCTACGAGGGCTGATGTTCCGCGACACAATCAACCTCCTGCGCAAAGACCTGCTGCTTGAAGCACGCGGCCGTGAAGTCGTACCCGCAATGGCACTGCTTGCGCTCAGCACCTTGGTGGTCCTTCACTTCGCCCTCGGACAGCAGTCCCTCGACGGCAAGCTCGCCGCCGGCGCGCTCTGGATTGCCATTCTGTTCAGCGCCACCCTTGGGATCGGCCGACTGTTTGTTGCCGAGAGTGAGGACGGTGGAATGGACGCTGTTCTCCTTACCCCTGTTGACCGCGTGGCAATCCTGGTCGCGAAGGTAATCGCCCTCTTCACCTTCCTCGTGATGGTCCAAATTGTAATCGTCCCCGCCTTTGGCCTGCTCCTACTTGGCCCACACTTGGCACCTGCGCTGCCAAAGCTTGTCGGCATCCTGCTGCTGACCGACGCCGCAATAGCAACAGTTGGCGCGCTGGTTGGCGCAATCGCAGTTCAGTCTCGCCTGCGAGACCTGCTGGCACCACTACTTGCCCTCCCACTCTTGATCCCGCCACTGATCGCCGCTACCCACGCCACAGCGGGGATCCTTGCCGTCGGTGGCCCGGAGGGCATCCCGGGCAGGTGGCCGTTGATCATTGCCTTGTACGCTCTGGTCTTCGGGCTGCTTGGTATCGCCCTCTACGACAACGTTCTTGATGACTGAAAAACGCAAAACTCCAGGCCGTGGCCTTAGGCCACTCGCCATCCTCACCGCGATAACGCTCGGTACCGCCTATGGAATGGTCTTCTTCTGGACCCCAAATGAGGCTGACCAAGGCTTCGTTCAGAAGATCTTCTACCTCCATGTGCCGATGGCGATCGTGACTCTGGGCGGGTTCGTCCTCGGAGGGATATTTGGCTTCATCCAATTGCGCACCGGCGACCGCAAATGGGACCTGCGCTCCTACGTGGCAATCCACCTGTCTTTGATGCTCGCTTTGGGAACACTGATCACCGGCTCAATTTGGGCGCGCGCATCCTGGGGCCACTGGTGGGTTTGGGAGGAGCCAGTTCTGGTGTCCTTCCTGATCGTCTTCCTTCTTTACTCCTGTTACCAGCCGCTGCGGTTCTCGATTGAAGACCCCGACAAGCAAGCGCGTTACGCATCCGTCTTTGCAGTTGTCGCCGGAGCCTTCGTCCCATTGAACTTCGCAGCAGTGAGGCTCGCCCAGGCCTACACCCACCCGCGTGTTCTTGGTGGAGCGCAGAACAGCATGCCCGGGTCAATGCGAATCACATTCCTGCTTGCCATAGTCGGCATGACACTGCTGTACGCCACGCTTTGGAAGTTCGAAATTACGAGCAAGACCACACGGATGCAGCTCGGTTCAATAAAACGGCGCCTTGAGCGCGAGAACACTGGGAGCCCAGCCTGATGCCAGCACTGCCGCTTGACACCGCAGGACGTTATGTAGCCGCCGCCTACCTGGTTTTCATGGTGCTGCTGATCGTCTACGTAGCAATCATGGCTTCCCGTCTTTCGCGAATCCAGAAGGACATCGCTGCCATCGACGAACTCCTCCAAGCCCGTGGCACGGACGCCACCAAGGCTCAAGCTCCTCCCGTCAGTAACGCTGAGGTTGCGAGTGAGTGAAGTCCTTGCCATTGGCGTCTCGCACAAGACCGCCCAGGTTGAACTGCGCGAACGCCTTGCGCTGAGCCAATGGCAGGTCGAAGGCTTCCTGCAAGACCTCCTCTCAGAGGACTCGATTGACGAAGCCGCTGCGATCTCCACCTGCAATCGCACGGAGATCTACCTAGTTACCCGTGACGCAGTCGCGGCTGAAGCTGCAGCACTCAGCCGGCTGGCAACGAGGGCTGGGATCCGCCCAACTGAGCTGACCCCAATTATTTACGCGCTGCGCAACTGTGACGGCGCCCGCCACCTATTCCGCGTCAGCTCAGGGCTTGAGTCAATGGTGATCGGCGAAGCAGAAGTACTCGGCCAGGTCCGCAGCGCCTTTGACGTAGCGCTGGAAGCTGGGACCACAGGACCACTCCTGAACCGCCTCTTCCAATCTGCCCTCCGCACCGGCAAGCGCGTCAGAACTGAGACAGCCATTGGCGAACGCTCAATGAGCATCTCCACCGTGGCTGCGTCCCTCGCACGCGAACTACTTGGAGACCTTGACGGTTCACGTGTAGTAATCCTCGGAGCCGGCGAAACCGCTGAGCTAGCCGCCAAAGCCCTCAGCGCATATGGCGCCCAGACTGTCTTCCTTGCCAACCGCCGTCGTAACCGGGCCCTCGCGCTCGCCCAGAAGTTCGAAGGCAAAGCGATCTTCCTTGACGGCCTTCCGGACCAACTCCACAAGGCGGATGTCGTGATCGGCGCAACATCATCACCGCACCCGATTGTCACCGCTGACGAGCTCGACCAAGTTGTCCGCTTACGCAACGGTCGGCCGCTCGTACTGATTGACCTTGCAGTGCCCCGCGACATCGAGGCAGCCTGTGGTGACCTTCCCGGGGTCACAGTGCGGGACATTGACGACCTTCAAGCCGTTGTTGACCGCAACAAGTCCGTCCGGGCCGCAGAGGCTGGACTGGCCGAGGACATCGTTGAGGACGAGATCGGAATCTTTGCCCAGTGGCTTGGAACCCTTGACGCAGTGCCAACCATCCGCGACCTACGGACGCGCGGTGAAGAGGTTGCCGACGCTGTTATCGCTGAGAACTCTGGCCGCTGGGAGTCACTCACCGACGCCGATCGTCAGCGCGTTGAACTACTCGCCAAGACTGTTGCCCAGCGCCTCCTGCATGAGCCAACAGTTCAGCTCCGCGGTCATGGTAATGACGGTTCACACGGTAGGTTGGAAACAGTGCGTGAGATCTTTGGCCTCGACAAGGTCAAGCTGAGCCAAGAGCCTTCGGAGTCGCTTGATGGCGGCGGCGAAGTGGTCGAGCTCCCACCGCGTCGCGGTGCGGACAGCGGCCGTAGCCAGTAGGAGTAGCGCAGTGCTCAAGGTAGGAAGCCGTGGATCCGCCCTCGCCACAGCCCAAGCACGGACTGTTGTGGCCGAACTTCCTGATGCCGAGCTGGTTGTAGTCGAGTCGAGCGGCTCACCGTCAGAGGACAAATCGCGCTGGACCAGGTCTTTGGACCAAGCCTTGCTGGACGGCGATATTGACATCGCCATCCACTCAGCCAAGGATGTTCCCGCTGACAGGCCCGAAGGAATAGTTGCCCTCGGCGTTCCCAAGCGGGAGGATCCACGCGACGCCATCTGCGGCGCTAAGTCGCTAGAAGCACTGGCTGAGCAAGCCAAAGTCGGAACATCAAGCCCTCGCCGCACAGCGTTGATAGCTGCCTTTGCTCCTCATGTTCAAACCGTTGACCTGCGTGGCAATGTCGACACGCGCCTGCGCAAGCTCAGAGAGGGCGAGTGTGACGCTGCGATCCTTGCCCTGGCCGGACTCCGCCGTCTTGGCCTTGCTGAGCAAGGGACTGCTTTGGACCCAACTGTCTTTACCCCAGCACCTGGGCAAGGCTCCCTCTTGCTTGAGGGCCGCGCTGGTGACGACAAAGTGAGGGAACTTGGCGAGCTGGTTAACCACCGTGAGTCAGCGCTGGCACTCGCAGCCGAGCGGTCACTCGTAATCGCCCTTGGGGCTGACTGCCACACTGCTGTTGGAGCTTTGGCACAAGTGGAAACAGACTTGATCACACTCGACGCAATCTGCCTCGCACCAGACGGCGCGAGTTGGATCCGCGATCGGATTACCGGCCCGGTCCGCGACGCGGCCACACTGGGCACCGAACTCGCCAAGAGTCTGCGTGCCGCTGGAGCCGATGAACTGCTGGCCCTGTCCAGAGGCGAGGCGTAATGACCGCCCTGCCCGGAACCGTCTACTTGGTCGGTGGTGGCCCTGGTGACCCTGGCCTTATGACCGTCCGTGCGGTCGAGTTGTTGGCAACCGCTGATGTGATCATCCACGACAGGCTCATTCCATCCGGATGCCTTGACCTAGTCCGGCATGACGCCAAAGTCATCTCAGTGGGCAAAGAGGGTGGTGGGCCCTCAACTCCACAGGATGAGATCAACGACCTACTGGTTGAGCACGGTAAGGCGGGAAGCTCAGTCGTAAGACTCAAGGGAGGCGACCCTTTTGTCTTCGGTCGCGGTGGAGAGGAAGCACTGGTTCTGCGCAACGCTGGGATTAGCTTCGAAGTTGTCCCAGCGGTCACATCTGGGATCGCTGCCCCCGCCTCAGCTGGCATTCCCGTCACCCAGCGCGGCATGTCAAGCGCAGTCGCGCTCGTTACCGGCCACGAGGACCCAACCAAGCCGGAGACTGCACTCGACTACGCCGGGCTCGCCGTTTTCCCTGGCACCTTGGTGCTCTACATGGGCGTCAAACGCCTTGATGCGATCACGGAGTCGCTGATCGCCGCTGGACGCCGGGCCGATGAGCCAGCAGCGCTGATTGAACGCGGAACCATGCCCGGCCAGAAAACCGTTGTTGCCACACTGGAAACCCTTGCCGCGGCTGGCCAGGAAGCTGGCATCAAGGCCCCAGCAATCACCTTGATCGGCGATGTCGCGTCGCTCCAGCCAGACCTCCACTGGGTTGAACGCCGACCGCTTCATGGCAGGCGAATCGCAGTAACCCGCGCCCGCGCTCAGGCCGGCAGCCTCTCCGCCCGCCTAACAGCCTTAGGTGCCCAGACTGTTGAGGTTCCGACCATCAGGACCGAGCCAGTCGATGTCGGAACCCCACTGGATCCGGCGGGAACCGACCTTCTCTGCATCACCAGCACCAACTCAGTGGACCTCCTGTTTGACCGCATGGCCGCGGGTGGGCTTGACGCGCGAGCGTTAGCTGGCGTGACTGTTGCCGCGATCGGACCAGGGACCGCCCGGGCACTCGAGGCGAGGGGAATCCGCGCCGACATTGTCCCCCAGCGTTCCATCGCAGAGGCCCTCGTGGAGGCGATCGCCGCCAGTGGCCGCGGTTACCCGAAGGCAATGATCGTCCGCGCTGAGGAAGCGCGAAATGTCCTTGATGAAGCACTCGCAGCCCAAGGCTCTGAGGTCTCAGTAGTTGTCCTTTACAGGACCGTCAGAGAGGACCTCACGGACTCCGAGCAGTCAGCCCTCGCGACAGCAGACACCATCACCTTCACGTCGGCTTCAACCGTTCGCCATCTGTTGGACGCGATTGGCGGACCGGCTGGTCTTGGGGAGACAAAGCCGCAGCTTGCTTCCATCGGCCCCATCACAACGGCAGAGCTTGAAGCCCATGGCCTTAGCGCTGATATTGAGGCCGTCGAGCACGACATTGACGGACTGATTGCCGCTCTGACTGCCGACGCAGCCAGATGAAGCCCCTCGGGCTTCCGCGCGTCCACCACAGGGAGATCAACTCCACTAACGACGCAGCCCGCGCTCTCGCGACAGCTGAGGCAGCGCACGGAACACTCGTAACCGCTGAGGCTCAGACCCAGGGCCGAGGCCGCCAAGGAAGAGTCTGGTCCGCTGTCCCCGGGTCAAGCCTGCTTTGTACGGTGATCCTGCGCAACCCGCCGGCCTTGCTTCCACTCGCCGCCGGAGTTGCCGTCGCCGAGACACTTGCCGAGTTCGGCCATGACGCGCAGCTGAAGTGGCCCAATGACGTTCTTGTCGAGGAGCGCAAGGTGGCGGGCATTCTGGCTGAGGGCCGTCCGAGCGAAGACTGGGCGATCGTCGGGATCGGCCTCAATGTCGCAGTTGCCCTGGCCGATCTACCCGAGGACTTGCGGGAGACCGCGGCGACAATGGGCCTGGGGACAGATGATGTTGAACCGGTACTTGACGCGCTGCTGCGTAATTTGAGTCAAGGACTTGAGCAGAGCGACACCGAGCTTCTCGCCGCTTTCAACCAGCGCGACGTCCTGCTTGGCCGTCAGGTCAAGTGGTCAGGCGGAGTCGGTATCGGTGCTGGAATCGACGGAACCGGACGGCTTATCGTCACGGGCGACGACGGCATCCGTCACCTGCTCGACGCTGGTGAGGTTCACCTCGGCAGCATCATTTCCTGAGCCGTTAGCGCGCTCTGGATCAGCACCATGGGAGCCGTTCTCCGCCTTCTTTGCCTGTGCGCGTGCGCGCCCTGCGGCTTGAGCCTTGCGGCGCTCAGGGTCCTGCTGACGTGAACCACGGCGACGGCCGCGACCCTTACCGCCACGCTTGGGGAAGTTCTTCAGCAAGTCTCGCGCAACAGCACTTGGCTGACGGGCTTGGTAAATCCACGCCTCTCGCAGAGTCCGCTCAGCGTCTGGAGAGTGGGCTGTCGAAGCTGCGAGAACCGAGACAGCAAGTCGACGGTCCTGGTCACGCGTGATGTTGGAGATCTTCTTCGCGTTCTTAGCGTGAGCCTGACCTGAGCTGTTGACCAGGAGGCCAAGCAGGCGCTTGGTTTCAGGCCAACGCTGCACGGCGTACTCCTCATGCAAATCACGGGTTGCTTCCGCCAGGCGGCGTGTCCAAGCAGCGACCTGCTCACGTGACCCAACTCGCTGCTCTGCCATTGCCATCAGCAGAAGGCGGGCTGCCTCGCGGCGCTCATCCTTGCCCCATGTGATTGCATTGTCAACTGCGTCATCAAAGGCCTCATCGTCACCGGAGTTAGCGATGTCCTGAACCGCCCGCAGCCTTACCTGCCCGGACGTATTACGAGTCAGGGCACTGAGCTGGAACTCGCGCTTGAGCTCACCGCCCTTGTCAAAGTCGAGCATTGACCTGACCTTGCGCCAGTTGGCAGGCTGCACTTTTGCTCCAGCTAGCTGTGACCAAGCACGCTGTTCCCCAAAGTCAAGGTGCTCCACTGCGATGCGCCAAACATCGCGCTTGAAGACCTCGACGCGCCGCGTGTCATCAGTGGTGACGGGAAGAACGCGCTTCTCAACCTTCATGCGCTTACCGCGGCTGCGGCGTACAGGACCGATCACAATCGCTCCCCCGCGATACACGTCTCTATCGAGCAGGCTGTGGAGGGTCACAATCGGGTCGTCGTGCTTGGTCGCAGGGTGAACGAAGTCCACAACAATCCCGGCTTCCTTACCTGGATGGCGGCGGGTTACACGACCCACACGCTGCTGATAGACCCGCTTGGAAGCTGTGGGGGCAAGGTGGAAGCAGACAGTTGCGCGAGGAGAGTTCCAACCCTCGGCGAGAAGCTGTGCGTTGACGAGTACATCAATCTCGCCTCGCTCGTAATCAGCGAGCATCCGGGCAAGGTCACCCTTGGGCGTCTCACCACTGACAGCCTGGGCCTTGATACCGATATCGCGGAAGGCACTCGCAACATTGTGTGCGTGCCTGACACCGGCGGTATAAACAACACCCGGCGTGTCGCCGAAACGAGTTCTGTAGAGATCCGCAATGGCAAGGTTGAAGGGCAGCTGATCCAGTACCTCGGCAAGCATTTCCTGGTCGAACTCAGTGTCTACCTCGCCCCGACGAAGTGGGACCTTGGCGATTGTGCGAACGCCTGGGCCCGGCGGGATCCTGATGCAACGCAGCGGGGAGATAACGCCACGGCGAGCCGCCTGAGCAAGGTCAAACCGTGAGGTCTGCGTTGGGAACAGATCGGTGACATGCCGGGCAATCAACGCGCCAGTTGCGGTCATCCCAATAAAGATCGGCCCCTGCCATGCCCTGATGGCAGCACTTGTCTTCTCGCCAAGGGCGGTGTGGGCCTCGTCGCAGATCACGATGGCGTAAGCCGAGGAGATCCGGCCAGCGTTGCGCACAAACCACTGGTAGGTCTCAACGGTCACAGGCCCGTCAGCGCGGTCCTCATCGTCAAGCATTGGTGGCGCGATGCGATCTGCATACCCGCGTTCGCGCAGCTCGCCTTCGAACTGGTCCACAAGGTTGCGTCGGTGCGTGAGGATCAGCGTTCCGCCGGTGCTCGACCCCTCGACAAAGCCAAGGGCGGCAACACTCTTACCGGCACCGGTCGCGTGCTCAAACCAGAAGCGGCGCGCCTGATTTGGATCGTCGAGTACCTCTGACGATGCAAGCTCCTCGTCGCCGGAGTGGTCCTCCACCACTGGCTCTGACTCAGGTTCAGGCTCGGGCTCAGGTTCGTCGAAGTCATCGAGCTCGTCAATCAGGCCCTCTTCCTCTTCCTCAGCTACCTCTTCCTCAGGCTCGCCTTCGAGCAGCTCAGGGGCGAGCGGGCCAATCACAACATCCTGTGACTCCGCAAGAAGCGCGGTGAGGGTGCCGGAGAGGGCGTCGATCTGATGCACGCCCAGAACGGTTCCGTCAACCAAGTGGGGCTCTTCATCATCAAGTACGCGCTCAAGGCCAAGCATCAATGACCAGGTCCGACGCCACTCACGCGAGGGAACCTTGGCACCGGCCTCAATCTCAATCATTGCCGCATCAAGTGCGGACCTGCGTGGAGTCCTCGGGGCAAGAACGACAGCAGCGTCCTCGCCGTCCCTCAGGAAGGGTTCGCGCGCAAAGTCAGACGCCCGCTTCAGTGCGGCGCTGTCATAGGGGAGGACGGCCTGTTCGACCGTTGGTTTCGTATTGCCCATCTGAAGGCTCGAGGATCGAGTGTTTTGAAAAGCCAAAACCCGTGAAACGGGCGTCAGCCCGGGAGGGCCGATAACCGGCCGGCAGATCGAGGCAATTGGCGCCACGACTTACCTGCTCCCTTCCGTGATTGTAGCGTTTTTTGCAGGTTCTGCGGCTGAGCGGCACACATCTGCGAATCTGGGGGCGTGCGCAGCATTCACACACCCCTGAAAACGTTCCTCGGCATCGCATCAGTTGCACTGATCGCCAGCGGCTGCGGGGCGACCGCTACCAGCGAGGTTGGTCCGACCACGGACGCGTTGAAGGCCGGACTGGCCGGCTCGCCACCCGCCCTCGCCGCGCAACAAGCCCAGATGGGGAAGGTCCTTGACTCGGGTGCCGTCGGCTTCCAGAAGGCGCTCGCGAGCCTCCGCGGCTACCCAGTGGTGGTCAACGTCTGGGCCTCCTGGTGCGCTCCCTGCCGTTACGAATTCCCCATGCTTGGCAATGCTTCCCTCAAGCTGGGAAAGACGACCGGATTCTTGGGGATATCAACCCGTGACACCAAATCAGCAGCGCAGGACTTCCTCAACCGCCATCCGGTCGGTTACCCCTCATGGGCTGACTCAAGTGGCTCGATCGCAAGTACCGTTGGCGCCGCCACTGGCCTTCCAGTCACCGCGATCTATGACAGATCTGGAAAGCGGTCCTATCTACATCAGGGGCCGTATGACTCTGGGGCAGCGCTAGCCGCCGATGTCAAACGCTACGGAGGTTGAAGCAGATGAGCATTGAGTCCCCACACGCTGAAACCTCCTCAACAGGGTCTGCTCCTGAAGTACGCCGCGTGCGAGACGCCGGTGAATTGACGGCGGCGCTTGCCGTGAGGAAGCGCGTCTTCTGCGAGGAGCAGGGCGTCCCCTCAACTGATGAGCTGGATGGACGAGACTCCGAAGGGCTCCACCTCGTGGCCCTGATCAATGGAACTGTCGTCGCAACCTGCCGCACCATCTTTGTTGGAGCAACCGCACAGTTCAGCCGTCTTGCCGTTGAGAAAGAGTTCCGCCGACAGGGGATTGCAACACTCCTGCTCAATCAGGCAGAGGTGGAGTCACGCGCGGCCAAGGCGAGACGCATTGTCCTCCACGCACAGACCTACGCGATGGACCTCTACGAGAGCGTTGGCTATAACTCCCGCGGCAGCGTGTTCCGGGACGCGGGGATTGACCACGTCGCGATGGAGAAACGGCTTGCCTGAAATCCGCACTGACCCAATCGGCGGAGCGAAGGTAGTAATTGCCGACGATCGTGCTGACCGACCTGGCGCCTTTTACGTTGAGGCCAACCGCCCGCCGATAGACCCCGCGACAGACCCTTTCGCGGAGGGCAACGAAGACATGACTCCTCCTGAGCTCTGGGCCGACCGGACTGATGGAAAACCAGATTCACCCGGCTGGAAAGTCAGGGCGGTTCCCAACCTCTACCCGGCGCTCACAGCGGAGGCCTCCCTGCCCGACGGACTGGCTGACTCTGACCTCTTCCCGGTGCGTTCTGCCGAAGGCGCCCACGAGGTCATCATCAACTCGCCTCGCCCAGTGCAGTCACTTGCTGACCTTAACCCCGACGAGCTTCGCTCAGCAGTACTCGGGTGGCAGGCTCGGCTAGTTGAGCACGCTGAGGCCCCCTGCAGACACCTTTTCGTCAACGAGGGGCGTGAAGCGGGCGCGTCCCTTCCCCACACGCACGCTCAACTGATCGCCCTGCCATTCGTTCCAGCCGCAATCGCGCGCGAGCGAGAGGCGTTCACAGCGCATGCAGCCCGGACCGCTGGGTCCAATCTGCTCGTGGACATTGTTGCTGACGAGGTGCGCCGCAGAGACCGCGTTGTTGCGATCGACGATGCCTCAGTCCTACTCGCCCCCTGGGCTTCAACAGCCGCCTACCAGCTGATGATTGTCCCGCGCGATGGAAGCCCTCTCTTTGAGACAGCCGCGGCACCCTGCGACGCGATGCTTGGCCGCGCGCTGAAACTTTTGCAGACCAAGTTCGATGTGATCCCTCCGCTCAACATCTGGGTCCGAACCGCGCCCTCAGGGGCCGACCACTGGACTTGGCGAATTGACATTCTCCCCCGGCTCGCCCAACCCGCCGGCATCGAACTTGGAACTGGGGTGGGTGTCAACCCGGTCGCCCCTGAGCGCGCAGCCGAAGAACTACGCGAGCTCGATACGGCATGAAGGCGATTGTCCAACGGGTTAGCCGGGCCTCCGTGACGGTTGACGGGACGGTGGTATCTGAGATCGGGCCTGGCCTACTTGTACTTGCTGGAATCACCCACGGTGACGGTCCCGTACAGGTTGAGAAGCTTGCCCGCCGCATCCTCGCGCTGCGGGTCTTCCCAGGTGAGGGTGGAGACATGGACTCAAGCCTTGGGCCCGACATGGAAGTCCTCTGTGTCAGTCAGTTCACCCTCTACGGCAACACGAGCAAAGGCAACCGGCCAAGTTGGGGCGATGCCGCACCCGGGGATGTCGCCCAGCCCCTTTGGGAAGACCTCTGTGATGCACTCGGCGCCAAGCGCGGAGTGTTCGGCGCGATGATGGAAGTCGAGCTCGTCAATGACGGCCCAGTCACATTGACGCTCGAGGAAGTTCCAGAAGCCAACTAGCCGCTGAGCGGATGGTGGCAGGCAGCCACCGAACCATCGCGCTGCAGAAGCAGCGGTTCCTCCGCGGAACAAATCGCGTCTGCGTAAGCGCAGCGAGTGTGGAAACGACAAGCCGCCGGTGGATTGGCCGGCGACGGAACATCCCCGCCCAAGAGCGCGCGTGCCCTGCCTGCGCGGCCAGGTTCAGGCGAAGGCACAGCTGCGAGGAGAGCCTCCGTATAAGGGTGGCGTGGGTGCGCGTAAAGATCCTCATTAGGTGCAATCTCAGCGATCTTGCCCAAGTACATGACCGCCACCCGATCGCACATGTGACGCACTACAGAGAGGTCATGCGCGATGAAGATAATCGTCAACCCCATGTCCTTCTGAAGGTCCTTGAGGAGGTTCAGGATCTGGGCCTGGATGGACACGTCAAGTGCTGAGACAGGCTCATCGGCAATCAGAAGCCGCGGCTCAAGCGCGATTGCCCGGGCCACGCCAATCCGCTGCCTCTGGCCACCTGAAAACTCATGCGGGAAGCGGTTGTAGTGCTCTGGGTTGAGGCCAACCCGGTCCATCAGCTCCTGCACCCGCTTGCGGCGCGCGTCACCCTCGCTCAACAGCCCGTGAATCCTCAACGGTTCCTCAATGATTGACCCAACACGCTTACGCGGGTTGAGCGACGAATACGGGTCCTGGAAGACCATCTGAATCTGCCGGCGCGCATCCTTCAACGCCCGGCCCTTGAGACCCGCAAGGTCCTCCCCGTCGAACTCAATCTTCCCTGAGGTGGGATCAATCAAGCGGGCAAGCATGCGGGCAGTCGTGCTCTTCCCACAGCCCGTCTCCCCGACAAGGCCAAGTGTCTCCCCTTGCGCCACATCAAACGACACACCATCCACCGCTCGCACGGCTCCGACCTGGCGCTGGAGGACTACTCCGCGCGTGATCGGGAAGTGCTTCACGAGATCGGTAACTCTGAGGAGTGGCTCGCTCACTTCGGACCCCTGACGACCTTGCGGGCGTCTGCCTCTGTGCCACCTGCAGCAAGTGCCGGCCACGCTGCCATCCGGCGCTCGTGAGGAATCAGACACGCCGACTGACGGCCCTGTGCCGTGGCTGCCAAAACTGGATCTGTCACCCGGCACTCGTCCTCTGCGTAGGCGCAACGCTGGGCAAACGCACAACCCGTCGGGCGGGAAATCAAGCTTGGTGGCCGGCCAGGGATCGGAAGCAGGGCTGCGTTCCTTGGGCCAGTCAGCTTCGGGATTGACCGAAGCAGGCCCCAGGTGTACGGATGCATCGGATGGGAGAAGAGTTCGTTCACCGGAGCCTGTTCCACGATCCGCCCCGCGTACATCACGGCCACCTGCTCGGCCGTCTCAGCAACAACTCCAAGATCGTGGGTGATGATCACCAACGCCATTTGAAGCTCTCGCCGTAGACGGTCAAGGAGCTCAAGTATCTGGGCCTGAACGGTCACATCAAGAGCTGTGGTCGGCTCATCGGCAATCAACAACCGAGGTTCATTGGAGAGCGCCATGGCGATCATCGCCCGCTGCCGCATCCCGCCGGAGAACTCGTGCGGGTAAGAGTCCAGACGTGCTGAGGGATCGGGGATTCCCACCAGTCCCAGCAGCTCCGCGGCCCGTGCCCGTGCAACCTTCTTCGGTGTTGGGGAGTGGACCTGGATTGCCTCGATGATCTGATCACCGACCCGGTAGAACGGGTGGAGCGAGGAGAGCGGATCCTGGAAGATCATCGCGATCCCCTTCCCGCGGACCGCCCGAAGTGACTCGTCGTCCATTGAGACAAGATCCGATCCTTCAAACATTGCCCGACCGGTGACCGTTGTCCGTCGTGAACGAGTAAGGCCAAGCAGTGTCAGACCACCAACCGTCTTGCCCGACCCAGACTCACCAACAATGCCGAGCGACTGACCCGGCTCGATGGACCAAGACACGCCGTCCACAGCCTTCACGACACCGTCCTCTGTGTTGAAGCTGACGGAGAGGTTCTCCACCTGAAGAAGTGGCGCGCTCATTCGTAACGCACCCGCGGGTCAAGGTAGGCGTAGACCACGTCTACGACGAGGTTGGCACCGATCACAAAGAAGGCCGCCAGCAGAACTGTGCCCTGAATCAGAAAGAGGTCGGAGTGAAGGATTGCGTCATAGGCAAGACGGCCAATGCCCGGGATGTTGAAGACAATCTCCACAAGGACTGCGCCGCCCAGCAAGGCTCCAAGATCGAGGCCAAAGGCGGTGACAATCGGCGTGATGGCCGAACGAACCCCGTGGCGCATAACCACCGTTCGCTCCGGAAGGCCCTTGGCCCGAGCCGTCCGGATGTAGTCCTCACCCATCACCTCAATCAGCGTTCCCCGCAGGAGCCGCGAGTAGAACGCGGCGAACGCCACCGCAAGAACAACCCACGGAAGGATCATCGAGTTAAGCCAGGCGAGGGGATCCTCTGTAATTGGCTGATAACTGCCTGAACCGCCAAAGAGCGGGATTAGCCCGATGTCATCGGCAAAGAGGTAGAGAGCAACAAGGCCAAGCCAGTAGACCGGTGCGCTAATGCCAACGAGAGCAAGGCTCATCGTTGCGCGGTCAAGCTTGGAATGCCGACGGACCGCGCTGATGATCCCGATTGCAACACCACTAAGGAGCCAGAGCACGGCCGCCCCAACGGCAACGGAGATCGTTGCTGGAAGTCGCGAGAAGACAAGCTTGGCTACTGGCTGATCGTTGACGTATGAAATCCCGAAATCACCATGCAGCAGGATCCCCTTGAAGTAAAAGGAGAGCTGGTCCAGAAGCGATTTGTCGAGGTGGTACTTATGACGAATCTCCTCAATCTGCTGCGGTGATGCGTGCCTCCCCGCTCGCAGAGCTGCCGGATCGGCTGAGGGAAGAACGTAAAAGATGATGAAGGTCACAACGCTCACGGCGAACATCAGCACCACAGTCCAGAGCAGCCGTCGAGCGATATAGCGCGCCATCAGTCAGCCGCACCAATCCACTCGGATGGCGACCTGGCTGAACGGCAGACAGTCCGCCCGGGCGCACCCGGACGGACTGCAGCCTTCAACAGCGGGGCTACTTGATTGAGATAAACGAGATGTCCCATGAGGAGTTGAACTTGTTGACGACACCCTTGACATTGCTGGAGGCAATGTTCTCGGTGTTGTCCCAAACCCATGGAATCGCCGGCGCTTGAGCCGTAATCGCTTGGTCAATCTGCGCCCATGACTCAGCCGCTGCGCTGGGGTCGGTGATCAGCGCGGCAGCAGCCATTGACTTATTGATCGACGGAATATTAAGGAGTGGCCAGTTGCTGTTGTTCTCCTGAACAATGTTGTTCCCGTTGAACGTTGGGTCCAGAATGGTCTGCGCATCATTGAAGTCCTTCAGCCAGCCCACATTGGGACAGATGGCTACGGCCTTCTTAGGGACGTTGCAGAACTGGGTGTACATGGCGTCCTGAGTCACAAGAACCAGCTTCGTCTTGATTCCCAGCTTGGCGAGCTGCGCCTGCGTGATCTCAGCGATCTTCTGTGCAGTTCCGCCTGACGTTCCTACGATCTGGAGCGTCTCATTACCGGTGTACTTACCTGAGGGGTAGCCAGCCTTCTTCATGTACGAAGCGGCCAAGGCCGGATCACCACCCGGTGTCGCCATGAAGTCAGCGCCCGTTCCCTTATATCCACCAGCCTGCTCAAACCCTGGAACGCCTGGCACCAGGAAGTGGTTGGCAACCTTGCCGACCACCGCACCACCACGTGCCTTGAGCATTGCAACACGGTCAGAGACCGCAATGATCGCCTTGCGGACATTGATGTTGTCCAGAGGCTTCACAGTTGTGTTCAGCGAGATGTAACGAATGCCACCTGAAGGCGCTCCGATCAGCTGAGTTGACTTTGTGGTGTAGAGCTTCTGCAGGACTGCGGGCGGAGGCCCGAAATCACCATTGATTGACGACTGACCGGAAACGATCTGGTTGGAGGCGACAGTTACATCAGAGTTGCCTTCCTTGATCTTGACCTCATCGAGATAGGCCTTGCGGTAATCAGTCGCGGCGACCCAATTGGGGTTGCGAACCAAATCAATCCCACGAGTTGCCTCGTAGCCAATTGCATTGCCCTGCGCATCGTTCTTGACCATGTACGGGCCGGTCGCAACCTGATGCTGACCATAGGTCGACGGATTGACTGCATCAAACTTCTTCGCATACTCGGCTGGGACCGGAGCAGAGACCGGCAGTGCGAGAGCGCCGATGAGCGAATTTGTCGTCGCCTTCGTCAGCTTGAAGATGATCGTCTTTGGGTCTGGGGTCTCAATGCCACGGATTCCTGTCGCAGTGCCATCGGTGAACTCCTTGACACCATCGAGATTGCCCATGTATGCGCCGACGTAGCCATTTGCAACATTTGGCTTAAAGGCACGCTCAATCGCGTACTTAACATCAGCCGCCGTGGCGATCCGATTGACCGGCGGGCTGAACTTGACGTCGTCACGAAGCTTCACCGTGACCGTCTTGCCCCCATTGGTAATCGTCGGCTGACCAATCGCCAAGTCGGGAGTTGGAGTCTTGGTCGTGTCAGGTGCCCAGGAGTAAAGCGAGCGCTGGGTTGCGTAATGAACCATGTATGAGAACTGGTAATACGCAGCACCCGCGTCGATGTAGTCCACATCACCACTGGCAAGCATCGTCAGCGTTCCACCCTGCTTGCCGCTGAGATCCTGGGTCGCCGCAACCATGTTCTGACCCGCGGTTCCCGCGCTACCGCCGCCGCATGCGGTCGCCGTGACCGCAAGAGCCGTCAGCAGCCCGGCAGTTATCACACCTTTCAAGCGTCTCATCTGAACTTCCTCTCGTTCTGGGTTATTGATTCTTGGAACGGCCGCAACATCAGTCAGCGGCCCTTGGGTTCATGGCGTCGGTAAGTCCGTCGCCTACAAGGTTGAAGGCCAAAGCAGTGAACAGAATTGCCAAGCCTGGGAAGAGCATGTACCACCAAGCAGTGTTGAAGATTGAGGTCGCGTCGGAGATCATCGCGCCCCAGCTCGCTGTCGGTGCCGGCACACCAGCGCCGAGGAACGACAGGGCTGCCTCAAGCAAGATGTTGGTTGGAATCATCAGCGATGCGTAGACGATTATCGGAACCACCAAGTTAGGCAGAATCTCGCGAAACAGAATGCGGGAGTTGGACGCGCCAATCGACCTAGCTGCGTCAACAAACTCCTTCTCCTTGAGCGACAGAACCTGACCTCGGATCAGCCTTGCTGGGTAAGTCCAGCTGACAATTGCAATCACAACCACCACAGTAGAAATACCCGGCTGGATCAATCCACCAGCACAGCCATTTCCAAGCGAGCAACCAGAAGCAAGCCCTAGGGCCAACAGGAACACTGGAAACGCCAACATCACGTCGACCGAACGGGAAATCAGCGTGTCAATCCACCCGCCAAAGAACCCGGCGAGCATTCCGAGAACGACACCGATCCCTGTCGCAATCAGCGTCGCGAGAATTGCAATCTCAAGTGACGTTCGAGCCCCGTAAACCGTCCGGCTCAGGACATCCCTCCCGAGCCCGTCCACTCCAAAGGGGTGAGCAAGACTCGGGCCCGTAGGCAAGCCAAAATCGTTCAGAAGAGAACTGTCAATCGCGTTAGGTGGCGCGGTGCCGGCTAGCGCCACAAACAGTGGCGCAAAGATCGCCACCAGAGAGAGGAACACAATGAAACCGAGTGAGGCGATCGCAACGCGATCCTGCCTGAAGCGCCGCCAGAAAAGTTGGGATGGGGTCCGGGCCGCAACAACCTCAGGATGCCCGATCAGGTCGGCATCGAATACCTCCTCAAGCAGAGTCCCAGTACTCACCGAAGCGCAGCCTATTCCCTCTCGCGGAACCCTTTATCGCGTCTTGCGCAATACCCTCCAGAGTCAAGCCCTGGTAGCTCAGCTGGATAGAGCGACTCCCTCCTAAGGAGTAGGCCGCAGGTTCGAATCCTGCCCAGGGCACTGCAGGCAAGTCTCAGAACTAGGCTTGAGCTACCTAGCGGTCGTCGCGGTCCGGGTGGACTTCGTCGATCGTGGTCAGCGCTGTGAAGGGGGCGCCAGCGGCTGCCTCAAGAGCGGCGGCGCCACCGGCGAGGCGATCGCAGATTCCAACAACGCCTACTACCTTGTAACCAGCAGCCTGCATCACCTCAATCGCGCGAACAGTTGAGCCGCCTGTGGTCACAACGTCCTCGACCATCAAACACTTCTCTCCTGGAACAAGATCAGGTCCCTCGATCTGCTTGCCTGCGCCATGGTCCTTTGGCTCCTTGCGAACAAAGAACGCCTTCACATCAGCTCCACCAGCAAGCGCAGAGCAGGCGATTGGGTCAGCGCCCATTGTCATGCCACCAACGGCCGTGGCCCCGCGGAGCTCTGCCTCGGCAGCAACGAGCTGGCCCATGGCCAGGAAGCCACGCGGTTGCATGATGGCCTTCTTGGCGTCGATCAGATAAGTCGACTGGCGGCCACTGGCGAGGACAAAGTCGCCACGCAACAATGCGTGCGCCTGCAGCTCCTCGAGCAGCACCTGACGGGCTGCGGTGAGATCTTCAGGTGACGCGCTCACCAGTACACCGCGATCCACTCGCCAATGTGAATGTGGTTGTAGATGTGTTCGGCTGACGGCACCCAGACGCGCAGGCAGCCGTGGCTTGCGTTGTATGTGGGGAGCTCCTCGTAACCATGCACGGCATAGCCGTTATGGAAGTACGAGCTGTCAACCATCCCCTTCTTATTTGTCCCGAAGTCCTTCATGTAGAACTGGTACTTACCAAGCACTGTTGGCGTTGAGGGCTTGCCTGAACTGATTGGGTGGACCTCAACAGGTTTGCGGCCGTGGAAGAAGATCAGCACCTGCTGTGAAAGGTTTGCCTCCAGGTGCGTCCCAAGGTGTGGGTAGCGCGCCCGAGCGGCGCCGCGGCCTTGCTGGAGCAAGTGGTAGATCCGAGCTGAAGGAGTTTCGATCCGCGACATGCGGTTGACCTTGCGGTAGGTGAGGACAGCTTTGCCTGTAGCTGGGCCATAGGAGTTGCCGAACGGGGCGTAGTAACCAAGCTTGCGGAGCATCGCTAGAAGAACGCCGACGCCAGTCCCATTAGATCCGAATCCGGTGGCCCTCTTGTACACCGTCAGGCCGGCGAGCCGCCCTGTGAACACATCTGGGTAGTTCGCCGTGGTGGGGTGGTCAATCTTGAAGACGGTACGACCGCTGGCCCAAATCTTCGAGCTGTAGGTGAAGGAGCCCTCGGAACACACTCTGTTGACACGCGTGAGGCTGACCCATGCTGAGCGGATCTGGCGGCTCCCGGTGTAGACCCGCACATGGACACGCTCTCCACTCACATCAGAGATACCGCTAACCGTTCCCCTTAGGCGCACTCGCTCGCCGCTGGCGCTAAAACTCCGGCCGTGGTAACTGAATACCCCGCCCAGGCTGAGTCGGACAACCAGGGCCGAAGATGGAGCGCCTTGGGCCCGGCGGCAGGCGGCAGAGGCAACGCTTGGAACTACCAACGCTCCGAAGGAGAATGAGCAGGTCAGCAGGGCAATGGCGCGTCGGGTATTCACAGTCGACACTCTACGCGCGGCGGACGATGATGCCGCCAATAGTCAGTGTGGCTGTGAGACCCACGGCGATTAGAGCGAGCGCGGTACCCAAGGCGAGTTTCTCCTGCACCCCGAATGCGATCGAGTTGTTGACCGAGTGGAGGGCAATACACGGGAGTAAAGATCCTGTCACCACACGCAACAAGCAGAGGATCGCACCCAGAACCGCCAAGGGAACCAGAAGGGCTCCGGGCGACGAGCCGGCGTGAAGCAGACCAAACAGGACGCCAGTGCCCAACACGCCGACAACGAGCCCAGCGTGCTTCCAGAGCACCGTGAACACAAAGCCTCTAAACAGGAACTCCTCCGCCAGTGGCGCGGCCACAGTTATTAGCAACGCCCCGCCAGCCCAGAGGAACGCTGAACGGTTGACCCCCAGTTGCTCAGTCAGAGTCTGCTTCTCGTGTGAGTCAAGTAGTGCTTTCCAAGCAGCAGTAGCCCCGATGAAGACAAACCAGCCAAGTGCTGCCAGGCCAACAGCTTGGCCCTTGCGCGCAACTCGAACAAAGCCAAATTCGGCTGGGACCAGTTTCCGGACTGCTAGCCAAACAGCGAATGCTGCGCCGCAAATGAAAGCCAAGTCCATGACCAACGTTTCACCCAGATGAACACCATGCCCCTTCAGCGAAACCTTCGTTCCAGCGATCCTTCCCACCGCGAGTACCAAGATGACAAACATCGTCGTTCCAAGCACCGCAAAGCTCGCTATTGACAGGATGGCGAGTGGAATAGTCCACATCGGCCAGTCCGGAAGACCGGCCCTTATCTGCTTGAGATCACTCACTGGTCAAAGGATCCCACCCTGCGGGGGCGAAGGAAGTCAAGGCTAGACTTGACTGGCTGGCAACCTTCAATAGAGGTAGCCAAGGCATCTGATCCATGACCCAAACGTCCCGACAAAAACGCAAGGCGCGAGCTTCGAGGTCTAGGGGTTCCAAAATCGTTCTCGGCACGGTCTTGGCAATCGGAGGAATTGGAGTCCTAGGATTTGGCTGGGTTCTTGCGACAGCCGCAGGCTCACCGGGCATCGACGAGCTGCGGCCATCAGAGCAAGGCTCCACATCAGCCGTTTATGCGGCCGATGGCAGCCGACTGGGATTCATGTCCACAGTCGTCCTCAGGGAGCCGGTTGACGGATCATTGATTCCCAAGCAGTTGGGGCAAGCAACAGTCGCGATCGAGGACCGGCGCTTTTACCAACACACGGGCGTTGACTACGTCGGCATTGCCCGGGCAGCGGTCAAGAATCTGACCTCAGGCAAGACGCTCCAAGGCGGCTCCACCCTGACGATGCAGCTTGCCCGCAACCTCTACATCCCGGGTGAGCGAAGCGTCAAGTCAATCGACCGGAAGATCAAGGAGGCCAAATGGGCGCTTGAGCTCGAGAGCGAACACAGCAAGCAATGGATTCTTGACTCGTACATGAACGATGTGGCCTACGGAACCATGGGTGGCCAGACCGCCGTCGGCGTTCAGGCTGCTTCCAGGATGTTCTTCGACAAGCCAGTCAACGAGCTGACCCTCGGTCAGTGCGCACTGCTTGCCGGTCTGCCGCAGGCCCCGTCGCAGTACAACCCATTCCTCAATCCGATCGGGGCCACAAAGCGGCGCGGCGAGGTCCTTGACTCAATGGCCCGATCAGGGTCAATCAGCCAGCAGGAGGCCGACACGGCCAAGCTGGAGCCACTGGCAACCAAGCGCAACGCCTACTTCACGACGCGCCGAGAGGGCTTCTTCTTTGACTACGTAACTGAGGAGCTTTACCGCAAGTACGGTGTCGCAGCCGTCCGTCAGGGTGGGCTCCGGATTGACACCACGATCGAGCCCAAGTTGCAAGAGGCCGGCCGTGCAGCAATCGCGGGGCGTCTTGGTCAGCCGGGGGATCCGGCCTCAGCGCTCGTCTCAATGGACCCAAAGTCCGGAGCCATCAGAGCAATGGTTTCATCCGCCGACTACGGCCACACCAAGTTCAACTACGCCTCACAAGGGCAGCGGCAGCCTGGTTCAACCTTCAAGGTCATGGTGCTCGTGGCAGCTCTCCGCAAAGGCTTTGACCCGAACAGCACTACCTACGAGTCAAAGGAGCTAACTCCCGGTTGGCTCGATGGCTACCCAACCTATGGCGTATCGACCTATGCCCATTCGTATGGAGGGTTGATGAACCTCGTACAGGCAACACTTCAGTCAGACAACACGGTCTACGCCCAGTTGGATGCTGATGTTGGCCCCGAAGAAGTCCGCCAAACGGCGTACGACATGGGGATCACGAGCAAGCTGGATGCCTTCCCAGCCGAGGGACTTGGTGGACTCACCATCGGGGTAAGTCCGCTTGAGATGGCCAACGCTTATGCCACCTTGGACAACGGTGGGGTACGAGTCGACCCAGTTGCAATCACTCGCGTCACCTTCCCTAACGGTCGAACTGACGACCTTGGCAAGGTCAAGGCGACAAAGGTCTTCAGTGACGGAATCGCGGCGGCGGCAACTAGCATCCTCGAACAGAACGTCCAGAGTGGCACGGGAACCGCTGCCAGCTATGGCTGCCCAGCTGCTGGCAAAACTGGAACAACCAGCGATTACAAGGACGCCTGGTTTGTGGGCTTCACCCCGAAACTCTCGACGGCTGTCTGGGTGGGATACGCCAATCCACCAACCTCTATGTACTCCGTCCACGGCATCACAGTCGCCGGAGGCACTTTCCCAGCTGGGATCTGGCACGACTTTATGTCGGTCGCACACGGCAAGTCCTGTGATCCGTTCCCAACTCCAACTGAACCATTTAGCGGACAGACCTTCATGGGAGGCAACTCTGCCAGTGGGGCAATTGAAACCACCACCAGTACAACCACCAAGAAGAAGACAAAGCCAAAGACAAAGCCCTACGAGAAGCCTCCGGTCAAGCCAGGTGGTGGTGGAACTGGCGGTGGTGACGGTGGTGGCGGAACTGGCGGTGGAGGCGGCGACGGTGGTGGTGGCGTGACCCCTGGTGGCGGTACCTAAACCCATTCCTGTTCGTGACGGACCGGCCGCAATTGCAGTGGCCGTAAGGACAGTTGGTACGGTTTCCCATGTCCCGGCGGTGCCGGGCAACACGACTGGAGAAAAGTGGCCAAGGAAGAAAAGATCGAGATGGAGGGGACCGTCGAAGACGCCCTCCCGAATGCAATGTTCAAAGTCAAGCTCGATGACCTGCCTGATGATGCCGATCCCGTTCTCGGCCATATAGCCGGCAAGATGCGCCGCTTCCGCATCAGAATCAATCCGGGCGACAGGGTTCGCGTAGAGGTCTCCCCATACGACCTCACCCGCGGACGCATCGTCTACCGCCACAAGTAACAGCTGGTATCAGGGCATGCTCGAGCCAGAACTGCTCGAAGCGCTGGCCCGGTTGCTGACGCCGGCGGGTCCCGGGACCATCAGGTCCATCGGAGACGACGCCGCCGTCAGTGACTCACGCGGGCCAACCGCAACCAGTATTGATCAGACTGTCGAAGGCATCCACGCAGACATGTCTGTGTTCACCTACGCAGACTTTGGCTGGCGAGCGGTGGCGACAGCAATATCTGACTTGGCAGCGATGGGAGCCACACCCGCCGACGTCTTAGTTGCCCTCGCCCTACCTGCGGGAGTCTCTGCGGAAGACGCCACCTCACTCATTTCCGCAGCAGACGCTGCTGCTACTTCCAGCGGCGCGCGAATCATCGGCGGCGACATTGTTTCCTCTCCTACGCTCAGCGCGGCGGTGACAGTAGTTGGGGTTGATCCTCAACAGCCTGGCTTTGTCGGCCGCGGAGGAGCAGTCCCCGGCGACTTGATTGGTGTGACCGGAAGCCTTGGCGGCTCTGCAGCAGGCCTAATCGCACTCCGAGCAGGCGACTCGACCAGCCCAGTAGCACGACGCCACTTGCGCCCTACTGCACGAGTCGCGGAGGGCCGCGCCTTGGCAGCCGCGGGGGTCACATCGATGATCGACATCTCTGATGGCATTGCAACTGATGCCGTCCACATCGGGACCGCCAGCGGCGCCTGTCTGGAAATCCGTATCGAGGACCTTCCAGTTCAGGACGGCGTGGAGGCGATCGCCTTGCAGTCCGGTGTTGAGCCGACAGTCTTCGCCGCCACCGGAGGAGAAGACTTTGAGCTGCTCTTCACCGTCAACCCAAGCAAACGCGCAGCCATAGAGCTGGCAGTGGGGGCAATCGGTGTCAGCTGGATTGGTGAGGTAACCGCAAACCAACCAGGCAGCAACCTGACGCAGGCCGGTCTAGCTGGCTGGCAGCACGGCGACTAACGTCGGCCAAGCAGAGATTCAGTGCCCCCGAGGGATCCCGGGCCTGCATACGTGAGCGGTCCCCTAGTCACAAAGTCAAACTCGGTGTCCTGGTTGGATCGCCAAATAACCACAGCGATGCTCGCAAGCAACCCGGCAAAAAGCGTGACGATCAGACCGCCCAAGATCCCTACCGAGCCGCCTGAGAGTTGCAGCACGATCAGCCATCCGAACTGAATAGGACCTGCCCCAAACGAGGACATCAGCGACAGCATCGCCAGCACAAGTGGAATCAGTGTGAGGGCTAGAAGAAAGAAGCCAAGCCGCCTCCCGACAGACCGATCAGGACTCGCCAGCCATGGAGCGACGTGGACAAAGCCCACCACCAGTAGCGCGCTGACCGGGTTAACCAACCAAATTACCGCTCCACCAGCTACCGCCATCAACATCAGGGCCGCGGGAGCCGCTTCACCCGGTCCCGGGGCGTCTTCAGGTCGGGTGTAATCAGTTTCACCACCCCGAATCGCAGGCCGCAGAAACATCCAACCGAGGATCCCAATCACAGGTAGGCCGGCTACCGCGGCCCAGGCCACTGGAACTGATCCCGGAGTCGGAACAGACGCTGGAACCCCCGGGATTACTCCGACCGCTCCAGCGAGCAATAGCCAAATCCACATCAGCCCAAAGACCGGCCAAGCGGAAGCAAGCCAGCGAACGCTGGCCAGAACTGGGATTCGCCTCCGTCGCGCGCGAGCGAGCCCATCAACGCCAACGACGAGTGCCACGGCTAACAGCGCTCCTGAAACCAAAGTGAGGACCCAAGGCGGCAACTCTCGATCACGGATTGGAACAGTCGCTGATGGTCGGCCCGGCCAGTTGCCCGATCCCCCATCCAAGACTCCCGCAAGACGTAAGACCGCTCTTCCGAACGAATCCAGATCAGCTCCGGCCATCGCCGAGCCATTAATTGCTTCCTCGCCCGCTGAGCTGACCATCACGGCAGCAACTCCCGCCGAAAGAAGCCGTCCCTGATCTCCAGTTGTGAGCGGAAGGGCAAGCCTTGCGAGCCGCGAAGATGATGTGGGTGCACCAGGGTTGAGTCCCGTCTCAGTTGCCAGCGCCGACGCCGCGCTTCGCTCAAGCGCAAGCGGTGCGGCCACCGAGCGTGCTTCAGACCAGGGAACGACAAATGGCCGGTGCAGACCGGCGCCAGATGTCTCACCCAGAACCACCGCGGCAATCGTGCCGTCGGAAGGTGTCGTGAACTCGGCCAATGCCCCGCCCGGGCCAGCCCCAGTAGAGACAAATTCGACTGTTTGCATAACAGTCCGGCCACCAATTGCCCTGGCTAGCTCCAGCAGCGTGGCCGTCCCGGTCAGTGGAACTTCGCCTGAACCAGGCGTGGCGCGATCAGCCGCGAGCACTACCTTGGCTTGTGAGAAGCCAGTCCGGACCGCCCGGACTGTCGTCGTGCTGCGCTCCCCGATGATCGTTGCAGTCTGAGATCGCTGGACGGTCACCTTCAGTCCCGCCGCGCGGAACCTTGTTGCCACAAACTCAGCGGCCTTGTCATCCCCAATGCTTCCTGGTGACCGGTTGGGGATAGCCCTCAAACTCTTCAGATCTGCCATCGCCGCTTGGGAGTCAAACGCGTCTGGCGCCAAGGCAACCGTGCGAGCTTCGGGGGATGGGCGCAGCGAGAATGCCCCGACGACGAAGACGGGAATCATCACAAAAAGCAGGACCACTCGATGCAACCGACCTTCAAGCATCTGCCCAGCGTAGCCACCCCAGCGGCTCCCCTTCAGCGGCATTCATGGCTTGTAGTGCCCAATTCGCGAGTATCGTCCGATCGAAGATGATTCAAACTGTCCCACTCGGTACCAAGCAGCTCGCGGACTACGCATCAATCGTCGGTCGCGACCTGATTGAGGAGATCCACGCTCTTGCCGAGCCTTTGCAAGGCCACAAGGTTCTGCACTTGTCGGCAACCGCCTACGGAGGTGGTGTGGCGGAGATCCTCTACACGCTGCTGCCGCTGATGCGCGACATTGGACTCGATGCCCAATGGCAAGTGATTTATGGGCAGGACGAGTTCTTCAGTGCGACGAAGCAGATGCACAACTCCCTCCAAGGCGACCCAAACGATCTGACCCCACAGCAGTGGGCGGACTGGAAGCACTACAACGAGCTCAACGCTGAGCAGCTTTCGGGCGGCTGGGACACTTGCATCGTCCACGACCCACAGCCCGCGGCGATCATGAACCTCGTCCCAGAGCAGGCCAAGCAGTGGGTCTGGCGCTGCCATATCGATCTATCGACACCTAACCAGGACACAATTCGCCAACTACTGCCCTACATCGCTGACTACCCAGAGTCCGTGTTCCACATGCAGCAGTATGTACCGGAGGGAATGAACGGCAACGTCAACATCGTTCCCCCAGCGATCGATCCTCTGGCGCCAAAGAACATGGCCTTCTCACTAGACGAGGCCGCCTACATCTGTCACCAGTTCGGGATTGACGTCGAGCGTCCTCTCGTCTGTCAGGTATCGCGCTTTGACCCTTGGAAAGACCCACTCGGTGTTATTGACTCCTTCCGGCTTGCGCGCGAGGAGGCCCCTGACATCCAGCTTGCGCTGATTGGATCAATGGCCTCTGATGACCCGGAGGGATGGGAGTTCTTCAATGCCACTGTTGAACACGCGGCCGGTGATCCTGACATTCACATCCTCAACAACTTCAACAATGTTGGAGCGATCGAAGTGAACGCGTTTCAGTCGCATTCTGATGTTCTGATTCAAAAGTCAACCCGTGAAGGTTTTGGCCTGACGGTCTCTGAGGCCCTCTGGAAAGCGCGTCCGTTCATCGGCGGCGATGTTGGTGGCATCCCACTCCAGATCACCGACGGTGTGTCCGGTTACCTCGTCAGCGACGCGGAGCAGTGTGCCGCTCGAACGCTCGACATTCTCAGGGACCCTGTCCTTGGCGCAAAGCTCGGTAAGGCGGGGAAGGAACACGTTCGCAAACACTTTCTTACACCTCGACTGTTGAGGGACTGGCTGAAGATCATTAGTCGGGCGCAAACGGGTTCATGACGGACGACTCCGCGCCGCTCGTACTTGTCTCCAACCGGGGCCCAGTGCGATTTCAGCCTGGCGGTGAGATGCGACGCGGCGGTGGTGGGCTCGTCACGGCGCTCACCGGGTTGGCCTCTTACCGCGATGTGACTTGGGTGGCGTCGGCCATGTCAGAGAGCGACGCGGAAGCAGCAAGACGCCACGGCGGAAAAGCATTCCCTGTGAGCCTTCCCGACAGTCCACGTGACTACTTGGTTCGGTTGGTGGAGTCAGACCCGGCTGCCTACCACGGCTTTTACAGCATCGTCAGCAACCCGATGCTGTGGTTTATCCAGCATTACCTCTGGGACCTCTCCAATGCCCCCGACATTCGCAAAGAGGAAATCCAAGCCTTTGACTTCGGTTACAAACAGGTCAACGAGGACTTGGCTGCTGCCGTCCTAGAGGAGATCGAAGGTGTAGAAAATCCGGTCGTAATGGTCCACGACTACCACCTCTACACCCTGCCTGGCGTGATCCGCCGCGAACGGCCCGACGCTTTCCTACAGCACTTTGTCCACATTCCATGGACGCAGTCCGACGCCTGGCGCGTATTGCCCGCCCGCCTGCGTGAGGAGCTTTTCACTGGAATCCTCGGCAACGACATCATCGGCGTGCACACGATGGCGTACCGCCGAAATTTTCTGCAGTGCTGCCGTGACCTAATGGATCTTGAGGTTGACTTTGAGGCCGGCAAAGTGATCGCCCCCGATGGGCGTGTTGTTTGGGTAAGGGCCTACCCGCTGCCGATTGATGCGGCGAGCACGCGGGCAATTGCTGCAAAGCAGCGCACCAAAGACTTTGAAACGGACTTGCAGCAACGCAGACGGGAGCATCTGATTCTGCGGGTTGACCGCGCAGATCTTTCCAAGAACGTCTTGCGCGGATTCACTGCATTCGACGTGTTCCTGGAGCAGCACCCCGAGTTCCGGGAGCGGGTTTCCTTCATCGCACAGCTAATGCCATCCCGTACCGATGTGCCTGAGTATCTGGAATACCTCGAGCGGATCGAGGCACTCGTCGCCGTTGTCAACCAGCGTCACGGTACGCCCGACTGGATGCCGATCCAGCTCAAATTGCGGGACGACCTTGAAGAGGCTGTGGCTGCTTACAAGAACTACGACGTGCTGCTGGTCAACGCCATGTTTGACGGAATGAACCTTGTCGCGAAGGAGGGCCCGCTCGTAAATGAGCGCAACGGGGTATCCATCCTCTCCGAGAACACCGGAGCCCACGAGGAGCTCGGCGAGTTCGCGCTCTCTGTGAACCCATTCGATATTCAGGAGTTGGCTGACGCGATTCACACTGCCTTGACGATGCCTCCCGAGGAGCGTGCCCGCCGGCACAGGGGTCTCCAGGAGATTGTTACTGCGCGTGATCCGGGTGACTGGATCGACGAGCAGCTTGCTGACATTGCCGCGCGGCGCCAGGGCTAGAGCCCGCCAAACTCGGGCCTTGGCGATGGTTGCTCCTCCCGCGCTGGTGGGTGCCACTGAGGGGCCCCGGTAGGAACAGGAGTCGTGCGTGCCGGTGGCTTTCTGAGCCGCCGTTTGCGCCTATGTCTGACTACCCTTCCCGCAGCTCGGCGCGAATTTGGCGAATTATCTGGGTGTTGGACAGCCTCGCGCACAAGCGCAGTATTTGTGGGATGGAGACCCCACCCAACTGGCACTCGGGGCAGTGGGTCATCAGCGCCTAAACCGGCGACAACCGCAATAAAACCGGCAATAAGTGCCCATCGGTGGGCTCGTATTTGGGTACGAACTAACGCCAGCCGTCCCTGTCGTGGCGGACGATCTTTGGATCCATCCATGCCACTTAGAAGGGACCGGCCGCGACCAATTCGCCCCCGCTGATACGCTGCCGACCTCATGCCTAACGAGACTTATGACCTGATGCTCATTGTGAGCGCCGAAGCCGAGGACAGCCGCAAGGCCGAAATCGCGTCTGAAGCCGAAGCTCTGATCACCAAGGGTGGTGGAACAATTGCCGACCGGACCGCTTGGGGCGACCGCACGCTCGCTTTCGAGATCGAGCACGAGTCACTTGGCGTCTACAGCCTGATCCGCTTCGAAGCACCTGGCGAAGTAATCAAGCCAATGTCGCGTCAGCTCAACATCACCGAGGGTCTTCTTCGCCACCGCGTGATGAAGGCAGTCCCTGGAGCACCCGCAAGCGTTGCTGCTTCACCGGCTGCTCAGGCTCCACCTAAGGAGTCCCCAGGTCAGTCTGCACCAACACCACCTGCTCCTTCACCTGCTCCAGCTGCCGAAGATGCTGCTCCGGCAGAGACAGAGGCCGCCGCACCAGTTGCTCCAGAAGCAGTGGCAGCCGAAGCTCCAGTCGCAGCAGAGCCTGTAGTTGAGGAAGCTCCAGCAGCTGAGGAAGCTCCCGTCGCCGAAGCGCCAGAAGCGCCCGCCGAAGACGCCTGATTCTCGCGTCTCTGCGCAGCACGGCCGCGATTACTCCCATTTTCCGTAACGAACTAACTCTGCGAAGCGTCATTGTGCGCTCCCACCAATAGACTCGCCCGAGAAGATCAGTCGCTGTCGAAAGGAATAACACCGTGGCCGTCAATATCAATCGAGTAATCATCACCGGAAACCTCACGAGGGATCCCGAGCTGCGCACGCTTCCCAGCGGCAATGCAGTTTGCAAATTGGGCGTCGCTGTCAACGCGCGCCGCAAGAACGCAAGTGGCGAGTGGGAAGACAAGCCGAACTATTTTGATGTCACAGTTTGGGGAGCTCAGGGCGAGAACGCAGCCCGCTTCCTGACCAAGGGCCGCCCCGTCGCTATTGACGGTCGCCTCGAGTGGAGCCAGTGGGAAACAGAGGGCCAGAAGCGCCAGAAGGTCGAAATCATCGCCGAGTCGGTACAGTTTCTGGGCGGTCGTGATGAATCGGCTGGTAGCTCCCCGGCACCTCGTGGAGACGTACCAATCGATGATGGCGACTTTGCACCCCCTGCCGCTCCCAGCGGTGCCGGGGACGAAGACATTCCCTTCTAGAAGAAATCGGTCAAGAGACAAGTGGCGAGACAAAGCACAAGCACCAAGCCGCCAAGGCGGCGCGAAAAGCGAATCGGCAACGGCCGCAGGAAGTCCTGCCCGTACTGCAAGGACAAGGTCGAGAACGTCGATTGGCGTGATGTCGCATCCCTGCGTCGCTTCGTTTCCGACCGCGGCAAGCTGCGTGGCCGTCGGATCACCGGTGCATGTCGCCGCCATCAGAGCCAGATTGCAACAGCAGTCAAGCGTGCCCGTGAACTTGCCCTTCTGCCTTACGTAGCTGAGCATCACGATGTCGAGGGCCGTCTGATCCGTTCGGATCGTGACGACAGAGACGATCGCGAGGGCGGCCGTGGCCGTGGCCGTGATCGTGGAGACGATCGACGCTAATGCCACAAGCAATCCTTCTTGACGATGTAGAGACCCTTGGCGCAAAGGGCGATGTTGTTGTCGTCTCCAAGGGCTACATGCGCAACTTCCTTACACCGCGTGGCCTGGCCCGCGAGGCATCCGATGTAGCTATCGCTGAAGCAAGGCGTCGGGCAGAGGAAGAGGATCGCGCCCGCCGCGAAGCTGAGTCCCGCTCAGATGAGTACGCAGCCCTTCTCTCCAAGACCGTTCTGACAATCGCAAGGCAAGCAGGTGACGATGGCCGTCTGTACGGCTCAGTCACCAACGCTGACATTGCAACCGCAATCATGGATGCCCGTGGCATCAAGGTTGACAAGCGCAAGATCCGCCTTGACGAAGCCATCAAGGCAGTCGGAACGCACATGGTTGAAGTTGAGATTGCCGGTGGCCACAAGGCCTCCGTCAAGACCATGGTTGTCGCTGAGTCATAAAGACTTCGCGCAACCCTGCACCAACTCTCATAAACAACCCGCAGGATGCGGCCCTTTCGCCTTCGGACCGCTGGGTGACGGCGCTACCCTCGGTCGACCGTGACTGCTGAATCCCAATCCCTCGCAGCTGAACTCGCCTCCGTCGGCAGTAGTGGCACCCCGCCGCACGACATTGAGGCCGAGCAATCTGTCCTCTCAGCAATTCTCCTCTCTGAAAAGGCCCTCTACGGCGTTGTCATTGCCGGCCAGCTGCGGCCAGAGGATTTCTACCGTCCACAACACGCTGCGATCTACGACGCGATGCTCTCGCTCTACAACGCAGGCGAGCCAATCGACTCCCTCCTCCTAAAGGAACAGCTTCGCCGCGACAGCAAGCTTGAGGATGCTGGTGGTGAGGTGATGATCGACTCACTCGCCGCAGCAGCCCCAGCCGCAGCAAACGTCCGTAACTACGCCAAGATCGTGCGCGAGCAAGCTCTGCTCCGCCGGCTCCTGCGCTCCACGTTCGAGATTCAGGAAGCAGTCAACAGCCGTGACGGCGAAGCTCGGGACCTCGTTGAGCGGGCAGAGATGTCAATCCTCGAAGTTGCCCGAGACGACGCGCAAAAGGACTTCCTCCAAGTCGGAGAAATGCTCGGCCGGGAGATCGACCGAATGGAAGCGCTCTCCCGTGGCGAAAGGCCCAACGGCGGCACGCCCTCGGGCTTCATTGACCTAGACGCGGTCACAGGCGGGTTCCAGCCAGGCAACCTGATCATCATCGCCGCCCGACCATCAATGGGCAAGTCCGCGCTGGTCACAAACATGGCCGAGAACGCAGCTGTCGGAGAAGGGAAGCCGGTCGCGCTGTTCTCGCTGGAAATGTCCGAGGCCGAGCTAGCCCAGCGTTTCGTGGCATCCCAATCTGGAACCCGGGGCGACCAGCTCCGTAAGGGCCAAGTCAAGGCTGAACGCTGGCCGAGGATCCTTCACGCATGCGAACGCCTCACTGCTGCGCCTCTCTTTGTTGACGACACCTCAGACATCGGGATCATGGAAATCCGGGCCAAGGCACGGCGGCTCCACCAGAAACTCCGTAACCAGGACGGCACCGGGGGCCTTGGACTGATCATCGTCGACTACCTGCAGCTGATGCGGGCCGATCACCGCTACGACAGCCGGGTAGAGCAGGTCGGCCAAATGAGCCGTGGCCTGAAGATCCTTGCCCGTGAACTTGAAGTTCCAGTTATCGCCCTCTCTCAGCTCTCGCGTGCAGTCGAGAGCCGAACCGACAAGCGCCCAATCCTCTCCGATCTTCGTGAATCGGGACAGATTGAGCAGGACGCCGACATGGTCATGTTCATCTACCGCGACGACTATTACGACAAAGAGAGCGAGCGCGGCGGTATTGCCGAGTTGATTATCTCCAAACACCGTAATGGCCAGCTCGCCACAGTCGACCTTGCATTCCAGCCCTCCTACCCTCGTTTCACCAGTGTCGGCAGGGAAACGGACCGCGTGGACTAGGTCACAGGCCTAAGCTCCGTAGACTCCAGAAGCTCTAATGCCAGGAATAGTCATAGTCGGTGCCCAGTGGGGTGATGAAGGGAAGGGAAAGGTCACTGACCTCCTTGCCGAGAAGGCGGACACCGTCATCCGTTTCCAGGGTGGCAACAACGCTGGCCACACAATCGTCCGCGATGGCGTTGAGTGGAAGCTGCACCTGATCCCATCCGGAATCCTCCACCCAGGCACAACATGTGTGATCGGAAACGGGGTCGTAATTGACCCAGCCGTCCTGACAGGCGAACTTGATGAGCTGAAGCGCAAGGGAGTGGACATCTCCACTCTCCGAATCAGTTCCAACGCCCACCTGATCATGCCCTACCACCTGCTCTTGGATCAGGTTGGCGAAGCCAAGCTTGGCGAGGCGCGGATCGGTACCACCAAACGCGGAATCGGCCCTGCTTACGCTGACAAGGCAGCCCGCCTTGGCATTCGCGTGCAGGACCTACTTGACGAGAAGATCCTCAAGCAGAAGATCGTCGCGGCAATGGAGCCCAAGCGACTTTCACTGCGGCCTTTCCAGAAGGACCCAAGCCTTGACCTTCAGGCCATGACCGACGCCTACCTCGTCTACGGACACAGGCTTGAGTCCCACATCCGCGACACGGCCAAGCTTGCTTGGGACGATCTTGACGCAGGCCGGACCGTCCTCTTTGAAGGTGCCCAAGGCGCCCTGCTCGACATTGACCACGGCACCTACCCATTTGTCACATCCTCAAACCCAATCGCCGGTGCTGCATGCGTAGGAGCAGGCGTCGGGCCGCGCGACATCGACGAAGTCTGGGGAATCACCAAGGCCTACGCGACCCGCGTTGGCTCAGGTCCCTTCCCAACAGAGCTGCACGACGATCTGGGAGAGGAACTCCGCCAGAAGGGTGGAGAGTTCGGAACCACAACCGGACGCGCCCGCAGGGTCGGTTGGCTTGACCTTGTTGCCCTCCGCTACGCAGCGCGAATTAACTCGCTCAGCGCACTCGTCCTCACCAAACTGGATGTCCTTTCCGGGCAGGACACAATCCGAGTCTGCACCTCATACCTGGGTAAGGATGGCGTTGAGTTCCCTGACTTCCCGTATCACCAGAGCGTGCTCCACCACTCGACCGGTAAGTACATCGAGCTTCCAGGTTGGTCAGAGGACATCACCGGCTGCCGTGAGATCGACGAGCTGCCACAAGCAGCGCGCGATTACATCACCTTCGTTGAAGAGTTCACCGGCGTTCCCGTAACGCTGATTGGTGTTGGTCCCAGCCGCGACCAGGTCATCTGGACTGCTGCTAGCGACGGCACCATCCCGCGCCGCTAGCTTCTAGCGCCAGTTCTCAACGAGTTCGTCGTCCCCGACAGTTCCGATGCGTCGGGCTGGAACGCCGACCACAACCGTTCTTGGGGAAACATCGTGCTTAACCACAGCACCCCCGCCGACAACTGCCTCTTCGCCAATCTCAACGCCTGGAAGCAAAACAGAGCCACCGCCAATGCGGCACGCGCGCCTGAGCGTTGCGCCCTTCAGTGGCACTGAGCCATCGTGGCGTCCCATGCTGTCGTCGTTAGTGGTGATTGCGCCGGGGCCAACGAAGACGTCGTCCTCAATGATGCTCCCGGTGGTGATGTAAACAAGGGTCTGAATCCTGACGCCGGCACCGACAACGACATCGTTGTCAATCGTGGTACCGCGGCCAACGACGCTGCCCACCCCGATAACGGCTCGCTCACGAACATGCGCTTGATCACCGATCACAACTCCGTCGGCCAGCTGAGCGCCAGCCAACACGATTGCGCCAGCACAGATGCTGACGCCGTTCCCGACCACGGTGACCCCGGTCTCCCGCCCCTGCGCCCGCGAGTGGGCGGCGAGGCGAGGCTCACGGCCTACAACAGCGTTCTCGCCGACAAGGCACCCAGTCCCAATCGTGACGCCTTCTCTGATCACAGCACCCGGCTCAATGATCGTATCTGCGCCGATCGCGGCTCCGCTCATCACAACGGCGGTTGGCGCGATCGTTGCCGCCGGATCTACTTTGGCGTCGCTGGCGACGTTCTGATCGCTCAACGGGCCTCCTCAAGGGCGTTCTGGAGGCCTTCGAGCACAGAAACGACCCTCAGACCGCTTTGTCCGTCTGTGCGCGGAGCGCGGCCCTCTGCGATCGAGCTAACAAAATGCTCAAGCTCCGTCCGGAGCGGTTCAGTGTTGGTCAGCTGCGGGGTCCAAGACCCACCAGCTCGGGCGATGTACTCGCCCCAAGACCGCGTGTCCTCGTCAAAGCCCTTGTCATAGACAGTCAGCTTGCCCTCAATCTTCATGTCGTCAAAGACGGCCATGCGCTTAGAGCCAACAACTGTGATCCGGCGTTCCTTGTGCGGGTCCAGCCAGGAGAGGTGCATGTGAGCGGCAATCCCAGACGGGAACCGCATGTATCCGAAGACGACGTCCTCAACCCCTGGACGCACGCAAGCTTCGCCGACGGCACTCACATAGTTGGGCTCCTCGCCAAGGAGCGAAAGGATCACTGCTACATCGTGAGCTCCAAGGCTCCAGAGCGCGTTCTCGTCCGAGCGCAACTGGCCCAGATTTTGGCGGTTGCCGTAGACGTACCTGACTTCGCCCAACTCACCCGATGAGATCAGCTCGGCCAGAGCCTCAACGGCAGGGTGGTATTCGAGCAGGTGTCCGACCATCAAGATTCGATCTGCCGCAGCGGCCGCATCAACTGCACGCTGCGCGTCGACCACGGACTGCGCCAATGGCTTCTCGACAAAGCAATGCTTGCCCGCTGCTAGGACCTGGCAGGCGAGGTCTGCGTGTGTTGGAACCGGAGTCGCCAGCGCCACAGCATCGACACTATCTGAAGCGAGCACATCCGCAAAGCTCGTCGTCGTGATTGCTTCGGGTGCCAACGCACTAACGCGCTCAAGCGCTTCAGTATCGGCGTCGCAGATCATCGTCAGCTCGCACGATCCCATTGCTGAGAAGTTGCGAACGAGGTTGGGGCCCCAATATCCGAGGCCTGTCACTGCGATGCGGGGACGGTTGGACACGGAGGTACTTTGCCTTAGAGGCGGGCGGAACGATCGCTATCAGGGCCGGTCACACCGCGGAGATCCAATGTGAAGGGCGCTCCAGCGACGACCGCGTCATGGTCAACATCAGGGTGAGCGGTGACAATCACGGCGAGGTCACAGGCAGCAACACCACTCTCTAAGTCGACTGACTCCAGGCCAAACCGATCCATGATCGGCACCATTGGGTCGTGGTACGAGAGCTCGGCGCCCTCCTCCACAAGCAGTCGGGCGATCTTCAGTGCCGGTGCTTCGCGCATATCGCCAACGCCAGCCTTGTATGACACTCCAATCAACAGAACCTTCGAGCCCCTAACAGCCAACCCGCGGTCGTTGAGTGCCCGCGCCACGCGGTCAACGCAGTAATAAGGCATCTGCTGATTAACCTTGCCAGCCAGCTCAATGAACTCGGTGGACATGTCGAACTGACGGGCGCGCCACGCAAGATAAAACGGATCTACTGGCAGGCAGTGGCCACCCATTCCTGGACCGGGCTCAAAACGCATGAAGCCATAGGGCTTGGTTGCGGCCGCATCAACGACCTCCCAAATATCAATGTCCATCCTGTCGGCGAGCATCGCGAGTTCGTTGACTAGGGCGATGTTGACCGAACGGAAAATGTTCTCCAGCAATTTGGTCAACTCAGCTGCCTCAGGTGATGAGACAGGAACCAGGTTGTCGCAGACCTTTGAGTAGAGCTCGGTTGCTCGGGCTAGGCAAGCATCGGTCAGGCCGCCAACGATCTTTGGCGTGTTGCGCATCGTGAAGTCCGTACGGCCTGGGTCGACCCGCTCGGGCGAATAAGCGACAGCAAAGTCAGTCCCGGCGGTCATGCCACTGCTCTCAAGAATCGGCACCAGCCGTTCGCGCGTTGTGCCCGGATAGGTCGTTGATTCAACGATCACCATCTGGCCCTTCGTTAAGTGCAGCGCGATTGTCTGCGCGGCTGCTTCAAGCGGCCCAAGGTCGGGCTCGCGATTTCCGCTCAACGGAGTGGGAACACAAACAATCACTGCATCGCAGTCGCCCAGACCCGCTGGCGAGTCAGTCCACTTGCTCACCCCAGCAACTGACGCGAGCTGTTCTGCCGAGATGTCCTCAATATGGCTGCGCCCAGCCCTAAGGCCCTCGAGCACGGGCTGTGAGACATCAAATCCAGTGACGTCAATGCCCTCCTGTCCAAATGCCACAAGAAGAGGCAGGCCCACATATCCAAGTCCGACGATCCCGACGCGCATCAGAGAGCCAGTCTAAGTGCCGCGGCCACTCGGTCACCGGCGCGGGCATCACCGTACAAATCGGGTCTAGCCGAAGGCAGATCCGCTGTCAGGGCTGACACGACCGCCTCAGCGTCAAGGCCGGTCAATGTGTTCCAGCCAGCATCAACGGTTTCGGTCCACTCTGTGGTGGTGCGCAAGGTTACGCAGCGCACGCCGCTCAAATAAGCCTCTTTCTGCGCGCCGCCAGAATCGGTCAACAACGCCGCGGCATTGACCAGCAGCGATTGGAAGTCGATATAGCCCAGAGGTGGGGCGACCGTCAGGTGGTCGATGGCATCCAGCCTCGGCCGCAACCCGTGTTCCTGAAGCCGGGCTGCAGTTCTTGGATGCAACGGCAAAACGGTTGGGAGTCGGAGCGCCTCAAGGACCTCAAGCAATCCCTCCAGACCCTCAGCACTGTCAACCGTCCCAGCACGATGGGCTGTGACGAGCAGATAACCGCCTGCTTCAACCCCCATGGTTGCTAGGACTTCGTGCCGGTTACGAACGCGATCGGCGACCATCGCAACAACGTCGGCCGTTACATCCCCTACTAGCTCGATTCTCCCAGGCAGCTGTTCATTCTTGAGGTTCTCAACGGCCACCGGTGTTGAACAGAGCAGAAGCGCTGAACGCTTGTCGGTCTCAATCCGATTGCGCTCCTCCGGCATCGACATGTCAAAGCTGCGCATTCCAGCCTCAACGTGAGCAACGGAAACACCAGCTGCCTCTGCGGCAAGGGCGCCGCCTAGCGTGGAATTTGTGTCGCCGTAAAGCAGGACCGTGTCCGGCTGATGCTCTGCGATCACTTGGCCGAGCGCTGCAGCCATCCGTTCGACTTGAGAAGCGTCCGGTCCACCGGCGATCTCCAAGTTCACGTCAGGTGCGGGAATTCCAAGCTCGTCAAAGAAGACGTCGGAGAGATCAGGGTCGTGGTGCTGGCCGGTATGGACCAAGACCTCAGTCGCGACTTTGCGCAACGGGCCGGAGACGGCCGCTGCCTTGACGAACTGTGGGCGATTGCCCACCACAGTCAGAACTCGGCGAGTATCGGTCACGCGGCGTCAGTCGGCAGCGCGCTGCCAACTAGCTCGCTCAGCCGCCCAGCGAGTTCAGCTGTGACGGCGCCGTTAGCCGGGAACTCACGTTGGTCAATTCCATTTACTGCCTGAATCTCACGCGTCGTGGAAGCAAGGAAAGCCTCGTCGGCATTCGCAAGAAGGTCAGGGAGCAAAATGGACTTCTCGACTGCCCCTGTGATCTGGAAGATGTAGCGGCGTGTGATCGACTCCAAAATCCTGTCCGCCAGAGGAGGAGTGAACACATTCCCGCCTTCAACCCAGAAGAAGGTCGCGGTCGGTGCTTCCAGAACCATTCCTTCCGGTGTCACAAGGAGAGCTTCATCCGCGCCCTTTTCAACCGCAACTCGCCCCGCGAGCATGTTTCCCGCGTAAGACAACGACTTGATCCCGTCGAGAACGATCGTCGACTGATAGGCGATAGTCGCAAGCCGCACCGCGGTCCCCCGATCAGGGAGCGGCTCAGTAAGGAGGACCCGGTTGCCGCCGCGAGTAATGACGATCCGGAGGCATCCATCGCGACTTCCGTGAGCCGCAAGGATGGCCGCGACTTCAGACTTCAAAGCGGGCTCGTCATACGGAAGCCTCAAATTCTCTGCTGAGGCGGCAAGGCGAACGAAATGCTCATCCAGCGCAAACGGGAACCCTGCGTAAAGCCGCGCAACCTCAAAGGCCCCATCACCGCGAAGTAGGCCGTCATCCGTTGCCGGAATGACCGCCGCTGCGGCGTCTCCAATGACGCCATTGATTGAGGCAAGTTCAGCGCTCATCCAGTGGGCCGTGTAGGAATCGAACCTACAACCTTGGGATTAAGAGTCCCCTGCTCTGCCAATTGAGCTAACGGCCCAGACTCGCGGATACCGATTCGGGATCCGCGATCACGCCGAGTTTATCCCCCAAGAGGGGATGTTGGGCTGCCCTGCGTGGCCTGTTTCGCCGCCTGCTGCATCTGCAGCTTGTATTGGGCCTTCGCGGAGATGAATTGATTCTTCAAAGTGGCCCGCTGCGCCTTAGGAACTGAGGCGAGCGCTTTGGCACCTGCTTTCTTGCCAAGCTTGTTGTTTCCAGCCAGATATGCCGCAATTGCCAGCTGGGAGTAGGTAGGGCCAGTTGGCTCCACTGCGGCAACGTACTGCCATGCAATCACAGCTTTTGCACCGTCTGACAAGCCTCCAGGGCCGTACGCCTGCGCCATTAGCTTCGCAAGTGTTAGATCAATGCTTCCTCGCTGAAGGGACAGATAACGCTCCCAATCAGTCGAAGCTGCCTCTAGCTGAGCCTGTCCCGCTGGCGTGTACTGACCTGAGGTCGTGTCGAATCCAGCACTTGCTGCCTGAAACCGAAGACGTGCTGCCGCGGCCCAAAGTGAAGCCTGCTGAGCGGGAGTCTGTTTGACCGTCGCTCCCTTGAGGACAATTGCTGATGCTTTCTTCTCGGCTTTGATGGCCTGGGCATCAAGCGAGACTCCCGAGCCGCCACTGCCTGAATTCTGGTCAGAGTTGAGTAGCCCAAAGCCGCTACCGCCGACGCCGAAAAGCACGAGGCCGCCGCCAATCAGCAGAGCTAGAAAGACATATACGACCTTCACTACGCGTCGCCGTCCAGTGGCCCTCAGATCAAAAAGCATCAGTCGCTCAAGTCCTCTTCTTCTTCGGTTGCACGTGCTTGGTTGCCCGTGGTGCCCACAGTGGGCGATTCAGTGTCTGCGTTGGGATCGTCCATGTGCGTGTCTAACGCCCAGCCGTCCCCCTCCACATCGTCGCCGTCCTTGCGTTCAGCGAACTTCAGTAAGAGGATACTCAGGCCGTACAGCACGAGTAGCGGAAGCATCTCCAGCATCGTGGTCACAGGGTCTACGCCAGGTAGGAACGCGGCCACCACTGCGATGCCAACAATGATGTAGCGCCAGTGGCGCACCAGTGCCGAACTGCTAACGAGACCAGCCCTATTGAGGGCAAGGAGTCCCACTGGGACCTGGAAGATCAGCCCCATCACAAGCAGCACTGTCGCGACGAACGCGTAGTACTCCTTGGCCTGAACGAGAATGTCAAACGAACCGGAGTTGAAGTTCTGAAGGAAGTTGACAGCCGGCGGCAAGACCATCAGATAGCCGAACGCCACTCCGGCCGAGAACAACACCGGGACCATCATCATCAGCGGCAGAACCACTCGTCGCTCGCGCCGATTGAAGGCGGGGAGGATGAAGCCATAGATCTGCCAGAGAATCACGGGAAGGCTGAAGAGCAGCGTGAAATAGGCTGAAACGGTCAACGTCGCAGTGAACGGCTCGCCTACGCCGGTCGTGATCGGCTGGCGGGAGGGAGTAACTCTCGGAAGATCAGCTGCTGCGGCCTTGAGTCCCTCAGCAAGATTTTTGAACTCCTGCTTCTGTCCGGCTGGGGTTGCTGCTGCTGTGGAGAGCGCCTGAGCGGCGTCCGCGGACTTCTGGAGCTCCTGACCTAGCCGAACGCCCACCTCAGCGGTTCCGCTCAGGGCACCAGTTGACAAGCCGCTTGGCGTCCCTGCTTGCTTGAGCGGCTCGTTGAGGATCTTGAGCAGGGCGGCGTTCTGCCAAAAACACAGCAGAAAAGCAAGGGCCATTGTTCCTGCGCAGACGATCAGTCGCGAGCGAAGCTCGTCAAGGTGATCGATGATTGAGAGCCGATCTGCGTGATCGACTTTGCCCAGCAAGGTACTCACGGCTGACCTAGGCTCAGACGGAGTCGCTGGACTCCGGCTGATCCACCTTTTCTGGAGCTGGATCGGCTACGGCAGGAGCCGGCTCGGCCTGCTTGGCCTCAGGTGCCGGAGCGGCTGGCTTAACCTCGTCGATTTCATCCTGATCCTTATCGCCGGTCAAAGATTCCTTAAAGCCGCGCATGCTGCTGCCGAGGGCCTTGCCTGCTGCTGGAAGTCGCTTAGGACCGAACACCAACAGGACAATTGCCAGGACAACAATTACTTCTGGGAGGCCGATTTGGCTAAACATGACTTGGTATCTCTCCGATATTCGCGGTTCCCGGACAGGAACCCTGCGGTTGAAAGACTATCGCGGGAGCCGCCAGATCAGGGCGTATGGCCGCTTGCCGTGCGGATCAGGAGACCCGATCAACGAGAGCACGGGCAACAAGCCTGAAGGCCTCAGCCGATACTCCGCTCATCTCTTCTACCGCACCGTTGGCTGTTGCTATCCGGTCCTCGGCCATAGAACGGACTTCATCGAGAGCTCCAGTCTGAGCAATCCGGTCACAGACCTCCACAACCGAATCGGTGTTCAAGCTGGGCAGATCCACAGCAGTAAGGGATGGGTCGTGCTCCATCGCGATGATCAACGGAAGCGTGACTGTGCCGTCCAAGAGGTCTGTCCCGCGCGGTTTACCGGTTCGCTCCTCGGGACCGGTTATGTCTAGAACATCATCAAGTAGCTGGAAGGCCAACCCGACAGAGCCAGCAAATCGCTCTGCCTGCTCTGATTCAAGCCCCCCGGCACGAGAGCCGAGAACTGCAGCGGCCTCAAATAGCCGGGCGGTCTTGAGGCGACAGCGCTGGAGATACCGCTCCCGTGAGGTTTGAAGATTCCACGCATCAGCCCGTTGAAGCAGCTCTCCCCTTGCCAGGTCTGAACCGGCCTGAGCTAAAACTTCAACGTCAGCGGTGCCACTAGGGACGAGCTCGCCGAATGCCGCCGCAAAGAGGTAGTCGCCAACGGCGACAGCCATTCCCCTGCCCCCAGCTGCAACGACTGTGGGGCTACCCCGCCTGACGTCTGAGCGATCGAGAATGTCGTCGTGAACCAAAGTGGCAGCGTGAACAAGCTCAACAGCCACGCCTGCTCGCACGACAGCATCGGTGTCTCGCGGACTGTGCCCTGCGCTAAGAACGGCCAAAAGTGGCCTGAGTCGTTTGCCTCCACCCGCTACCGCACTGCTCGCGAAAGGGGCGAGTGCTCCGGTCGCCCGACTGGCCACCTCAGCGAGACTCTTCTCCACGCGAAGGAGTGCCTCGGTCACGCCAGGTCCCCCAGCTTCGAGAACGGCGAGAACCTCAGGCGAAGCCATGGTCTCTAAGCAGCGGGCTTGCGGCCGACGTGAATCGCAATGATTCCGCCCGCCGTGAGTACCCAGCGAATGCGTTCAAGTCCTGCCTCAGCCATCACCGAGGCAAGGCCCTCCGGCTCAGGGAAGCGTTTGACCGAATTGGGAAGGTAGTCATAAGCGGCAGCGTCGCCTGCAAACTTTCCAAGCGCCGGAACAAGCCGGTCAAACCAGAGTCGGTGGAAGGTCGAGAGCGGCGGCTTTGTTGGTGTGGTGATCTCCAGCACGACAACATGCCCACCTGGCTTGACAACCCGCGTCATCTCGGTGAGTCCTCGCTTGAGGTCGTTGAAGTTACGGGCGCCGAACCCAACTGTCGCAGCGTCGAAGACTCCGTCGGGATAAGGGAGTTCCATCGCGTTTGCCCATTCGAAACGGACCCCTTCAAGATGGCGTGCGTCGCTCTTGTCGCGTGCAAGATCGAGCATTGGCTCGGAGAAGTCCGAGCCAACTACATGGCCCTCTGGGCCGACCAGTGAGGCGAGTTCGATAGCAAGGTCACCGGTTCCGGTAGCAACATCGAGAACACGCCCTCCTTCCTCGACCTCGGCGAGCTCTGCTGCACGCGCACGCCAACGGTGATGAAGCCCGGCGGTCATGACCTGGTTCATCCGGTCATAGACACCGCTGATCCGGTCGAACATCTCCCGAACCTCGGGTTCAGGAAGAGTTCCGCTCCCAGCCCCGTTGGCCTGGTCTGCGGGCGTCAAAGCTGCTTGCTCAGTTCAACTGCCCGAGGAACGAGACCATCGCGCTGAATTTCTCCGGCGACTGCTCCTCGAGGTTCTTGAAGGACGGCATTGGTGAAGTTGGGTTGCGCAAAGTCTGGGCGATCGCCTGTGCGGGCAGCTTGTTGGCAATGTGACTCAGCTCAGGACCAGGGCCATTGTTGCCGTTCTCGCCGATTTTGTGGCAGGCGAGACAACCGGACTGACCCACAACGATCTTGCCTTTTTCCCACTCAACCGCGGCGGCACCAGCAAGGGTTGATGGTGCCTCCATCTCAATCTCGTTAGGAGAACCAGCCGCGGCGCCCATGTAAGTCAGGTAGCCCATAGCGAAGATCACCATGATGCCTGCGGTCGTGGCCACCGGACGCCGCAGCGGATGGCGTTCGGCGCTGCGGTCATAGAACGGAAGCAGGAAGAGCAGGATCAGGCCAATGGTTGGAATACCGATGGTCGCCAGTGGCACGAGCTCCGGTGGCTTGATGATCTTCAGGAGCTCAAAGAGAAAGAAGAAGTACCACTCAGGGCGCGGAACGTAAGTCGTTGAAGTTGGGTCAGCCTTGGGACCGAGCTCGGCTCCTAGGACGATCGACATGGTGATGATGATCGCCATCACAATGACGGCAACGACGCTGTCCTTGGCTACTGAATATGGGAAGAACGGCTCGCCCTCTGCCTTCAGCTGACCGTATTCGCGGAGGTACGCTTCCTTCTCTGCGCGGTTCATGCGTCAGCCTTCTTACGGGGCTTGTTCCACGGTGGTGAAGTCGTTCCGAGGCGCATTACGAGCCAGAGATGTGCGCCAACCATGGCTCCGATCGCCCCAGGGACGAGCAGCATGTGGATCGCATAGAAGCGCGAGAGCGTGGTCGCTCCAAATTCGGGGCCTGCTCTAAGGAAGTCGCTCAGGTACGGACCGACGATTGGGCCCGTGCCGTTGATGTTCACGCCTACGATTGTGGCCCAGTAGGACCTCTGGTCAAACGGAAGTAGGTAACCCGTGAATGACATTGCCATTGTCAGCACAAGTAGCACAACGCCAATCACCCAGTTGAGCTCACGCGGATACTTGTACGCACCGTAGAAGAAGGTCTGCGCCATGTGGAGGAAGACAAGAACGACCATCACTGTCGAGCCCCAACGGTGCATCCCGCGCAGGAACTGTCCAAGGAACGCCTCGTTGGTTATCTGGCGGATTGACTCGTAAGCGTTCGTGGTTGACGGGTCATAAGCAGTCGCCAAGAACACGCCGGTTACTGCCTGTGACAGGAACGAGAACATGACAGAGAAACCAAGCGCGTAAGTCCAGTCGTGCCGCGGAACCTTGCGGAAAAGAGCCCAGCGGACAGCGCCGGAGAGCTGAAGGCGTTCGTCAATCCACCCTGCGGCGTGCTTGCCTGCCTCCTGGGCGTTCTCGAGAACTGTCTCTGGCTCAGGGTCAGTTCCTGCTCGACGCGGCTGAAGCTTGAGCGAATCGGGAATCGGGGGAAGAAGTTTCTTGACGTCAGGCATGGGCTATTGGTCTGACAGCTTTGCCGTTGAGAACCGAGCTGGGTACATGAATTGACCAATGCCATCAAGTGGCTCGCCTGGATCGCGTGGTGAGTAACGCGTGAACTCAGAGTTGACGCTGTAACGCGGTCCGATCTGTACTCGGTCGCCGACCACTTGGGTGTAGAACCGATCGAGCGGGCGCACTGGTGGACCACCAATGACGCTGCCCTTGAAGTCGTAGACACCGCCGTGACATGGGCAGACGAAGCGTTCTGCTGCGGAAACGAAGCGGACGGAACAGCCCAAATGCATGCAGCGGGTGGAGACAGCAACGATGGCGTCGTACTTGTCCTTCGTTGGTCCGTCGATTGCCTCGTTGTGATGGCGCACATAGACGGTCGAGTAACCAGCCTCGCCAATTCCCGAAACGATTCCAAAGGTCTTTGGTGTGTACGTCTCGGTGGAGAAGTCAGCCGTGGAGCCAATGTCCTGCCATTGCCACTTTTGACGTTCGAAGATTGGGCCCAGAGCGAAGCCGATTGCGGGCAGAGCAAACGCACCTGCAGCAAGTGCTCCCAAGCCGTGGGCGGTTCCGGTCATCAGCCCTCGGCGGGTGATGGTCTCGCCCTCAAACGCACCGGGCATGTCCCGGTCAAGCGTGTAGGGAGATTTGGTTCTTTTGCGGTTCTGTTCAGCCATAGTTAGGGCGGTTTGCTTCTTGGTCGCACATTCTATACGGGCGGCAAGAGGTGCGAGGGCTCATCGTCAGCTCCCCGCGCCAATTCGGGCGCAGCTTGCTTCCCAGGCAGCTTCGGCAGCGGCTGGAACTCCTTCAGCTTGCGCGGTCGCAGCGGCCATAATCAACCGGCTCAGCTCGGTGATAGTTGGCGCGTCGCCCAACGCTGCGATTCGCTCCAACCCCGCCGCATATAGGCGATCGCCCGCCAGCAACGCGAGGTCAGCGTCTTGAGTGGCGAGCAATCTCGCGCCTCCCCAGTGAAGGAGGTGGCCCTCACGGATGGCTTCAAGCCCGTAGCTGTAGTCACCTGCTGCGCCCTCAGTCCTGGGACCAGCCGCCAAGGCAACAGGCGCTTCCCCTTCCCCGATCGGATCACTCACCAGCGCTGCCGCCAGCAGCGGGTCGTCGGCAGCGAGGTCGTGGCTGAGTGACTCGAAAGCGGTCATGCGATTTCGGCAAATGCCGCGGAGGCTGCTTCCAGCGTCCTGTCGATTGTCTCGTCGTCATGGGCAAGCGACGGGAACCAGGCCTCGTACTGCGACGGTGGTGCGTAGACACCGCGAGCCAACAAGGCTCGGCACCAAGCGGCGAACTTATCGCGGTCGGTCTGCTGGGCACTCGCATAGTCGGTGACCTCGTCTGCACTGAAGAAAACGGTCATCAGTCCGGGTTGGGTTACAACCCTGACCGGGCAATCGCCAGCGGCCTGACGCATCCCTGACGCAAGGCGCTCGGTAGTGGCCGAGAGTCGCAGGTAGGCCTCGTCATCGAGCAGGTTCAATACCGCCCGGCCGGCGGCAACAGCCAGAGGATTACCGGAGAGAGTCCCTGCTTGGTAGACGTCACCTGCCGGGGCGATGTGCTCCATCAGGTCGCGACGGCCACCGTATGCCGCGGCAGGCAGACCGCCCCCGAGGACCTTGCCAAACACAGTCAGGTCAGGTTGAACTCCGAACAGTTCTTGAGCGCCACCACCGGAAACACGGAAGCCGGAGATCACCTCATCAAACACAAGGATGGCGCCGTTGGAGTCAGCCATCTCGCGGAGCAACTCTAGAAACCCTGCGGCGGGCGGCACGAGGCCCATGTTGGCCGGAACAGGCTCCGCCAAAATTGCCGCGAACTGGTGCTTGGCGCAGGCCGCTGCAAGAGCGTCTGGGTCATTCCAAGGAACGACGATTGTCGCCGCGGCAGCCGCTGCTGGAACGCCAGGACTGCCGGGAATCCCAGCCGTGGCCAGCCCCGAGCCGGCCTCCGCCAGCAGACCATCAACATGCCCGTGGTAAGCGCCTGCAAACTTGAGGAGGGTCTCGCGTCCTGTCACAGCCCGAGCCAGCCGGACTGCGCTCATCGCGGCCTCGGTGCCGGAGGACGTCATCCGCAGCATCTCTACTGATGGAAGTCTGCGGCCGACCTCCTCAGCAAGCTCTACCTCACCCTCAGTCGCTGCTCCGAAGGTGGAACCTTTTGCGAGTTGTGCTGTAACTGCCTCAACCACTGCTGGGTGAGCGTGACCGAGGATCAGCGGTCCCCACGAGCAGACGTAGTCGGTGAATGAGTTCCCATCAACATCTGTGATCTCGGCGCCAAGTCCCCGCTCAATAAAAAGCGGGTCGCGGCCAATCGATCGCATCGCCCGGACAGGCGAATTGACGCCGCCCGGCATTACGGAGACCGCTCTCTCAAAGAGGGCGCTGGAACGGGTGTCGTCTAGACCGGTGGACATGGGCGGATAGTCACCGATGACGCCTCTCGGCATCACCCCTGACTGTGTTCAGACTCCCACTGCTCGAACTCACCAGTGAAGTACTGGAGACGGATCTTCTTGAACTCAGTTGACGAGTAGAGAACGGACCGCTCGTGGATACCGGTGTCGTTGGCGATGGCCTCAAGGATTGCGTCGCACTCCTCCTTGGACCGTCCGTGCGCCATCGTGAACAGCGCGTAAGGCCAGTCTGCGTAGACAGGCCGCTCGTAACAGTGTGAGATTCCCCGGAAGGAAGCCATCCGGCCGCCGATCTCGAGGACCTTGTCCTGAGGGACCTTCCAGACGCCCATTCCGTTGGCGCTGAAGCCCGCCCGGCGGTGGAACAAGATTGCTGCGACACGCCGCAGAATGCCCCGGTCCTGCATCCCACGCAGGTGCTCCAGGAACTTCTCTTCCGGCATTCCAACCGCAGCCGCTGCTGGTGCAAACGGCTGGGAGATGACGGGCATGCTGCCTTGGAGTGCCTTGATCACGGCGACATCAAGTTCGTCGTAAGGGACGACATTGATCGGTGCTGGCTTGACAGCTTCTGCCTGCGGTGTTGCAAGAGCTTCAGTTCCGCCCTCCATCTCCAAGTCCATCCTGATCTTGAAGAGGTTCAGGGTTGGCAGCTGACGAACGGACTCGGCGCCTGCCTCAGCGGCGAGAATGTCGAGCGTTCCCTGCAAGCCCAACTGGGAATCTGGAGTTGTGGCGATCGTGAACCAGAGATTGAAGTCGTGGTCACGGAGGTAATTGTGGGAGACACCTGGGTGCTGATTGATCGCCTTGGCAGCGCGGTGAGGATTCTCAGGGTCAACCTTGGCGGCGACGAGCATGGATGCAAAACCAAGTGCGCGCGTGTCGAAAATCGGCGTGACTTGGCGGATGATTCGATCCTTGATCAACCGTTCCACGCGTGACAGAAGTTCCGCCTCAGGAATCCCTGCGGCCTCAGCGACGGCGGCGTAGGGGTTCGAAGCAATCGGGAACTTCCCTTGCATCAAGTTGAGGATCTGACGGTCGGTGTCGTCAAGCGGAACGGCTGAGCCGCCTACTCTGCTCCTCGTCTTTGCCTTTGCTACCGGGCGCGTAGCCAACTTGCTGCCTCCAATGCGTGGTAGGTGATGATCGTTCCTGCACCAGCTCTTCGAATCGCCGTGAGTGATTCCAACACCGCTCCTTGGCGATCCAGCTGCCCAGTGGCAGCTGCAGCCTCGATCATGGCGTATTCACCGCTCACTGCGTATCCAGATACGGGCAAGCCGCACTCTTCGCTCACTTGGTAGATCAAGTCGAGGTTGGTAATTGCCGGCTTGACGATGAGTGCGTCGGCACCTTCCTCCACGTCAAGCCACGCCTCGCGGAGTGCCTCGATCGAGTTGGCGGGGTCCATCTGGTAGCCGCGCCGGTCACCCTCCTGCGGGCTGGAACCCGCCGCGTCGCGGAAAGGCCCATAAAACGCTGAGGCGTGCTTGACGGCGTATGACATGACCGCGGTGTCGCTCTGGCCACTGGCGTCCAACGCCGACCGAATAGCACCGACACGCCCATCCATCATGTCGCTCGGGGCGACAATGTCAGCGCCCGCCGCAGCCTGACTGACAGCGGTCTGTGCGAGCAGTGGCAGCGTTGCGTCGTTGTCTACATCGCCTGCCGGGTTAAGAACACCGCAGTGTCCGTGATCGGTGTAAGCACATAAGCAAGTGTCGGCGATCAGGACTAGGTCAGTCCCACTCTCAGACCTCAGCCGCCTGAGGGCCTGCTGGACGATCCCGTCATCAGCAGAGGCAGAAGTTCCAGTCGAGTCCTTTGTAGCTGGCACCCCAAAGACGAGAATCCCGCCAAGCCCGGCCTCTGCTGCCTCAGAACCGAAGGCCGCGAGTGCATCAAGGTCGAGCCTTGAAACCCCGGGCATCCCGCTGATTGGCTCGACGCCAGATCCTGCATGAACGAAGACAGGGGCGATCAGGTCGGCTGGCGCAAGTGTCGTCTCACGGAACAGAGTCCGTAGTGCACTTGTCCGCCGCAGACGGCGAGGGCGTGAGGCTGGGAAGGACATTCTCCCCCGAGGATAGGCGAGCACGGCCTCCGTCGCGCGTCACGGGCGCAAGCGGACAGGCTGTGTTCTCTCCCGCCTATATCTGCACGGAGACGGGCCAACAAACCACTTGGCGGCCAAGGCTGGGAACCTCTAGACAGATGAGCAGCAGACAGAACATGCACAACAACCCAGTTGAGTTGGCCTCATGAGCGGTCAAGGGATCCTCTTCGTAGGCGATGTCGTCGGCAGCGCGGGCCGTAACGCACTGATCACGCTGCTCCCTGGCTTGATCAGCGAGTTCACTCCGCGCTTCGTGGTTGTCAACGGTGAGAACGTCGCCGCAGGCAAGGGCATCACTCCGAAGCTTGCTGAGGACTTCTTTGCCGCCAACGTGGACGCGATCACGCTCGGTAACCACGCCTACCGCCGCAAGGAAGGCTGGGAGTTGCTCGACGAAGACCGTCGCGTAGTCCGGCCGGCCAACCACTTCATGACCAGCCCGGGCCGCGGGTCAACCGTTATTGAGAAGGATGGAGTGCGCCTTGGGATTCTCAACCTGAGCGGCAATCACGGCATGGACGCCCCACATCCATTCATGGCCGCAGCAGACGCCGGAGTACACGACCTCAAATCAAAATCCGATCTGATCCTCGTTGACATGCACGCCGAGGCAACTAGCGAGAAGGTCGCCCTCGGTTGGCATCTCGACGGTCGCGTCACAGCAGTTGTCGGAACCCATACCCACGTCCCCACCGCTGATGCGCGAATTTTGCCACAGGGAACGGCCTACATCACCGATGTGGGAATGACTGGCTCACGTGATGGTGTGATCGGCGTAATCAAAGAGCAGGCCATCGAGGCAATGAGCACTCACCTGCCAGTCCGCTTTGAGCCTGCCGAGGCAAACCCTTGGATCAATGCAGTCATGATCGAGCCCGCCAGCGCAGACGCTCCGGCAACGATCACACAGGTTCTGCGCCCGGCTTCCTGACCGTCCAGTCATCGGACACGGCGACAAAGACCGCCGGCAGGAACCAGACCAGGTAGGTGTAGAACCAGTAGACAGCTGAGAGCTCAACGGCAATCACGACAGCGGCCGCTAGGGCTGCCAAGCGGACTGGCGTGCGGCGATCACCACGGGGCAGAAGTGTTGTCAGCAAGACAAGTCCCGCCACGCAGACCCGCCAGCTCTGCAGCAGCCAGTGAGGCAAGTCCCACCAGCCCCAAGCTGAGAAGGGCGAGTCGCGACCATCCTGGAACCCAACGGTGCGCTCCCAGACCTTGATCGGATCGTCGAAGTAGGGAATGAGGACGATTACGAACGCCACGACTGCTGCCAGTACATAGACGAGCATGTCCCTTCGCCGTGAGGAGTTCTTGGCCCGGAGGAAGATGGGCACAAGGGCAAGCGTCGCCATCTTTGACAGGCCGCCGACAACCGCCGCGGCTCCACGCAGGGCTGCGCCGCGGACACCAGAGAAGGTGGCTGTCAGAAGCGCCAGGACGATTAGGAGCGCCGGCAGGGTGTCGTTGGCAGCGCACATCGCCGTATAGAGAGTGAATGGGCACGTGACCCACAGCCAACTCAAGATCAATGCGCCGGGAGGGCCTCTCAGCCGCCAGCCGAGTAGAGCCAGGAGAGACAGCGCGAGGAGGTCCAGCACCACTGCCGCAGCGGCAGCGGCAGCCAGGCGACCGTCGTTTGAATCCGCGTCAAAGATCAACGCGAAGGGCGCGTAGGCAGCCCATGTAACGGGCCCGTAGGTGTCACCTCGCTCAATTCGTTTTGGGAAGTGTCCATAGACCGCTGCTCCAGACGCGAGTCTGTTGCCACCGATCACGCTCGCCTCGCCAACATCAATCACATTGCCGTCCGCGATCGTAAACGCGGCCCTGAAACCGATCAGGAACACGATCCCCACAACCATCGCCTTGCTGCCAATCAGCGTTTTGATCTGGGCTGCGTCCGGTTTGGGCCCCTTAATCCCTCTCCACAACATCCGGCCCATCAGCCACAGCAGGGGCGGATATAGAGTGGGAACCGAGATGTCCAGCCGTCCTCGATTGAAACCAGCAATCGAAACTGAGAGCAGCGCGACTGCGGCGATGTCCAAGTGAGCCAGAGAGGGTCGTCTGCGTGGCAAGAACGGCAACAGAAAGAGCGCCAACAGCGGCAGCCAGACCCAAAGCGCAGAGGCATCCTTGCCAAACGCTCCTGGATAGCCACGAGCCATGGTCCAAGCAGCCTGGAAGCCGGTCCACTCCTCCTGCACCTTGCCATCGGCCCGCGAGATAAACACCTCAACCACCAACTCACCCTTCGCTGACCAGAACTGCTCCCGCCAACGCCCAGGCTGCTTGGTGAAGTCCCAGTGGCCACCCTTGTGTGACCGGACCTCCGCCTTGACGGCAGGGAGCGCCTTTGTGATTCGCCGAGCGTGGCTTTCACTGATTGAAGCCAGAGCAGGCGTTGCGGCAACCACCAGCATTACGGCTGCGGCCGCAAGCGCTCTAAGAATCAGCTGGGACTTCGGAATCGAGATTGAAGTGCTCCCTCACTAGGCCGGCGACATCACGGATGCTCCACTCCTCCCGGGCGGAACGGCTGTCTGGACCTGTTCCTGCCCAGAGCAGCACTCCATGACTATCTACCCGGTGCAGTGAACCGTGGCTGCCACCATTTAGATGCGAGGCGCCACCCCAGTCGAGAAATTCAGAACCCGGTGCTGCTGAGAGCAAGACGTCACCCGCAGTGGGGCAGTTAAGCGCGGACCAGATCCGCCGCAGGGCATCCGGGTAGTCAGGGGTAGCGATCATTCCATCCTCAGTCTTCATTCCGAGCACGCTTAGGTCGCCCTCAACACTCCATCCGCGGCCGTGAGCATCGAGCAGATCTCCGCCAGGCGCAAACCGCAACTCGGACCCGAGTCGCAGTACCCGTGCCTCTCCGTCACCCAAGAGCATCGCGAGGTCAACACCCGGAACCCTGAGGGCATCCCCAGCGGCCCGCTCAGCGGTGTGCTCTGGACTATCGGACTTGAGGACGTAAATCATCGCGGACCGCTGAGCCAGCCCAAGGGCAATCTCTTCGGCCTCAACTCCACTGTCGCGGGGTGTCCGCACCCACCACTCTGAGAACGCTGCCAGAAGGTCAACTCTCTGTGAAACATGGTCATGCCCATGGTCGGCCGCGACGATGATCCCGTACCGGTCCAGAAGCTGGTCCACTCCCCCGGCTGCGTCGGCGAGCCGCGCGAGCTGACGGTCAGCCACGGCGACTGACTCAACCTGTGCTGCCGGGCCGTGCTTGTGGGAGTGGGAGTCATTGTCAGGCAGTGAGAGCAGTAAAAAGTCAAACTCGTCGGTGGCGACAAGCTCGGCGCCAACGCAACCTGAATGCTGGTCGCGAACGCCTGTCATTCCCAACTGTGACCTGCAGCCCATCGGCCTGGAAGCGAAGATGTCGGCGTAGAACAGGTCGCGCGGGCCCTGAACTGACTCGCGGAAAAATGTGCTCGTCGCAAACCGCGCCAGGCGCGAATGGCGCGCGGGCTGATGCGTATGGCGTCCGCGATAGATCAGGTATGTCGTTCCCGCGGTCCTCAGCCCTGCGTCGTCGAGTGATTCAAAGATTGTGGGAGTGGCAGGCGACAGGTGATCGCGATTCATCGCATAGACGGTGTCACCCAGGGTGCGGGCTATTCGTTGCTTCCTCGCGGCAGCAAAGCTGGACCCGTATTCGACGTAGCGCCGCTCTTCTCGGTGGTACCAGTTCATCGACGGAATCAGGTGCTGATCCGGCCCAACCCCAGTGGTGATTGAGGCTGCGCAAACCGGAGTGACTGATGGGAACGAGGCAACGCAATCGTCGACATAAACACCCTCACCCATCAGCCGGGCCAAAACCGGCGCAGTGCCATCAGCAACGGCACGCTCAAGCGCATCAGGACGGAGTCCATCAATCACGGCGAGTATCAGGCCACGGCTGCTCATCCTGACCGGTGACGGTAGCGGGAGACCGGACAGCCGCAACCACTGACAGAACCCGGCAACCGGCTCCGGTACCGTCCCATGGGCTGTGAAGGACACAAACCTCAACCCGCAGAAGCGCTCAGGCCGTGGCGACGCGGTCGCGATCGAGCGGTACGGAAAGCTCTTTGCGGCACGCACCCGCTCAATGACTTCCTCTGCAATGCGCGACCTGATGTCAATCACGGAACGCCCCGAGGTCATCTCACTAGCTGGCGGGCTCCCAGACACATCCACCTTTCCCAAGGAATCCTATGCAGCGCTGATGAGCAAGTTGGCCGCTGAGGAACTGGCTAGTGCACTGCAATACGGGCCTACTGAGGGCTTGGCAGCCGCACGCGAATGCATTCGCTTCGTGATGGCCGCAGAAGGCATCACGGTCGATCCGGATGACGTAATTGTCACAACTGGCGGCCAGCAGGTTCTGGATCTTGTCTGCAAAGTGCTGATTGACCCGGGCGATGTGATCGTCGCGGAAGGCCCAACCTACCCCGGGGCTGTTTCTGCCTTCACCTCTTACGAGGCCCGTGTTGAGCAGGTGCCGATCGACGCTGACGGCATGGACCCTGAGCTGCTGCGAGAGCGGCTTGTGCAGCTTGACGCTGAGGGTGCGCGTCCAAAGTTCATCTATCTGATCCCCAACTTTCAGAACCCATCCGGAGTGACTCTGTCGGCCGAACGGCGCAAGGCCATTCTCGAGATTGCCCGCGAGTGGGAGATCCTGATCCTTGAGGACAACCCATACGGGCTGCTCCGCTACGAGGAGGACCCAATCCCCTCAATCCTTGAGATGGATGGTGGTGAGTCAGTCATCTACCTGGGGACTTTCTCCAAGATCCTCTCGCCCGGAATCCGCCTCGGCTGGGTTACCGCACCTAGGCCGGTGCTGGAGAAGCTCAACCTTGCCAAGCAGGCAGCAGATCTCTGCGCCTCATCGCTCGCTCAGCACTTTGTGGCCGCCTACATCGGTGGCGGCGGTTGGCCCGAGTACATGGCAAGCCTGCGGCGGATCTACCGCGACAGGCGTGATGTGATGTTGGAGTCGTTGACCTCTGAGATGCCTGAGGGAACCACCTGGGTTTCACCCGCTGGTGGCCTCTTCGTCTGGGCAACGCTCCCCGATTACATCGACACGACTGACTTGCTTGCCCGGGCTCTGCGCGAGAACGTTGCGTTCGTTCCGGGTCGCGCAGCATGGGTCAATGGTGACGGCGGGTCCTCCCTCCGACTGAACTTCTCTGGCGCTGACTCCGACCGCATTCGGGAGGGCATCCGCCGAATCGGAATGGTTGTCGGCGAACAGGTCGACCTCTACGAAACGATGATGGGTCGATCAGCCGGCGCTGCTCCAGCCCCAGCCCAGTCCGCGCCGAGCGAGGGCGCTCGTGTGGTTCCGATCGCACCCCGCAAGCGGCGTGCTTCAGGCGCTGAGGGGTGACCAGATGAAGATCGCGGTCCTTGAGGGTGGTCGCTCGCTGGAGCGTGGAGTTTCCCTGCGCACGGGCGGTCGGGTCAAAGACGCCCTGGTTCGACTGGGCCACGAGGTGATCAGCGTTGACGCTGACACTTCGATGATCTCCAACCTGCGGGAACACAAGCCTGATGTTGCGTTCCTCGCCCTGCACGGCCGTGACGGTGAGGACGGCACCGTTCAACAGGTCCTTGACTTGCTCCAGATCCCGCACACTTCGTCCGACGCGGCCGCCTCAGCCCGGACCGGCGACAAGGCCATTGCTAAGCGACGGTTCCGAGCGGTCGGCCTGCCGACCCCAGACTTCTACGTCTTGGACTCCACTGCCGTCCGTGAGCTCGCCGCCGTCGAACTTGTCCCGACTATCGGCGAGCGACTCGGCTGGCCGATGATCCTCAAGCCTGCACTGCAAGGGTCGTCCTTGGGCGTTGCCTTAGCCCACAAAGAAGAGGACGTTCCCGGGGCGCTGCTGTCAGCCCTTTCATATGACGACCGCGTGCTCTTTGAGCAGTACTGCCCGGGGCGTGACTTGGCCGTAGCGGTCGTCGGGCATCCAGACGGTGCTGTCGCCTGGCCGCCGGTAGAAGCAATTCCCGGCGGCGATCAATATGACTTTCAGGCGCGCTACGAAATTGGCTCCGCGAAATTTGAGTGCCCGGCGCAACTTGATCCAGCGACACACGTGCGGGCCTGCGAGCTAGCCGTGTCCGCCTTTGAGGCTCTGCAGTGTTCGGGTGTGGCACGGGTTGACCTGATCCTCGGCGAGGATGGCGACCTCACAATCCTCGAGATCGATTCAGTTCCGGGCCTAACGCAAACGAGCCTTGTACCTCTCGCGGCCGAGGCCGCAGGGTTGGAGTTCGACGCTCTAATCGAGCTGATGCTCGACTTGGCTATAGCCGTCTAAAGCGCTCTAGGCGTCTTGGCCGCCGGCGAAGTCCTCGGGGCTTACGTCCTCGAGGAACTCCTTGAACTTCTCGACAACCTCATCCGTGTCCTCGTTGTCGTGCTCAAATTCGATCGAGGATTCCTCAACTACGTCCTCGGCGGCAAAGATCGGCGCGCCCGACCTGACGGCCAGTGCCAGAGCATCGCTGGGCCTTGAGTCGATCTCGATCTCCCGACCGTCTGATGTCTGAATCGTGATTGAGGCGTAGAAAGTGTTGTCACGCAGCTCGGTGATCGCCACCCGCGTGCACTGAGCGTCGAGCTCGCTGAGGGTCTCCGTGATCAGGTCGTGAGTCATCGGGCGAGGCGTTGAGGAGCCTTGGAGCTTCATCAGGATCGCCGCTGCCTCAGGGTGACCAATCCAGATCGGAAGGAACCGGTTGGTCTCAACGGCCTTGAGAAGCACAATCGGCTGTTTGCCGACCATGTCGAAGCTAACTCCGTAGATGACCATCTCCTGCACGTGCGGCTCCTTGGGCGGTTATGTCTAAGGCTAGCGCCCGCCGCGCTCATCACGGGGATCACTGCCTTCGGAGGAGTCATTCTGTTTCGGCTGCCATCTTCCTTCACAGCCAAGCAAGTGGGCGATCCTGGATTCGAACCAGGGACCTCATCCTTATCAGAGATGCGCTCTAACCAACTGAGCTAATCGCCCCGCGAGGGCGGAAGTCTAACGGCGCAGGCCGGGTTGGCGCGGTGAGGTGAAGCGGGCTCACCAGGCAGCAGCAGTGGGGCGTTGTCGCCCCTGTGCGATCCTCCCCCCGGTGAACGCTCCCTCTCTCACCGATCTGACCGCCGTCCTTGGCCCGGATCCCTCGGAAGCATCTGCCCCGCTGGGCCTTAAGGACCGCGCACCCAAGTGTTGATCCTCGCGGTAGTCACGATCTTGGCCACAATCGGCGGGGTGGCTGCTGAGCACCGTTGGAAGACCGGTGCAAAGACGCTCGCGGGACACCTGCTTGAGGCTCTTGTTTATGTGCTGATGCCGGTGATCATCTTCTTCGCGGTGATCGACCTCCATCTGACCGAGGCCGTCGGCGCGGGACTCGCCTTTGGCTGGGCGGAACGCCTTGTCGTTGTTATCGCCGCCTGGCTGATTGGGTCACGGCTCCTAAAGCTGACGCGTCCACAGTCCGGTGCGCTGATGACGGCCGTCGCGGTGGCCAATACGGGATATCTGGGGATCCCTTTAACCGCTCTGCTGCTTGGGCACGACAAAATCCCGCTCGCCGTTGCCTACGACAACGTGGTGAACTCTCCCATTGTTCTGCTCGTTGGATTTGGGGTGGGAGCTGCCTTCGGGACAAACGCAGGCAAGTCCGGGAGGGATCGCGTTAAGTCCTTCTTCACGCGCAACCCGCCGCTCTACGCGCTGATTCTTGCTCTACTGGCCCCGAAGTCACTCGCCCCTTCCTGGGGTCCTGACCTCGTGCACATAGTTGCCATGGGAATCGCTCCCGTTGGCTTCTTTGCCCTCGGCGTCAATCTGATGCTTGAGCACGATGAGACGGGGGTGAGGATCTTTCCACCGCCTCTCACACCAGCTGTTTTCACAGCCTTAGGTCTGCGACTACTGGTCGCTCCCGCTGTGATGATTGTTCTCTCCGCGGTCGTGATTGCTGCGCCTCACACCTTCCTGTTGGAGGCTGCAATGCCAGCCGGAATCAACGCCCTGGTCGTCGCCCATCTCTACGGGCTTGACATGAAGATCACCGTCGGCGCGATCGCCTGGTCAACCGGGCTAGTCCTAACCGCGGTCACAGCCATAGAACTCCTCGGGGTTCTCTAAGCCCCGCAGAGAGGTCCCGTTCGCTAGCTCAGGCAGGTCGCCTGTGCGATGAGAACTGCTCTGCAAATACCGCAGCCTCGGCCATTGATGCGAACTCCAACCGGACCCGGCAGCCCTTCCCTTTTGCCTTGACGCTGACCGCATCCCCGAAGGTTGCGGTCAGAGAATCAGCTACATCAGTCAGGGCAACCTCGTGGTCAGCATGGAGCTCCCTGGGAACCGATGGGGTTGATTCAGTGTTCCGCGCCCGCTCCTCAGTTGTGCGAACAGACCAACCCCGGCTGTAAGCCTCGGCAGCGAGATCGCGCCTCACGTCATGGCGCTTAACCATCAGGAGAGCGCGGCCGTGACCCTCGCTCAGACGCCCGTCCTCGAGCATTTCCAGAGCCGTGTCCGGGAGGTCAAGGAGTCGAATCAGGTTAGAGACGGCTGCGCGGCTACGGCCAACCCTGCGGCCGACCTCTTCCTTGGTGAGGCCGAGCTCGTCAACAAGCGCTGAGCAGGCGCGGGCCTCCTCGACAGGGTTCAGGTCCTCGCGAGCCATGTTTTCGATCAGTGCCACCTCGAGTGCGACAGCATCATCGTCCTCGCGGATCACGGCAGGAATTTCAGTGAGGCCGGCAGCTGTAGCGGCACGCCATCTGCGCTCGCCTGCGATCAGCTCCCAACCTCCGCCTGATATCGGACGTACGAGGATTGGCTGAAGGACACCGCGCTCACCGATCGAACCCGCCAGAGCGACTAGGGCGTTCTCGTCGAACTGGCGGCGAGGTTGTCTAGGATTAGGCTTGATTGAGGCGATTGGAATGGTGCGCAGGACCTCAGCGGAGCCGTCCTCACGGGGAACGACGGAGAGCAGTGCGCCAAGCCCCTTACCCAGACCACTTGGTCCTTTAGAGATGCCGGAGCCCAGGCCCTTGCCGAGCCCGGGGGTCTTCTTTGCTGGTTCGCTCATTTCAGTGCTACCTCCGTTTTGTTGAAGTGGGTACTAGACCCGCGCCGCAACCTCGCGAGCCAGGGCAACGTATGCCTCTGCGCCAGCACAGTGCGGGTCGTGATGAATAACCGGAAGGCCGTGGCTAGGTGACTCGCCAATCCTTACGTTCCGGGGGATTACGGTGTCAAAGACAAGTCTTGGGAAGTGGGTACGGAGCTCGGTCTCCACATCGCGCGAGAGTCGCGTGCGGGGGTCATGCATGGTCAGAACAAGCCCACAGACCGTGAGGGATGGGTTCAGTTCGCGCTGAACAAGCTCAAGTGTTTCGAGCAGGCCCGCAAGGCCTTCCAGTGCGTAGTACTCGGACTGAACGGGAACGATTACCTCATCCGCTGCAGCTAGAGCGTTAACTGTCAGTGGACCAAGTGATGGTGGGCAGTCGATGATGATGAACTCAAACTGGTCGCGGACGGATTCGAGAGCTGCCTTGAGGACATGTTGGTAGTCCTGATTCTGGGGGAGCTCAACACCGGCCCCAGCAAGACCTGGAGTCGAGGGGACGACAGAGAGGTTGTTGATTCGGCTAGCTCTGATAGCCGCCACCGTTGGTGACTCACCTGAGAGCACCTCGTAGATAGATGGGGTGAGGTCCTTTGGTAGGCCAACGCCAACTGTTGCGTTTGCCTGGGGGTCTAGGTCAACAAGAAGTGTTGAGTATCCGGCCTCGGCGACGCAAGCGGCGAGGTTGACGGCCGTGGTGGTCTTGCCGACACCACCCTTCTGATTCGCAACAGCAAAGATTCTTCCCATTGCCCAAAGGTAGCCCTAGGCTCGGTCGGAAAGCCCGATCTATCTAGCGTTCTTGGCCCTCAGGAGCCGAGTGGGCGCTTGACGGCAATGCCTGCGCGCCGAGGGAATCGGTCGGGGGTTGGGGCGATCTTCCTGCTCAAGACTAGTTTTCGCCTTCCGCCGCCACGCCAGGGCTCTACTTGGATCACCTCTGGCTCCGACATACCCGTAAGACCAGCCGCAACCGCTCCTTGCGCTTTCTCATCGCCTTCGAGCTTGCCTTTCCAAGCAACCATCAGTCCACCCTCTCTGAGCAGGGAGGCTGAGTACTCGACAATCACAGGCAAGCTTGCCATCGCCCTGGCCGTGACGACATCACATACCCCATGGCCAGAATCCCATTCCTCGGCTCGGCTCCAGACGGTCTCAACGTTGTTTAGACCCGCTTCCTCAGCAGCGTTGGAGATGAACTCGCAACGGCGCTTCTGGGCATCAACGGCAATAACACGGGACTCCGGCAGAGCGGATGCCAGAACAAGCCCAGGGATACCGCACCCGGAACCTAGATCCGCGATGGTCTTGGCCGTCTTGACGTCCTCTACGCCCAATGCCGTCAGCGAATCGGCGATGTGGACGTTGACGCCTTCGAGTGCATCAGTCACTGCTGTTGGGGCATGTTCTGCAGCAAGACTCAACAGAATTGCCCGGAAGTGGTCGAGATTCTCCTCTGAAAGGCCATATTCGGCCTGTAATTCAACTAAACGCTTGTTGACACGGGCGGGCAATGCGCCGGACCGTTCCACGTGAAACGCTTAATCTTCGAGAGGCTCAACCACGAGGTAACGCTCTGGTTCACGCCCCTCGCTGGTTGTATCGACGTCCTCACGCTCACGGAGGTACTCATGGACCACACGGCGCTCCGACGCTGACATTGGCTCCAGTGAGACGCTTTGTCCTGCCTCGATCGCCTCATCGGCCGCATCGTCGGCGATTTCACGAAGTTCAATGGCCCTGCGCTCGCGCCATCCACCAGCGTCAACCTCAACGCGGCGCATGTCGGTTCGGTCCACCGAGGCCGCCCGGTAGGCGATGTGTTGGATTGCGTCGAGTGTGTTGCCATGCCGGCCGATGATCTGACCCATGTCGGGACCGTCGATGTCGACCTTGATTACTTCCCCGTCATCAACAATCTTGAACTCAGCATCAGGGTCCAGGGCCTCAACTACCGACCCAACCACGGTGCGTACGCGCTCTTCAACACTCATCTCCGCCTCCCTGTCCGCTTCTTGTTATTGCGGGCTGGTGGAGGTCCACCCTTGCCCTTCGGCTTCTTTACTTCAGGCTCTGCCTCTGCCTTGCTGGATGCCCCGGCTTCCTTCACCTTGGCCATAAAGCCCTTCGTTTCCTTCTCTTCGGGCTCGGGGGCGACTGTTCCTCCCCCAGAGTCAGCTAGCGCCTTGGCTTGGGCGTCAGCGCCACCGGCCGAGAATCGCTTAACAACGTACTGCTGTCCCACAGTCCAGGTGTTGGTCGTGATCCAGTAGAGGATGAGGCCGGCGGGGAAGCTGAGGATGAAGAAGACGAAAACGAGGGGCATCGCCAGCATGATGTTGCGCTGGGTCTTGTCCATCGTTGTGGTCATCATCAAGCTTGAGCCCAGCTGTGAGGCGACGTAGAGCACGATCAGCGTGACTAGAACGGCGCCGCTGGCCTTCGATGTCAGGTCTGGGATGAAGAGGAACTGCTGTCCCGTGGGAAGTGGGCGCACGTCTGAGCAGGTGATCTTCTCAACAGTCGTGTGATGCTGAGCTGCGTAAGCGGTGATGGTTGGGCAAATATCGGTCTTGAGCTGCTGCTGAAGAAGGTAGAACAGTGAGATGAACACAGGCATCTGCGCCAGCAGGGGAAGGCATGATGCGAGTGGGTTGATCTGGTTCTCACGGTAGAAGGCCATCAGCTCTTCGTTCAGCTTCGAGCGCTTCTCAGTCTTTACAGCGGCGCTGTCGCCAGGCTTCCCCTTGTACTTAGTCTGAATGGCCTTGATCTCAGGCTGGAACCGCTGCATACGCTGCATGGATCGGATCTGCTTGATCGTGAGGGGAACCAACACAGCCCGGATTAGGAAGGTCATCAAGATGATTGACCAGCCCCATGACCCGATAACCGAGTGGATTACGACAAGGACTTCACCAAAGAAGTCGATTAGTGGCTGGAGGGCGTCACTGATTACGTTTGCGGTTATGAACAGGTTGTTCACTGTGGGTTGATCATTTCGTGTTGATTGTGGGCGCAGGTCTTCGAAGCGCGAAAGAGTCTTTGGTCAGCAACCTTGTCCACACCACCATGGCTGAACGGATTACACCGAAGGACCCTCCAAACCGTGAGGACCAGGCCACGGAGTATGCCCAACTCTTCGATTGCTTGAATTGAGTAACGCGAGCAGCTCGGCTCGTAGCGGCAACGTGGGGCAAGTGATGGTGAGATCCAATTCGACCAGAACCGGACAGGCAGAGTAACTAGGTGACGAGGAATCCTTGCTAGCCCTTGTGTTTTAGGCGTCATTTCCACCCTCGTCGCTCTTATCTCTTTGGGGCAGCGCACCTGCCTGAGTCAGCAGTTCGTCCAACTCTTTGGCAACTCCCTCAAGCGCTTCGCGGTCGCAGAACTCCGAAGCTCCGGTTCTAGCAACGACAACAATGTCGGTTCCGGGCTTGATCTCATGCAGCTTCGCTGTGAACGCTTCCTTCAATAGGCGCTTGACCTTGTTTCGCTCAACCGCGCCGCCTACTTTACGGGAAACAGAGAGGCCGAGTCTTGCTACCTCTTCGTCCCCTCGCGGGAAGGCGTGCAACACGAACAGCTTGGTTGCGTGTGATCGACCACTTCTATACACACGGTCGAAGTCAGCACTGCGGGTAATCCTCCCGCGGCGACCGGAACTGCCAGCCACTAGACGGTGAGGCGTCGGCGACCCTTGGCACGGCGGCGGGCAAGAACCCGGCGGCCAGCCTTCGACGACATCCGCTCTCGGAAGCCGTGCGTGCGTGCGCGTTTGCGCTTCTTGGGCTGGTAGGTGCGCTTCATTGCCTCGGGAACCTTACCGTCCAGCAAGCCTTGATGTCGGCCGGGAACTGAAAAGGCCGAAAAATGCGGGAAGTCCTGCTTTAGAGCAATAGGTCCTCGTCTAGTGTCGCGTGACCTTGAGAAAAAGCGCCTGAATGCCAATCACTGACCTAGAGACCACTTGGAATCGCATCCGTTCTGATCTGCGCGACGCTGTCAGCGACTCAACGTTCCAGGTTTGGTTGGAGCCCCTCAGGCCAGCATTGATGGAAGACCACGTTTTAGTCGTAGAAGCCCCGGACTCCATCCGCCACTGGGTGGAGGGCCGTTTCACAGACCTCATCGCGCAGGCAGCCCAGCGAGTGACCGGTATCTCCACCACTGTTGAGTTGACCGAGCCAGGAAAAGTCACTGACATTCGCGAGGTCTCAGCCTCAAGTACGACTCGAGGGTTTGAAAGTGACTCTTTTGCAGGTCCTTCCCAAACCCTCGACTTAGACCCGAAGCTTACGTTCGACCAGTTTGTGATTGGCGAGAGCAATCGCCTCGCCCACGCGGCAGCATTGGCTGTGGCCGAGCAGCCGTCACAGGCCTACAACCCGCTGTTCATCTACGGCCCACCTGGTGTGGGCAAGACACACCTACTGCAGGCGATTGGAAATCTTGTCCGTGAAGCCCAACCTGATGCCCGTATTGAGTACACAACAGCCGAGGACTTCACCAACGGTTTTGTCCACTCGATCCGTCAGGGCGACACTAGGGAGTTCAAGTCTAAGTTCAGGGACGTTGACCTCCTCCTACTTGACGACGCCCAGTTCCTTGCCAGCAAGACCAAGACCGAGGAAGAGTTCTTCCATACCTTCAACAGTCTGATCAGTAGTGGTGCTCAGGTTGTAATCACCTGTGACAGAACTCCGGCTGACCTTGACTCCTTGGAAGCTCGGCTGCGAGAGCGTTTCGCTGCGGGACTAGTTGCAAACGTTGAGAGCCCGGAGATCCCAACTCGGCTTGCCATCCTCACGATGAGGGCACAGCGCGACCAACTTGGAGACATACCCCGCGAAACCTTGGAAGCCATTGCCTCAAGGATCAAGGGCAACGTCAGAAGCCTTGAGGGTGCCCTAATCCGTGTTGTTGCCTATGCCTCACTCACAGGTGTGAAGGTGACGCGTGAGCTGACAACTCAAGTTCTGGATCAGCTTTACCCGGGAGCTACCAACGCTCCAGTCCGTAAGGGTGTCGGTGAGATCAAGACATTGGTAGCCAGCACGTACGGAGTGACAGAGGCTGACCTCGACTCCCGATCCCGGGCGGCTGAATTTGTTTGGCCTCGCCAGATCGCGATGTACCTCTCACGCGAGGTTCTTGGTGAACCATTGCCTTCTATTGGTCGTCAGTTCGGTGGACGCAACCACTCAACAGTTCTGAACGCCTGCCGACGTGTTGCAGACCGGATCTCTGCATCACCTGAAGATGCTCTTGCTATCCGCTCTTTAGAGCGCCTTGTCTCCGGTGAAGCCGACCGGGAAGACTGAAACGATCTTCCGTTATCAACGTAATCAACACAATCATCTGACCTATGTCCTCTACATCTGAAAAGGGAACAATTGGATTGAAGATTGAGCGGGATCTACTGCTCGAAGGTCTTCAGTCCGCTACCCGTATCGCATCGTCTAAGACGAGCATCACTGCTCTCAGTGGTGTGCAGCTTGCCGCGGGACCCGAGGGAATTGAGCTAAGGGCGACTGACCTGGAACTCTCTCTGAGGCTTCCTCTTGCTGGTGAAGTGACTTCGCCTGGCGAGGTAGTCCTCCCAGCCAGACTCTTCACGGATGTTGTCCGTGCACTTCCAGCTGGACAGGTGACACTCAAGGCCAGGGCGTCCCAGCAGGATGTAGAGATCACATCCGGGTCTGCAACTTTCGACCTCAAAACACTGAGGGCAGAAGACTTCCCAACACTCCCTCAGTCGAGTGGAGATTCGGTCGTTGTTCTGCCAGCGGAAGTTCTAGACGCAACTATCCGTCGGGTTGAGCGGGCTGCCAGCACGGATCCCTCACGGCCAGTCCTGACCGGGGTTCTCGTACAGGCTGAAGCAGGCACCCTCCGAATGGTCGCAACTGACTCTTATCGGCTAAGCGTCAAGGAAACAAAGTTGGAGACACCGCTCACAAATGGCTTTGAAGCCAACGTTCCAGCAAGAGCTCTCCAGGAAGCTGTCCGTTTAGCTAAGGGGACTAAGGGCGACCCAGCTGCTGACGGCGAAGAGGCTCTAGCTAAGGGATCAGTCCGGATTGCAGTGCAGGAGAATCAGATTGTCTTCGACCTTGATGGCACCGTGCTCGCCTCGCGGCTAATCGACGGTCAATTCCCTAAGTACAAGGAGCTGATCCCGGACGAGTTTGATCATGAGTTGAAGTTCAATAGCGCTGAGCTGTCCGACGTGGTTCGTCGGATCAGCCTGCTCGCTCAGAGGACTAAGCCACTGACGCTCTCCTTTGAGAAGGGTTCACTCACAATCAGTGCTGAGACACCCGACATCGGTGAGGCAAGGGAATCAATTCCAATTAATTACGACGGTGAGCTACTCGAGATCGGCTTTAACCCCGACTATCTCCGTGATGGAATTGAGAGCGCTGGCGATGAGGAGATTGTCCTTAAACTCCTAACAGCCAATCGCCCAGGACTGATCGAGTCGGGATCCGAAGGTGGGTTCCTCTATCTGATCATGCCGATTCGCCTCGGCAGCTGATCAGGGATTAAGTCGACTGCATGCAGGTCCTCGATCTGGATCTGCGGGACTTTCGTAGTCACCACAGGTTTAACCTCAAACCAGGGGCGAGCCTGACAGTCATTGCCGGCCCAAACGGCTCAGGGAAGACCAATATCCTTGAGGCACTTCACTTCGGTCTGACGGGAACCTCCTGCAGAGCCGCAATGGACCGACAGACCATTGCCTGGAAGGAGTCGACGACCAGGGTTGAGGTTGGTTTCGAGAACAACTCGGTCGTCCACACAACCGCGGTGGCACTCCAACGGTCAGGGGAGAAGCTGACAACCCTCGACGGCGCAGCACCGGAGCGTTTCGAGGCAGGACTGGATCGCCCGGCAGTGCTGGTGTTCCTCCCAGATCGACTTAGTTTGATCACAGGTAGTCCCACAGAGCGTCGATCTCACTTTGACCAGCTAACTGGATCACTTGACCACACATCTTCCGCCCTTAAGGCCTCGTATACAAGAGCCCTCACGCAACGAAACGCGTTGCTTGGCTCCGCTCAGAGGACTGGCTCCACTCCAGGTAGCTTGAGCGCCTGGAATGAACAGCTAATCGAGCTTGGTACAGCGCTAATCCAGTCTCGTGATGAGACCATCACGGCGTTGTCGGAACCGATGGCTAAGGCAGCCGCATCACTTGGTTTGACCGGCGAGCTTGTTCTTACACATAGGCCTGGTGGAGCTCGGGAGGCCGACGTTTTTCGCAGTGAACTGGAGGAACGGACCGAACAGGACATCAACCGCGGTTTCACGGGGTACGGTCCACATCGAGCCGAGTTCATCTTTAAGCGGGAGGGTCACGACCTCAAATCAACTGGCTCACAAGGGGAGAAAAGGATGGCGTTGCTCTCATTGCTACTCGCCGAGCGAGAGTTAATTACTCAACGAACTGGAAGTACTCCACTGCTTCTACTGGACGATGTGATGAGTGAGCTTGACGCCGACCGGCGGCAGTTCCTAACGGACACTGTCTATGGGGTTGGACAGTGTGTGATCACAGCGACTGAGTTTGAGCACGTTCCAGCCCCAACTGATGACGCGGTCGTACTGGTCGCCTTGGGGCATCCACACGAAGGTGGGTTGCGAGCAGCATGAGACGAGGGAGGGAGAGACCACTCTCTGGTGCAATCAACCGACTTGTTGATTCACTCGCCCCAACGGACCCTGTTGCAAGAGTTGCCGGGGCTTGGCCATCACTCGTCGGTGAGGCTATGGCTAAGCACACAAAACCGGTCTCGTTGAAGGGCGGGGAGCTCAAGATTGAGTGCGCCTCGAGTGTCTACGCGCAGGAGCTTGAGCTGCTTTCGAGGAAGGTCATAAAGGCCCTCACGGAGCGTATTCCAGAGGCGCCTGTAAATAGCCTGAGGTGTGTAGTCGCCAAGCGTTGAGAAAAAGGCGAAAAATGCCGCGAAATAGGGCGATTTGGGGGCAATTTGGACCCTTGTTCCGGGGCCTCGTGTGGTATCGTTAGCGATGCCTTCAGAGGGGCTTTCAAAACGCTTCAAGCCGCTGTCGCGTTGCCCCGAGTAGCTATCTGAAGAGCAACCTCATTATGAGCGATAAGAACAAGCCAGAGACCGCTGAGACCGGATATGATGCTCAAGACATCACAGTCCTTGAGGGGCTCTCCGCTGTCCGCAAACGCCCTGGTATGTACATCGGTTCAACTGGGCCCAGGGGACTTCACCACCTTGTCTATGAGGTCGTTGATAACTCCGTAGACGAGGCCCTAGCCGGCCACTGCAAGCGGGTTACGGTCACCATTCACCAGGACCTCTCAGTCACGGTTACCGACGATGGCCGAGGGATTCCGGTCGCCGAGCACAAGACCGAGAAGAAGCCTGCTGTCGAGGTAGTCCTCACAGTTCTCCACTCCGGTGGCAAGTTTGGTGACGGCGGTGGATACAAAGTCTCGGGTGGCCTCCACGGAGTCGGTGTGTCCGTAGTCAACGCACTCTCAGAGAAGCTTGAAATCGACATTCGCCGCGACGGGCATCACTGGACTCAGGAATACCGCCGTGGCGATCCACAGAACAAGCTTGTCAAGGGAGAGGCAACCTCCGAGACCGGTACGACCATCAAGTTTCTCCCCGACAGTGAGATTTTCGAGACACTCGAGTTTGAGTTCAAAGTCCTTGAAGACAGGCTCCGCGAGACGGCATTTCTTACACGTGGCCTGAACATCCTCCTCACGGATGAACGTGAGACGGGAGATGATGGAAAGCATAAGCATGTTGAGTTCGAGTACGAGGGTGGCATTGAAGACTTCGTCCGCTATCTCAACGAGGGACGCGAGACAATCCATAAGAAGGTTGCAGCCTTCGTTGGAGAGTCGGATGAGGGCGCCCTTGAGATCGCCATGCAGTGGAACGGTACCTACCAGGAATCAGTCTTCTCGTTCGCCAACAACATCAACACTCACGAAGGTGGCTCCCACCTGTCCGGCTTCCGTTCAGCCCTCACGAGGACGCTGAACAAGTACGCACGAGACAAGGGCTTCCTTAAGGAGAAGGATGACAACCTCTCCGGTGACGATGTTCGCGAGGGACTTACAGCTGTTGTCTCCGTAAAGCTGGCTGATCCTCAGTTTGAGGGGCAGACAAAGACCAAGCTCGGAAACCCCGGAATACAAGGCTTTGTCGAGACAATCGTCAACCAAGGCCTCGCCGAGTTCCTTGAGGAACACCCAGCTGAAGCCAAGCAGATCATCAACAAGTCGATCTCGGCATCGCGTGCCAGAGAGGCCGCCCGCAAGGCCCGCGACCTGACTCGCCGCAAGTCAGCGCTTGAGTCAGGCACTCTGCCCGGCAAGCTTGCTGACTGCGCTGTGAAGGACCCATCCCTCGCCGAGATCTTCATTGTCGAGGGTGACTCAGCTGGTGGTTCCGCAGTTACCGCCCGCGACCGGCATACACAGGCCATCCTTCCGCTCCGAGGCAAAATCCTCAATGTGGAGAAGAGCCGGATCGACAAGATCCTCCAGAACGACGCCATTCAGGCACTCATAACAGCGATCGGAACGGGCGTTGGTGAAGAGTTCGATATCGAGAAGGCCAGGTATCACAAAATCATCCTCATGACCGATGCTGATGTGGATGGCGCCCATATTCGGACACTTGCCCTAACACTACTTTTCAGGCAGATGCCGGAACTTATTGATGCCGGATTTATCTACATCGCCAAGCCGCCTCTCTACAAGCTCAAATCTGGTCGTCAGGAGCGGTACATTGAGAAGGAATCCGAGCTTGAGGAAGTCCTTCTTCAAGACAAGTTTGAGAAGTTCGAGATCATCGACGCGAGTGGCAAGTCAACCAAGCTGACCGAGGCTCGTTGGCAGTCACTCGGCAAGCTTCTGCGCGATCACGAGGGCTGGTCTGGCCGGCTCCGCGCCGAACACGGAACCGAACTCTTTGACCTCTTGACGACAACCCACGTTCTCGACGAGGGAATCAAGGATGCCAAGAGCCTTGTCGCTCTGGTCAAGGCTGACACGCCGCCGGAGAAGCCATGGGTCCTCGCTTTTGTGAGCGAAGACCCACTGGGCGTGGATGTCAGCGCCGTTGAGCGATCTACCGGCCTGATGCGCACACACCGGATTCCAACCGCTGTCTTTGAGACCACCGAGTACCGCAGGCTCTCTGAGACCCAGACGAAGCTTTCTTCACTTGTTGGTGTCGCACCCTTCAAGGTTTCACTCGGTGAGGCTGAAGACGACGCGCTCTCGTACGCGGAGCTGCGCGACACAGTTATGGCACTCGCGCAGAAGGGAATCGAGATCTCTCGCTTCAAGGGCCTGGGCGAGATGAACCCAGACCAGCTGCGTGAGACAACGATGGACCCGGAGAGCCGAACACTTATGCAGGTGACATTGACCGATGCGGTTGAGGCAGAGCGACTCTTCTCAACACTGATGGGCGATGTTGTAGAGCCACGACGGGCGTTCATCGAGACGCACGCTCGAGAGGTAGTCAACCTTGATGTCTAGGAGCACACAAACATGGGCGTAGATCAGTTGGGCGGTGGAAACGTTGAGATTCGGACAATCGAAGACGAGATGCGCGCGTCGTACCTCGACTACGCGATGTCGGTCATCGTTGGACGCGCCCTTCCTGACGTAAGGGACGGCCTCAAGCCAGTCCATCGCCGCGTCATCTACGTGATGAACGAGCTTGGCCTGCAGCCAAACCGCCGTTACGTCAAGAGCGCCCTGATTGTCGGCGAAGTAATGGGCAAGTACCACCCACATGGCGACAGCGCTATCTACGACGCCCTCGTTCGTCTTGCCCAGGACTTCTCAATGCGCTACCCGCTCGTCGATGGACAGGGCAACTTCGGCAACGTTGACGGCTATTCCGCAGCTGCGATGAGGTACACCGAGGCCCGCCTCGACCGTCTTGCCACAGAACTCCTGCGCGACCTCGACGCAGACACTGTTGATTACGCACCGACCTACGACTCTTCACGCCAGGAACCACTGGTCCTGCCAGCACGCTTCCCGAACCTGCTTGTCAACGGTTCGTCGGGCATCGCCGTCGGTATGGCAACCAACATTCCCCCACACAACCTTGGCGAGGTAATCGGGGCGACGATCGCCTACATCGATGACCGTGACATCACAACCGAAGGCATGATGGAGCACATCAAGGGCCCTGACTTCCCAACTGCGGGAACGATCCTTGGTCTGACAGGTATCCACGACGCTTACCGAACCGGCCGCGGCCGTGTTCGCATCCAGGCCCGCCCTGGCATCGAGCCACTCGGTCAGGGTCGTGAGGCAATCATCGTCACGGAGCTCCCTTACCAAGTCCGTAAGGGCGGCGAGGGCGGCCTGATCGTCAAGATCGCGCAGCTTGTCCAGGAGAAGAAGATCACCGAGATCAGCGATGTTCGAGACGAGTCAGATCGTCACGGAATGCGGATTGTGATCGAACTCAAGCGCGATTCCAACCCACGAGTGGTACTCAACAAGCTTTACAAGCACACGCAAATGCAGAGCACCTTCGGCGTCAACATGGTTGCCCTCGTTGACGGGGTACCAAAGACACTTGGTCTTAAAGAGATCATCGTCCACTACGTCGAGCATCAGCGCGAAGTTGTTGTGCGCAGAACCAAGTTCGAGCTGCGCCAGAAGGAAGCCCGCGCACACATCCTTGAGGGACTGCTTATTGCTCTCGATCGACTTGATGACGTCATTGAGCTAATCCGTGGATCCAAGGACCCGGATGTAGCGCGCGACGGTTTGATGAAGGACTTTGACCTGAGCCGAGTCCAAGCCCAGGCGATCCTTGACCTGCGCCTCCAGCGCCTCACAGCACTCGAGTCCGGCAAGATCCGCGGTGAGCACTCCGACATCATGGAGCGCATTCGCGAGCTCCGCGACATCCTTGGTAACGAGGGTCAGGTAATGACCATCATCAAGGAGGAGCTTGCTGAGATCGCCGAGACTTACGGCAACGAGCGCAGGACGGACATCTCTCCGTCTGAGGAAGACCTTGATATCGAAGACCTGATCCAAGACCGGCAGATGGTTGTGTCAATCACCAACAGCGGTTACGTCAAGGCTGTACCGCTCGACACCTACCGCAAGCAGCATCGCGGTGGAGTTGGGGTAACGGGTATGGGTACCAAGGAAGGCGATTGGATTGAACACCTCTTCGTCTGCTCCACCCACGACTACCTCCTCTTCTTCACCAACAAGGGCAAGGTCTACAGGACCAAGGTCTATGAGCTTCCGGAAGGCACACGCACAGCCCGAGGCCGCGCGCTTGTCAACGTCTTGCCACTGCGCGAGGGTGAGCGGGTTCAGTCCGTGCTCTCGACACGTGACTTCAAGGAAGGCAAATATCTGGTCTTCGCCACACGTGGCGGAATGATCAAGAAGACCGAGTTCCTCGCTTACAACACGCCGATCAAGGCCGATGGAATCATCGCCATCAAGATCCGCGATGAGGACGAGCTGGTTGCAGTCCGCCGCACATCCGGTGAGGACGAACTCATCATGGTTTCCAAGTCAGGTCAGGCCGTCCGGTTCAGTGAGGACCAGACCCGCGCTATGGGCCGCGATACCAGCGGCGTCAAGGGCATGAACGTATCTCAGAAGGGCAATGAGGTTCTCGCCATGGATGTAGCTGATCCAACCAAGGAACTGCTCGTCATCACCGAGAACGGATACGGGAAGCGCACCCCGATTGACCAGTACCGTGAGACAAAGCGCGGGGCAATGGGCGTTAAGACGATCAAGCTGACCGACGAGCGCGGCGGACTAGCCGGCGCACTTGTTGTCAAGGAGCACCAGGATCTCGTATTCGTGTCCCAGGGCGGAATGATCCAGCGGACAAGCGTCCGCGGAATCAGCCAGCAAGGCAGAGCCACACAGGGTGTCCGCGTGATGAAGTTCCGCGAGGATGACACCGTGGCAGCAGTCGCACTGATCGCCGACGCCACACCTGAGGATGAGCTTCTTGATGGCCAGGATGAGCTCACAGCAGATCCCGGGGGAGCCACGGAGGCTGACGCCGAGGCGGTTGAAGAAGACGTGCTTGAGCCAGAAGATGTGGACGAAGAAGAGGTAGAAGAAGACTTCGACACAGAGGACGACGAGTAACCACCTTTTGTGCCCGGAGCGTTCGATACGCTCCGCTCACCAGAGAAAGGAGGTGGTCCCTATCGTTTCAAATAGTTGCGGGATTCTGGAGGTGTCCGGCCGCTAGGCAGGCAGCTGGCCACGGCTTGGCGTAATCCACTCCGTGACACCGTGAGTGGCCCCGTCGGGGTTGATCCCACCGACGTAGTCAAGGGGCCACTCAAAACCAGCAGAGTAAATCGGGCGTCTTCCCTCGGGAAGGCGCCCTTTCTGTGCTCGGGCTAGCTGCGCTCTGGCGCCGCTGGATAAGAACCCAGCATGGTGACTGCATCAGCGCGCGAAGCAAGCCCTGCTAGAGCCGCCTCCACCCGGTCGTCGCCAACCGGACCATCGATGTCAGCAAAGAAGACATATGAACCTAGGCCGTCTCTTCGAGGCCTCGACTCGATACGGGTCAGGTTGACATTACGTCCAGCGAACTCCGACAGACAGTCAACCAACCAACCTGGCTCCTCGGCCCCGGATCCCCAGAAGACAATTGATGTCCGGCTCTTGCCGGTCTCCTTTACTCCTGGGGGAAGTGGAGCGTCTTGGTCGGCCGACAACCAAACAAACCGGGTGGAATTGCCACCCTCGTCGACCTGATCAGCGATAGCCGTGCAGCCGTAGAGCCGAGCCGCGAGGTCAGTGCCGAGGGCCGCTGAAGGGCCGTCACCGTCGGCGACAGTCCGAACGGCGTCGGCGGTTGAGGAGGCAGGGATGATCTTTGCGTCAGGAAGGTTGTCACGCAGCCACGGGCCGCATTGGGCAGCCACGAACGGGAGGGAATAGACCCGCTCAATAGTCGCGACGTCCATGACAGTCTTGGTGATCAGGCGATGGCGAACCGGATGCACAAGCTCTCCAACAATCGGTGTCATGCCTCCGCCGGCGATCAGTTCGTCAAGGGTGGCCGCTACCCCGCCTTCCAGCGAGTTCTCTAACGGGACGAGCGCGTAGTCAGCTTCACCGGAGCTAACGGCAGCGACAGCGTGATGAATTGTGGGGGCGAGCAGGGGCTCGACGTCAATGCCGGCTCTGGAGGCAGCGGCTTGCAGTGCTTCCTGGCTGACAGTGCCCTCAGGGCCCAGGCAGGCTACGCGCAGAGTCATAGCAGCGGATCAGGTGAACGTAACTGGGAAAGTCAGCGTGTTGTTATCGCCGTTTGACTCCCCTGGCACGGTTGAGATCGTGACCGTGACTGTGACGGACTGCCCGATCGGTGGCGCGCTACCGAGCGGCACTTGAATGGTCTGCTGCTGACCGGCCTTGCTCTGTGCGACGACCTTGGTGACCGTGATCGGCGCTGGACCACCCTCAACCTTGATTGTGATCTGGATGTTTGATTCGTCTGCACTGCCACCATTGGTGAACGTCACGGCAAAGGCTGGTGGAGGGCTTCCAGGAATGCTGTTTTCTGTTCCGGCAGCGAGCTCCTGCCCACCGGCGGAGACTGTGTCAAGGCTATGTCCGTGGGTTCCGGGCCCGGCAGTTCCGGCGCTTCCGGCAGTGGACCCAAGCTGGGCTGCCACATAGACAGGGTCCAGCCATTGCCAAGTTGGAAGGAAGCTCGACTTGGCTACCTGAACGCCACCGGCGCCGACGGCAATTCCGTCGTTGTCGAGTGCGGCTGTAATTGCACCCGCAACTTTCCACTGATAAACGGCGTCAGATGCGTCAAAAGCGCGCATGTTGCCCGCAATGCTCTGGACAGCCCGCTGGCTATCAGCTGAGTTCCGTGAGACGGCTGTCTGAAGGTCCCTAGCGATTGCCGCTATTCCGTCGCGGCGCAGCTCCATAACAAGCACGAGGTTGTCCCTAGCGGTCTTGAGGCTGTCGGGCGGGTCAAGTCGTTGTGCCTGCTTGACCTGTTCCCCGGAGAGAACCGAGATCTGATTCACGCTCTCCTGGAGAGTTGTGGGGGCTTTTGTTGTTGCACCCTGGAGTTCCTTGAAGAATGCCTTGCCTACCTGACTGTCTGAGTCAGCGACAAGCTGGGCGGCTTTGCTGTTGAACTCCTTCAGCTGGGACGTGGTCCGTGAGTCTGCACAGCTCTTGACGGCAAAGACCATGATCAGTAGGAGGACAGCTGCACCTCCGGCCGCCATCAGGCGTCGTTGGACCACAGACTGATGATCCGACGAGCGGTTTCCACCCGACGAGCGCGGGGATGATTTGGCCGGGACGGCTTCTGTGGGTTCGTCGTCGAAGAACGACATCATCATTCCTTTTGGCGGGAGTTTCCTACCGTTAGTTGCAGATTATGGCGCTCGTGACGGCGGTGGGCGTCTCTGCAAGCCCTCCTGCGGGCAAATCCCAGCCGATTGGACTCCTTGAGAAGGGGGCGTTTTGGGCAGGTATGACCCAGCGGGCGGCGAAATTAACCGGGATGGCCCGAACTCGGGATCAGAGTCCACCCCAAAGCACTGTTGTACTTGAGCGATACCGGCTCGTCGAGTCAATCGGCTCGGGCGCTTTCGGCACGGTCTGGCGGGCAGAAGACGAACACCTGCAACGCGATGTTGCTGTTAAGGCAATTCCGGCTGATCTGGCTGGCGAGCGGGCCCAGCGGGAGATCCGAGCGGCAGCAAGGCTCTCTCATCCGGGCGTGGTGACGCTGCATGAGGCCAGTAGCGATGACACGCACACATACCTCGTTTCTGAGTATGTCAGGGGTATGACACTTGGGCAGATCTACGCTGAGGGGCGCTGTTCAGACCGAGACGTCGTCCGGATTGGTGCCGCACTGGCCGCTGCCCTAGACCACGCTCACTCCCAAGGCGTGATCCACCGTGATGTGAAGCCAGGGAACATTCTGATTCCAGACGCTCCAAAGTCAGAGGCGGGAATCGTGAAGCTGGCTGACTTTGGCATTGCCCGCCTTACAGGGGAGTCGTCACTGACCCGAACCGGGGATGTGATCGGAACGTTGGCCTACATGTCTCCTGAGCAAGCCTCGGCTCAACCGATTGGCCCAGAAACAGACCTGTGGGCCCTAGCCATCGTGGTATTTGAGGGACTGACCGGCTCCAACCCCGTCCGGGGACGAACAGCTGCCGAAACAGCGCGCAACCTCGCGTCCGGAGAGTTTCCATTGCTGGTGGATGAGCGTCCAGATCTAGAGGAGCGTCTAGTTGAAGCGGTTGATCGAGCACTCGAACCTGATCCCAATGACCGTGGAACACTTGCCGAGCTGGGTGAGGCTCTTGCCGCGGCCGTAGAGGGCACGGATGACGAGCCAGGGACTATCGCTCCGGCGATCAGACGTGGTGGAGAAGAGATCCGCATTAGGCGCAGCAGCCCGGAGGAAATGGAGCAGCGACGGGAGCCACTTGCCCCCCGGCCTGAGGGCGACACAGTTATCGCTTCGGCTGCAGCCAGCCTCCTTAAGGCACCTAGCCTTGGTTGGGTTCGCCGAGCGGTGGCTGCAATTGCTGCCGGGGGAGTCTCGCTGCTCTGGAGCCTCGAACTCGCACCCCCATCGGAGCGAGCGTCAATCTGGCTTGTTGCGGGCTTAGTCACCGGCTTGGTGGCATGTTTCCCGCGAGCTGGCTGGTTTGCCGGGGTAGCGGGGGCTGTAATAGCTATGGCTGCTGCCGGCAAGAGTGGCGAGGCCTTGGTGTTGGCCGCAGCACTTCTACCCTGCGCCCCCCTTCTCTGGAGGATGCCCGAGTGGTGGTCGCTTCCTTCCCTAGCCCCACTGTTGGGGTCACCTGGCTTTGCTGGTGCCTGGCCAGCCTTCGCGGCCTTCGCCGGGAGTGCGTGGCTCCGTTTTGCTGCAGGTGCTGTTGGGGCTTGGCAGATTGGCTGTGCTGAACTGCTTCTCAACCGAACACTGCTTGGAGGGCCGCCAGCCAAGGCTGACGCTGCCGCGGTTTGGGCACAGGACCCAGGTGGGGCCGTGACCCATGGACTGATCCCCCTGCTGCAGGGCCCATTGCCAGCGGTGGCTGGCGTGTGGGGAATTGGGGCGCTGGTACTCCCACTCGTAGTCAGAGGAGAGAGCGCGGTCGCAGACGCAGTCTGCGCGGCTATCTGGGCAGGAGTAATTGGTTTGGCAACCGCGACGGTTTCAGGCGGATTGTCCCGAGGAGTTCTGGCCGGAGCGCTTGCTGGAGCGGCCGTTGTCGTCGCACTCAGGGGACTTCCAATCTTCGATTCCCGCGATGAGGAGGACGGACCTCGTACCATGATCAAAAGGTTGCGTCGCATCTAATGAGCGTTCTAAAGACTCTTGAGAGCAGGATCGCAGGCCTCGTCGAAGGGACATTTTCGCGCGCCTTCAGGTCTGAGGTCCGCCCGGTCGAGATTGCGAGACGCCTGACGAGAGAGATGGACGCGCACAGAGCTCCCCTAGTGTCGCGGGTCTATGCCCCAACGGCCTACACAGTGTTCTTGGGAGATGAGGACTACGACCGCTTCGCACCCCACGAAGCTGAGCTCAAGGAGGAGCTTTCGTCCTACCTGCTCGAGCATGCGCGTCGAGAGAATCTTGTCTTGAGCGAGACGCCTGTAATCACGATTGCCCGCGACTCAGCATTGGGGCTTGGAGAGTTTGGAATCAAGACCACTCCCGTGGACCGGGAGGCTCTAGGTGAGAGACGACGAGATCGTCAGGAGCGCTCGTCGGCTCCTATCGCACCGGTCCCGCCGCGGGTCACTCCGCCCCCAGCAGCCTTCACGCCACCAGCAGTAGCTGTGCCTGTGCCCGTCCCAACACCGCCGCCTATACCTGCGGTCGCCCCGGCGGCTGGCGGAGCGACCCTTTCAGCCGGAGGGCAGCTGATCGAACTCAGTCCCAATGGAACAGTTCTCGGGCGTAGTAGGTCATGCGATGTGGTCCTCGAGGACCCCAATGCCTCCCGACAGCACGCAAAGGTGCAGATGACAGGTGCTGACTGGACGGTCGAGGACTTGGGTTCAACCAACGGAGTGGATGTCAATGGGTCGAGGATCTCTGGACCGACCCGGCTAGCGACAGGCGATCTGATCCGGTTGGGCCACACCGACCTCACCTTCAAGGTGGGTTGAAGTGCTTGAACTAAGTTCACTTGCTCTGCAAATTGGCTTTCTGACGGTTCTTTACGTGTTCCTCTTCTGGGTCGCGACCAGTGCGTTGCGCGACGTCGCGCAGGCTGGGCGACCGGCCGCGGCAGCAGACCCTGATGCGACGGGACTTCATGCCGCAGTCGATTCGATGGCTGTTGCTTCCTCGGGTAGCGACGCCCAGCTCGTTGTAGTTGCTGCTCCAGGCCACGAGACCGGTTGGACCTATGACATTGGACCGGGGGCGACGCTGGGCCGCGGTGATGTTGAGATCCGGCTCGAAGACCAGTTCGCCTCAAGCCGTCACGCGAGAATTATTCGCCAGGGGTCAACCTTGGTTCTTGAGGACTTGGACTCCACTAACGGCACTTGGCTGAATGACTCACAGCTCGGTGGCCCTACGCCGCTCCATGCCGGTGATCGCATCCGGATTGGCGACAGTGAGTTCAGGTTCCAACCATGAGTCTGAGGGTTGTCGAGCACGCTGAGCGCAGCGACACTGGGCTGGTTCGTGAAGCCAACGAGGACTCTTTCCTGGTTAGAGCCCCGCTGTTTGTGGTCGCCGACGGGATGGGCGGTGCGAGCGCCGGCGAGGTTGCCTCTAGGGCGGCGGTTGAGGAGTTTGCGGGGGGTCTTCCGTCAGGCGACGATCCCGAACAGCAGCTCGCTGCGGTTGTCGCGCGAGCCAACCAGCGGATCAACAGAGAGGCTGCCGCTGATGAGCGCCGCAAGGGGATGGGGACGACCGTTACTGCAGCGCTAGTTGGCGATGGGACGGTGTCAATTGCGCACGTTGGAGACTCCCGGGCCTATCTCATCCGCGGGGATGCCTTGGCTCAACTGACAAGGGATCACACGCTGGTAGATGAGCTGGTGCGCCAAGGTCAGCTGACTGAAGCCGAGGCCGCAGAGCACCCCCAGCGATCAATCATTACGCGAGCGCTCGGGCCCGAACCGCACGTACAGATAGACACGCTCACGCAGGAGGTCGAGGATGGCGATGTTCTGCTGCTCTGCAGCGACGGCCTGACCGGCATGGTGGATGACGCGACGCTCACAACCACAGTGTCCGAAGCAGACTCACTTTCCGAGGCAGCCAAGAACTTGATCGCCAAGGCCAACGCAGCTGGGGGACGAGACAACATCACGGTCCTCCTCTTGAGGATCAGCACTGGGTCGGCGGGCCGCGGCTCCGCTCTGCCAGGAGCAAACAAGACTCAAGTGGGTGGGGCTGCCGCTGAGCCAACCGGTAAGAAGTCGCGACGTGGGCTTGCTACCGCGGTGGTCATCTCAGGCTTGCTGGCACTGGTCGCCGGAGCTGGCTGGGAAGCTTCTAGGTCTGTCTTTTTCCTCGGGACAGACGCGAACGGCACGGTCACTATTTACAGGGGCCTTCCCTACGAGTTGCCGTTGAGCTTGGACCTTTATCAACGGTGGTACACCAGCGGTGTGCCTGCCAGCGTGCTGACCCCAGCGCAGAAGACCAGACTTTTGGATCACAAGCTGCGAACCAAGCGGGACGCCTCTGATCTGGTCGCAAGCCTTGAACGCGGTGACCTGACCAAGTGAGCGATCGCAACCGCGAGCTGTTCGCTTTAGTCCCGGCCTCACTCCTCCTAGTGGGCGGATTCGCGGCAGTGTTCATTCAGAACTCGGCCTCGCAAAGCGGCCTTTCCCTCAGTTACGGAGCTTTGTTTCTAGGGCTCTGCCTGGCTGGCCACGTGGTCGTGCGGATCACGGTGCCTCACGCCGACCCGTACCTGTTCCCGATTGTTGCTGTCCTAGCGTCACTCGGCCTAGTTGTGATTTACCGAATCAGCCCCGACCTGGCCCGCGCGCAAGCCCAGTGGTTTGTTGTCGCGCTGATCTTCTTCGCAGGGACGCTGATCTTCCTCCGCGACTATCGCAAGCTTGAGCGCTATCGGTACACAATTGCAGCGGCCTCTCTGGTGCTTCTACTACTCCCAAGAGTTCCTGGTCTGGGGCAGCAGGTCAACGGAGCGTTCCTCGGGGTCCGGTTGCCGGGAGGCATCGTCTTCCAGCCGACTGAGTTCGCAAAGATTGGAATCGTTGTATTCCTCGCCTCATATCTGAGGGACACAAGGCAGGTCTTGGTTCAAGGTGCCCGTCGGTTCGCCGGCATCACAATCCCGAAGCTCAAGCATCTGGGACCGCTGCTGTTGATCTGGGGCGCAGCGATGCTGATGTTGATCTTCATTCGCGACCTCGGGTCGTCGCTGATGTTCTTTGGCGGCTTTCTCGCGGTTCTTTATGTAGCTACGGATCGGCTCAGCTTCCCCCTAATTGGGTTTCTGATGTTCTCCGTCGGCGCGTGGTTTCTTGCCACTCACGTCGGCCACGTGCACGATCGCGTGGACGCGTGGCTGAATCCATTTGATCCGGCTCTCTATGACCGCCCCGGAGGCAGTTACCAACTTGCCCAATCACTGTTCGCTCAGGCAGATGGAGGGATTTTGGGTAGAGGGCTAGGCGGCTCGATGGTGACCCTTCCGGGGGGTGGAAATCTTGTGCCGGCGCCGCAAACGGACCTGATCTACTCCGTGATCACTGATGAGTTGGGCTTGACTGGTGCCTGCGGAGTGATCCTCTGTTATCTGCTCTTTGTTGCCCGGGGCTTCAAGATCGCGACCATCGCGAGGGACTCATTCTCAACCCTCCTGGCAGTCGGGCTCACTTCCGTTCTTGCCCTTCAGGTGTTCGTGATTGTCGGTGGGGTCACCCGAGTGATTCCCCTGACGGGAGTCACGCTTCCCTTCGTCTCATACGGAGGCTCGTCTCTTGTTGCCAACTTCGTTCTTGCCGCTCTCCTTCTGCTCATCTCTGACCGGGCTAGGAGACCAGCGTGAACAGACCGATCGCCGGCCTGTTTGGCCTCTTTGTGGTTCTGTTCGCCGTGCTTGTTGGGTTCACATCGCGCTGGACTGTGTTCGAGGCCAAAAGCCTGCGCGACAACCCGCTCAACCGGCGCGTTCTGCTCGAGGAATTGGGAATTGATAGGGGTGTAATCAAGGCTCACGATGGAACGATTTTGGCTAAGTCGGTCAAGGCAAAGGGCAAGACCTGGAAGCGTGAATACCCAACCGGAAAACTCTTCGCTCAGACCGTGGGCTGGTCCTACCCAGGGCAGGGCATTGCTGACACTGGGACCGAGCTCTACCGCAGGGAAGTCCTACTGGGACGGTCCAATTCGATCAGCTCAACGATCGGCAAAATCCAAGGACACAAGAAGAAAGGGGGGTCCGTCAAGACATGGCTTGACACTGAGGCCCAGAGAGTCGCGCTGCGCGGCCTCGCCGGCCGGGCAGGATCTGTGGTGGCTATGAATCCAAAGACAGGTGCCGTGCGAGTGATGGCAAGCGTTCCGGACTTCGTGCCTTCACCCGCGAATTTAGCTAGAGCGGCCAAGTCGAGTGGGTCCCCGTTACTCAACCGCGTTACTCAGGCCCGTTACCCACCCGGTTCCACGTTCAAGGTTGTGACGGCCGTCGCCGCAATCGATAGCGGGCAGTACACCCCTACCTCAACGGTTGACGGTAAGAGCCCCCAGGTGTTCTCGGGAGTGCCGCTCAACAACGACGACAAGATCAGCTACGACAAAGTTGACCTGACAACCGCATTGACCTTCTCGATCAACACTGCGTGGGCCAATGTGGCAACCGATCTTGGCCGAGTAACCATGGCCAAGTACATGAGCCGGTTCGGTTTCGACAGCAAGCCCCAGCTCGATTATCCACCAACCCAGATGGCGGCTTCGGGGGCGCGGATTGACGGCTCAATCGTCCCACCAACCGACGGTAGGGTCGATCTGGCGAGGCTCAGCATTGGACAAGACAAGCTTCTCGTCACGCCAATTCAGATGATGGAGGTAGCGGCTGCCGTCGCCAACCATGGGGTCTTGATGCAACCTCGAATTGGTGAGGAGCTGATCAACAACGACGGACAAATTTCACGCGTGTTGCCGCAGCAGCAGTCAAGAGTCATGAGCGCGTCGACGGCCCTTGCTGTCACCGAGATGATGAAGAAAGTGGTCGAAGAGGGAACAGGGACGGCCGCAGCATTGAACGGGGTTGAGGTGGCTGGTAAGACAGGTACAGCCCAAATCGATCCGCTCCAGAACTTGACCCAGCCTTGGTTCATCGCCTTCGCCCCAGCCAACGATCCCACCATCGCTATTGCAGTAACGGTTGAGCGAAGCTTTGGAGGCTTTGGAGGAACCATCGCGGCTCCGATTGCGCGCGATGTGATGGAGGTTCTGCTGCGAAACAGCCTTGGACGGCAGATTCCGTGACAATAAGCCGTCATGCCTGAACTAACAGAGGGAACAGTTGTCGGTGACCGCTACACGGTTGTCTCACGCCTTGGCTCAGGCGGCATGGCGGATGTCTATCTTGCCAACGACTCTGAACTTGGCCGCAAGGTTGCGCTAAAGGTCCTGCACCGCCGTTTTGCCAGCGATCCTGAATTTGTCGCACGCTTCCGGCTTGAGGCTGAAGCAGCCGCTGGCCTCCAGCACCCCAATGTTGTTTCTGTCTACGACCGCGGTGATTGGGAAGGCACTTCCTACATCGCGATGGAGTACCTCCCAGGCAGAACCCTTAAGGAGCTAATTCGAGAGGAGGCCCCGCTCGCTCCCCAGCGGGCAGTTCACCTTGGAATCCAAATTGCAAGGGCAGCCCAGTTCGCTCACGCTGGAAGCATTGTCCACAGGGATCTGAAGCCACAGAATGTGATGGTTTCGTCAGAGGATCGCGCGACTGTGACCGATTTTGGCATTGCCCGCGCCGGCGCATCAGGGGTAACCGAAGTCGGGTCAATTATGGGTACGGCGCATTACATCTCCCCCGAGCAGGCTCAGGGGCAGGAGGCTGGTCCGGCCGCCGACATCTACTCAATCGGAATCGTCCTTTACGAAATGCTCACCGGACAGGTTCCCTTTGACGCTGAGTCGCCGGTAGCTATTGCCCTCAAACAGGTGACTGCCGAGGCTCCCGCACCAAGCGCTCTCGTCCCAACTGTTCCGGCTGATCTCGATGCCGTTGTCCTGTGGGCTTTGCGCAAGAACGCCGCTGAACGGCCGGCTGACGCCGGGGAGCTAATCAAGGCCCTTGACCAAGTTGGCGAAAGGCTGCGTGCGGAGGGAGATGCCTCAGCCACCGTTGCCTTCACCGGAGCGCCAGCCACCCAAGTCAGCCCATCCGTCCCGGTGGGAGCCCCTGCCGATGGTTTGATCGCCGGTGCTGCCTTGGGAGCCAGACGGGAGCGAAAGCAGGATTCAGCAAACCGCAGTGCTGCTGCGCCACCTCAGGAGACTGAAGATGGCGCTCAACGCAAGTGGCTGATAGCCGGTGGAGTGGCAGCAGCGCTGACGATCGCGCTTGGCTTCGCCGCAATGCTTGGTGCGTTTGATGGTGCGCCACAGAGGACAATGCCCCTAGTTGTGGGTCTGGAGCTTCAGATAGCAACGACCAACATTGCTAATCAGGGCTTTACCGAAGCTCCAACGATCCAGCGGGTTCAGAGCAGTAAGCCCAAGGACCAGGTGATCAAGCAGAATCCTCTTGCAGGCGACCGGGCAGCGGCTGACCAGAAGATCACCTTGACGGTCTCGGACGGTCCGGGGACTGTTCAGATTCCAACTGTCGCGGACCTTCCGGCCGCGGACGCTAAACGCACTCTGGAGAAGCTTGGATTCAAGGTTGCTGTCAAGGAGAAGGCGAGCACCGATGTAAAGAAGGGCAATGCGATCTCAACTGATCCAGCGGCCGGGCTCTCGATTTTGAAGGGAAGTCAAATCACCCTCTTCGTCTCGTCCGGGGTTGACCAAGTTGTCGTGCAGTCCGTGATTGGACAGCTGTTTGGTGACGCCCGAAGTTCGCTTCAGGCGCAAGGATTTGTCGTGCCAGCTGCTCAAACACAGGTTTCCAGCCAGCCGCCCGGCACCGTTCTCTCCCAGTCCCCAGAAGGCGGCACTAAGGCAGACAAGGGAAGCATTGTTGTCTTGACGGTCTCGGCCCCTTGGGTGACTGTTCCGGATGTCACGGGCATGAGCCAGGCGGCTGCAACCTCGGCGCTGCAAGCCGAGGGCTTCAAAGTCACGGTCACAGGAACACCTGGCCCCACCGCAACGGTTCTAAGTCAAAGTCCTTCGGCATCGTCTGATGTTCCGAAGGGCTCCACGGTGACCATTACTCTCGGTCCGTGAGCCTGACTTCTCTCTCCGTCGCAGTTCTTGCCGGTGGCCGTTCCTCTGAGCGCGAGGTTTCCCTTAAGTCGGGGGCATCAGTGGTGGCTGGTTTGACCGAAGCTGGGTACCTGCCCAAGCTGATCGAGATTTCAAAGGAGGGGCATTGGACGCTTGACGGCGCTCCTGTTGCACTCTCTCCGGGTCAGGGGCTTGGGGACTTCGACATCGCTTTCCCGGTTGTGCACGGTCCTTTCGGAGAGGACGGCACACTCCAAGGGTTGCTGGAGTCAATTCGGATGCCCTATGTGGGCTCAGGGGTTGCGGCATCGGCGATTGTGCTGGACAAGATTCTTGCCAAGCAACGGCTAGAGCAAGAGGGCATTCCACAGGTGGATTATGTGGGCTTCACTGAGGCTGACTGGCTGTCTGCCAAGGATGCGGTACTTGCCGCAGCCAGATGCTTGGGATCGCCGGTCTGGGTCAAGCCAGCGCGACTCGGTTCCTCGGTTGGGATTTCGCGCGTGGACGACCCGGCCTCCGAGGGCCTTGTGGACGCTATAACCACCGCGCTCACGCACGATCCCCGTGTGATCATCGAGGCGTCCTGTCCTGGCCGCGAAATTGAGGTCTCGGTGATTGAGAAGATTGGCGAGGACGGAGCAAGGACGCTCACGACCTCGTCGGCCGGTGAGATTCTTTTGCCCGACGCGGCAGAAGGCGAATGGTATGACTACGACCGCAAATACAAGCCGGGAGGTATGGAGCTCGCTGTGCCTGCCAATCTCACTCTGGCTCAGGCAACTGCGGTAGGAGAGACAGCGCGCCTAGCGTTTGAGCGACTTGGCTGTGAGGGATATGCCCGAGTCGACACCTTTGTAGATGGGGATCAGGTCCTGATTAACGAGGTCAACACGTCACCAGGCTTCACAGAGACGAGCGTCTTCTCCAGGCTGTTCGGCGCGGATGGCGTCACCTACCCGGATCTGCTCAGTGAGTTGGTCAACAGCGCATTGGATCGTCATGCCCGCAGCGCCCGCTTCACCTTCTAGCGGAAGAGCTTGACCTCGCTGAGGCGAACCTGTTCCTGATTAGGAGCAAGGGCGGTAATCCAGATCAGATACCAGCGCTGCCCTTCGCGGGGCGCAGCTAGGCGGATCACGTCATCGCGGGTGACGGGCGCGGGCGGGCTGAGCCTCGTCCACCCAGCAGGAGGATCAGAGGGCAACGAGTCTCCTGTCGAACTTCCAGCGACGGGGAGCTGTGTTGGAGCTGACCAGACGGACGCGATGAACCCGGGTGTTGTCGTCCTGATGCCAACCCCAGTGGCGATCACGCTGGGTGCGGCGTCAAGCGCAACCCCTACGCCCGCCTTTCCGAGATTGCCACCGCCGTATGTCTCGGAAGTCCAAGCTGTGTTGGTGGAACCGTCGAGCATCAGGACTCCCTGCCCGTCGTGTTCACCGTCGGTTCCGAACGGGTCATACGGGTGCGCTGCGGTGGAGGCAAGCGATACTTGAGTGAGTCCCGATGGGGTGCCGCCGCGCACACCAATCCCTCGGTGAATGCCGGTCCAGGCCAGCAGACCGACGGCCACCACCATCGTCAGTAGCGCCCCGGCCCAGAGCAGCCGGCCGCGGGGACTGCCCACTCCGAGGTGTGCCTTGCGCCGGGTTTCGAGCGGGAGACTCTTCAAGACGCTTGTCGCTTCGCCGGGGGCCATGCCGGAACGGGAGGCCTCTAGCGCTAAGGCATCCTCCAGATCAGCGCCGAGGGTTTCGAACGATGAATACCGCGCTGATGCCTCTTTGGCCGTGGCTTTGTCGAGGATCGCTGCCACGGTGGCTGATACCTCCGGCCGCATCGACCGAACGTCTGGCATGGGATCACGCACGTGGCACATAGCTACCGCAACTGGGCTTTCGGCCGAAAACGGAACCTCGCCCGTCAACATCTCAAACAGCACGACTCCAAGTGAGTAGATGTCTGACTCCTTACCGACTGATTCACCAAGGGCCTGCTCTGGTGAGACGTAGTCAGTGGTGCCAATCACTCGGCCGTCGGCGGTTAGCCCATCTTCGTCCATTGAGCGTGCAATTCCAAAGTCCGTGACCTTAGCCCGGCCCTCAGTGTCGAGTAGAACGTTCTGTGGCTTGACATCTCTGTGCACGATGCCGGCTCGATGAACGGCCGTCAGGCCTCGCGAGATCTCAATGGCGTAGGCGATCGCCTCAGAGACATCAAGTCTCCCGTTGCGTCGAATCCTGTCTTTAAGGGTTTCACCGTCAACGTACTCAAGGACTATGTATGGGAGGCCCTGATCCTCACCAGCATCGATGACTCCAACTAGGTGTGGATCACTCAGAGAGGCGACCGACCGAGCTTCTCGCCGGAAGCGCTCAAGGTGATCAGCGTCGGCAGCGGTACTGCGGTGCATCAACTTGACTGCAACCGGCCTTCGGAGCTTCTCGTCGAGTGCGCGGTGGACGGTCGACATACCTCCCGAGCCGACTTGGGTTTCAAGTCGGTAGCGCCCGCCAATTAGTGTGCCGTCAAGCTGCGACACGGGGTGGCTCAGCTACCCCGCAGTCCCGTCTCGTCGCCGACAATTCCCAGACTTGGAACAGTGACGATGCCAGCCTCAGAGGTGACTTCACCAATCACACGGGTCCCTGGGTGGTGCTTTTCGAAAATGGCAATGGCCTCGTCAGCTTGTTCGGCGGCGATCGTCACCGCGAACCCGCATCCCATGTTGAAGACCTCATACATCTCGTGTACGGGCACGGCACCTCGTTCAGCGATCAGCCCATAGACAGGCTGTGGTTCAAGAGGGCTATCAATTCTGTAACCAATGTCGGTGCCAAGGCGCAGCAGGTTGAGTAGTCCCCCACCGGTCAGGTGGAAAAGGCCTGTTGGGGCAAGGTCGGAGCGGAGCAGGTCCAGTGCAGCGCGAACGTAGATGGCGGTTGGCACGAGGAGCGCCTCGGCCAGGCTGGGGCCACCAAGCGCTTCGGGCCGTTCGTGTGGATCGCCGCCCTCAAGGAGGGCCTTGCGCGCAAGGGTGAGTCCATTCGAATGAACGCCACTCGACGGAACGCCGATCAGCACTTGCCCTGACTTGATCTGCGACCCATCGATGATCTTGTTCAGGTCAACAGTTCCTACGGCGGCAGCGCAGAGATCGAAACCCTCTGGGGAGGGATGGCCGCGAATAAGTTCGGGGATCTGAGCGAGTTCGCCACCTGGGATCTCAACGCCGGCAAGCTCCGCTCCGCGCCGCAAACCTTCCGCAATCGCACCCAGACGTTCTGGGTCGGATTCCTCGACGGCCAGATAGTCCACCAGAGCGATCGGTTCGGCACCCACGCAGACGAGGTCGTTGACATTCATGGCGACGCAGTCAATCCCGACGCTGTCAAGCATTCCAAGCTGTTCCGCAACAACCAGCTTCGATCCGACACCGTCAGTACAGATGGCCAGCCCAAGTGTGTCGGTTAGCTTCAGTACAGCGGCAAAGTGGCCGGGGAGCGGAACTACGCGTGAAGGTGAGCCCGTGTTGATGCGCGCGAGGACGGAGACGATCGCCGCAACACCGGCATCGGCGTCACGGACATTGACCCCAGCATCTGAATAGGCGTCGCTCATCGGTGGCCATCATCGCCGGTCGCGCGGATACGCAGAAGTGAGACCGTCGCGAGGGCTGTTCGCCAGAGGGCCCATGGCCACAGTGGACCACCCCTCTCCATTTGAGTGGCCATCGGCCTGGCTAGGACCGCAGAGGCAAAACCACCGACTGCTGCAACCGCCAACGCCGGTAGGTCATCGCGCGGGATCCCTTCCCGGACGAGTTGGACTCCTTCAAGTGAGGCAGCGGCGAGCGATGTGGTCACCAGGCCAGATCTCGAAAGCCGAGCTGAGGGGCCGCGGCCAAAGCCGAGCCATCGGGACGCTGTGATTGACATTGCGCTGCGGCTGACACCGGGCCAGACCGCGAGGGCCTGGAGGGCGCCGATTGCAAGCCCGTCAACGATCCCCGCGTCTGTCGCTGTTCGAGTGCCATGGGACTGATCAGCGGTGACCATGGCAACTGATCCAGCGATTAGACCGGCACTGATTGTGACTGTGGTTCCAAGTTGCCCACGGACGCGGTTGCGCGCTGCCAGACCAACAAACGCGGTCGGCGCGAGCATCGCACCGCGGAAAATCAGGCCTTTGACGCCCCGAGGGCCACGGCAGCCTTCGGCTGGGGGAAACAGCAGTAGCGCAGCGGCTGTTCCTGCATGAAGTGCTATTTCCAATGGCTTGCGCTGCTCTGACGATGCATCTGAGTAGGCAAGTCCACTCAGTTGGGCAATCAGGGTCGTATGCCCTGATGAGCTGACAGGAACCAGCTCCGTTGGGCCGTGAAGCGCGCCCAGTAGAGCCGCGTCACCTAGGCGGAGTGGTTCAGGGGGTTGGAGCATCAGGGCCGGGCGTTTCGCCACGTCCCCGGCGAGCACGAATCACAAGCCAGACAACGCCGGCCACAAGGCCTGCCGCGACCAAGTAGTCCACGTACTCGAGGGACTTCTTCCACTGATCCCAGTTCTCCCCAGCTTTGACACCGGCGTAGGTGAGCAGCAATACCCAGGGGATGCAGCCAAGGGTCGTGTAGATGGTGAAGCGCCAGAAGGGCATCCTGGCGACGCCCGCTGGCAGGGAGATGAAGGTTCTTACAATCGGGAGCATCCGTGAAAAGAAGACTGTTGCTTCGCCGTGCTGCTCGAACCAGCGGTCGGCAACCTCAAGATGGTGGGGTCTGATTCCGACCTTCTTGCCGTGCTTCTCAATTAGATCCAAGCGGCCTAGGTACCCAACCCCGTAGGCCAACCATGAACCCACAACGTTCCCCGCGACACCTGCTGTGACGGCTGCAACGAAGGTGAATGAAGGGTCGGCCTCCACGGTCGCGGCTCCGGCGAAGAGCATCGTCGCCTCGGAGGGAACGGGGATGCACGCACTCTCGAGCAGCATCAGAAGGAAGATGCCAGCGGCGCCGAGATCGTTGATTACGCTGATTGCGAAATCCACAAGTGGCTGAGTAAGTGATGCGAGAACGAAGTTCATGGTTCGCAGGAGAGTAGTGGGGATTGGGGATGCGCGGGTCCAGCGATAGCCGACGTTCTGGCTACGGTTGTCAGTGCATGGCCATCCCCCTCTTTGACACCAAGACTCCGCTTGAACCGCTGAAAGCAGCAATTGATGCTGCCGTCGCCGAAGTGCTTGAGGCTGGCCGGTTCATTCTCGGACCCGAGGTCGCGCAGTTTGAGGCTGAGTTTGCCGCCGCGTGCGGATCCAGTTCGGCTATCGGCGTTGCCAACGGGACTGATGCTCTGGAGCTAGCACTCAGGGGGATAGGCGTCGGGCCAGGCGATGAGGTCATCGTTCCCTCATTCACCTTCTACGCAACGGCCGAGGCAGTTCCGCCGACGGGCGCCGTACCCGTCTTTTGCGACATTGACCCAGACACCGGCTGTGTCACCGCCGACACCGTCAAAGCAGTAATGACCTCTAAAACGAAGGCCGTTGTCGCAGTTGACCTGTTTGGCAACGTCGCGCCAGTTCCGCTGATTGAAGCGCTTGGAGTGCCGGTAGTAGAGGATGCCGCTCAGGCAGCCGGCGCGACGCTCTGTGGCCGACCAGCCGGTTCACTAGGTGTGGCATCGAGCTTCTCTTTCTTCCCGTCCAAGAACCTCGGCGCCTTCGGTGACGGTGGCGCCGTGATCACGTCAGACCCAGCCGTCGAGGACATGGTTCGCACACTCCGTTTCCACGGGTCCCGAGATAAGAAAACCTTCGACTACATCGGCCGCAACAGCCGGTTGGATGAGATCCAAGCCGCCATCCTCAGAGTGTTGCTCCCGGCACTGCCCGAATGGACCGCTGGGAGGCGGCGTGCGGCAGCGCACTATGAGGCCGCCGGTATTGCCGAGCTAGCAACGCCAATCAGGGCTGTTGACGGAGCGGATCCCGCATGGCACCTCTATGTGATCAAGCACGACCGCGCTGACGAACTCGCTGTCGCACTCGGGGAGGCGGGCGTCGAGGCCCGTGGCTACTACCGGCTTCCGGTTCACCGTCAGCCAGCGATGCGGGAATGGGGCGCGGGCATTGACCTTCCGGGTACAGATCAGCTCTCCCGCACAAATCTTGCAATTCCGATTAGCCCGGTCCTCGAGGCAGGGCAGGCGGCGGAGGTCGTCGAACACCTGAGGAATGCCATTAACAACCTCGACTGAAAGCGGCGCGGGCAGGCGGGCCTGGGTTGACCTGACTAACAGCCCCCATGTGCTCGTGATGCGGCCGATGATCGAACTGCTGCGCGCAAAGGGGTGGGAAGTAGAAGTCACCGCCCGCGACTTCGCCCAGACCGTTGGCTTGCTTGACCGATTTGGGATCGAGCACGAGGTGATCGGGCATCACAGGGGTGGTGGAAGGGGAGCCAAGGCCGTGGGCTTGGCATCGCGGTCGGCTGCTTTAACGCGATGGGCTCGCGGGCGCAAGTTTGATCTTGCGCTCGGGCACGGGTCAAACGACATAACCACCGCTGCCTGGCTGTTGAGAATTCCGTGCAGTACCACCTTTGACTATGAGTTCGCGACGGCTCAGCATCAGGTCAACTGCCGGCTGGCAAATGCTGTCGTAGTGCCCGAGCTGATCCCGAGGGAAAGGATTGAGCGGTTTGGGGCAGGTGATCGCCTCCACCAATATGCCGGCCTTAAGGAGGAGTACTACCTTGCCGAGTTCGAAGCGGACCACTCGGTTCCAGCCTCGCTTGGAATTGACCCGAGCCGGCCGTTCGTAGTTGTCCGAACGCCACCGGTGGTGGCTCTCTATCACCGGGTTGAGAACGATCTATTTGGCGAGGCCCTGAACCTCCTCCGTGACCATCAGGCAGTAGTGCTGCCCCGGACCGAGGAGCAGCGTGTGCAGCTGGCTGATGTTCCCGGCTTGATCGTCCCCGAGGGAGCAGTGGACGCACAGTCACTGATCGCACTAGCGGACCTTGTGATCTCTGCGGGCGGAACAATGAACCGTGAGGCGGTAGCCCTAGGCACGCCTGTCCTGACTGTGTTTGCTGGACGGCTCGGGGCTGTGGACGAGCACCTTCTTGGGACAGGCCAACTCGGCCGTCTGACAGACGCTAAACAAGCGATTCCGGTCAGGCGAGACGCCGGCGAGGTCTTTGAGAGGGTCCGCCGTGACCCAGAAGAGTTCCTGCAGTTGCTGATGCGGCCACTGTCCCCAACCCCGGCGCAGAGGTAGAATCGCTCTGATGCCCAGCGGACGCCGGACATTCCCCGTCCATCGGCATGCGATCCCACAGATCCTTGTTGATGCGACCCTTGTGGCAGTTGCTTATCTGCTGGCGTTTGAGCTGCGCTTTGATAGTGGCACCCCAATTCGGTACCAGCATCTTTTCAACGCAACTCTGCCGTGGGTGGTTGGAGGAACGCTGGTTGTGTTGGCCGCAAGTGGCGTCTACCGAAGGGAGACCCGCTTCACAGGCCGACGCGACTATGAGGCACTTGCCCGTGGCGTAGTAGTGGCAACTGTCCTGACCATGGGGGCAGTAGTTCTGATTCACCCGGTTGAGATCACATCCGCCAACGGAACACGTGCTGCCGTGGGAATGCCAGCCGGAGTGATGGTGCTGTTCCTCCTACTTGCCCTTGTGGCACTGGTTGCTGCACGTGTTGGCGTGCACATCTTTTTTGAGCGCAAGGTGAGGGGATTTCGCTCAGGGCGGGGGTATCAAGATGTTCTGATCATCGGCGGTGGCGATGGCGGCCGGCTTGTTGTTCGTGAGATGGCTCGCAACCCGGATCTGCGGATGCGTCCGATCGGATTTGTTGACGACGACCCGCGCAAGCGTGGACAGAAGGATGAGTACGGGCTGAGGGTCTTGGGCGGGACCGACGAGCTCGCGCGGATTTTGGACGAGACAGAGCCTGATGAGGTGGTGATCGCGATTCCGTCTGCTCCGGGTGATCTGAGAGCGAAGGTCGTTTCCTCCTGCCGGGAGAGAGCTATTCCCGTCAGAACATTGCCGACAGTCTTTGAACTCCTCCAACGCGGCGACGGACTGGTTCGACAGGTGCGAGAGGTTCGTGTGGAGGATGTTCTCGGACGTGAGCCCATCCGCATGGAGCTTGAGCGGGTCGGGGCCTACCTCGCTGGCAAGACCGTGATGGTTACGGGAGCAGGAGGGTCAGTCGGGTCAGAGCTCTGCCGTCAGATCGCGAGAGTTGCCCCCACCGCCCTGATTCTGGTTGACCACGCGGAGGACAATCTGTTTGAAATTCTGCGAGAGCTTGAGGGAGAACGCCACGTGCAGGGCGCCGTCCCAGTGCTTGCAGATTGCCGCGAGGAAGAGCGGATGCGAGAGGTCATGGCTGAACATCGGCCGTCGATCGTCTTTCACGCTGCCGCCTATAAGCATGTAGGAATGATGGAGCGCAATCCGATCGAAGCGGTCAGAAATAACGCGCTTGCCACCCGTTTGGTTGCAAGGATCTGTGGAGAGATGGGAGTCTCGACCTTCGTTCTCGTTTCGACCGACAAGGCAGTCAATCCAGCCACGGTGATGGGGGCGTCCAAAGCTCTGGCCGAGTGGGCTGTCGAGGCGGCGTCTCATGCATTCCCGAAGACCTCTTTTGCGTCGGTGAGGTTCGGAAACGTGCTCGGCTCCTCGGGGTCTGTCGTCCCAATCTTCAGAAGGCAGATTGCAGCCGGCGGGCCGGTAACTGTCACGGACCCTCGGATGACGAGGTTCTTCATGACGATTCCGGAAGCAGTTCAACTTGTGATTAGAGCAGGCTCCTTGGATGATCGGAGTGGCGCTGTCTATGTCCTTGATATGGGCGAACCGGTCAAGATCATTGACCTTGCCGAGGCAATGATTCGTCTCTCGGGCCTCGAGCCGGGCAAAGACATTGCCCTTGAGGTAGTCGGCCGTCGGCCTGGGGAGAAACTCCACGAGGAACTGTTCAACGCTGAGGAGAGGCCGATTCCAACGGCAGCGGAGAAGATCCTCCGCGCCGACCGTCCTCCGCTTGAGCCTGGTTGGGTTGAGAGCACCTTTGAGGAGATCAATCTTCTCGCCCTAGAAGGTGATGCGGCCGCGCTTGCTTCGCGCGTTAGCGACCTCGCAGCAGCCGCCGCCCGCAGCAACGCCTAAACTCCATTTTCAGATGGGCTTTGTAACTGCGGTATCCATTTCGGGTCTCTTGGGGAACGTTTCGACCGTTGCCGGGATTGCTGCTGCCATAGCCGTGGCAGTGCTGGCCACGCTTGTTCTTAATCAAGGGAGGGAGCTGGAAACCCTTCGCGAGGATCTTGAGTTTGAGGAGGACCGCGCGTACGCAGCCGAAGGCGCATTAGCTGCGCAGTCAGCAGCGGTTGTGCAGCAGGCAGCCCCAGCGCAGCCCGCCGTTCCAGTTACGCAGTCAGGCGCTGTCAAGGTTTCACCGGCGGCCACTGTTGCTGTTCCGGTTGCGCAGGAGACCGTAGATGCAACTGAAGAGATTTCTGCCGGCGCGCCTGCGCTCGGTTCCGCAACCGCGGCCCCTTCGGTTGCAGCTCGGGCCGTAACGGCGCGAGTGACCACGGTTCCTGCACCGGCCACAACACCTCCTGCACCGGCCCCGCCGATCGTGATAGCGGCTCCAGCCGCGGCCACGCCAGCTGCTCGCACCGACGCAGCGTCAAAAGTTGTCGGTATCCCGACCACTGCTGCTGCCGGGGGAGCAACCAGGGCTCCACGGCGGCCTTCGAGTCCGGAACCGTCCAAGTCACGGAGGAATCTTCTCCCAGTGGTTCTTGCAGCCGTCCTAATTATCGGTATCGCTCTTTTGGCGGTGAACCAGTTCGGGGGGAGCAGCTCCTCAACCTCTGCATCAACTAACCCGGCGAGCACGATTGGCGCATCAACCGGTACTTCGGGAACTGGTGCGATTGTGGCTGTCCTCAACGGAACGCCAGTCTCCGGTCTGGCTGGACAGGTTGCCAGCGAACTTAGCCAAGGTGGCTTCAAGCGGGGTCCTGTAACAACCGCCCGGGATCAGCAGACGAAGTCGACGATCGTTGCCTACATGCCAGGCCACGTCGTTGACGCGGAGGCCGTTGCCAAGCTGCTCGGGGTCACCACTCCAGTAGCGCCTGCTGACGATGCGACGCAAGCCATTGCGTGCCCTGACGCCGCAACTTGCACTGCTGAAGTGATCGTCACCGTGGGAGCGGACCGAACCCGCTGACCGGCGAGTCAGCTGGAAGGGCACGATGGCCCGTGACTCGAACTGCCCGCATAGCCTTCGCACTGGTTGTAGTCGCGGCTGTCGGTGGTCTTTATGTGGCCCAGAGGCTGAGGCACAGCGAACCGGTGGTCCTTGGCATTCGCAGAACCGCGACCTTTTCTCCGACTGGTTCAGGACCACGCCATGCCGCGGTGTCGTTCTACTTGAAGCGTTCCGATACGGCCGCGGTCTCGGTCGTCAATGTCCAGGGAGACCAGGTTCGATCCATCTCCCCGGGAACAATGGTGGGAGCACGAAGGCGAGTTGTCTTTGTTTGGGACGGACGCGACACCGCGGGGAAGATCCCAGCTGACGGCATTTACCGTTTCAGGATCGGGTTGGCACGACAGGGCCGATCGCTGACTATTCCTAATGGAGTCAGGCTTGACACCAAGCCAGCCCAGCCGGTGATAACACAGATACTCCCGGCGCACGGCGGTGGCCCGTTAATTCTTCCTGGACCGAAACAGGCGGTGGGCGTGGTCTCGGGAACACCCGGTCACGATGTTGAGGGGTTCGTCCTCAGGACTGACGTAACTCCATCGAAGGTTGTTCGTCGGTTCCGTCTCCCGGATCGCCCAGCGCGCATCACCTGGGACGGGACGGTGAACGGTCGACCAGCCGCTGATGGCACCTATCTGCTTGGCCTGACAGAGACCGACTCTGCGGGCAACCGGGGGAGCACACCGCAACATCTAGCTCCGATTGCTGGGCCCACTCGAGGTCGGGCGGGAGTGACCGTGCGTCATCTGGGAGTGGCAGTTCCACAGTTACCTGTCAAGCCAGGTGGAGTTCTCAGCACGAGGGTTGATGCACGCGGGCACGGCTGGACCTGGTCTCTGGCCCCAGCGCTTGGCGGAAAGCCACTCAAGAAGGGCAAGGGGCGCGGGAATGTCATCCGACTGCGCGTTCCCTCCAAGGCCAGGGGACTACTGACGCTGGCTGTTGCAGCCAAGCCCTATCGAGTAGAGGTTCCCGTTGGGGTTGAGACTGGCCACCGACCACTCTTGGTGGTGCTTCCGGCCATCCGATGGCAGGCCCTGGCGCCTGTCGACGGCACGGGAGACGGACTCCCTGATTGGCTTGAGTTGGGTCGCCCAGTCGCACTAGGCCGACTGCTGCCACCGCTGGCTGGCGGTTTGAAAGGGCTCAATGACCAGGTAACGCCTCTTCTGCGTGTTCTCGCGGGCACGGGCTTGGCTTATGACGTAACCACTGATATTGCTCTTACCAAGGGCATTGGACCGCGACTGGAAGGCCATCGGGGTGTGGTGCTTGCGGGCGAGGAAACTTGGCTGACAGAACCAGGACTGAAGCGCATCAGAGAGAGGGTTGTTGCCGGAGGGCGACTGCTTGATCTGGGGCTAGATTCGCTTCGTCGGAGAGTTGTGATCAAGGGTGATGTCGTTTCTGCCCCAAGCCGACCAACTGAGGGCAATGCGCTTGGGGCGGTTATCTCTGCGCCGTCGGCCTCGGCTGACTACTTGCTGCAGTGGAAGGATGACCTTGGGCTGTTTGCGACGATTGGTGGAAGGGTGTTTGCTCCGGTCGGGTGGCGCGGGACCAGCCGCTTGACTGGTTCCACAAAGCTAGCCTCAGCGGCTGGTCCAGAGTCTGGTATTTCCGCAATAGCGGCTTGGCGTCTGGGCAAGGGCATTGTTATTCGACCCGGTATTCCGGGGATGGCGACACTGGCGGTTCAGGGCCCCACGGCGCTCGCGGTTCTCAGTCGTGCACTCGCAATTACAGCGGGACGCTGACACCGCGTCAGCATCCCTAGCTCCATCCGCGGGCCAATCTGGGGGCGCAGAGCGCCCGGGAATTGCGGATTGCCTTCGCAACTGGCACTATTGACCAACGATGAACACGTTTAGCGGTATCCAGTCATTTCGTCAGCGCATGACCAAGCGCCCCGAGCTTCACGCAGGCCGCTTCCCCCACATGGATTCACTGCGTGCACTTGCTGCGTTCAGCATTGTGATCTTCCACTTCGCCGGCTACGCGGCACTGCCGCCAGAGATGGACTGGCTCCGACCACTGCAAGTCCGACTTGGCGCGGGCGTACTTGTCTTCTTCGTGATCTCCGGCTTCTTGATCTACCGGCCTTTTGTTCGGGCTAACCTAGAAGGAGGCTCGCGTCCGGAGACAGGCGGCTACGCAAAGCGCCGGTTTTTGAGGATTGTTCCCGCCTACTTCTTGGCACTTACGGTCACAGCGGCCCTCGCAGGCAAGTCTGATGTCTTTGGCCCCGATGGGTTCCTCTATTACGGCTTTGCTCAGATCTATAGCCCAGGGCTTGAGCTTCGCGGCTTGTCGGTTGCGTGGTCGCTCTGCATCGAGGCCACGCTATATGCGTTCCTGCCGATCTGGGCCCTCTTTGTAGGTCTAGTTCCAGCCCGCACGGCGATCGAGCGCCACCGCCGCGAACTCTCGATGCTGGTCCTCCTAATTGTTTTGGGAGTGGTCGCTCGCATCATCCTGAGCAACACGCAAGGAAGGGTTGGCTCAGTTTCGATCCTCGCTTACTTGGACATCTTTGCGCTCGGCATGTTGCTGGCCTACTTCTCGGTGGCTTGGGAAGGCCGCAAGCTTCCATCTTGGCTGCGCTGGCTAGACAACTATCCAGGCATTGCTTGGGCACTTGCCGCTGTTTGCATTTGGGCTATGGCCACTCAGACAGGTCCCAACCGTTCGGCTTTCCAGCACGCGATGACCAGCGATCTTTGGCTTCGTCATGGGCTCTCTGCGGCAGTTGGAGCCTTGCTGGTGATTCCGCTCGCTTTCGGTGATCAGACCAAGGGAACACTCCGGCGCGTACTTTCCCAGCCAGCGTTCCTCTGGGCCGGTGTTGTTTCTTACGGTGTCTACCTCTTCCATCCGATCGTTCTTAAGAAGCTCAGTGACGTCGGGGCTTTCCCGACTCGCCCCAACATTTTGGAGTGGTGGGGGATGCTGCTTTTGGTGGGAGCAGCCACCAGTGGAACAGCAGCCATCTCCTGGCATTTCCTGGAGCGGCCGCTGCTCAACCTTAAGAACACCCCTTTGCTCTCCAAGAGCCGCGCAGCCCTTCCGCAGAACACTCAGATAGCAATCGGAATTGGAGGGCTCGCGATGGTCGTAACAGGCATCCTTGGAACTGATTACGTGTTCATCGACTTTGTGCTTGTCGCGCTGGGCGTGGTGCTCGCAGCGGCAGCGCTGATCCCGGCCAATCGGCCGCGGCCTGCCAATAGCCTGCTCGCAGGCATTGGCGCGGTGGCAGTAGCCTTCGCGATTGTTCCGGGCCTGCTCACCCTCAGCCGGCCAGCGCCAGCGAAGGCGAGCACGTCGGCATTCCCGCAACGGGCGTACCTTGCCGGGACCGTAGGTAATGGCCGTATTCAGCTCTTCCTCAACGGCAAGCTCATCGCAAACGGGCCCGCTCCCAAGAATCTGAAGCCGTCGAAGTCCCCATTCGAGATTGGCGGAGTCACCGGTGGTCATGGATGGAGTGGCTCGCTTGACTCTGTGGGCGTTTGGAATAAGCCCCTGTCTGGGGACACTTTGCGCAACCAGTTCCTCGTAGGCGCCAACGGCAAGACTGGGAGCGTCAAGTCCGTGATGAACGTCTCTGATGGCTTGGTTCGCTGGTATCGGCTTGGTGACATTGGCAAGGGGATCAAAGATCGCACCAGCGGAACCCACGGCAAGGCTGTGGGAACAGTTGGGCAATCCCCTAACCATGTTGCCCCTGGTGACCACGATGGGGGTGCCGCGAAGTTCCTTGGCAAGGGCCGAATCTCCACCCCACCTCTGCTCAATGTCAGCCCGTCGGAGTTCACAGTGGCAGTATGGGTCCAGACTGGGGCCTCAATTTCAGACCGCACGGTTGCTGGAGCCCAAGGGTCTTGGCTATTGAAGACTGATATCTCCGGACATTGGACCTTCGGCGTCAAGCAGGGGAAGGCTGGGTACACGGTCGTTAGCCGCCAAACAGCGCAGCGATTTGTTCCAGGGGCAGCACAGCAAGCCCGGGTCAAGGAAACACCGAGTGGAGTTTCTCTCGGCGGACTGCTCGCCGGACTCCTCGTCCTTGGTGCAGGACTGCTGCTGATCCCATCCGTGCGCAGGCGGGTTGTTCGCCTCACGGGCAGCTTCAACAAGCGCTGACCAGTCGGGATCGACCTGCCATGCTGAACAGAGCGAACGGTTTATTAGAGCCACTGGTCGCACTGGGACGTAAGAGGGAAAACTCGCAATGCACGGTCTGACAAGCACTCATTCAGACGGACCCGCCCAAGCGGCACCGGACGGCGATCCCATCCACATTCTTGTGCTCACTGACCGTGACTGGACCCATCCCCAGGGTGGTGGAACCGGGACCCACTTGCATGAGCAGGTCAAATATTGGCTCGACTGGGGGCACAGCATCACGATCGTCGCCGGCGGGTACCCGGGCGCGCTTCCCATCGAGCGTGAGGGCAACCTGACGATCAAGCGGATTGGCAGCCGAACCACGGTGTTCCCGAGGGTGATCATGAGAGGCCAAAAGGCCCTCGAGCCGCGGGCCGACGTAGCCCTCGAGGTAATCAACGGAATCACCTTCCTGACTCCCCTTTGGATGGATATCCCCCGGGTGGGGATGATCCACCACATCCACAAGGAGCACTACGTTCGCGAGATGGGCGGGGCTGGAAAATTTGCAGCCGCAGCCTTGGAGACGATCCCCCTCAAGACGCTCTATCGAGACACCGCGTTCCTGACAGTGTCTGACTCGACAGCGGCTGAGATTGCAGAGCACGGAGTGCCCCGTGACGCGATTCAGGTTGCCCACAATGGCGTGGATATCTCCTCCCTGCAGCCCGGACCAAAGGCTGAAGTACCGACGATTCTCTACTTAGGCAGACTGAAGAAGTACAAGCGAGTTGAGTTTCTACTCGACGCGCTAGAGCTGGTCCCCGATGCAGTTCTCGAGATCGCTGGTGATGGCGATAATCGCGAGGCGATCGAAGTGGAGGTGGCTCGCCGAGGACTTGGCGCACGGGTTCGGTTGCATGGCTTTGTAACTGAGGAGGAGAAGGTGGAGTTGCTCCAACGCGCATGGCTGAATGTCACAGCGTCATCGGTCGAAGGTTGGTCGCTTGTTGCGCTGGAGTCAGCAGCCTGCTCAACCCCAACGGTGGCCATGCGAGTCGGCGGACTAAGGGAGGCGGTTGTTGACCACGAGACAGGATTGCTGTCGGACACGAGGGAACAGATGGCCGCCAACGTTGGGCGCCTTCTGACTGATCATGATCTTCGAACCCAGATGGGGGAGGCAGCGCGGTTACGCTCGGCCACGTTTGCCTGGGAGAGAACGGCAACTCTGACGATTGAGGCGTTCCGCGATGCGATGGCTGCCCACACACCGAAGGCCAAATCCGGCGGCCTTGTTGGAAAGCTGCGAGGCTAGCTGGCATGAGTGAGACACCAACAAAGCCCAAGGGTTTGAGCCATTACCGCGAGTATTGGAATCTGTTTCGTAACGAACAGACGGACCCCGAGCCGTTCTACCGACGGATGGCCTCGGACACAGCAGACACGCTAGAGGCCCGTCACGGGAGTGTTGTTGGGAAGCGAATTCTCGATCTCGGTTGTGGCGCCGGTTGGTACACAGCAGAGCTACGCAATCGCGGAGCGGATGTTCTCCCCGTTGACCTTGATCCCGGGGAGCTGGCCCTGGCCGGAGCTCCACCGGAGGGAGCGCTTGTGGCTGATGCTGCTGACCTGCCCTTGGAGGATCAGTCGATTGATGCGGTGCTCTGCTCAAACCTGCTCGAGCACTGCTCGCGAGCCCCAGTTGTAATTGATGAGATCGCCCGAATCCTCAAGCCGGGTGGATGGGCATACGTCTCATGGACGAACTGGTACTCGCCGTGGGGAGGTCATCTCTACGCCCCTTACCATTACCTTGGCCCGCGCTTTGGCACTTGGCTCCACGATCGTCTGCACGGTATGCCCGACAAGAATGTGATCAACGATGGCCTTTGGCCAGTTCACATTTCAACGATTCTTGCCAGAGTCAAGAGCCACCCTGAGCTTGTGATTGAACGGGTTGAGCCTCGCTACTGGCCGCGACTAGCCTTCATCAGCCGGATCCCAGTTGTACGTGAGTTGCTCTCGTGGAACTGCGTTATCCACCTGCGCCGCGCCGTCTGAATCGCTTCAGACGAACGGTTGCGCGGATGCGCCTGATGCTCCACCGACCGGCTCTTGGATGCGTAGCCCAGCGGATGCGTAGCGCAGTCAAAAATGCTCCGGAGCCAGCGAGGAGAATCGCAATAGTTGAGATCCAGTGTTCGCTGATCAGTTCCACCGCGTAGTAGAAGTTGCCGCCGTTCTTGTTCTTGGGAAGCTGTGCCAAGTAACCAAGGGGTACTAGGGCTAGAGCAGCGAAAGCCATGCTGTAGAGGCGCCTAACATTGACGCCCCACAATCCGAGGAAGAGCGCCAGAAGGGCAACTGGAGGGGCGACTCGTAGGGCAAATAGCGCGGCGGCGAGGGCGCCGGCGAAGAGCGGTGCTGTAGCGGCGAAGCCTCGACGGGCGTGAGCGAGAGGGTCGGTCCCGGGGGCGTCGTGCGGGGTTGTCTCAATTGGCTCGGGGGCACCGGCCAGGCGGCGCCGTCTAGTGGCCAACAGGCTCGCAGAGAGGATTAGGGCGAATAGGCCCGTGGCGCCGGCGGAGGCGATGTAGGCGTTGGTAGCCGTGGCTTGAGGAGCGAACTCGAAGCGTGCGACGCGACATTTGCTCGAGACCGGCCACCCAGCCGCGAAGGCATCCACAACTCGCGGAAGTCCGAGGTCGACCATGTGATCACGGTCGGGTCCGCAGAACGCCTTCCAGCCAAGGCTCATGCTCTCTCCGCGAACAAGCCAGCCGGGCCCGTCGAACTGGACGTGGGCGTATCCATCCTTATCGAGGTGGGGCGAGAGCGCTCTCGCGCTTGACTGGGCCACAGGTGCCTTTGGTGGCTTGGCAGTCAGCTCTAGGTGGTCAATGCGCATGAGTGGCCCTTCGGGCGTAACGATTGCGTTGGGACCACCGATCAGGGAAATCGTCTTCGTCGAGCCACATGAGCTGAACTTCAGTGGCCGCGCATTGTCGAGGTCATTGACAGTGCCGGTCACGCGTCCCATAACCGAGCTCTCGTTGGCGTTAACGCGAACCGAGCCGCAAGCGGTTGCGAAGGTTCCTCGTCTGCGGGGAGCGGGGGCATTCATTCCAGGTACCACTACCTCGCGTATTGCCACTGCTGGGAGGAGACGGAATGAGGCTGGGCCTGGTGGCACTGCAGATTTCACTATGTCAATCCGAATATTGCGTGCCCGGATCGCGCGCGGTAGCGCCACTGATCCGTTGGCCCCAACCTTGACCAGTCCGGTGGCAAGCCCATCGAATGTGACCTTGACAAGGGTTGCACGCGCATAGAGCGGAGAGTCGGGTATCAGTTTGAGTGACCGCACCAGGACAGGCTTGGGGGCCCGCCAAGCGAGCCAAGGCTTTATGCCCGTCCGCGATTCGCCGATCCATGCGGTCCGAGGGTTGTGGTCAAAAGCGGACGATGCCCGATGAATTGGTTTACCCTCGAACCGAGCTGAGCCGCTGAATGTCCAGCCACCCTTCATGCCTACCAGTCGGTCAAATTTGGGATCAGCTGCCCATGGAGCACTGCTTGCCCATCCAGCGGGAAGAAAATTGCGGCTTGTGGGGAGGCTGACTAACCGCTCGATTGACCGCTCAGCGTCGAATGTGGCCTGAGGGTCACCAGTTGGTACCGGGCCGCCGTAGGCACCTGATTGCCGATATGGGTCCGATGTGGTCTGCCTAGAGAGGAGGACTGAGATGGGATTGCGGGATAGATCCATACCGGCAGTCGCCTTCGACGCCCAGATCGGGGTGCGGAGCCACTCGTGGACGCTCACGCGCGGGATCTTGATCTCATCAATGCCGCCAAGATCAATGCCGCCGAACGTGGATGTGTGGGTGATTCGCACGCGGATTGTACGGATCGGAATGGCGCCCATTCCGACGGTGTTCCAACCTGGCATTAGCTTGATGTCGCGCTCGGGTCCACCATTGACAGAGAGAGCGATTCTCGTGGTCTGAACTAGCCCATCGCGGTGTGGGTGGATCTGGATTGCTTCCACCTGGACTGGCTTCTTTAGCCCAACTTCGATCCATCTGCTGGCGGGCAGGAAGTTAGAAGGCGTCCACGTTGTTCTGAGGTCGCCGTCGAGACCTGCGTAAGGCCTTGCCTCTGGGCGGAGCAGGAGTTGAGGGCCTTCTGGGTTGGTTATGTAGTCAACGCCGGTGTAAACCGACACTGTCTGTTTGGAGTGCCCGATGCCCTCAAACAGTGCGTACGACGGAACGTCCGGGGCAATCTTGTCCTCCGTAGAGAGGACGGTTCCTTGATCGTGGGTTGTCCTGGTAGCAAGGACGGTCTGGCGGCGGTTTGTGTCGGTGATTACCAGTGAGGCGCCATCGCGAACAAGGCTCTTGAGTTGCGCCTGCGATTGATCGCCCGTGAAGAGGATTGCCTTTGAGTCGGGCATCAGGTTTGCGGCGGCGAGCTCAGTGATCGCATTGGCGTCACCGGTCACAAGGACGGAGTTCTTGCGCGAGTGAGCTCTGATCAGTCCGGGTGAGTTCGTCTGGGTTCCAGTGATCTTGTACCGCCGGATCGCTGGGAGTGAGACCATTGGCCCTCCGCGACCGACTGCTGGCGGAACCGGAATGTTGGGACCGTAGCTTTCAGCAGGCTTGGCCAGGTAGGGCTCTGTCTTGAATGCTTGGACTGCGCTGGCCGCATCGATTTCGCCCGAGCTCTCGGGTGTTCCGTCGGCCGCCACAATGACTTGGTCAACGCCGATCAGCCGGAGTAGCCGTCCGAGCTGTCCGGGGATCAAGCGCCGCTGCTGGACGAGGTTGTCAACTGCCGTCAGCAGCTGGGAGCTGTGTGCATCGGAGTAGCGGACCGCATAGCGCTGCGCGACGGGCGCTTTTGTGATCGCCGGCGCGACGGGGTCAAAGGTCGCTCCCCACCGGTACACGCCGAATTGCTGACCCGGCAGGATCATCGCCCGGTAGCCCGGTGCGGTCTCTGCGTTTAGGTCGCTCGCCGCGGCCCTCCAGTAGTCGGGGACGTCCTTATAAGCAAGCTGCGCATCGATGGCGTGGCCGGTGAACATTGGCCACCCGAAGGCGATCGGAATCGCAATCAGACCCGCTGTCAGTGCCCGACGCGAAGCCGGGGTGCGGGCTCGTCTGAGCAGGTCAGCGCCGCCGGCGCCGACGAGGCACGCGAGGGCCATCGAGAGAAGCGGGGCAGCCTTATAAGTAGTTCGCAGGATCTGGAGGATCGGGAACCCGTAGTAAGCCTTGATCAGAAGCGTGTAGAGGGGTTTACCTGGTGGGAAGCCGACGGCCATGACCGTTGTAGAGAAGACGGCTAGAAGTACGAAGAAGGGGATATACGGGCGTTTCCAGATACGGGAGAGGGAGCCGAACGCCATCAGGGGAACTGCGAAGGTTGAAGCGACCAGAACCGGAGCAAACAGGTAGACCGTGGTTGGCGGTACCACTGCGCGGCTCGATCCGAAACCAATCTGGAAGTAGCTGATCCAATACCCCAAGAGTCGGAGTGATTCAGAGACACTGTTGGTCGCCCAGATGGTTGAGGGCTGCTCGGTGAAGGAGAGGAAGTCCGCGCCGTAGCCGCTCTGGAGCCAGACCGGAATGGCCCACCAGAGCGACAGTCCCGCAACACAGAGCATTGTTCGCCAGAGGAAGGACCAGGCAGCTTTGCGCGACCGGCCGATTACAGCGACTTCATAGAACATCAGGAGCAGTGGAGCTAGGAGGACCCAGAGCAGCACGGCAGCATTCACTCCACCACCGCCTACAGCGATCAGCATTCCCGCGGTTATCGGCCAACGCCAATGTCTTGGCTGGAGCACTCCCCGGTGAGCGGCTAGGAGCAGCCACGGCAGGACCGCGTAGGCCAGCAGCGTGATGGTGCCTCTGTTGATCTGGGTGACGACGTAAGGGTTGAACACGAAGACAAGTCCGGCAAGTAGACGGGCCGTTCCGTCGTTCCGATCCCAGAGTGCGCCCAGCAGGCGAGACACCCCAATCGCTCCGCCCGCCAGAATCATTGTCAGCCACAGTCGCTGGACCATCCACATGGGAATTCCCAATTCGCTGCCACCGGCGTAAAAGGGGGCCATTGGGAACAGGTAGCCAACGAACTGTCCCGACTGAACGTGACCGAGGTCGTAGGTTGACGACCACACATCAGACACTCGGCTGAGGAAGAGAGTGGGGTCGGCAGTCAGGTCGCTTCGGGAGTCAGTGAAGATCAGGCCTGGACGTTGGAGGAACGTCATTACCGCTGATGCAAGAAGAAGCAGCCACTCGGCTCGCTTAGGAAGTAGAGGAGTACGCGGTTTTGCGAGGACCTCTTCGACCGTTGGGACTGGCGCTGTGATCGGCGCTTGGATCTCGCCAATCTCGACTAGGTCAACTGTCTCGGTTGTGCCTGAGTCGAGCAGCGGCTCTAGGCCGGCTGGCGTAGGGGTTATTACTTGTGACTGTTGCTCTACCGCAGTCTCTGTGGTCTCTTCATCACCAGTGTGTGGCGTTGTGCTCATCTAGGACGCCGCCGATGATTGAAGCCGTCGCCTGCGCACGGCAACTAGTTGAGCAATGACGGGTGAGGCCACTATTAGCAGCATCGGCTCGAGTGGAACGTGGTACCTGAATTGGCCGTAGAGGACCACTGAGTAGAGCACGGTGCTGAATCCCACATAAGTGAGGATGGCTCGCAGCACGCTGTTTCGCCAGACGCTTCGACCGAACACCGCTAATGAGGCGACGAACGCGGTGAAGAGCACGTACCAACCCATGTCAGCGATTGTTCCTAGCCGCTCTGCCCAAGCATGGCCCAAGGGTTTCTTCCCGTCTCCAGTTTTGTTTACCCAGAAGTAGATGGATCCGCCATCGCCCTCAACCAGACCGAGGAACCGCCACGGGATCAACGCCAGGTCTTGCAAGGGGTGGGCCTTAATCCAGTTAGTTGCGTCCTTCTGCAGGAGCTTGCTCTGATCAATTTGGTAGAAACGGCCATTGGATGGACCTGCCTGTGCGGTCAGCGAGGGAGGCGGGTAGCTCTGCTTGCCTGTCGCCGTCGGGTTGTGGCCCGACCAGAAGGTCGAACCGAAGTTTGTACTTACCGGTATGAACCGGTGGAAAGTTGAGTAGTTGCGCATGGTCCAAGGGACGACGCAGAGGACCGCGACACCCAACACAACGCCCAATCGTTCGGCCAGGACTCGGCGCGGGAGGCGAGGGAACCACGCGGCTAGAGGCATCAGGATCATCAGCGGTCCTTCGCCTCGGGTTAGGGTCGCGACGCCCATTACTAGGCCGATCAGGGCTGCGGTCTGAACAGTCGGTTCGCGGTGGGCGATTAACCACAGCGTCGTGAGCAGAATCAAGACAAACATTGGCTCAGACATAAGGACGTCAGTGAAGAAAATCTGTGCTGGGAGAATCGCCATACCGATTGCGCAGATCCGAGCTTCTACCCGGCCGAAGGTCCGCTCTGCGATTGAGTAGATCAGGGGCACGGCTGCCGCGCCCATCAGCCCGTTCAGAAACTCCCCAGAGAGGGGGCTAGTTCCGGTGAAGCGGTAGAGGACGGACAGAACGAACGGATAGCCGGGCGGCCACTGACCGAAAGGCCTGCCGTCAAGGGTCGCAAAGCCCTTTCCGTCGGCGGCCATTGCCGCAACTGAGTGGTAAAAGAAAGCGTCGTTGAAGGCAAAATTGTTGTGCCGCTGGACGCTGAGAATCATGATCGCGCGGAACAGAAAGGCAAGTGCCGTTACGACAAAAAGGAACTGTGCATCCGGTCGGGCGGTAATCCGCCCGATTCTGCTGTTTAGGGCCCCTCCGCCCCCTGCCTGTGAAACGGTTCCCACTAACTGCAAGCCTAGTCCTCGCAAGGGCTGGACGCGCTGGCCCTGACGCGCGCGCGGACCGGTAATCTCTTGATTCTGGTTGAAGGAGGAGACAGCACTGTCCAAGGGTCCACCGTGGGTGACGGTTTTGCAGCGGCATGGGCGTCCGTAGATGGTGTCGAGGGATGGATGACCGAAGGCCAGGCGCGTCTTCTTTGGGACGCCGCCTCGCGCGTCACACCAGGTGGCAAGATCGCCGAGATTGGCTCGTACCGCGGCCGGTCAGCAATTGTCATTGCCAAGGCAGCCCCTGCAGCTGGAGAGGTTGCTGCCATTGATCCTCACGCCGGAAATGATCGAGGCCCACAGCAGATTGATGGAACCGCTGGTGAGGGCGAGGGTGACCACGACCTCTTCCACGCAAACCTTAAGGCTGCTGGTGTAGACGACAGGATTCGCCACGTTCGGCTGCCGTCACAGGGTGCGCACGAGGCAATTGAAGGCGGCTTGGACATGCTCTACATAGACGGAGCTCATCGCTACGGGCCTGCTGCCGCCGACATTCGCGATTGGGGCGCCCGGGTCAATGCCAGCGGGACCATGTGTATCCATGACTCCTTTGCCTCCGTTGGTGTGACTCTCGCGCAGATCCGCCTGCTCTTCTTTAGCCCGGACTGGCAGTACGTGGGCCGTTCTCGCTCGCTTGCTGAATATTGCCGGACTCCGATGTCTGGATCTGCGAAGCGCAGCAACGTGTTCAAGCAGCTTCGGGAGTTGGGCTGGTTCGCGCGCAATGTCACCATCAAAGTCTTGCTCGTAATGAAGCTTCGGCCTGTCGCCAAGTTGCTTGACGACGGCCGCGGCGAGTGGCCTTACTGACCTACCGACAAGGGACTCCCGAAAGCGCCATACGCGGGCCTTTTTACCTTCTCTTTGCATCTTTTGAGCCGCTTGACACGGAGTCAGCTTAAAAGGTCTAGGCTGCCGATTTATGAACGAACATCAGAATGAACAGGCTCCGGAGAAGGCAGCACCCGTCAACGCGGATGTAGCTATCAACGAGGCTAATAACGACATCGTCGACTCTGAGGGAGCAGTGGCGCCACTCGGTCGTCCACCACTCGCAAAGATCTTCTACGGCGTCCTTGCCGTAATCGCCACCGCAATGCTTTGGGTTGGTGCGGGCGGCGTAAAGCAGCAGGCATGTATCGCGCAGGCAACTGCGAAGTACCCTGATTCTCAGGGCCAGTATGGGAAGTTGAACTCGGACCTTCGTAAGAAGGCTGCGATCAACTGCTCGGCCACACCTTTCTAAGCTAGTCCAGCAAGCTTTGAGCTTTGATGAAGGGCGGGCCTGTCAAAGGCCCGCCCTTCATTCGTACTAGAGCTAAATACCCACTCCGCGAAGCTTCTCGCGGAACGGAGCCAGCAGTTTCTCCTCGTTCTGACTTAGCGCCCAGGCCCGCAGGTCTCGATCACCAACGTGGTTAGCTTCGCCAGCACTCCGCAGGGCTGCCGTCCATTCAGTCGGTGTTGAGCAAACGGTCACAGCCTCGGACTGGGTCAGTGGGCCCTTCAGGGGCGGCACGAGCGTTCTGCGCCCGACCTTGGCGGCCTTGAGGATCCGCTGGGGTAGCCCGGTGTCGTTGAACTCGTCCTCCCGGAACGGGAGTAGGCAGACATCCGCGAGGCTGATTACACGGGCGGCTGCTTCATCAGGGAGTGACCCAAGACAGACCACGTTCGCCGCGGCGAGCACGTCCTTGAGGTCCTTGTCATCCGGGGTCTCATCCGCGTGGACTTCACCGATCAAGAGGAGTGTCAGCTCGGGTAGGTCAGTCACAAGGCGGTTCAGCAGCGCCCAGTCGGTCCTGCGACCAAGGTGGCCCATTGAGGCTGCAACAATTGCTCTAGTCGGATCAGGCGCTGGGAACGCATCGTGCGGTGGAGGCAGGACATCGCAGTCGCGGCCGGCTTCGCGCTCTAGGTCTGCCAGGGCACCTGACACAGCAAAGCGCCAGTCAGCCCGGGCCGATGCAGCGGCGTGCATGGCTCCAACCCGTGCCCTTGTCCGCGCGTCGGCGTCTGGCGCGCAGTCGTAGCGATCCCAAATTCCGTACCAGAGCTCTGCGCCCGGATTGCGGTCAAGTAGTGCCTTCGCCAACGGCCACTGGACAGGGTGCATCAGAACGACTACCCCTAGATCGCCGTTTATCTTGACGCGCCGGGCCTGCCGTGCGGCCTCGGCAGCAGCCAGTGGCTTGGGTAGCCGCATCAGGGCGCCGGCCGGCATGCGACCGGGCTCAAGCACCTCGACCCCTGAATCGGCGGTCAGCGGTCGAACGAAGTCCTGGAGGATGAAGCTGTCTAATGGACGGGGAAGCAGGAAGAGTGCGATCCGAGGGTTCATGCCCCGGGACGGTAGCCGCCCGCTCCCCCGGGTAGCTTCCTTGGGGATGGCAGCACAGGGATATCTGAGACGACTCCTGCGCACAGGGTTTGCCTATCAGGTCTCTGACCTTGTCTCTAAGCCTTTAGCGATATTCCTACTGCCGGTCTATACGCGGCACCTGACACGCTCTGATTACGGGACCGCAGAGCTGATTGGCGCCGGGGTTGTCTTCATGAGTATCGTCGTGCGACTTGGCATCGGAGAGGCCTTCGTCCGCTACCACTACGAGCAACGTGACACTGCCGGCAGGGACGCCCTTGCCCGGCGGTCAGTCTTGACGCTCTTCGCTGTATCGACGGCCGTCTGCCTAGTTCTGCTCAGCTCCGCGGAGCCGATCAGCCGCTTAGTCCTTGGGAGCTCAGACCCCACGATCATCCGTATCGCAACACTCGGGTTGTGGTCATTTTCCAACCTTGAGCTGGCACAGGCCCTGCTGCGAGTGGAGGAGCGGTCGGTTCAGTACGCGATCTGTTCAATTGCCAATGTGCTGATGACAGTCGGCTTGACTGTCTGGCTCGTCGTGATGCAGGGCAAGGGAGCCAACGGCCTGTTGCTGGGTAACTACGCAGCCTCGACAGTGGTTCTGCTCGCGCTTTGGTTCTGGGAGCGCGAACGGCTCAGGGCCCAGCCAGGTGAGGCAAGCGGACTGAGGACACTGCTGCGGTTCGGCCTACCAACCGTCCCTGCGGACGCGAGCGTCTTCGCACTCAACCTGATCGACCGGGCTTGGCTGTTCCACGGACGAGGTGGTGCTGCCTCAGCCGGCCTCTACTCACTGGCAGTGAAACTGTCAGCCGGGATGATCGCGCTCGCGCGTGGCTTTCAATACGCATGGCCGCCACTCGCTTACTCGATCAAAGACGACCGGGTTGCGGCACGCCTTTACGCGGCAGTGACGACTTGGTACGCGGTTGTGACCGGGATGGCTGTCGCATCGCTTGTCCTTGGCGGCCGTTGGGTGGTCCGGCTACTTGCCGCTCCTGAGTTCTATCCCGCCTACAAAGCATTGCCTTGGGTTGCGCTGGGCTGGGCCCTCTACGGATTGGTTCATCTGATGATCACAGTCGGTGGGCGAGCCAAGGTCACAACGCGCAACTTCCCGGCTGCCATCGCGGGCCTTGTGGCAAACGTGGCTCTGCTGGCGATCTTCGTTCCTTCAATGGGTATCGCGGGCGCAGGGATTGCTCTTGCCGGCTCCTATGTGGTGATGCTCGCATCGCTTCGGTTAATGACACGCAAGCTGTTTGAGGTTGGATTCCAGTGGTCACGGCTGGCATGGCTGACTGCCGTGGCTGGTGGGATTTCCGTGACGGGAAACATGCTGCTCCCAACAGCGGGGTTGCTTGCCTTCGCCGAGCGAGCAGCGGCCTTTGCTCTGATTCCTTGCGTTCTGCTGCTGACGGGCTTTGTGACTGCAGAGGAGCGCGAGGCGTTCTCGCGCGGGTTTGCTGCAGTCAGACTGCGGCTCGTGCCGACTCGCGCCGGTTGAAAGCTGCCGCGGCTTCACGCAGCCCTTCGCCGTCACCGGGACGCATCGCCGCGCGGGCGTGGGCGCGGTAGCGCTGGGGATCGTGGCCCGGCAGAGCTGTGGCTGCGATCGAGCGGAGTAGGTATGGAAAGGCGATCAGCGGACGCATTGCGAGCGATGTAAGGGACCCGAGGTGGGTTCTGAGGTAGCGGTCGCGACCGCGGGCAAACTCCACAATGCGACGTTCAGCCGAGTCTCCTGTGGAGAGCCCCTCGTGGTGGACTGCTTCTGCTCCCGGAACGTAGAGCGTCGGCCTGCCCCGATCAGCTAGACGCTTACAGAGGTCGGTCTCGTCCGAGTAGACAAAGTAGGCCGGGTCCAGCCGGCCAATCGCCTCAACCGTGTCGGTCCGCAACAGCATTGCTGCTGACTGGGCCCAGTCGACTCTCCTCGTGACCCCAGCGCCGCCAGACTGCACAGTCACGAACCTATGCAGCAGCAGTGCTCCCGCAAGTGCAGTTCCCCATGAGGGGAAGCGCCACGCGGAAGGCTGCGCCTTGCCGGCTGGGTTGAGCAGACGGGCGCCTGCTGCTGCGGCCAGCGGGTCAGCGTCAAGTGCGGCGTGAAGGGCAGCGGTGGCCCCGGGCTTGAGGAAGGCGTCCTCGTTGAGCAGCAGACAGAAACGGCCATGGGCAGCGCCGATCAGCTCGCTGTCGTTCTCGGCCTTGCCTCGCCGGCGTGGCAGCGCGATAACCCGGTCGACTGCCGGGTGGCTCTGCGCGAGCTCGGCTGAGCCGTCTTGGGAGAAGTTGTCGAGAACAAGCACCTCGGTCGTAAATGGCACTGATGCTCGCTCACGCCCCACTGCGTCCAGGCACTCCTTGAGCTTGTCGCGCTGGGCTGTATTAACGATGCAGTAAGTGACTTCGATGTCGTTCACACAGGGGATGATCGCGCACAGGTATGCGGCAGGGTGCTGACCACGGGCAGTGAGCGGGTCCGCGCGGCGGTACCGTTACTCAAACGAATGCCGGAAGTCGCCCGATCGTGAAGGTCCAGCTCGTTGACCCGGCTGCTTATACGCCGCCATACGACCACGCCTTGGCACAGGCTTTGGCAGGCCGAGGACTGACTGTCGAGCTCGCTACAGCCCCGTTCTCGTATGGCGATGTGCCTGACGCGGTTGGGTATCGACGGGAGGAACGCTTCTACCGAGGCCTACCCGGACCGGCGGGTTCAAAGCTGCTTCGGGGCGGGCGGCTGCTGCGGCATATTCCAGACATGCTGGCTTGGCGCAGATCAACCAAAGCCTTTGATGTTGTCCACGCGCAGTGGCTTGCAGTCCAAGGGCTCGACGTCCACCTGCTTCCAAGCAAGATGCCGCTGGTGATGACAGCGCATGATGTCCTTCCACGCGAGCCTCGGCCAGGGCAGCTTGCAGCGCAGGCCAAGATCTGGGGCAAGGCCGACGCGGTCGTAGTCCACACCGCGCATGGCCGCGATCGCCTCGTCAACGAGGTAGGCCTAGACCCCGAGCGCGTTGCTGTGATTCCTCACGGGCCACTGGACTACCTCGCAGGCATTGCCAACCCAATGCCACTTCCCCAAGAGCTTGTGGGGCCGGGTTCAAGAGGTGAACGGCCAGTCGTTCTGAGCTTTGGGCTGATGCGGCCGTATAAGGGCCTTGATGTCCTGCTTGATGCTTGGGGAGATGTCACGGACGCAGAGCTTTGGATTGTCGGGCGCCCCCGGATGGATATTGAGGAGCTGCGCCGGAATGCACCGGAATCAGTCCGTTTCGTTACCCGCTTTGTAGACGATCGCGAAATCCCGGCGATCTTCTCAGCCGCTGCCCTCTGTGTCCTTCCTTATTTGGAAATCGACCAGTCAGGGGTCCTAGCTACTGCCCTAGCCTTCTCCAAGCCCCTGCTCTTGAGCGACGTCGGCGGGTTCCCAGAGGTTGCTGCGCTCGGCGCGGCACGAACAGTGCCGGCGGGCAATCCTCAGGCACTAGCCGAGGAACTCGGATCGTTGTTGCGTGATCCAGCGGCCCTGCAAGCACTCGCAGATGCGGGACAGCGCCTCGCAACCGGCGACTGGTCTTGGGAGCGGATAGCAGAGCTTCACGAGTCCCTCTACCGGCAGGTGATCGCCCGGCGTTGATCGGGCGGCCGACGCTGTGATCAAACTGGGGTTCAAGTGAACACAACTCTCGAAATCACATTCTGGCTCAGCGCCGGCCTGCTCGTCTGGAGTCAGGCTGGCTATCCGTTGCTGCTTGTCGCACTTCAGCTAGTCATGCGACGGCCGGGCGCCCCAGCTCCGCTAGCCGCCAACGACGCGTTGCCCTCAGTGTCAATAGTGGTTGCGGCCTACCGTGAGGCCGGGGTGATTGCCCAGCGGATTGAGAACCTCCGGGCCCTCGATTGGCCGGGTGGCGACCTAGAGATAATCGTCGCGTGCGACGGCTCCGACGACGGCACGGTGGAGGCTGCGCGAGCCGCGGGAGCTGACAAGGTCTTGGACCTTCCACGCGGCGGCAAGGTCCGCGCTCAGGACGCCGCGGTTAGAGGTTCGACCGCTGACCTGATTGCGTTCTCTGACGCCAATTCGAAGTGGCGCCCAACTGCCCTGCGCTACCTACTCGCTCCGTTCGCTGACCCAAAGGTGGCGTATGTCTGCGGCCGGGTTCGGTTCGAGCGCGAGGACGGAACAAACCAAGAAGGCCTTTATTGGCGGTTTGAGATGTTCATTCGCGGTCTGGAGGCAAAGCTCGCATCAGTTACTGCCGGCAATGGGGCGATCTACGCCGTTCGCCGAAGTGACTATGTGGAGGTTGATCCAGTTATGGGGCACGACCTCAAGCTGCCATCAACACTCGTCAAGCTCGGCCACTTAGCCGTTGAGGCGCCCAGCGCGTCGGCAACTGAGCTGATGGTCCCCAGTCTTGAAGGCGAGTTCGCAAGGAAACGCCGGATGATGAGTCACGCCTGGCCGATCGTCGTCAAGGGCGGGCTCCTCTCACCCCGCGGCTATTCACCGCTGTACTGCTTGATGATCTTCAGCCATCGTGCGATCCGTTACGCGTCACCACTACTGCACGCTCTCGCGCTGCTGGCGAGCGCGCTACTGGCCTCCGGCTCAACATTCTGGACCGTGCTCCTGGGGGCCCAGCTGGCTGGCATCGCAGCCGCCGTCCTCGGCGGACGAGTTAAAGCCAAGCCTCTGCTCGTGATTCGTTATTACGTCCTGATGACTGCGGCAATAGCTGCGGGCGGTTGGGACTGGGCTCGGCACGGCACAGAGGCAGGCTGGGAGCCGCCGGAGGGAACGCGATGAACGCGGCCCAGAGAGGCATCAAACGCTTGATTGATCTGACCGTAGGTCTTTTTGCAGTTGTGGTCACGGCCCCTGTGCTGGCCATTTGCGCGATCGCTATCCGCCTCGACAGCAAGGGACCGGTCCTCTATCGCCAGCCACGCGCTGGCCTTAATGGTCATGAGTTTGAGATTGTCAAGTTGCGGACCATGATTGTTGGAGCCGAACACAGTGGTGCTGGCATGGCCGTGGATCACAACGACAGCCGGATCACTCGGGTCGGGGGCTTTCTGCGGCGCTGGTCGTTAGACGAACTGCCAAATCTGGTCAACGTAGTCAAGGGCGAAATGTCCCTGGTCGGCCCACGGCCTACTTTGCTTGAACAGGTAGCCGAATATGACGAGCGGCAGCGTGGCCGCCTAAGCGTGCGACCGGGAGTGAGCGGTTGGGCTCAAGTGCAGGGCCGCGCCTCGCTCCCGTGGAGCGAACGAATTGAACTTGACCTCTGGTACATCAACCATCAATCGCTGGGGCTGGACCTCAAGATCCTGATCGCAACGGTTCGGTTGATTTTCACAGGTGAGGGCCTTTACCGCGGTGAGCGTGGCGGCTGGGACAAGTCGGCCTGAGCCTGGGGCGCTGCCGGTTAGGCGGCGGAGACAGCGCGAGGCTTGGCAGCACGCTTACGTGGAGCCCAGCACTGA